>CAXBES010000009.1:0-151822 GCA_963974915.1 uncultured Ulvibacter sp. | reverse complement strand
AAACGCAAAGGACCACCAGGAGGTACGACCATAGGAGTGTCACGAACTTCGAGCGTCAATGCTACGGTATTATAACAAGTACTATTAGTACTTTCCACTCTGGCAAACACGATATCCAGATAGGGATCATCGTTGTTATATAAATTTGGAAGAACATTCAAGTTATTCTGAGCATCAGATAAGGTTGGATGATAAGTAACTGTTAATGTAGGGTCACCCAAGGTTATATTAGCGTCAGCATCACTTAACGTAAAAGTGGTAAATCCGTCATTATCTATATCACATAAAATCAGAGAATCCGGCATCATGTTGATCACCGGAGGTGAATCTAATTCAATATCAAAATTTTGTGTTGTATCAAAACAAGACGGGTTCGCATCGTTTTCAAGTCGTATAAATATTGTTGTTGGAGAAACTGTTACATTGTAAGGGTTAGGCAACGGATTTATATCACCGTCGGCATCTGCCTGACTTAGGTGGTAAGTAACAGAAAAGTCGAATGGACTTTGAGTTCCCAGTACAGTAGCATCAAAAAGAGCAGAAAGATTTACTTCTTCATCACCTGTTCCGTCTTGATCACATAAATAGTAAGGAGAATTGACAGCACCTGCTATCGCACTTCTAAATTCTATAATAAAAGATTCGGTATCGAAACAATTTCCGGAAAGATCTTCAATTCTTACATAAATAGTTTCCGTAGTACCCGTAATTAAATAAGATGCCGGTGTTACTATTGGTGCAGCGCCACTATCGGCATCTGCTTGGGAGTTATGATATGTAATATTGAACAAAGAAGGGTCCTGAGCACCTAAAACCACAGCATTATTCACAGTTAAATCGAATATACCGGGTGTGGAGCCGTCATCACAGATAAATAGATTATTAGGTTGATTTGCCACAGGTTGAGGATTAAAAATAATCTCAACCTCGTCTGAAACATCACAAACACCATCGGAAGCAGTACATCTGTATGTACCGGAATTTGGTGCGGTAACCACATAAGTGGGGTTAGTAGCCCCGGCTATTGGCACAGCATTAAGAAACCATTGATAAGTTACCCCTGGAGTCATAGTATCTCCGTCCAGCACAATTGGGGTAGTATCACATGTTTCAATATCCGGACCTAAATCTACTGTAAATGTAGCACTTGGAGTTACCGTCACATCGTCTGATAAAACCACGACTTCACCATTACAAGTATTGGTGTATGTCACTCTTGCAGTAAATACTTCCGGACCTAAAACACATACATTAATAGTGGGTGTCGTCCCAATTACAGCCCCAGTAGAATCTAACCATTCAAATACATAGGTAGGAGCTCCTATAGGGCTAAAACTCCACGCTTCGTTTGTCGTAGTCCACGGAGAATCTGACGTATTTCTTCCCGGTGGCACATAGGCCACAGTTCCGGCATCGTTTTGAATACCAACTGCCGCGTTACCGTTATTCCAAGTTGGACAGGAAGGTTTATCTCTTATATAAATTTCAATAACATTCGAAAACTCATAAAACACAGCCATGTGCGTTGCCTCAAGAGCGTTACATGAACCTGAAAAAAGCGCTACTTCGAAATAGGAAACCACTAATACTCTATTAGGGAAAGTTCCCAACACTTCATATCCAATTTCATTACCCGGGTTAATGGAAGGATGAATATCATGAACTGGCGTGAACACATTCGCCTCACCAAGTGCATCCGGAGTATTTGAAGGGAGATCTGTATCAAAACTCCAACCGTTACTCGTATCACCCGGATCCACATCAAAACGAATCACACCATTGGATCCTACTTGAAAATCCTGTTCAAGGCTTCCGAAGAAACAAAATTCAAAAGGTAAAGTATCCACGGGTGACCAAACATCGTCCGTAGAAATATTTATCGAGTTAGCCAATCCATCAAATGGAAAGGGAGGAGTGTAAGGAACAGAATTTACTGTATAGTTTGAACCGGAGGTGTCGAAAGTCTCTAAAAAAGTTGCTGTAATATCGGCGCAACCACCCGTTGTACAATCTGCTGTTACATCGGGACCCGCATCAACAAATAACGACCCAGGACCCTGAGCCAGTGATATTAAAGGGGAAAAAAGCAAAAATAAGAAGAACTTAAACACTCGTGGGGAAATCTTTTTCATAGTCAATTTTGAATAATTCGGGGAATTTATGAAAATTTTATGAAAATACTTGAGTTCGAAAAGTAAAAATAGTGATATTCAATTTTTCATAGCAGGAGTCGAATGTGTATCTTTGCAGACTATATTTTACACAGACACTATATTTTACATCTATGGATTTAGAAAAACAGCTGAAAGCTATAGAAGCAATGGGAGATGATCATTTAGGAGCCTCTACGGAAACTCCGCTGCGCACAGATGCTTTTGAACTCAGTGATATTGAAAAAATCGCGTTAATTAAAAAAGACGTTCACAATATAATGCACACTCTGGGACTGGACCTTACAGACGACAGTTTAAAAGGAACCCCTACCAGAGTCGCTAAAATGTTTGTTCAGGAAATTTTTGGAGGGCTTCACCCCGACAGAAAACCAAAAGCCTCGACATTCGACAATAAATATAAATACAATGAGATGTTAGTGGAGAAAAACATCACCTTGTACTCTACCTGTGAACACCATTTACTCCCCATTGTAGGTAAAGCACATATTGCATATATATCTAACGGAAATGTTGTAGGGTTATCAAAGATGAATCGTATTGTAGATTACTACGCGAAGCGCCCACAAGTCCAGGAGCGCCTTACGATGCAAATTGTCAAGGAATTGCAACAAGTATTGAATACTGATGACGTCGCTTGTGTTATTGATGCAAAACACCTCTGCGTTAATTCTCGGGGTATTCGCGATATCGATAGCAGTACAGTTACCAGTGAATTTGGAGGAAAATTCAAAAATCCTGAAACACGACGTGAATTCCTGGATTACATTCAATTGGAAACCGAATTTTAATCTTTACCTTAAGTACTTTAGATGAATCTTTTCGAAAAACAAGAGCTTTACATTTATAATTCACTTTCTAAAAAGAAAGAAAAATTTATCCCAATTCATGAAGGCGCTGTAGGGATGTATGTCTGCGGACCTACTGTTTACAGTAATGTTCATATGGGGAATTGTAGAACTTTTTTATCTTTCGATCTTGTTTTCAGATATCTGAAACATTTGGGTTTCAAAGTACGCTATGTTAGAAATATTACCGATGCGGGGCATCTTGAAAACGACGGGGAAAGCGGAGACGATCCTATTCTGAAAAAAGCTCGTATTGAGCAGATGGAACCCATGGAAGTTGTTCAGAAATACACGGTCGATTTCCATGATACAATGGCAAAATTCAACGCTTTTCCACCAAGTATTGAACCCACTGCGACCGGTCATATTATTGAACAGATCAATATTGTTAAAACTATTCTAGATGAAGGTTACGCCTACGAAAAGAATGGCTCGGTTTATTTCGATGTGAACAAGTTTAACGAGGATCATGAATACGGAAAATTAAGCGGAAGAAACCTCGAGGATATGATCACAAATACGCGGGAATTAGCCGGTCAGAGCGAAAAGAAAAATCCGCAGGACTTCGCGCTTTGGAAAAAAGCGGAACCTCAACATATTATGAGATGGCCTTCACCCTGGAGCGACGGTTTCCCCGGTTGGCACCTTGAATGCACCGCCATGAGCACAAAATATCTCGGAAATCAGTTCGATATCCACGGGGGCGGTATGGACCTTAAATTTCCACACCACGAGTGTGAAATTGCGCAAGCCGAAGCTTCCAATAAGCAATCACCGGTTAATGTTTGGATGCATGCCAATATGCTTACTTTAAATGGTAAGAAAATGTCTAAATCTACCGGAAATAATATTCTTCCCGAGGAGCTTTTTTCAGGAAACAATAACATTTTAAGTAAGGCTTTTTCTCCAACCGTAGCCAAATTCTTTATGTTTCAGGCACATTACAGAAGCATTTTAGATTTTTCTAATGATGCTTTGGTCGCTTCAGAAAAGGGCTTTAACAGATTGATGGATGCTTATCGTTCACTAGAAGGTCTTTCCGTAGAAAAAACCAGTAGTTTTGATGTTAATAGTTGGAAGCAGTCCTGCTACGATGCAATGAACGACGATTTTAACAGTCCGATTCTCATTGCTCAATTATTCGATGCCGCTAAATTCATTAACGGAATTAAAGACGGAAATGAAACAATTTCGAAGGGAGATCTCGAATTACTTCGGAAAACTATGCATGATTTTATTTTCGATGTGTTAGGATTGATCGATATTGCTTCGGAAGGAAATAATGATACAGATAAACTCACGGGAACTGTTGAACTTTTAATTCAACTTAGAGATAAGGCGAGAGCGAATAAAGATTTTGCAACAAGTGATCAAATACGAGACCAATTATTGGAAGTTGGTATCCAACTGAAGGATGGAAAAGAGGGAACCACGTTCTCTTTCAACTAATCCATTTTTTAATTTCCACACAGTTGAAAAAAATACTTACATACCCGTTCATACTTCTTATACGAGGGTATCAGGTTTTAATTTCACCTATTTTACCCTCAAGCTGTCGTTATACCCCAACATGCTCATCGTATGCAATTGAGGCTTTGCGTGTACATGGTTTATTCAAGGGAAGTTGGCTTTCGGTTAAGAGAATTGCAAGCTGTAATCCATGGGGTGGTCATGGTCATGACCCTGTCCCTCCGAGAAAAGAAAAGCCGGAATAGTATCTGTTTGCCTTTATGCTTTTTGCTATCTTTACGCTTAGATCGCCAAATTTTTAGGTGTAATCTCTTTAAAAAAATACTATGCACTACTTAAGTTTTGTCTGGGATCCTTCTGAAGGAATTGACTTGGGCTTTTTTCTGGTTCGTTATTACAGTTTAATGTTCGTGATAGCGTTTACTCTGGGATGGTTTATTACTAAACGAATCTTTAAAAACGAAGGGGAACCCTTAGAAAAACTCGACAGCCTTTTTATCTATATGGTGATCGCTATCCTCTTAGGCGCACGACTTGGGCATGTGTTGTTTTATCAAAGTGAACTTATTTTTGAGGATCCAATTTCTATCTTTTTACCCTTTAGAACCGTTCCTACTTTCGAATACACCGGCTTTCAAGGTTTGGCAAGTCATGGTGCTGCAATTGGAGTGATCATCGCAATGTTCCTGTACAGCAAAAAGGTATTGAAAAAACCGGTACTCTGGATCTTGGACCGCATTGTAATTCCGGTTGCCTGTGGAGCAATTTTCGTTCGAATTGGAAATTTTATCAATTCTGAAATTATCGGGAAAGCTACCAATAGTGATTACGGTGTAATTTTTAAGCAGTTAGGTGAGGATTTTCCCAGACACCCTGCTCAGTTGTACGAATCTGCCGGGTATATCATCGTGTTTTTAATTTTGTGGTTAATCTACTGGAAGACCGAAAAAAGAAAGCAACTCGGCTTTTTATTTGGAGCGTTTCTAATTTTACTTTGGACGGTTAGATTTATAGTAGAATTCGTAAAGGAGGCACAAGTTGGCGAACGCGCAGATTGGGCATTAAATACGGGTCAATGGTTAAGTATTCCATTTATTTTACTGGGCGTTTACTTTGTAGTGCAATCGGCTAAAAAACGTATTGAATAGTATGAAAAAAGTGATTATTTCTGCACTTACCGCAGGCTTTTTGGTTGTGGGTATAAGTTGTAAGAATTCTTCGGAAGAAAAAGTGCTCACGCGGGAAGTTGTGTTTAAAAAAGAAGCTGAAGCAACGCTGCGAAAGGCAAGTTCAGACTCTATTATTACGCGTTTAGATGTTGAAATAGCAGATGACGAATATCAAACTCAAACCGGTTTAATGTATCGAAAATCCATGCTCGATTCTCAGGGAATGTTGTTCGTTTTTGACGATGAAACCATGCGTTCATTTTATATGAAAAACACCGAATTTGCCTTAGACATCATCTTTATAAACAGTGCAGACGAAATTGTTAGCATACAGAAAAATGCAAAACCTTTAGATCCTACTCCCTTACCTTCCGAAGGTATTGCGAAGTACGTACTAGAGGTCAATGCAGGATTAAGTGATCGCTGGAATCTTGAGAAAGGTGATAAATTACAGTGGAATAAAGTTTCTAATTAATAGTAATTTTATCCTTAAATAAAAAACCCCTCGCAAATTGCGAAGGGTTTTTTTTAGTTTCCAAGAGAAAGATCACTAAGCCTCTACCGGCTCTTCTTCTTTCTTCTTGTCTGTAAGGTCTATTCCTTTTTTCTTAACAGTATCGAACATCACAGGTGTTGCGATAAACAACGAAGAATATGTACCTACTACAACTCCAACGATCAATGCGAAAATTAGTCCGCGAATCGATTCTGCTCCTATAAAGAAGATGGATAACAATACGATCAAGGTTGTTAACGAGGTGTTCAATGTACGACTCAAAGTACTATTTAAAGCCGAATTAATTACTTTGTTAAATTTCCAGGTGCTGTGTTCGTTAAAATACTCACGAATTCTATCGAATACTACCACGGTATCGTTAAGCGAGTAACCAATAACGGTTAGAATCGCCGCAATAAAGGACTGATCGATCTCCATACTAAAAGGCATAAAGCGATGGGTTAGGGAGAATATCCCCAAAACGATTAACACATCATGGAATACCGCTGCAACTGCCCCTAAACTAAACTGCCATCTTCTAAAACGCAATAGAATATAAAGGAACACCACGATCAACGAACCAAGAACTGCCCAGAAGGAATCTTTCTTAATATCATCGGCGATCGTTGGACTCACTTTATAATACTCCATACGTCCGGCGATTTTACCTTCGTCATCTGCCTTAAAGTCTTCAAGGGTCATTCCTGCCGGAAGATTTGGCTTCAGACCGGTATAAAGCATCGATTCTATTTCGTCGTCAACATCGGTTCCGCTTTCATCTACTTTGTATTTAGTCGTAATCTTTAACTGATTGTCACCTCCATAGGTTTTTGCTTCAGCACTTCCGAAGACAGCAACCATATCATTTTGAATTTGAGTAGAGTTAACATCTTTATCGAAACGAACCGTATAAGTACGACCGCCAACAAAATCTACACCCTGGTTAAGTCCGATGGTAAACAAAGAACCAATACTTATAACCAACATGATCCCGGAAATTACATACGCAATTTTACGTTTACCGAGGAAATTGATATTCACATTGCTAAACAGGTTCTTGGTAAAAGATGTTGAGAAATGTAACGGTTTACCATTTTTAGTGTAACTATCAATAAACAATCTTGTAATAAAGATCGCTGTAAAGAGAGACGTAAGGATACCTATTAATAAGGTAGTTGCGAAACCTTGAATTGGTCCCGTTCCAAATACTAATAAAATAAGACCAGTAAGACCGGTTGTAATGTTCGCATCTAAGATTGACGAAAGTGCATTCTGGAAACCGTCCTTAATAGCATCCTTCTGCAATTTTCCTTTCTGAAGTTCCTCTCGGATACGTTCAAAGATAAGTACGTTCGCATCAACAGACATACCAATTGTTAATACAATACCTGCAATACCTGGTAGCGTTAATACAGCTCCTAAACCAGCAAGAATTCCGAAGATAAACAGAATGTTCACTACCAGTGCAACATCGGCAAAAAGCCCTGCTTTCCCGTAATATCCAACCATCCACAACAACACAAAACCAAGTGCTAATAGGAAGGATAAAATTCCACTATCGATAGCCTCCTGACCTAATGTAGGCCCAACAACTTCTGCCTGAATAATATCTGCAGATGCCGGCAATTTACCTGCACGAAGTACGTTCGCTAAATCCTGTCCTTCGGTAATATCGAAGTTACCGGTGATCTCACTTCTTCCGCCGCCAATTCCGCCGGCAACCGAAACTCCCGGTGCAGAATAAACGATCTCATCTAATACAATTGCGATCTGACTCTGATTGATATTTGCCTGATTGGTCATTTCTTCCCAGATCTTAGCTCCTTTACCGTTCATCTGCATATTCACCGCTACTCTACCTACCTGATCATAAGACTGCTGTGCATCTGTCACCACACCTCCCGAAAGTGGTGGTATCATATCACGGTTTCCTCTAATCGCGTAAAGTGCAGAAGTTGTAATAACATCTCCATCTACTGTTTCAAGATCCTTTGGTTTTTCCCAAATGAATTTAGCAAATCGATCCGCCTGAGGTAAGAGAGATCTTACCTGTGGCATACGCAAATAACTGTTCACTTTCGCCGTATCTTTAAGTGCAAAAGTTGCAATAACCGGTCCTCCTTGATAACCCGGAGAAACCATCATTGAAAGTATTGGGTTTGTAGTTTCAGGATCTGCAAGCGTATCGTTTACATTTTCTCCTCCAAGTAACTCACTTAAGTCCGGATCGGTTTCTGTAGAGTCTACAACAGTTTCTGTAGCTTCCGGCTTTTCAGCTTTCTTAAGCTCTGCCACTTTAGCGTCTGCCTGAAACAGAAAACCTTGCATTTCTTCGAACTTGTATACATCCCAGAATTCTAACTGAGCGGTACTCTGAAGTAATTTCTTAACACGATCTACATCTTTAGCACCCGGTAATTCAACAAGGATACGAGCAGACTGTCCTAATCGTTGAATATTTGGTTGAGTAACCCCAAATTTATCAATACGTTTTCTAAGTACTTCCAAAGCAGAAGTAACAGATTCGTTAACTTTTCTTTCGATAATTGGCTTCACATCATCATTTGTCATGGAGGCGTTTATATCGTCTTCCAAACTCTTATTAAAGAAAATATCCGGCGATGCCAGGTTATTTTCACCCGGAAGAGCTTCGAAAGCCTTAAAGAATGACTCAAGATAAGTCTCCTGTGCATCTTTTTGAAGTTCTGAAGCGTTGTCTAAAGCCTGGTTAAAGGCAGCATCCTTAGTATTGTTTGCCAATCCTTGTAAGATATCTTTAACCGACACTTGTAGAATAACATTAATACCTCCTTTGAGGTCAAGACCTTTGTTAAGTTCTTTTTCTTTTGCTGTGTTGTAATCAATTCCTAAGACTACCGGATTTCCACCAATAGAATCGAGATATCGCAACTCGGCAACGTCTCTAAGTTTCGGTTCGCTTTCGGGATATGCATTATTGGCATATTCTTTCGCTTCATCCTCCACTTTGTTTGCGATGTATGTAAATGACAATTGATAAAGACTTACCAATCCAAATAATACAGCAAATACTGTAATGAGTCCTTTATTTTGCATTGTTTATAATTTTTTGGTCAAATTTTTATCCCAAATTTTCGGGAGGGCAAATATAGAATTTACCGTATGATCTGACAATATTTTTATTGAATAATAGCGCTTTCAAAAAGGGAAAGCTAACTTAAAATGTAATGGGTTGTATTTTTAGGAAGTAGTTATAAAAACGAGATCAATTTTCTTAAAAGTGAGCACGTAACATCATAGCTATTCCTTATGCCGTAGGACCGGCTCTCGTTTCAGGAATAATATAAGCAGCATTATCTATTGATAATGAAACATTTCTATTAACATGTTTTTTAGAGTGAATTGCTTCGGAAACTAACTTGAAATCAACTTCCTGTGCCGGATAATGAAATACCGGGTTAAGCAATCGTTGTTTTGCTAATGAATTGTCATGCAGATAACCTTTAAGGTCCATCTCTATATTTGAACCGGTTTGGATCTCACAAACGTTTAATTTGTATAGCTCTGTGCTGTCATTTGAAGGCTCTGAAGAATTCTTAGTTCCTTCTACAGCATTGTAACCGAGCTCCAAAATTGGCTCGTTAGATAGAATTTGTTGAATTCTGGAAACCTCTAATTTGCTGTAATAAGCGATCTTTAAATTCCCATCCGAATACTCACGAACCTGAATATTCTCAACTCCTAAGTTCTGCAGCTGTTGCTTTACGGTAGCGATGGCGTTAGCTGCCTCATCTACTCCAACATTTTCGTGTGTAAACTGAACCACGATCTCCTGGTTGGGAACAAGTCGCTGCTGCTGACTGTATCCGAACAGTAAAAGGATTAGGAGTAAAGTACTTAAGTACCATTTCGAGTTCATGCGCCAAATATAAAAAACAAAAGTTGCACGAGGCAACTTTTGTTTGTTTAATTAATAAGTACTTTATTATAGCTCCAGCAACCGGTTAGTTTTGCTAACACCTTCTGCGCTTTCTTTCATATGAGCTTTTTCGGCATCATTCAGATCAAGACCTACTATTTTTTCAATTCCGTTTTTCCCTAACACAACTGGAACCCCAATACATAGATCATTCAATCCGTATTCACCTTCCAGAAGGGTTGAGCAAGGGTATATTTTTTTCTGGTCACAAGCAATTGCCTGAACTAAACCACTAACAGCAGCCCCGGGAGCATACCATGCCGAAGTACCAAGCAAACCGGTAAGTGTAGCGCCACCAACTTTCGTATCTTCTTTTACCTGGTCTAATCTTTCTTCAGAAATAAATGCCGTAACAGGCACACTATTTCTCGTTGCCAAACGCGTTAATGGAACCATTCCCTTATCGCTATGTCCTCCAATTACCATTCCGTCAACATCACTAATTGGTGCTCCTAAAGCTTCAGCTAAACGATACTTAAAACGAGCACTATCTAATGCACCTCCCATACCGATAATTCGATTTTTTGGAAGATCGGTGGTTTTATGAACCAAATAGGTCATCGTATCCATTGGATTACTAACCACAATAATAATGGTATCCGGAGAATGCTTTACCAAATTAGAAGAAACAGTTTTTACGATACCGGCGTTGATACCAATTAACTCCTCACGAGTCATACCCGGTTTTCTTGGAATCCCACTGGTAATTACACAAATGTCGCTATCAGCAGTTTTAGAATAATCGTTCGTAGTTCCCACGATACGCGTATCAAATCCGTTCAATGAAGCGGTTTGCATAAGGTCCATCGCTTTACCTTCGGCATAGCCTTCTTTTATATCTAATAATACGACTTCACTTGCAAAATTTTTAATAGCAATATATTCGGCACAACTTGCACCTACTGCACCTGCTCCAACAACTGTTACTTTCATTATAAATTGATTTTATGGTTTATTTTGTTATTTTCTTCGGAAGAAATCTCTGTTCTTTCAAATTTTGTGCAAAAATACAATTATATACATTAATATTTAAGGCTTTAGCTATTAAATTCCGAAGTGAATCCCTGCCGATACCGAATTGTACTCGGCAATATTATAATCTGCATGAAGTCCGAAAAATCCGAGCTTCAGTTTAGCTCCTACATTGGCTCTCACACCCGAAACTTTAGTTTCTATAGAAAACGGATTTGTAAATTCACTTGTGGTTTCAAATAACGGAATACCACCTCTAACTCTATAGGTTCCTAAAACATCAAAATTAGAAGTTCCGGTAACGTAACCAAGTCCGCCATAAAAGTTAATAACAGGGAGTTTTGTTGATGCCTGTAACTGAAAAATAAAGCTGTTTTGCTTTACATCGAACTGTTGGTTTTCTCCTTCAATTATTTCATCATCGGTAAAATCGTAGTTGGCATTCAAATTATTATAGGCTACCAGTCCCGAAATCGCAACCGGAAATAATTTATCTACGGGAAGCCATTCGGTAAATTCATGTTGTAACCCTACACCAATTAATCCCACTTTCACGTCTTCCTGTTCAACCTTAGGAAAATACCGAACCTTTACTTCGGTAGCTTTAAAGAGTCCGAGTCTGGCCTGCAAAAAAGCTGTAGGTAAGATATTTACATCAACAGAAGCCAAGCCCTGTGGTAGTAAAAACTCCACTTCATCCATAAAAATACCGGTATCATCAGTTACTTCAGCATAGACTAGAATTTCGGGATTATTCTCACCGAAGGCCGTCGCTACTTCTTTAGAGGTACTTCCATCTCTAAAATACAAATTGTTGTATTCCGAAGTATTTAACACAAAGCTTCGGTGTTTATCCTTGGTAAAAGTTGCGTTAGCAATGACTGAAATTTCGAATTTCAGCGGTTTCTTTACCTCGGCAGATTGGATCCAACCATTAGAGGTATTATAGATCATTCCTTCGAACGCCGGAGTCATGTAGGCCGTAGCGAAACGTTTTGCATCATCTACACCAGCTGCGAGGAGATCTTCCAGATTTTCCTGAGCTGTTACATTAACACTCAGACATAGTATACTTAAGAATATGAACTTTTTCATAACTTCAATTTTTCTATTAAAATATAAAACCCGCTGCGATCGCAGCGGGTTTTATAGAATTTTTAACGAAATTTCTTACGCATCAATATTAGCGTAAACCGCATTCTTCTCAATAAACTCACGTCTAGGTGGTACTTCATCACCCATAAGCATTGAGAAAATTCTATCGGCTTCGGTACCGTTATCTATAGTAACTTGTCTTAGAGTTCTGAAGTTAGGGTTCATGGTAGTATCCCATAATTGTTCTGCATTCATCTCCCCTAAACCTTTATAACGCTGGATCGCTGCACTTCCACCAAACTTATCATTTAATGCATCGCGTTCTTTGTCGCTCCATGCATATTCTTTCTTAGCTCCTTTTTTAACCAGGTAAAGCGGCGGAGTAGCAATATAAACGTATCCTGCTTCAATAAGTTCTTTCATATAACGGAAGAAGAAGGTTAAGATTAAAGTAGCAATATGACTACCATCTACATCGGCATCACACATGATCACCACTTTATGGTATCGCAGTTTCTCTAAATTTAGAGCCTTACTGTCGTCTTCGGTTCCAATTGTTACTCCCAGCGCAGTAAAGATATTTCTAATTTCTTCATTCTCGAAAACCTTATGTTGCATAGCCTTTTCTACGTTCAATATTTTACCACGTAGAGGAAGGATGGCCTGAAAGTTTCTATCACGACCTTGTTTTGCTGTTCCCCCTGCCGAATCTCCCTCGACTAAGAACACCTCACATTTTTCAGGATCCTGCTCTGAGCAATCTGAGAGTTTCCCCGGTAAACCACCACCACTCATTACGGTCTTTCGTTGCACCATTTCACGTGCTTTTCTCGCTGCGTGACGCGCGGTTGCCGCTAGGATGACTTTTTGTACAATTGTTTTGGCATCATTCGGATTTTCTTCCAAATAGTTTTCAAGCATTTCTGAAACAGCCTGACTCACGGCCGAAGTCACTTCTCGGTTTCCTAATTTTGTTTTAGTCTGACCTTCAAACTGAGGTTCAGCCACTTTTACCGAAACGATAGCAGTTAATCCTTCGCGAAAATCATCCCCTGAAATATCAAATTTCAACTTATCCAACATTCCCGATGCATCTGCATATTTCTTAAGTGTGGTTGTTAATCCACGGCGAAATCCGGAAAGATGTGTACCACCTTCATGGGTGTTGATATTATTGACATACGAGTGAAGATTTTCGTTAAAAGAGGTGTTGTAAACCATTGCTACCTCAACGGGAATATCATTCTTTTCGCCTTCCATTGAAATTACATCGGCGATAAGCATTTCACGATTTCCATCCAAGAAACGTATAAATTCTTTTAACCCTTCATCACTATGGAATGTTTCGGTTGGAATTTCCCCGTTCTCATCAGGGTTTCGCTTATCCATTAAGGTAATCGTAATACCTTTATTCAGAAAAGATAACTCACGAAGCCTACTTGCCAGCGTATCGTAGTTATATTCTAAAGATTGTTGGAAAATTTGTCCGTCCGGCTTAAAGGTTACGATGGTACCTCGATAGTCTGTATCACCAATCGGTCTAACAGGATACATCGTTTTACCACGTTCATATTCCTGCTCATAGATCTTACCATCCCTATGTACTTCTGCTTTTAAATTCTCCGAAAGAGCATTAACAACCGAAACACCTACACCGTGTAAACCTCCCGATACTTTATATGAATCTTTATCAAATTTCCCTCCTGCACCAATCTTGGTCATTACGACTTCCAAAGCCGAAACACCTTCCTTTTTATGAATATCTACCGGAATTCCTCTTCCGTTATCCTTTACCGATATAGAATTGTCCTCATTGATAATCACGTCTATTGCGTCACAATATCCGCCCATAGCCTCATCTATCGAGTTATCTACTACCTCGTACACCAAATGATGCAACCCCCTAACACCTACATCTCCAATATACATCGACGGACGCATACGAACATGTTCCATTCCCTCTAAGGCCTGAATACTATCGGCTCCGTAATTACCTTTTTTTTGTTCTTCGCTCATAAAAAATCAAGTTATTTTTTAAATTATTTCGCAACGAACAAATATAACAAAACCCCTAATAAAATATAGGGTTTCGGCTATTTTAAAGCATGAAGTTATTAACAAAAAATTGTGGAAAAAAAGCAGGAAAAGCAAAACTAAAAATCAACCCAAATTTTCCTGTAAGAAATCAAGATGAACACCGACCAATAATTTGTTATAAAAAACTTAATTTTCACATAATTTTTTGAAAATTCAAATTTTTAAAAAGTAACTTTATTTCCTAAATAAAAATTCTATGAAAAATCATTTTATGAAAATAGCACTTGTTGTTGCTGTTTTGTTATCAATTCAAACTACCACAGCGCAGGAATTTCCAAAAATGGATGCTAGCCCTATGGATCTTGCAATGGCTCGTGCCGATAGAAATTCACCGCCAATGGCTCGTGTAATATACAGCAGGCCACAATTAAAGGGTAGATCTTTAAGTAAACTCGCCCCAAATGGTAAAGTATGGAGAACCGGAGCAAACGAAGCAACCGAACTTACTTTATACAATGCTATGATGTTGGGAAATAAGAAACTTGAAGCAGGTACTTATACGCTTTACACAATTCCGGGAGAAGATAATTGGACTATTATTATAAATTCAGATACCAATGCCTGGGGTTCATACAGCTATAAGGAAGAAAAGGATGTGGTTAGAATTGATGTTCCAAGGCATGACGCCCCTGCCCAAACCGAATCATTGTCTATGGTTTTTAGACCCGAAAGTGACGGTACTACTCTAATGATTGGTTGGGATAGAATGTATGTGGAAGTACCCTTTAAAAGTATTTAAAATTAGTTATCCCCAGAAATTTGTAAAAGTTGTTATGCAACTCCTCAATTGAATCACTTTTATGAATTTCATCGGATTGGAAAAAGCTGTCTCTGACAGCTTTTTTTATGGTATATTCAGATATTTATGTGTCTGTAATGACACGATCCATTTTGGATTACTCATTACATAATCAACGATCAATGGTATCATTTTCTCTCTATTACTCCACTCCGGCTGTAAATATAAAATACAATTTTCATTTACCAAGGCGGCTTGTTCTTCAGCGAAGCGGAAATCATCTTTATTATAGACAATAACCTTTAACTCGTTCGCTTCTTTATAAACTTCAGTTTGAGGTAGTTTATTTTTCTTAGGAGAAAGACAAATCCAATCCCAAATACCGC
Source organism: uncultured Ulvibacter sp. (assembly GCA_963974915.1). Classification (GTDB taxonomy): domain Bacteria; phylum Bacteroidota; class Bacteroidia; order Flavobacteriales; family Flavobacteriaceae; genus CAXBES01. The sequence continues at coordinate 136,421 of CAXBES010000009.1, read as the reverse complement.
TCAACTCGTATGCACCCGATGTTTCGATATGAGTATTTAAGCCCTTTTCCTTAAGCAAGCTTGTTAACGGTTTCATATCCCACATAAGTGGCTCACCTCCGGTAACGACGATCGTCTTAGAATACCGAGCCGCATTATTAGCTATTTCGTCTATCGAAGTTGGAGGATGAATATCGGGATTCCAACTTTCTTTGACATCGCACCAATGACAACCAACATCACATCCGCCAATACGAATAAAATATGCTGCAATTCCTTTATGATATCCCTCTCCTTGTATTGTGTAAAATTCTTCCATCAAAGGCAGTACCACTCCCTTATCGACCAAAGTTTGCATTTCCTTTTTCATAAGCAGCAAAGATACTACGGATATTTAAAAGCTATTGCGAATTTCCTGATAAATAGAAATTGCAAAATTATGGAGACCAACAATGCTTTCCTACAAGATACACCCTGTTTTTCTGATCAAAGCTTAGAAAAAAGATGCAAAATTCCCAGAGCTAACTTATTGAAAAAGTTAAATATTCACAAAAAAGCGTGCAGTTTATCCTACATTTTAATCGGCTGTCGAAAACACTGCTAATCATAAGTCTTCTTACATTATTACGCATTATTTTTACTGTAAATACAATGACGGAATTATGAAACTTTCAAAAACCTTGCCTCTTGTTATCTTGCTAACAAGTGCATTATTTATACAAAATTCATTTGCACAAGTAGGAATAGGGACACCAAATCCCGATGCATCTTCGGTTTTGGATGTTACATCCACGACTAAAGGGGTGCTCATGGCACGAATGACTACGGCACAACGAGATGCGATTGTTATGCCGGCCAACGGACTAGTAATTTACAATACAGACTCTGATGAATTTCAGTTTAACACTAATACTTCCGCCACTCCAATATGGCGAGCTTTGAGCTATAGTGCTGTTAGTACTGCAACTCCCGGAGATTCTATAAAATACTCAAATTCTGATACCACGACCGATGTTAATCCGGATACGGCCATCACCCTGCCGTTGTTTGGCAATTTGTTATGGTCGGATAACGGGACGCTATATGTGGTGAGCGGCAATCAAGTAACCATTACAGAAGCCGGACGATATGAATTTATTGTTAATGTTTCATTGGCGAATGCAACAGGCACAGATAGAAACGCACCGGAAATACGCCTAAACGTAAATGGAACACCTGTTGGAACTTATGGCTCAACTGGTTATATGAGAGGTACTAACGGACATGAAAGTTCGTCTTTGCACATCCGTGAAATTATGGAAATTAATGCCAATGATGTGATAACAGTAAGCATAGTGAGAGAGGGAAATAATGGTGCTGTTAACTTAAGGAGTGTAGGAACCTCTAATTTCTACGTTGAGAAAATATTCTAGAATCATGAAAAAACTCACATTTTTAATATTAATCATTAGTCACTTAAGTGCTTTTGCGCAAGTGGGGATAGGTACCACGGTGGTTGATCCGTCTGCTATTCTACAAATAGAATCAACTGAGAAAGGTATACTCTATCCGTCAATGACTACCTTAGAACGCAATTTGCTTGTTTTGCCTGCCAATGGTCTTCTTATTTACAATACCGATACAAATTCATTCGATTGTAATAGAGGCACCCCTGCAATTCCAAACTGGACATCGGTTCATAACAAGCTACCAACTACTTCTTACAGCTGGCAATCGGCTAAATACTCAAATATTGATATTACAACAAATATTAATCCGACAACTGCCATAGACCTGCCCGTTTTTGGAAACGAGGAATGGAACGACAACTCTTCACTCTTTTCGGTGACTGCCAATACCATAACAATAGGAGAACCCGGGAGGTATAAGATCAATGTTAATGTTTCCATAGTATCCACTTCTACTCAAGCGAGAAAAGCACCCGAAATCTATTTAACTTTAAACAATGTGGCTATCCAGTCTATCGCCAGTACGGGTTACATGAGAAGAAATAATGGGCATGAAAGTTCTTCTCTACATTTAAATGAAGTATTAGAGTTAAATGCTACCGATGTGCTTGCAGTTAAAATAGTAGGCGCCGGAAATAGTAATTCGGCCGTGCTAAGATCTACCGGAAGTTCTAATTTCTATATTGAGAAAGTTTTTTAATACATCGAATCTCACTGCCTAACCGCAATCACTTCAATTTCAATTTTAGCTCCTCTAGCTAAATTTTTAGCAGCGAAGGTGGTTCTGGCTGGTTTCTTCGGAAAAAAGATCGTATAGATTTCACTCATTTCTGAAAAATCTTCAATATCTGCAAGAATCACTGTGGCCTTGACAACATCGTCTGTTGAAAGATCATGCCGGGCTAAAACCGCTTTTATATTTTCTAAAGTCTGAAGTGTCTCAGTTCTTATCCCTCCTGAAACCAATTCCCGGGTTGTATGATTCATTCCTATCTGTCCCGATAAGAAGTAAAGGTTTCCAACCTGAACAATATCACTAAAAGGTGCATCTGCCTTTTTCGGCTCGTGCGAAGGGTGAAAAATGATAGGATGTTTTTCTGTTTCAGTTTTATCTACTACCTCTGGCGAATTAGGATTAGTACAGCAGACGTTTCCGAAGCAGAAAAGAAACAAACCGTATTTAAGCAACAAAAATCTCATTTCTTCGAAAATTAAAATTTTAAGGTACGGAATATTTCAGAAGCTAGTATACAATTGTTATTTTTAACCAAAATTTATACAATGGCAGATAAAGAGGCTTTTTTCAATTATATCACCGAAGGTTATAAAACCAAAGGAGATGCGATTGAGCTGGGAGCGGCAATGCTGGAGGGTGAAACTATTACTAATGCTTTGGTGCGTATTCCATTAAAAACCATGAACCGACATGGTTTGATTGCCGGAGCAACCGGAACGGGAAAAACAAAGACACTACAAATTTTAGCCGAAAATCTTTCCGCAAAAGGTGTCCCTGTCCTGTTAATGGATATGAAAGGTGACTTGAGCGGAATTGCACAACCCAGTCCGGGTCATGCTAAAATAGATGAACGTCACGAAAAGATCGGTTTCCCATTTGAAGCTAAAAAATTTCCGGTTGAAATACTTTCGCTCTCAGAGCAGAGCGGTGTTAGAATGCGGGCAACAGTTAGCGAATTTGGTCCGGTTTTACTTTCGCGAATTATGGATCTTAGCGAAACGCAGTCCGGGATCGTGTCAGTAATTTTTAAGTATTGTGACGATAATAAATTACCTTTATTAGATCTTAAGGATTTTAAAAAGATCTTACAATACACCACAAACGAAGGAAAAGAAGAACTTTCTAAAGATTACGGAAGGATATCTGCCGCTTCAACAGGAGCGATCCTTAGAAAAGTAGTAGAATTAGAGCAGCAAGGTGGGGATTTATTTTTTGGAGAAAAATCTTTTGATACAGACGACTTGCTTCGAATCGATGAGAATGGAATGGGTTATATCAACATACTTCGTTTGACCGATATTCAGGATAGACCTAAGCTTTTTTCAACCTTTATGTTGTCTTTGTTGGCGGAGATCTACGCTACTTTTCCGGAACAAGGTGATAGCGGCCAACCGGAATTAGTGATTTTTATTGACGAGGCACATTTAATCTTTAAAGAAGCCAGCAAGGCGTTACTGAATCAAATAGAGAGCATTGTAAAACTAATTCGTTCTAAAGGAGTTGGTTTGTATTTTGTCACACAAAACCCAACCGATGTACCGGATGCAGTTTTAAGTCAGTTAGGATTGAAGATCCAACATGCCTTAAGAGCGTTTACGGCTAAGGATAGAAAAGCCATTAAATTAACTGCCGAGAATTATCCATTATCTAATTATTACAAAACCGATGAAGTGCTTACTTCATTAGGAATTGGAGAGGCTTTAGTTTCGGCGCTTAATGAAAAAGGTATTCCAACTCCTCTATCGGCTACGATGCTAAGAGCTCCAATGAGTCGTATGGATGTTTTGGAAGACCAGGAGCTAAAGGAGCTGATCGATCAATCTACTTTAGTCAAAAAATACAATGAGGAAATAGACCGTGAAAGTGCCTATGAGTTGCTAAATGAAAAGATTGAAAAGGCAGATGAGGAGGAAATGAAAGCGAAGGCGAAAAAGGAAAGAGAAGCTGCAAATAAACGTTCGTCCCGAAGCACGAGAAGCAGCAGTCGTTCTACTCAAAGCACCCTTATAAAGACATTATCCAGTCCAACAGTGATTAGGAGTGTTTTAGGGATTTTGGGAAAAATGATGCGTTAAAAACAATTAAGTTAAATTAAAAAGTATCCCGTGATCACGGGTAAATTATGAAAAAGACCCTATTTATTGTAGCATTAACTTCAATTTTATTCGTTCAATGCGGAAAAGAAAACGATCCTTTTTTAATAAAGGATGGAAGTATTGGTGAACTTACCAAGGAAATTAGAATGAAACAAATAGATTCGTTATTTGCTAATGACTCTATTGTCAAATTAAACCCGATAAAAGATGCTTTAGGTACTCAAGGTGAGGTGGAGATCTATGAGAAAGGCGGTGCAAAACTACTATTACTCTCCCCAAATGATGAAAACGACCCGAATTCTACTGTTTCGAATATTCAGGTGTTTGACGACCGTTACAAAACAGAAAAAGGACTTACCAAATCGAGTACATTTAAAGATGTTAAGGATACTTACACGATAGCCGATGTAGAAACTACGATTAATGCAGTGGTAGTGTTCCTTGAAAACAGTGATGTGTTTCTTACTATTGACAAAAAACAACTCTCAGAAAATTTACGTTACAATCCGAGTCTCGAAATTGAAGCTTCACAGATTCCTGACGATGCAAAATTCAAGTATTTTATGATTGGGTGGGACGATGAAAGTGAAGAACTATAAGAACATACTAAATTTGTAATACTATATTGGATCACAGTCTAAACATCAAGAGGAGTATTACTATCATAATTATTTTGCTGATAGTTGCAATTACTTTTGAAACTTTTCAGCAACTGTATTACATTCAACGATACGAAATTAATGATGATATCACTTTTTTTGATATCCTTAAAAGCCAATCGTACAAATGGTTAGTCTGGGTTTTGTTGTCTGTACCCCTTATATTTTACATTAAAAAAAGAGCCAATAAGAGCGAATTTGTTTTAATCAATTTCGTGAAATTGGCACTTTTTATTTTGGCACTTGTCTTTATTAATGTGCTAATTGTTTCTATAAGTCAGCATTACAAATCGACCGATTGGTTTTCGTGGTCTGTATTAACCAGAGAGTATATTCCGTTTTTTACGTTTCAGAAATCACCTATATATACTTTAGGCTACATTTCAATAAGTATTATATTATATTTTTATTTCATCAACCGCGATCTACAGGTAGAAGTTCAGAAGCTTTCAGAATTAAAGGAAATAAATTTGAAACTTTACAATGAGTTGAAATCTGAAATAAATGATAAAACAACGATTCTTAATATTAAGATTGGCAATACCCGAAAAATTATTTCGGTAGAAGAAATAGTTTGGATCCAGGCCGATGATTACTGTGCGAAACTACATCTGTTAAGCGGGAAGTCTTACACAATGCGAAGTACCCTTAAAGACCTTGAGAGAAAATTACAAGATCCATTCTTGCGTGTTCATAGAAAGGCAATCGTAAATATGCGAATGACCAAAGAGTTAACTTTAGGGGATAATCCAACTCTGGTTTTAACGACTAATGATAAGATTAGAGTATCTAAAAGTAATTTAAGTGCAATTAGGGAGTTTATTTCTTAAGTTTTCTACATTTCTAATTCTTTTACTGCTAAAAAGAGGGTATTCACTGCAAAATCCTTCTAGTTTTCCAACTTTAAACCTCCCTTTTTATCTATTTACTGCAAAGTTCTTAGCACTCTCTGCATAATCCTTCGAATTCATATTCTTATTGAGTTGTTTTGATGTAAACAATTCAATCAAAAAATAAGAACTATGAAAAATCTTACAATTTTACTGGTATGTATGCTAATCTTTACCGTAACCGGCTATTCTCAAACTCGCTATTATGCGAGTAACAGAGCCTTAAATGCGGTAAACTCTTATCAAGAGGACGGAACTTTTATCGAAGAATTTATCGCACAAGACGCAGGTGGACTAAGTAGTCCGCAGGATATTATTGTACACCCTGATGGTTATCTGTTAGTGACGGGTACCTTTAATGAGCGTATTTTAAAGTTTGATCTTGAAACAGGTGCATTTTTAGGAGAATGGAGTGATCCCTCCTTCGCTTTAGGAAGACCATCAAAAATGTCTTTAGGTCCGGACAATTTAATCTATGTCACACAATGGGGACAAACCGCACCTACGGCAAAAGTGGTTCGATACGATCTAGATGGTAACTATTTAGGCCCCTATACTCCTATTGCGCCCACAGGTCTGGGTCATGTTTGGGATGGTGAAGGAAACTTTTATCTGGCTGTATTTGGAGTTGCAACAAATGAAGGCGATATAAGAAAGTACGATCCCGACGGAAACTTTATTGAAACATTTATAGATTCCACCATTTTAGAAAATCCAACCTACATTTGGTGGGATAGCAATGGCGATATGCTTGTTCAGGATTTTACTGTGGGTAAAGTTTTGCGATACGACAGTGACGGAAACTACCTAAACGAATTTATTACAGGTCTCAATCAGCCGGAAGGTTACACTTATCTTCCAAACGGAAATTTATTAATTTCTGAAAGAGGGGCTAACCGGGTATCAGAATTTGATGAAAATGGCACGTTAGTGGGTAGATGGGATAATGGTGGTGTCTTGGCCAGCCCGAACTTCATTGAAGCAATAGATCCTTCCGTTTTACACATTGAAGAACAAAATGAGAATACTACGATCGTTACCCCTTCAATAGGAAATATTTTTTCGATCATTACTTCGGAAAGTTCAGAATTGTCGCAATTAGAAATATACGACACCCTTGGTAAATTAGTTAAAACGTTACAACTAAAGAATTCCACAAACTGGAACGCAACTTATTTTTCCGAAGGAATTTATATGATAGTTGCAACTTTCGCCGACGGCAAGAAATCAACTCAAAAAATAATAGTTAAGCACTAAATTTCAATCATTTATGCCTTTGTAAACTACGTATTTTTATGACTAAACCAATGATTAAATAAATCTTAAATAGTCTGATAAATAGCGGTAATAATCTTAATTTTAAGAATTAACCATTCAAAATTATACATTATGATTAAGATATTAGGGCTCATTCTTACACTTGGAGGAGCTATTTCATTGGTAATTGGCGTGCTTGGGGTATTTGGAAGCATGAATATAGGTATAAGTCCCTGGCCGTTGGTAATATTGGGCGTTGTTTTCTTCTTCGCCGGCATTGGTTTACTAAAGTACAGAAAGGATACCGATCAAACATAACACTTAAAACCCCACAAAAATGTGGGGTTTTTATATAAATGTGGTTAACGAATCTTAAAATCAGAATAGTATGAAACTTCTTATAGTCCTAATCTTAACATCATCCTTATCTATTGCACAAATTTCAACTTACGAGTCGAGTAGTCTACATCCATTTGGCTTATTAAACCCTGAAGCTCCTAAGGAGGTTGCAGAATACGCTCCTATGATTGGAACCTGTGATTGTATTTCCACTTCCAGAAATCCGGATGGGTCATGGGCAGATCCGCAGAAAATGACCTGGACTTTTAGATATATTCTAAATGGTACGGCCGTTCAGGATGAAACAATAAAAGAAGATGGAAGCCATTCTGGGAGTATTAGACAGTTTATTGCAGATAGTAGTAAGTGGTATGTTCATTGGTATTCGAATAAAACCCCGACTACTACATTGCCCGCCTGGGAGGGAACGAAAAGAGGAGACAGCATTGTTTTGTATAAAGATCAAAAAGCACCGAATGGAGTGGATGGGTTCTTCCGACTTACTTTTAAGAATATTTCTGAAGCGGGTTATAACTGGATAGGAGAATGGGTAAATAAAGAAGAAACCGTTGTTTATCCAACCTGGACCATAGATTGTAAAAAGCGACAGAGTGGTTTGGATAAAGAAATCATTCTAAAGAATACCGTTGCGTTTTCGGAAGCTTATATGAGAGGCGATGCTAAAGCAGTTTCAGAGTTCTATACTGAGGATGGGAAGATCTTTCCAAATGCTTCGGATATAATTTCGGGCAGAGAGGCTATTGAAGTCCGTTGGACGCTCCCTGAAGGCGTAACTGTGCTAAATCATAAAGTGACACCTTCAGAAATAAAAATTATAGGCGACCACGCATACGATTACGGGTATTATGAAGGAATAACGCTTTCAAAAGACAAAAAAGAACACCCCTTTAAGGGTAAGTATGTAATAGTGTGGAAAAAAATTGACGGCAAATGGAAAATTTATTTAGATATTTGGAATAGAATCAAATAGCATGCTAACCAATCAAGAAAAAACTGCATATCGGGAAGAACTTTTTAGACATCTTGACGGGATAGCGGTCGCTCCGGTGGCATTTACGCTAAAAGAAAAGGGCGTTCTTGATTTTTTACTGCAGAAAGAGAGCTTTGACCTGTTAGAACTCACAAAGCATTTTAATGCAAATGAGGGCTATTTAAATGTTGCACTGCGAATGTTAGCTTCTCAGGGGTGGCTCAATTACACAGTTAATAATGCTTCCAATAGTGTCGAAATATCCAATAATGAAAACAGTGCTATAGCTTTTAAACACTGTGATCGTTTTAAAGATGTCGTTCACTTTATGAAAGTTTCGGAGGAGTTTCATCCACGTCATTTTGAAATTGACCAATTTTCTATTCTGAATAGAATTTTCAATAAATACAAAAACAGGGAATACGCTCCTAATGTTTCCGAAGAAAAGGAAAAAAGGATCCAGGCTCAGATCGAAAAACATATTGAAGGGGTTTTGGTAGGTCCAATTACTGTATTTTTAGGCATGGACGGAATGTTCCATAAATATTTTATGGAAGCCTCGTTTAGTCCCGAAGAATTTCATGAAGACCCGGAAAGTTTCAGCAAAATATTAGATTTCTTTAGTTTTTTAGGGTGGTTTTCAAAAAACAACGGTAATTATAAATTCACAAATAAAGGTTTCTTCTTCGCTAAACGATCTGCAGCCTATGGGGTAACGGTCTCATATATTCCCACTTTTAGAAGAGTAGATGAGCTTATTTTTGGAAACCCGAATATTTTAAGGAGTTCATTGCCCGAAGCTACAGAGTTACATGTTGACAGAGAAATGAATGTATGGGGAAGTGGGGGTGCACATTCTGCTTATTTTAAAAAAATTGATGAAATAATCATTTCGCTGTTTAACAAGCCAATAAACGAGCAACCCAAAGGAATTTTAGATATGGGATGTGGAAACGGGGCATTTTTAATCCATTTGTTCGAAGTCATAGAACAACGAACCAAGCGAGGTCCATTGTTGGAAGAACATCCTCTTTTTCTTGTTGGGGTAGATTATAATAAAGCGGCTCTTAAAGTAACCCGTGCCAATTTGGTGAAGGCAGACATCTGGGCAAAGGTAATTTGGGGAGATATTGGTGATCCCGAAAAACTGGAAACCGATATTAAAGAAAACTACAACATTACATTGAGTGATCTATTAAACGTACGCACCTTTCTGGACCATAATCGACCATGGGTTTCACCGTCTAAAATAGATTCGAACCGACTTAGCACTTCTACGGGGGCATTTGCGCATCAAGGAAAACGGTTGTCTAATAGCGAGGTGGAGCAAAACTTAAAGTTACATTTTCAAAAATGGGTTCCTTATATCAGGAAGTTTGGTTTGCTAGTAATTGAGTTACATACGGTTGACCCGTATATAGTGGCAAAAAACATCGGGAAAACCGCTGCAACTGCATACGATGCAACGCATGGCTTTTCTGATCAGTATATAGTTGAATTAGATGTATTTTTGAGAGTAATTAACGAATTGGAGTTAGAAACCGTGGAGCAGCATTTTTCAAAATTTCCGGATAACGAGCTCGCAACGGTAAGTATTAATTATCTAAGAGGGAGACCCTCTGTTTTATTAGAATTGTGACATGAATAAACTTAGACCTTTTCATTTGGCTATTCCAGTCCATAACTTAGAAGACTGCAGGATATTTTATCGAGATATTTTAGGGTGTAATGAAGGCAGAAGCAGTGATCATTGGGTAGATTTTGATCTTTTTGGTCATCAATTGGTAATCCATTACAAAGAACAGATAAGTTCAAATGAGGATAGAACAAATCCTGTAGATGGAAAAAATGTACCTATTCCACATTTCGGGGTTGTACTTGATATGAAAACATTCACAATATTTTCAGAATCACTGAAAGAAAAAAACGTTACTTTTATTATTGAACCCTATATACGTTTTGAAGGTGAAACCGGAGAGCAGGCAACTATGTTTTTTAAAGATCCTTCTGGAAACGCTTTAGAGTTCAAAGCTTTTAAAAATTTAGATCAATTATTCGCAAAGTAAAATAAATAATGCAAAAAATACCACCAACTAAAATTAGACAGATTTTCGTTCTCCTCTTAATTCTGTTGATGGGCGTGCTGATATTCAGAGAAATGTTGCCGTATTTATCCGGGGTATTGGGAGCTATCACCATCTATGTTTTGATGCGAAAATGGATGACTTTATTACTTCGGAAAGGTTGGAAAGTTGATCTTGCTGCTGCTGTCCTAATGTTAGCTTCGTTCGTTGGTATTCTTATACCTGTCTCCGGAACTGTTTTAATGCTCACCAATAAAATTGGGAATGCGGTGAACAATTCTGAAAAAGTGGTAGCGGCTTTTAAGGAACAACTCGCAGATGTGGAGGAAAAAGTTGGGTATGATCTAAATTCTCAAATAGATGTTTCGGCAGTTTCTTCGTGGCTATCTGATAATCTTCAAACTTTTGCGGGAAGTACCTTTAATATATTTATAGCAATAGGTATAATGTACTTCATGCTATATTATATGCTTACCAATAGAAATGAGTTAAAAGAATCTCTCTACGAGTATATTCCTATCAATTCGGAAAACTTAAAAACAATAGGTAAAGAGGTGCAATCCATGGTACGGTCTAACGCTCTCGGAATACCTTTAGTGGCTGTAGCGCAAGGAATCGTCGCTTTGATCGGTTTTCTGATATTTGGCATAGAGGACCCAATGTTCTGGTTTGTGATCGTAACCATTGGGTCGATGATTCCTTTTGTGGGAACACTTTTAGGTATCATCCCGGTTTTTATCCTAACGCTGTCAACCGGACATACTTATCAGGCCTGGGGTATTTTAATTTATGGTATAATAGTGGTAGGTTCTACAGATAATCTTATACGTCTCTATGTGCTTAAAAAATTAGACAATGTGCACCCCTTAATCACTTTAATAGGAGTTATAGTAGGGGTACCACTTTTTGGTTTTATCGGGTTGATCTTTGGTCCGTTGCTAATAAGCCTCTTCCTCATTCTTATTAAGATCTACAAAGCCGAGTACGGAAATTCGGTTAGCGAAGACGAAAATCGCATGTAATTTAATTTTCACATAATTTTATGTGTTTCTGAATTATTTATAACAAATATTTAGATATAGCTGTTATTCAATAGTATTACCTTTATATAATAACCAAAAACTATGCTTTTCAGAAAAAATAAAAAAGAATCGGAATCAAAGAATCTGGTTGACGAAACCTATCTTGAGAGTGAAATTTCTAAAGTTGACGATGGAGACGTGGAAATTTTAATGGATAACAACGAGGCTATTACAAAAAAGCTAAGTAGTTCGAACTCTTTAAGTAAATACCTGGAAATTGGGAAGATCATGATGGCTATGGTAAAGGACATTAGAAGAGGATCGTATCACAATGTGCCATGGTTTACTATTGCAACTATTGTAATGGCATTGCTTTATGTGTTGAATCCGTTAGACATAGTCCCCGATTTTATTCCGGGTATAGGTTATCTGGATGACGTCGCTATGTTATCGATTGGAATTGGCTGGATAGAGAGTGACCTACACAGATATCTCGACTGGAAAGTTGATCAAGGTAACGGAATCTAATTATCTTTACGTTGCTCTCGGGCAAGTAGAGTATTTTTCAACAACATGGCAATGGTCATAGGTCCTACTCCCCCCGGAACCGGCGTAATAAATGATGCCTTTTTACTCACATTCTCGAAATCTACATCACCTGTAATTACATAACCTTTAGGGTGGTTATCATCGGCCACTCTGGTAATACCAACATCAATCACCACCGCATCATCTTTAACCATTTCCGCTTTTAAGAAATTAGGAACTCCCAATGCCGAAATAATTATATCTGCCTGAGAAGTTATTTGAGTAATATTCTTAGTGTTACTATGTGTAAGGGTCACAGTACTATTACCGGGCCATCCTTTTCTACTCATTAGAATACTCATGGGTCTGCCTACAATATGACTTCGACCAATAACCACGGTATGCTTCCCTTTAGTATCAACTTTATAACGTTCTAATAATTCTAGAATTCCGAAGGGAGTTGCCGGAATAAAGGTACTCATATCTAAAGCCATCTTTCCGAAATTTTCCGGATGAAATCCATCTACATCTTTACTAGGATCTACCGCAAGTAATACTTTCTGAGTATTTATTTGTGGAGGTAAAGGCAACTGGATAATAAACCCATCGATATCGTCATTTTTATTAAGCTCTTCTATTTTATGAAGTAATTCCACTTCACTGGTCGTATAAGGCAATCTCACCATTGTTGATTCGAACCCTACTCGCTCACAAGAACGAACTTTACTACCTACATACGTTAAACTAGCACCATCGTCACCTACCAGAACCGCAGCCAAATGAGGCACTTTTTCACCGGCATCTTTCATTTTTTGCACTTCGGCAGCAATTTCATTTTTTATGTCATTGCTAATCTTTTTCCCGTCTAGTATGGTCATTAATTCAGTGTTTAGTATTCACAAAATGCTAATTCGAGCTATTATCGCATTTTTCCCATCATTTGCATCATCTTACGACCCCCGCCACCTTGCATCATTTTCATCATTTTACTCATTTGATCGAATTGCTTAAGTAACTGATTGATTTGTTGCACCGAGGTACCACTTCCCTTTGCGATTCGTTTTTTTCTACTGGCATTAATAGTAGAAGGCACTGTGCGCTCGCCCGGGGTCATAGAATGGATTATCGCTTCAATATGTTTAAAAGCATCATCGTCAATATCAACATCTTTCATGGCTTTTCCCGCACCGGGGATCATTCCCACCAGATCTTTCATGCTCCCCATTTTCTTTACCTGTTGAATTTGTTTCAGAAAGTCGTCGAATCCAAACTGATTCTTAGCTATTTTCTTCTGAAGTTTTCGAGCTTCTTCCTCATCAAACTGCTCCTGAGCCCTTTCAACTAACGATACAACATCTCCCATTCCAAGAATACGATCTGCCATACGGTTAGGATAGAAAACATCGATGGCATCCATTTTCTCGCCGGTACCTATAAATTTTATGGGCTTGTCAACTACACTTTTAATAGATATAGCAGCTCCACCACGAGTATCTCCATCCAACTTAGTTAATACAACACCATCAAAATTGAGGATGTTGTTAAAAGCTTTGGCCGTGTTTACGGCGTCCTGACCCGTCATTGCATCAACCACAAAAAGGGTTTCATCGGGATTTATCGCTTTATGAACGTTTGAAATTTCGGTCATCATCGCCTCATCTACCGCCAAACGACCGGCCGTATCAATGATCACAACATTATGCCCGTGTTCCTTCGCGTAGGCTATTGCTTTTTGTGAAATTTCTACGGGATTCTTGTTTTCAGGTTCACTATACACCTCAACCCCTACTTGCTCCCCAACAACATGTAATTGATTTATCGCTGCAGGTCTATAAATATCACAAGCTACGAGAAGCGGCTTTTTAGATTTCTTTGTTTTAAGAAAGTTTGCGAGCTTTCCGGAGAAAGTAGTTTTACCACTACCCTGTAAACCCGACATTAATATAACGCTTGGTGTTCCTTTTAAGTTAATACCTGCAGCATCACCCCCCATTAATTCGGTAAGCTCATCTTTTACCAGCTTTACCATTAACTGACCGGGCTGTAAGGTGGTGAGAACATTCTGACCAAGCGCCTTTTCCTTTACCGTATTAGTAAATTCTTTGGCAATTTTAAAGTTAACATCGGCATCTAATAAGGCTCTTCTAACTTCCTTTAAAGTTTCCGCGACATTTACTTCAGTAATACTACCATGACCTTTTAGAACATGTAACGCTTTATCTAACTTTTCACTTAAATTATCGAACATAAAGTAGCTATGATTTTAAAAACGCAAAGATACTAATTGAGGAGGTAGTTACAAAGTTGGGAAGAGGGAAAGATTTATTGAATATAATAGTTAAAAACCAAGACAATTTTCAACATAGTTAAAAGTTTCCGTATCTTTAATAGGAAAATTACCATGTAAATTAAATGCTACGCACCAAAAACAGTGGCTATTTATTTACATTGGATCACGATCGTCACCAATTCCTAGAAGGTGATTACTTAAAGCTTACAGGCAGATATGCCTGGACATCACATTGACTTTTCAACAACCAAGTTATATTTTTCATCAACTAAACATGTTCTTATGAAAACTTTAAAATTCACATTGCTGCTCGTGGGTCTATTACTAATTGCACCTCTAAGTCTTTATGCACAAGATTCATCGAATTCACAAGCATATTGGGTACATGAAGATCCTGTATATCCGGCAAAAGTTTCCGATTACGAAGAATACTCCGCTACATTAGCAAATAACTGTAGAAAATTTAGCATTCAGAAAACCAGCTGGATCACTATTTCAACAGACGATCTACGGTACTTTAGTCTTACTCCAATTTCTAATATGGCCGATCTGGATCAAAGTCGTTTTTCAGTTCTTCAAGATAAGATGGGTGAAAAAGAGTTTGATCAATTATTTGAAAATTTTGACAGTTGCTATGACAATCATTTCGACTATATCATTCATTTAGATAAAGAATTATCGTACATGCCCAATGGTGTTGAGGTAGTTCAAGATGGACTGGAATTTCGAAAACTGGAATTTTGGTACACAACTCCACAAAATTATCAGAAGGTTTTGGAACTTGCCCAAGACTTCAAAGATTTGTACGAATCTAAAAACTCTAAAGAATACTACAGAGTGTACAGAAGCGGATTTGGAACTCCGGGACAATTTATTCTCGTAGCAATTTCTGCTGAAAGTGCCGAAGATTACGAACGCATCCGGCAAGCAAATAAAGAACTTTTGGGAGAAGCCAGAACACCTATTTACAACGAATTGTTAGAATCTATTATTCGTGTGGAAACCCTTAATGGGTACTTGCGGAATGACCTGTCATATATAAGAGAGTAATTAGGAAACCCTATCGTTTGCCTCTACCTTTAAATCCGCGGTTATTCTTTGAATTTCGTGAAGAATTCCTACTGCCTCGGTTTCGTTGGTGTTGTGCTTTATTTTCAGCCTTTTTATCCATTACATCTTGTAAGGTCTCAGTTACTTCGTATCCGGGGATTATTTCACTTTGTAATTTTTCGCCAAGTAGTTTCTCGATTCCACGAACATATTCGTTTTCATCAACACTTACTATGGAAATAGCCTCACCACTTGCTCCTGCTCTACCCGTCCGACCAATTCTGTGAACATAATCTTCTGCAATGTTGGGTAATTCGTAATTAATAACATGTGGAAGCAGCGGAATATCCAGACCGCGTGCCGCTATATCTGTCGCCACTAAAACATTCACCTTTCCACTTTTAAATCCGGCCAAAGCCTTGGTTCTTGCTCCCTGACTCTTATTCCCGTGAATTGCTGCGGAAGAAATTCCGGCTTTATCCAACTTCTGACTTAATCGATTAGCCCCGTGCTTTGTTCTGGTAAAAATGAGGACTTGATCCCACTTTCCTTCAGAAATTAGTTTTATCACTAAATCTGTTTTTTTAGACTTGTCGGTTCTATAAACAATTTGGTCAACTTTTTCTGCGGTTGTATTTTCCGGAGTTGCTTCTACCAATACGGGATTATGTAAAAAATTACCGGCTAATTGCTTAATTTCTTTCGAAAACGTTGCCGAAAATAACAGGTTCTG
The DNA here is from genome assembly GCA_963974915.1 of uncultured Ulvibacter sp. Lineage (GTDB taxonomy): Bacteria > Bacteroidota > Bacteroidia > Flavobacteriales > Flavobacteriaceae > CAXBES01. The sequence goes on along the minus strand of CAXBES010000009.1, from coordinate 120,319 downwards.
CCGTTTTGAAGGCATTAATGCAAGGATCTTCTTAATATCTCTGAGAAAACCCATATCCAGCATTCTGTCTGCTTCGTCTAAAACCAGAATTTCAATTTTTGATAACGAAACTGCGTTCTGACTATGAAGATCCAACAATCTTCCCGGGGTGGCAACCAAAATGTCGACACCTTGTTTTAAGGTTCTAATTTGAGGTTTGGCGTTTACTCCACCAAAAATAACTGTAGAGCGAAGTTCTGTGAATTCGCTGTAATCTTTAAAATCTTGTAAAACCTGAGCAGCCAATTCCCGGGTTGGTGTTAAAACCAAAGTACGAACAGGTCTGTGTCTCAATACAGGTGCATTAGATAATATTTGTATGATTGGCAAGGCAAAACCCGCTGTTTTTCCTGTTCCGGTTTGCGCCGAAGCCAAAACATCTTTTCTTTCTAATACTAACGGTATTGCTTTCTGTTGAATTGGAGATGGGGTACTGTATCCTTTTTTGCTAATAGCTTTTAGCAGGGCATTGGACAGCCCTAAAGAGTTAAATGACATATATATTGTTTCAGAAACAACAATATATTTAGTTCCTGTTATTTCTTTATGAGTGGCAAAGGTACGTTTATTTAATTGCCCAATGTCTTATAAAGAAAAATACCGGGTTATCGCAACCAAATTAAGTTTAAAATATTACCGATCTTATTCGTATCAGCATTGTTAAAGATGAAACTTTACTATCTTTAAAATCTAATAATAAACCCTTCAGAAGTAATTATGGAAATCTCTCAAATTTTTAAAAATAATGAGGCCTGGGTAAAAGAAAAATTAAAACTGGACTCCGAATATTTTAAGACTCTTTCCGAAGGACAAACCCCTGAAATACTATATATTGGGTGTAGTGACAGTAGAATTACTGCCGAAGAATTAATGGGGGCTAAACCCGGAGAAGTGTTTATTCATAGAAATATTGCTAACCTGGTTACTAATTTAGATGTTAGTGCAATGTCGGTTATCAATTACGCGGTTTCCATCTTAAATGTGAATCATGTAATTATTTGCGGTCATTATGGTTGTGGAGGTGTAAAGGCAGCGATGGAGTCTAAAGATCTCGGCGTTCTCAATCCTTGGTTAAGAAATATTCGCGATGTATACCGTATTCATAAAGACGAGCTCAACAATATAGATGATGAAGAAGAAAAGTATAAACGCTTAGTAGAATTAAACGTTCAAGAACAATGTGTGAATGTTATAAAAACATCGGATGTGCAAATTGCTAATAGAGAGCGCGGACTCACAGTACACGGATGGGTTGTAGATATGCGATCGGGAAAATTGATAGACCTTAAAATTGATTTTCAGAAGATATTAAAAAACATCATGGAAATTTATCATTTAGACTAAAAAAACCGCCACAAGGGCGGTTTTTTTAATATTCTTCCATCTATAACTCCGGTAATACAACAGTATCGATTGCGTGTACAACTCCGTTAGAGGCTTGAACATTTGTAACAATTATGGTACTTACTCTACCATTGGGATCTGTAAGAGTTGCATTGGTAGCATCTACTACAAGATCTGCGCCAAGCGTACTAACTGTACCTGTGGTGAGGTCTTCTGCTCTCACATTTGCCCCCGCAATAACATGAGTGTTAAGGGTTGCTGTTAACGTAGGACCGTCTATATCATTTAGTCCTGCAACCCCTAATTCTGTTAAGAGATTTTCGAACGCTGTATTAGTTGGTGCAAAAACCGTAAAAGGTGCAGGTGCGGTACCCTGAGCTGTGGTTAATACCGCAACAAAATCTGGTTGATCTGCTCGAGTTAGAGCCGCTACCAGAGTATCGAAAGTTGGATCGGCCGTAGCAAAAGTAACTACAGTAGGTAATGCGATCACCGTATCGACTGCATGTATAACCCCATTACTCGCAGAAATATCGGCCGAAGTTACGGTAGAGATTCCGTTCAGTCTAACCCCCGAAGTAGTATCTACATACATACTAAGATTGTTTGTTGAAGAAGCATAAACCGCCAGCGTATTTACATATCCGGTTGTTAAGTCCTGTGACGTAGTTACCCCGTCAATAACGTGATTTAGTAACACTTGGGTTAAGACATCTACCGGCACATCATTTAAAGTCGCAAAGCCATTTGCAGATAGAAAGGCGCTAAACGCAGCATTGTTTGGTGCAAATACGGTGAAACTCCCCTGACCATTTAATGTTGCTGTTAAACCGGCTCGTTCAAGAGCAGCAGCAAGTGATGAATAATCTGAATTGTTTGCGACAAATTCAGCGATAGTAACCGGGTCATTTGTGGTAGCATCATCATCATTGTTACAAGAGACAAGGGTAACAACGAAAAGCGCTAAAATTGTAAGTCTAAATAAATTTTTCATAGTTTTTTTGTTGAATTATTATTGCAGTAAAAATACGCCTAAAGGAGAGCTAAGCGATAAAGTTTAACTTTTTGTTTAATGTTTTTAATAAAACTTTAAACATTTATTAATCAACCTTCAACGATTAATGACTAGATATGCTAAGAGCATGTCTTAGATATTTCTATTAAATAGCTATATTTACCTTCATTCAGAAATCAATAAAAAACCTTCCATGAAAAAAGCACTTGTATTCTTTGCCGTAATTTTTAGTTTATCTACAGTTGATGGACAAACCGATCAAGAAAAAGTAATAGAAACAACTAAGAAAAACGATATTGAGGCTCATATACATTTCCTTTCAGACGATCTATTAAAAGGGCGTGAAACCGGCACCCCGGAGAATAAAATTGCGGCTTCGTATCTTGCAAATACATTGCGAAGTTATGGTGTAAAGCAAAATCCTAAGTCGGATAATTACTATCAGGAATTTCAATTAAAAAAAGTAAGCAAACCTTCTACGTTATTTCTCAGTATTAACGGGAAAGAATATAAACAGAAAGTAGCGATGCAATCGGCTAACGTTGATTTTGAAGGGGGATTGGTATATCTGGGCTATGGTTTAGAAGAAGACTATAAAGGAGTAAATGTAAATGAAAAGTTTGTTCTACTAAAATCGGGAGGACCCAACTCTAAAGATGCAAGAGATGCCTTCGACCTTATCTCTCGCAAATCTGAATTAGCCAAAAAGGCAGGTGCACTTGGGGTTATTGAATTACTGGATGCTCAAACCCAAATTTGGAGTTATATTGAACACGATAGGAACAGCGACCGATTAACATTGGTAACCGAAAACGACAATACAGCCGATGAAAAAGCATTTGCGTATGTATGGCTGTTAGACCCAAACAGAGAATATACTTCCACGATCGAAGGTAAAAAAGGTCATAAAGTTTCAATTACAATAAAAGGTGATTTTTCAAAAAATATAACAACACAAAATGTGATTGGAATGGTTGAGGGTACCGATCCCGTCTTAAAAAATGAATACATCATTTATTCGGCACATTACGATCACGTTGGAATAGGTACTCCAGACAAAACCGGGGACACAATATACAATGGCGCCCGAGATAATGCCGTGGGCACTACTACAGTTTTAAGCATGGCAAAAAACCTGGCTGCTCATCCTACAAAGCGTTCCGCTTTATTCATTTTATTCACCGGGGAAGAAAAAGGTTTGCTGGGAAGTGAGTATTACGTAGAGAACCCCGTTCTTCCATTAAAACAAATGGTCTATTGCTTTAATAGTGATAACGGGGGCTATAATGACACCTCGCTTGCCACTATAGTTGGATTAAATAGAACCACCGCCTCACATCATATAATAGACGGAGCTGCTGCTTTCGGACTCAAGGCAATTGACGATCCGGCTCCGGAACAAGGACTATTTGACAGAAGTGACAATGTTCATTTTGCAAAAAAAGGTATTCCCGCACCTACATACAGCATGGGTTTTACCGCGTTTAATGGAGACGTTACAAAATATTATCACAGACCCGGCGACGAATCCGATTCGTTAGATTTTGATTATTTATTGAAATTCTTCAGATCGTATGTAATGACGGGAAGATTAATTGGGAATGATCCAAAAACTCCTGTCTGGACCAGCGGCGACAAATATGAAGCTCAAAGCAAGAAATTATATAATGATTAAGAACCTAAATGCATCAAAAAAAGCTTTCTCTAATCATCGTATTGACCTTTTTATTGGTGCCGCGTGGACTTCAAAAAAATATTATAATCTATTACCCGACAGATTAAAATAACAATCAGTTTACTATTAGTGTGCGTACAATTGATTACGTTCCAATTACTCCTACGGAAAGCTCTTCGGGCTCTTAAAGTGGTGGGGAAAAACAAAGCGCATTTATAGCAAAGAAAACTTATAGGGAAATTTCACAAATTTCTGAAGTCATGCTGGCAAAAGGACTAAATCCGGAAATGAAAAGAAGAATGATGACTTCTGTACTTTCAGTAAAATTAAATGGTGAATTTGCAAGAAGAACTCTTACTACTTCCGAAGAAAGAATACGTTTAGAAAACCTACTAAGTTCTTTATTAAAATAGAACACCCGAGATTCCTAGAGAGTAGAGGAATCACGGGTGTCAACTTCTGGGGAAAAAGCTGTTATCTTTCGAAGGTAAGGTAATCTGTACCTCCGTTACCACCGCTAATATCAATCAGTTCAATTTTATTAGTAGTTGCAGAAATAATATCCCAATCGTCATTTAGATCTTCAAAATCATCATCCGGTCCAACGTTAAAGAAGATATTAAAATCGGGACCACTTGAAGAACTACTACTGCTGCTATTTGTTACAGACCAAGTTCCGGAAACCGTAGTGTTTGAATTAACCGCAACTAAAGTTCCATCGTCGTTAAAACTGAAACTATAACCACTAAAGTTTCCGGTCTCATCTTGATCTGAGTCATAAAAGTAGGTGATTCTCCATGTTCCACTTTGTGCTATAAGTGTCACTTCCTGTGGATCTGAAGTGTCATCGTTATTATTATCGTCATCGTTTGGGCAACCTGCCAAAAAAAGTGACACAAATAAGACCATAGCAATATTTACAAATTTCATTTTCATATTTTCTAAATTTTTGAGGGTTTAATTGTTTTAGTTTTTATTAAATGTTAGTGTATCTTCAATATCTCCGTGACTATCACGTGTCACAAAAGTTATTGATGTATCGGTAAATTGGAGTACTTCATAATCATCGTCATCTGCCCCATTGATAGGGCTATCCATGTCAAATTCGAAATTGAGTGTGTCATTGCTTGAAGTAACAACCCAAATCCCGTACACATTTTGAGAGCCATTAGTGGCGAAAACGGTAATCGTTTCCATAAAATTAAAATCGTATCCGGCAAAATCGGAAGTTTCATCATCACCATCATCCAGAAATAATTGAACATACCAGGTACCTTCTTTCATAATGTTTCGCAATGCCATAACCTCCGGATCGGGGGTTCCACCTCCTGTAGTTGGTACAGTACAATTAGTTTGCGCGAATATATTCTCTAAATCGAGATTGCTACTCACAACAAAGCTTTCTCCATCTATTATAACCGTCATATCATAGTCTATAGCAATAACTATTTCGTCTGTTAAATATTCGAGATAATCGAACCATTCGTTATCATTGTTCATAGTAACACGATCGGTCTGTTCATTGAGCGTATTATATACAAAACAAGAGATCGGGTATTCGAAGTCGATACAGCTAAACGTGTCTTCGATAAAATTTATACAGTTCGAAATTGCGATGTTAAGCTGTGATTGGTTTTCTATCAGTTCTTCGGAATAATCTTCGTACACAATGGTAATTGGAAAAACAATTTCCACAACATCAAGATCATTAGGGTACTGATCAAATATAAGCTGAATCGTCTGCAGATCGGATACAGAATCTATTAGCAAAGGCTGTCCGTTTGCGATCACATTAACTGGTAGTACAATAGACACACAACTACTTCCGTCTATTATATTATCTATGCTTCCGTTATTCTGGGCGGCACTTAGCAAATTTATTGCCAATGTTGAGTTGGCAGTAATAGTTTCTTCATCAGTATCGTCTATATACTCTTCTTCTTCCTTCTGACAAGAAGTTAAAAGGCCAACTGCAGTTAAACCTATCAATATTATATTTTTTAAAGTAACTTTCACTGTTGAAATATTTTTGAGGCGTTGATGTTATTAAAACATATGTCTAAAGAAAAACCCTACCGCCATTTTAAAAAAGTTTTTAAATATCTTTAAGCGCACATAACAAATATATGAATCAGCAACAGTCAACCTGTAATGAAACGGTTTTTAATAAGATCTACCAAGAGTTAAACAAAGCTATTTGGAGGTTTATCTACTACAAATGTGGTAATGAAGCTCAAGCAGACGATCTGGTTCAGGACGCTTTTATAAAGTTATGGCAAAATTGCCAAAAGGTACCCGAGGAAAAAGCGAAGTCGTATCTATATACTGTTACTAACAATGCATTTCTCAATGAAGTTGCACATAAAAAGGTTGTTTTAAAGCACGCAAAATCTGTAGAAAAGAGAGTAAACAATCAGTCGCCAGAATTTCTTTTCGAGGAGCAACAGTTTAGTCTAAAGCTTCAAAATGCTCTAAATAATCTCACCGAAGCACAACGAAGCGCCTTCTTACTTAACAGAATTGAGGGGAAAAAATATGCCGAGATCGCACAAATATTCGATATTTCGGTAAAAGCAGTTGAAAAACGTATGAGTCAGGCGCTCAAATCGCTAAGACAAGAAATTAATGGTATATAAGGTAGGGTAAACAGCATCCTGAATGTTACATATTTGAACGATAGAATGATGGAAAAAGATTATATATTACACAAATGGCTAAACGGAGAAGCTTCTGCCCAAGAAATTGAGCAATTAAAGGCGTCTAAAGAGTACGAAGACTATTTAAAAATTTCGGCTTCGGCTTCGCGCTTAGAGGTACCGGAGGTTAATAGTGAAGCAAATTATCGTATTATCCGTTCTAAATTAGACCGGCCCGGAACCCTTTCCGAAGAAAATAAAACGAGAAAACTTCCTATCAAGTCCATAATTTATAGTGTCGCCGCAGTACTTGTTGTGGTTTTTATGAGCTATATATTTTTGGGCACATTGAACGATACTGTTAGTACAGATATCGCGCAAAAAGAAAACTATTCCCTCCCGGATGGATCTGAGTTTATTTTAAACTCAAGTTCTACACTCACCTATAATAAAAAGAATTGGAATAAAGAAAGAGCGCTCGAACTCGAAGGCGAAGCCTTTTTTAAGGTGAGCAAAGGAAGTAAATTTACAGTGGAGACTGCCTTGGGAACCGTAGCAGTTCTGGGTACTCAATTCAATGTTTATGCAAGAGACAACGCGTTTAAAATTGAGTGCTTCGAAGGCCTGGTAAGTGTTGCTTTCAACGATACTATCATCAAATTACCACAAGGGACGCGCCTTCAAATAGAAGATGGCAACCTTTTAGATCACGATAATTTTAAAGCGTCCTCACCAAGCTGGACAGCCAATGAAAGCAGTTTTACCAATGCTTCCCTGAGTTCGGTCCTAGAAGAATTAAAAAGACAGTATCCTATTAAATTAACCGCAAAATTTAGTAATACAAATCGTCGTTTTACAGGAAGTTTCACGCATTCAGATCTCGATCTGGCGTTAAAATCTATATGTGAACCGTTACAACTTGCTTTTACTATTGAAGGAGAAAGTGTAACCATTTATGCCAAAGAGCCTAAGTAAGCATAGTTTTCTATACATATTCGTCGTTATTATGTTCTGTACCAAATTGCAGGCACAAGATGGTGACAGGATATCTTTGACGACTTTTATGCTGACGCTCGAGGAAAAACATTCGATTCGTTTTTCTTTTGCCCCTAAGGATGTTGAAAATATAGTTATTAGTGCGCCCGACCAAGAACTTTCTTTACCCGGTGTACTTAACTACCTTTCTTCCAATACCCCTTTACTTTTCACGCAGATAGACGATCGGTATGTTACTGTGGTATTAAAAAATAACAATACTTACTGCGGAAAAATAATCGATGCTTTAAGCGGTCAGCCGTTGGAAGGTGCTACCGTAGTTAGCGACAATAATTCATTTTCTGCCATAACTAATTCTGAAGGGCTATTCTATATTCCTAACAACCTTAACTCTGAAAGGATCACCATACAGCATCTGGGTTATAGTACGTTGATGTTTCCTGTAATAAATTTAACAACTACCTGTAGCGAGATCTTTATATATCCCGAAATTTCAATCTTAAATCAAATTTCTATCACCGGGTATCTCACCAAAGGGATAAGCAAACAATTGGACGGCTCTTTTTTAATTAACACTGAAGATTTTGGCTTACTCCCCGGACAAGTAGAAGGTGATGTACTTCAAATTGCACAAGCTATTCCGGGTGTAGAAAGTGTGGATGAAACAATTTCCAATATAAATATTCGCGGTGGAACTCACGTTGAAAACGGGATCTTCTGGGACGATATTAAGATGTATCAAAGCGGACATTTCTTTGGATTGATCTCTGCTTTTAACCCGGATCTAACTAAAAAAATGACCTTGTATAAAAATGGGACGAATCCCAGATATGGTGAAAACACTTCCGGGGTGATCGACATTAGATCAAGAAATAAGATCACGAATAAATTTTCAGGAGGGGTGGGTTTTAATCTAATTAATACTCAAGCCTACGCCGAAATACCCCTGTCAGAAAAATTTGGAGTGCAAATATCGGGAAGAAGAGGAATTACCAATTTTTTAAAATCCCCAGTTTTCGATATTTATACCGAAAGGATCTTTCAAGATAGTGAGATCACCAACGTACAGAATGACGCCCAAGGGGCTCAGGTTACTTCCGAAGAAGATTTTAATTTTTACGACCTCAGCACTAAATTTTTATGGGACTTTTCAGAAAAAGATAGCTTCAGACTCAATTTTTTAACGATCGATAACTCGGTTGAATTTACAGAAAGTCTGGAAAGTTCTTCAATTTCAGAAACAAGTATGTTAGAACAACGCAGTCTTCTTGGAGGAATTAGCTGGAAACATATCTGGAACCCGAATATGGAAACTACTACTCTGGCCTATGGCAGTTATTATGTTCTTGATGCTGTAAACGAAGATATCTTGACTACACAAAGACAACAGCAAAAAAATGAAGTAATAGACACAGGGATAAAGATCGATGCTTCCATCACACTTAGCGATAGAAATACGCTACAAACAGGTTATCACTTTTCGGAAATCGGTATTTCGAATACTCAGGATGTAAATTTACCCCGATTCAGAATATTCGAGAAAAAAGTGCTCCGAACCCATGTTGTGTTCGCAAATATGCAGTATCAAGCCGAAAATGAAAAAACCCATGTTAATTTTGGAGTACGCGGCAATTACTACTCTAAATTTCAGAAATTTATTGCCGAACCCCGACTTAGCGTACATCAGAAACTAGGTGGTGGTTTTGCCATCGAGACTTTGGGTGAATTTAAAAGTCAGTCCTCCACGCAGCGCATAGATTTCGAAAGTGATTTCTTAGGGGTTGAGAAGCGACGATGGATATTAGCGAATAACGATGATATTCCGATCATAACCAGCAAACAGGTCTCTTTGGGCTTGGTTTACAACAAGTTTAATTGGTTTATTAACTTGGAAGGATATTATAAGATTGTTGATGGTATTACAACGTCAAATCAGGGATTTCAAAACCAATTCCAGTTTGTAAATAGTCTGGGTAGTTATGAAGTAAAGGGAATGGAATTTGTGCTTAATAAGAAGAGTAAAACGTTTAGCACCTGGTTTACTTACAGTTTTATGGACAATAATTACAGCTTTGATGAATTAGAACCTTCAGGTTTTCCCAACAATGCAGAAATTGAACATTCAATAAGCCTGGCGAGTACCTATACAATAAACAACTTGAAACTTGCCTTAGGTATTAACTGGCACAGTGGCAAACCGTATACCACACCTGTTTCCGGTAATGAGATCGTAACAGATGAAGGGGTCACTTCTATTAGGTACAATCCTCCCAATGCAGAGCGTTTACCTGCTTACTTTAGAACCAATCTCTCTGCAGAATACCTTTGGAATATTTCAGAAAAGTTTGATGCGAAGATAAATTTTGCAATTTTGAATGTGTTTGACGACAAGAACACTATCAATATTAGATATGCGATAGACATTGATGAAAACGGAGAGAACCGTGTCAATAAGATTGAAGAAATTTCGTTAGGTTTCACGCCTAATTTCTCTTTTCAACTATTGTTTTAATTACTACGGAAACACTTCCCACAGACTTCCTTTAATCTATTACACTCTAGAGTTTTTGGATAGAGAACCATTATTTGAAGTTAATTCCTACCAGAATTCCGGTATTTTTTCTTACTAATAGAATTCTTTGATACTCCTAACTAAGTGAAGGGTTACATTAGCTAATACCTTCAAAAATACATACGATGAAAAATTTACTGTTGATTCTGTTATGCTCTTCAATATTTATGAAGGCACAGCCCAAAGTTTACAGTATTGAACCTGTACCCAACCAGGAAGTAGTTTACTCGGGTGATCTTTCCGAAGGAATCGTTCTAAATGATCTTTCCTGGGCATGGAATAGCTCTAATGCTTGCTTCCCGGAAACTCAAAAAAATAAATTTACAGGTAAACATCTATTTTTTACGGGGGTTATTCCCAAATACAGTGAAATGACCGTAACTGTTATTCCGAATAATCCTAATACTAACCTTAGTCTTTACGCCTACGAAATTGGAGTAAACAGTAGTGATCTTGTACCGAACCTCCCTAGTTGTATTCGTTGCGAAGTAGATCATAAGAGAGAGCGTAACTTTGTGGGGAAACCCCCGCAGGACCACACAAGAACCGTTACTAATCTTGTTGCTATTAACAATCCTTATCGTGTCGTGATTGGTGTCACGGGTGCCGACGCACTTAGTGAAGGTGCTTTTACGATTAAGATAGCTATGAAGACTCGATAAGTGATTAAAAAATAATTAACTAAATTAGAAAGAGATATCCATCAATTTAATTTCAATTGAAACAAACATTACTTTTCTGTTTTCTAAATGCTTACCTAAAGGATTCATTCAAAAAAGGTTTTATCATTTTGGTGTTTTTAATTGGAATGGGGTTCATTTCGCATGCCCAAACAAAAGAAACGATCAACAAACAGTATATCGATTCTGTTTTTAAAACGCTGGATACCATCCCGGGAAATTTTGATAAAATAGAAAAGTTAGTACGTCTCGCCGGTGAAAAGAGATATACAAAACCTACGCGCGCTTTGATTGACAAGGCCATAGACATTTCAAAAATTGGTAATCAGCCAAGATTATACGCTCATGCTTATTATTCGATAGGAAATTATTATTTTTTCAATTCTAAAATGGATTCATGTTTGTTGTCTCTGGATAATGCTTTCAATTATTCTAAAGACCTGAATGAACCATTATTACAAGCTTCGATCTTATCTACAAAAGGAGGCGCATACCGAAAGCTGGGAGCTGTAATTCTCGCAATTTCTACCCACATTGAAGCGAAAACCATTTTAGACGGAATTGATACCCTTCAATTAGCCAAAGAAGATATTAGAAAGTATAAAGGTCAGAATCTAGTACTTAACAACAGCTTAGCCAATTTACACAGTCAGATTGAAGACTACGACCAAGCCGTGCCATTTTACGAAGCAGGATACAAAGCGGCACTCGAATTAGGTGACAATGGTAATGCCGCCATAGTCTATTCTAATATGGGTGATCTTCTTATTAAAAAAGGGGAAATTGCAGAAGGCTTGAAAGTATTAGAAGAAGCTAAACAGATGAAGATCGACAATGGACTACCCGACCGTTTTATTGCGACTTCCGATCTTCTAATCGGCATGGCGAATTTCGAAATTGGAGATTATGACAAGGCCTTATCAAGTTACGAAAAAGCTATTGATACATATACCACTATAGGCTCTGAGCGCGGACTAATGGAAAGTTACACTATGTTAGGGCTTCTTTATAATGCACAAAATAAGACTTCAGAAGCGCTCGCTTACTGTGAAAGAGGAAAAGCCATTGCACTCAACATTAATGACTCGGACTTTATAATAAAGTCTTGTAATTGTCTTTACGATGCTCACAACAGGTTAGGAAATTATAAGGAATCGCTCGAAAATCACGAATTGTACACAAAAATTAAAGATTCGGTATTCAATGAAAAGAATATTCGCAAGATCACTCAGGTGGGAATGCAGTACGAATTCGACAAAAAGGAGGCAGAACAACAACTGGTAATCGATCAAAAAAACCGTCAGAAAAATTTAATTCTCGTCGGCCTTATTGCTTCCGGAGTTTTTGCTACGATGCTATTTGTTTTTTTTAGAAAAAGACTAAAATACCAGCGAACAATTTCAGAGAAAAATAAAGCCATTCAGCAACAAAAAATAACAGAATTACAACAAAACAATAAACTAACGGCTCTTAACAGTATGATCGAGGGACAGGAAGTAGAACGTTTACGGATCGCTAAAGATCTGCACGATAGTTTAGGAGGTTTATTAAGTACAGTGAAAGCGCATTTCACAACGGTTCAAAACGAAAACGAAGAGTTAAAACAACAAATCGCTGCCAAAAAAACCGATGCGCTTATTGATGAAGCCTGTATTGAAGTGCGTCGTATTTCTCACAATATGATGCCGCACGCCTTGAGCATCTCAGGCCTAAAGGGAGCTATTGAGGACTTAGGTGAACGCCTAAATCAGGAAGGTTACAACACAACCGTGGAAGTTAAGGGCCTCACTTCTAAAATAGACAATACGAAGGAAGTAATGATCTACAGACTTATACAGGAAATTAACTCGAATATTAGAAAACACGCCGATGCCGGTTCGATTCTAATTCAGGTCTTGGGACATAACGGAGAAATATCAATTCTGGTGGAAGATGACGGTAAGGGTTTCGATTACGACAAAGCTATCGCAAATGGGGGCTTAGGACTTAAAAGCATTAACAGTCGTGTAGAATTTCTAGATGGGACCATTGATTGGGACACCAAGATTAACGAAGGAACCTCTTTAACTATTAATATTCCGGTAAATTGAATTGTTTTAACTACATATTAAAATTTATCCTCCTTTGTTTTCTTTTCTTCGGAAATGTTTTTTTCCACGCTTCATCAGCTCAGGAAATTAATGAAAGATACGTAGACAGCGTTTTAAATCTAACAAAAACACAAAACACAAAAGGAAAAATTTCAACTTATGATGATCTTGGCACTGCTATTCTTCGGAAAGTTGCTCCGGATAAAGCTTCTAATCTTTTTCAATATGTCTTTTCTAAAGACACTACAAAACTCGCTAAAATTTGCATGTACGATTCCTATGCCAAAAGTGAATCAAGAAGTGGTCGTCTAACTGAAGCCATCGCACTTAAAAAAGAAGGAATTGCCTTGAGTGAAAAACTTGATGACGAGCGCAGAGTGATCATTTATCAATCTTCATTGGCGAATTCGTATCTCCAGGCAAATCTACCCGATAAAGCCTTGTATCACCTAAATATTGCCGAGCCACTCGCAATGAAGGACAATAATCTTGATCTACTCTGGATCGTATACTACAACAAAGGAATACTTGAAACGATGCTAGAAGATAATGATGCCGCAGCCAAGTACTACTTAAAAATGTGGGATGCCGTCAAGAATTACGAAAACACCCCCCGTAAAAGATTTGTGTTATATATACTCGTCGATTTTTTCGCACAGGTAGATTATCCTAAAGAGTTGGCAAAATACACCGAACTTTTAGCGCAACATTACGAAGATGCAAATCCTAATACGCCCGCAGGACATATGCCTATAAAGGCGATTTTCGCAAACAAAATTGCCCCCGAGCATATTCCCAGATATAAGGAAGCGATAAAAATAAGTGATAGCTTAAACAGTATAAACTCTTATGTTCATACCACCATCGCGTTAACCGATGCTTACCGAAATATTAACGAGCAGGAAAAAGCACTTCCTTATCTTTTAAGAGCCAAGAATAAATTAGACTCGCTAAACAAGCCCTCTCAGCTAATGGATATATATCTTCGTTTGTCTCAAACCAATGAAGAACTATCTAATTATAAAGATGCTTTTAAATATAAAACTCTTGAGTCTTCTATTAGAGATAGTCTTACTTCTGAAAAAATGCAACGCAATATAGCAGAGCTCGAAATAGAATTTGATACCGAAAAAAAAGAACTTCAAATAAGTGAACAGAAGCTAGAACTGGAAAAACGAGATATGAAGAAAAGATGGACGCAGTACGGGATAGTTTTCCTCGGATTTTTACTGGGTGTGCTGGTTTTATTCTTTCTGTATCGATTAAAATCTCAAAAAACTATAGCCCAACAAACTGAATCTATTCAAAACCAAAAAATAACCGAGCTTCAACAAAAGAACAAACTTCTGGCGATGAACAGTATGATAGAGGGGCAGGAAGCCGAACGGCTTAGGATCGCAAAAGACCTCCATGACAGTTTAGGTGGTCTACTCGCCACAGTTAAGGCTCATTTCACCTCTATACAATCTGAAATTGAGCAGCTGGAAAGATTAAATCTTACCGGAAAAACCAATGACCTGATCGATGAAGCATGTCTGGAAGTAAGAAGAATTTCGCACAATATGATGCCTCATGCACTTACCATATCGGGGCTAAAAGGAGCTCTAGAAGACGTTGGAGAACACTTAACAGAACAAGGTCTTAAAACCAATGTTGAAATAAGCAATCTTCCGTTAAAAATTGAAACTACAAAAGAGGTAATGATCTATCGATTGGTACAGGAAATTGTGTCTAATATTAGAAAACATGCTCAGGCTAAAAATGTGCTCATTCAATTAATAGGCTATAAAGAAGAAGTAAATCTAATTATTGAAGACGACGGAGTGGGGTTCGATCATGAAAAGGCATTGGAGAAGGGTGGCCTCGGACTTAAAAGTATAAAAAGTAGAGTAGAATTTTTAGATGGTACTATTAACTGGGATACAAAACCGGGTCAAGGTACTTCTATAACCATTAATATTTCAACGATATGATGATTCAGGTATTTATAATAGACGATCACAAGATGGTAATTGAAGGAATGCAACTATTGCTTCAACATGAAAATGACATCAAGGTTATAGGAACTGCATTAAGCGGAGAAGAAGGTCTGGAAGCGGTAGCTAATACAGATGTTGATGTAATATTATTAGACATAAATATGCCCGGCATAAATGGAATCGACACTTGTAAAGAATTACTAAAGATAAAGCCGCAATTAAAGATTATTGCCATTTCCATGCACAAAGAAAGTAGTCTTATAAAATTAATGCTGAGTAGTGGTGCAAAAGGCTATGTATTAAAAAATGCCGGTCAGGATGAAGTAATTGAAGCCATAAAAACTGTACATGATGGTAAAATGTATTTAGATGCAACCGTAAACGATATTGTAGTTAACAGTGTTGCGAGCAATAGTAACAACAAACTAAACAGTCCGTTTCCAAGTCTTTCAAGAAGAGAAAAAGAAGTACTCAAACTCATTTTAGATGAGCATACTACACAAGAGATCGCAGAGAAACTCTTTATCAGTTTTGGAACTGTAGAAACGCATAGAAGAAATATGCTTATTAAAACGGGAGTTCGAAATACGGCAGGATTAGTAAGAACTGCATTAGAATATGAATTATATAAGTAATTTAACCATGAAAAAATTTTTAACCCTCGCCATCTTAATCGTAGTTGTTGCCTGTGCTTCAGACACAGAACAAAAAAGTTTGCATGACATAGGTGCTACGTACAATGCCAAAACCGCCTATTCAAAGAATTTTAAAAGTTCTGTTGGAGAGAAAACCGTGAGAGCATTCACCGTAACCGTTTCTGAAAGCAAACTAATAGACAGCCTTAATCCAAATGTTAGTTCTTCAAATGTCGCACTAATGGTTTATGAAAATCTTTCAGAAAAAGAAAAGGACAACTACACTGCCATTAATGTCAATCTTTTAAACTTGAAAAAAGACTCTGCCAATTATACTTTTCAGAAGCAAACTCTTTCAGAGTTAAGTGAAAAGGCAGCTACATTTAACACCTTTGCCGAAAGTTTGATCAAGGGGAACTTCGGAAAAATTGACGAAATTAAAGATGCAAATGAAATTAAAGGCACTGTAGCCCATGGAGTTAAAAAACTCATAGCGAAAAATGAAAAATTACATGGTGACTTAATTGGATACAAGCGTTTTGGTATTGCCGAAGCAAGAGATGAACGCGGCTCGGCGTATCAATTTCAAGGCTTTCTGGAGTTCGAAAACGGCAAACTTATTCCCTTTCTGGGTGTTGTTGACACGGCGCTTGGAAAAGACAAACTTATAGGGTTTAATATATTTGACAAGTCTTAAATGATGCTCAACTAATTATAAAGAAAAACCCACCTTCGGCAGGAGGTGGGTCTCTTTTTCATAGCAATCTAGAAATTCATTTCGAAAGTTTCAAAACAACCTTTCTATTTTCCGCTATACTTATAAAACAGTTCAAAAGGAAAAACCCTACCTCAACTTCATTATATTTTTTTTCCATAAGTTTATAACGAGAAAAAGAAAATGAATTCGAAAAAAACTGTTTGCGAAGAAGAAACCTATGATGAGGTGTACAAGTCTTATGCCCCATCCCTTCAAAACTTTGTATTCTTTAAATGTAGCGATAGAGATAAGGCGTATGATATAGTGCAGGAAGCCTTTATTAAACTTTGGGAAAATTGCGCAAAAGTTGCTCCCGAAAAAGCAAAATCATACCTCTATACTGTGGCTAATAATTTATTTCTGAACACAGCCGCGCACCAAAAAGTTAGATTTCGCTACGCCGAAAGTGTTTCGGTAAAAACAGAAAAACATACTCCCCAGTTTCTATTGGAAGAAAAGGAGTTTGGAGAAAAATTACAAAAGGCTATTTCAGAATTAACCGAACTACAACGCACCGCTTTTTTAATGAGTAGAATTGAAGGTAAAAAATACAAGGAAATTGCAGAGATCCTAAACATATCTGAAAAAGCCGCAGGTAAACGAATTTCAGATGCGCTGGAAGCATTGAGAGTGACCATCGAAAATATTTAATTTATTGAGGTAGTAAAAGTTATATTGAACTGTTATAGTAATAGTGAAGCGTCTAAATGATGAAAAAAGATTTAATTGAAAAATGGTTAAACAACGAGGCTACTCCGGCAGATTTTGAGGATCTAAGAACGCTGCCGGAGTTTTCCTCATACCTTAAAATTGACGAATTTGTCAAGAAGATCGAGGTGCCTAATTTTGAATCTGATGCCGGATTAAACGATCTGAAACAGAAATTAGATCGCAAGACAAAACCGGTAAAAGTATTTAAGTTGCAAAATATTATAAAAATTGCCGCTGTTTTGGCAATTTTATTGGCATCATACGTGTACATAAGTTCCCTTTCTACTACTGTAGATACCCAATTAGCAGAAACCGATATCGTTTCACTACCGGATAGCTCAATAGTTACGCTCAACGAAAACTCACATCTCACTTTTAATAAAAGTTCCTGGAAGGAAAATAGAGAAGTAAGATTAGATGGAGAAGGCTATTTCGACGTCGCAAAAGGTGAGATTTTTGATGTGGTAACCAATCACGGTGTAATTAGCGTACTGGGAACAAAATTTAATGTGCTCTCCAGAGGTTCCGGCTTTGAAGTTAAGTGTTATGAAGGTCTGGTAAGTGTTACTCATAATAACAAGACGATAAAACTAGCCAAGGGAAATACTGCCATCCTAATGGATAATTCACTTCAGTTAGAGAAAGTTTATACAAACAAACCCGTTTGGATCTATAATGAAAGTAGTTACGAAAATGTAGCAATTCTCGATGTATTAAAAGAGTTGGAACAACGTTATAATGTAACAGTATCAACTAAAAATATTAATGTAAATTTACATTTCACGGGTACTTTTTCACACGATGATCTGGAAGCGGCTTTACAAACAATAACCATTCCGCTAGAGCTTTCGTATAGTATAGAAAACACGAATGAGATTACAATCTTTCCGAACATATCTTCTGAATAAAAAAAAGATATCTCTTATAGTTATATTTCTTAGTATTTTCCAGTTTTCCATTGCCCAGAACGATCTGAAAAAAATTCCTCTAACCGAAGTAATCGCTGCTCTTGAGTCACGATTCAATGTTAGATTCTCTTACAATGAACAGTTACTTCAAAATATTAAAGTCGTAGCCCCTAACGTAAACGATGATCTCGAAAAGAGTTTAACTTTCCTAAAAATTTCGAATCCCATTGAGTTTACCCAAATTGGTGAGAGATATATTGCAATTCGGTTCAATGCCAGGCAAATCTCCGTTTGTGGTACCATTATAAACACTCAAACAGGATCTCCATTATCAGGAGTCTCATTAATCACGAATTCTTCGCAAACCGGAACAGACAAAGGTGGAAATTTTTCCCTCTCCGGTATTTCTGAAATTGAAATTATTCGTGTATACTATTTAGGACTGGAGTTAAAAAAAATCATTGCCCGGGACCTATTGAATGACTCGAATAAGTGTCCGCTGGTTTTTGTAAACGACGACCTAAATTTGCTCCCAACAGTTATCCTGCATAGTTATATCACAAAAGGTATATCGAAAAACGCAAATGGTTCTGTCACTATTTATAACAAGAATTTCGAAATATTACCGAGTCTCATCGAGCCCGATATCTTACAGATCGCACAAGTGCTTCCGGGAGTTGAAAGTTTTGACGAAACCGCCTCCAATATTAATGTGAGAGGTGGCAAAAGCGATGAACTCCTGCTACTTTGGGACGATATGAGAGTTTATCAGAGTGGACATTTCTTCGGACTCATATCTGCCTTTAATCCAAATCTAACCCAGGATGTTACGATCTATAAAAATGGCACCAGTCCCAGATATGGCGAAAGTGTGAGTGGTGTGATTAGTATGAGGACAGATAATGAAATTCCCGAAGAGATCTCCGGGGGATTAGGCGTAAACCTAAGCAGTGCTTCGGTCTACGCTAAGATTCCGGCTTCAGAGTCACTCTCCTTTACAGTTTCAGGAAGAACTTCAATTAATAACGGCATAGGAAATCCGGTGTATAAAGAATTTTTTAAAAGAACTTTTCAGAATACGGTAGTCACCAACCTTCAGAATAATACTTCAGAGGGTTTGCGCTCTACAGATGAAAAATTCAATTTTTATGATATCGGTTTAAAAGGTCTTTGGAATATCACGAAAAATGACAAAATTAGATATAACTTCCTAACGGTAAACAACAAGCTTCAGTTTACCGAACGTTTTGTTTCTTCTGAAAATTCGGATGCGACCATAAGCAACTTAAATCAACGAACTTCTATGAACGGGCTATCCTATGAGCGAGACTGGTCGCGAAGGTTTTCCTCTACAGCACTGTGGTATGCAACTCAATACTTTTTAGACGAAGCGAACAGAGACGTTGAAACAGATGAAGCCACTTCTCAAAGGAATAAGGTTAAGGAAAACGGTTTAAAAATTGACTTTTCCTATATCTATAACGATATTCTTCAACTTAAAACCGGCTATCAATACACTAAAACCGATGTTACAGACACCGAAAGCAGCTCGGTAAGTTCAGGAATTGAGAGCACTACCAATACTGTTACTTCTCACGCCTTTTTCGCAGATAGCAAATGGAGTTTCTTTCAGAATAAAACAAAAGTAAATTTCGGAATTCGCTTCACGAACTACCCCAATCTAAAAGCCTCGTATTTTGAACCCAGAATAAACCTCTTTCACAAACTCAGTGACGCCGTTAGTATCTTTACCAGCGCAGAACTTAAAAACCAGAGTATTATTCAATTTATTGATATTGAAAGTAATTTGTTAGGTGTTGAAAACAAAAAATGGATTGCCGCAAATGAGGACGATAATCCAATACTAGAAAGCAAACAAGTATCGTTGGGCGCCATATTCTCCAAAAATAACTGGAGCTTTACTTCAGAAGGCTTTTTTAAAGTAGTTGATAATATTGCAGCACAAAATCAAGGGTTTAGAAACCAACTTGAAAATAGTAGCGAAATAGGGAGTTACGAATCTAAAGGGATAGAGTTTTCTATAAGTAAACAAACCGAAAGACTAAGCGCCTGGTTTAGCTACACTTTTATGAAAAACGATTATACTTTCAACAATCTGGCGCCGGCGACTTTCAGGAGTAATTTGGATGTGCGCCACGCCTTTAATCTAGCGGCAAGTTATAGCATTGGTAACTTCAAATTTTCTTTGGGAAACACCTATCATTCGGGTTTACCTTATACCAGTCCGGCTAGTAATACCGAGCTTATCACCAATAACGGTGTTTCAGAAATTCAATATAACACACCTAATAATGAGTCGTTAGATAATTATTTTAGAACCGATTTCTCTGCGTTGTACGACTTTAAAATTGATGAGACTTTTAGAGGTAAGATCAACCTTGCAATGCTAAATATTTTAAACCGAAAAAACGCTTTGGCAACTTATTACAGGATGGAAACAGGCGATGATGGCAATAGTATAATTAACCGTATCGACAAATTCAGCTTAGGCTTTACTCCTAATATCTCGTTTTTATTGCTCTTCTGAATTACATGCGTTCGGGCACTGTGATTCCCAATAACCCGAAAGCAGTTTTTATCACCTCGGCAACTGCGCGAGAAAGTGCTATTCTGAAGGTTTTTTCGGAAGCCGAATCGGCAACCAAAATAGGAACGTTTTGATAAAAAGAGTTAAACTCCTTCACCAGATCGTAGGTATAATTAGCGATGAGCGACGGACTGTAATTTTGAGCCGCCAACTGAATGGTTTCCGGAAACAGCTGAAGTTGTTTTAACAGCTCTTTTTCCTTAGGGTGAATGACCTCCGGTGCTACCGTACTTATATTGGTCTCTTCTGCCTTTCTCAATATAGATTGAATTCGGGCGTAAGTATATTGAATAAATGGTCCGGTGTTTCCTTGAAAATCAACACTTTCTTCAGGATTAAAAAGAATTCTTTTTTTGGGATCCACTTTAAGGATGTAATATTTTAATGCGCCCAGACCAATGGTGTGATAAAGTTCATTTTTTTCTTCTTCGGAAAAATCATCGATCTTCCCTAACTCCTCACTTATTTTTTTGGCTGTAGCCTCCATATCATATATAAGATCGTCTGCATCAACTACGGTACCTTCTCTACTCTTCATTTTACCTGAAGGCAAATCGACCATCCCATAACTAAGGTGATATAGATTCTTTGCCCAATCGAATCCGAGTTTCTGAAGAATAAGAAATAACACTTTAAAATGATAATCTTGTTCATTACCAACTGTGTAGATCATTCCATTGATATCGGGATGATCCTTTACACGTTGAATCGCAGTACCTATATCCTGTGTCATATATACCGCCGTACCATCGCTACGCAACACAATTTTTTCGTCTAAGCCTTCAGCAGTAAGATCGCACCAAACCGACCCATCTTCTTTTTTAAAGAATACTCCCGAGGCGAGACCTTCCTCAACAAATTCCTTTCCTAAAAGATAGGTATCACTCTCGTAATAAAGATGATCGAAATCGACTCCAAGATTCTCGTATGTTTTCTCAAATCCGTCATATACCCAACCGTTCATCTTTTTCCAAAGAGCAACTACTTCGGAGTCACCGGCCTCCCATTTTTGCAACATTTGCTGGGCTTCAATAAGTGAAGGCGCTTGCGCTTTCGCTTCCTCTTCAGTTTTTCCTTTAGATCTTAATTCAGCGATCTCTGCTTTATACTCCTTATCGAACTTCACATAATAGTTTCCTACCAGCTTATCACCTTTTAAACCCGATGAAGCAGGTGTTTCGCCATTACCATATTTTTTCCAAGCCAACATACTTTTACAAATATGTATTCCTCTATCATTAATGATCTGTGTTTTATACACCTTTTTACCTGCTGCAGCTACTATTTGTGAAACGCTGTATCCCAGTATTATATTTCTAATATGACCTAAATGCAGAGGTTTATTGGTATTGGGAGAAGAATATTCTACCATAATAGCATCATCGCCTTGTGGGACCTTTCCGAAGTTAGAAAAATTAGGAACATTATTGAAAAAATCAAGATAGTAACTGTCGCTCAATACTAAATTTAAAAACCCTTTGACAACATTAAATTTTGAAACCTGCTTTACATTTTCAACCAAATATGTTCCAATAGCCTCTCCAATTTGTACGGGATTCCCTTTTACCACTCTTAGCATAGGGAAAATAACAACAGTAATATCTCCTTCAAAATCCTTGCGGGTTGCCTGAAATTCAACGGTTTCAAGTGAAGCTCCGTACAAACTATTTATAGCTTTCTTTATCTCAATTTCAAGAGTTTCCTGTAAAGTAATTGCTGACATCCTAATTGCTATTAGCGGTTATAAAAAAGAACACCTACGCAAATGCTTCGGTGTTGAGTGAAAATTCCGGGTCATAATGCTTCAGAATTCAGTGACAAAGATACGAGAATTTTAAAGTTTCTTTAGAAGGTTAATCAGTAACTTTATATACCCTCTCTCACCAATAATTATTTCATTAAAGCTTACCACCACGGCTACATTTGTGCTCTCCGCTGCTCATAAACCTAATTTCTACAGAATAGATCAACACTATTATCAAGTCTAACAGATCTTAATTCCTGTTTTTGATAAAAGCTGCGGCAACTAAAGCTAGGATACCTAAACCAATCATTCCCAGAGTTTGATTATTTAATCCTTCTTTCGCAGAAACCTCTATGGGACCAATCGCCAGTACCTCCTGCGGAACGAATGCATTATAGAGTCCCAAACCAACTAATAAAATTCCGACGATGAGCAGAATTACTTTTAATACTCGCATTGTACAAATTTAGAATACTGAATAAAGGTAGGTATTTAACCCTAAACACAAAGATTACCTTAACTGCATTTTAACCATTGTTTAAAGATATTGTTGTATTTTTAAACAAATGAAAATATTACTCACCGGTGCGAATGGTTACATTGGTATGCGCTTACTTCCTCTCTTATTAGCGCATGGCCATGACGTGGTTTGTTCTGTAAGAAATGCTAATCGTCTTTCGATTGATGAATCGCTTCGGAAGAAAGTAGAAGTTGTTGAGATCGACTTTCTGGATGAGCCAAATCCGAATCTACTGCCAAAAGATATCGATGCAGCCTATTATTTGATTCATTCGATGAGTGCATCTACTTCCAACTTTGACGAAAAGGAGGAGATTTCTGTAAAAAACTTCAATACCTATCTCTCTTTTACGAACTGTAAACAAGTTATTTATTTAGGCGGTATTGTAAATGAACAAAATTTATCGAAACATTTATGGTCTCGTAAAAATGTGGAAGATATCCTCTATGAAGGGAAAGCCAAGGTGACGGTTCTTAGAGCGGCAATAATTGTTGGCTCCGGGAGTGCTTCTTTTGAAATTATTAGAGACTTATGCGAAAAATTACCGGTAATGATCACGCCAACATGGGTTAAGACCCGGTGTCAACCTATAGCGATCAGGGAAGTGTTAGAATACTTAACCGGCGTATTGGGAAGAGAAGATTGTTATAACGAATCTTTCGACATTGGTGGTCCCGATATTCTCACCTACAAACAAATGATGCAACAGTATTCTAAGGCTCGCGGTTTGTCTTTATACATTTTAGACGTACCCTTTTTATCCCCAAAATTATCTTCCTATTGGCTCTATTTTGTAACTTCAACATCCTATAAACTCGCATTGAATCTAGTAGATAGCATGCGAATAGAAGTAATAACAAAGGACACAAGATTGCGAAAACTCCTGAATATCAAGCCGGTTACTTATCTTGAAGCAATAGATCTTGCCTTCAAAAAAATTAAGCAAAATCAGGTAGTTTCGAGCTGGAAGGATTCTATGATCAGTGGACGTTTCAGAAAAGATCTTAAAAAATATGTTGAAGTTCCCGATCATGGATGTTTAATAGATAAACAATCTATAAAGGTCACTGATCCGGAGCGGGTACTTGCAAATATCTGGTCAATTGGAGGAGTTAAAGGCTGGTATTATGGAAACCGTCTCTGGAAATTAAGAGGTTTTCTCGATAAATTGTTCGGTGGAGTTGGTTTGCGCCGCGGACGAACACATCCCAATAAAATATACGAAGGTGATGCCTTAGATTTTTGGCGTGTGATCCTTGCCGATAAGAAGCAGAAAAGGCTACTACTCTTCGCCGAAATGCGTGTTCCGGGAGAAGCTTGGTTAGAATTTGAGATCGATAAGGAGAATGTGTTACATCAAACGGCTACTTTTAGGCCACGAGGCTTGTTGGGCAGATTATATTGGTACGCTATGTATCCTTTTCACTTTTTTATTTTCTCCGGAATGATCAACCGAATTGCAAAAGCTTAATTTAAACTACTTCTATTCCCTTCGGTAGCACGTGGTAAAAAAACCTCAGCCATCATGCATCTCGCACTTCCACCGCCACAAGTCTCAATAGTTTCTAGGTCGCTACTCAGTATTTCACAGTGCTTCTCAATGGCTGCAATCTGCTCTGCCGTGAGACTTTTATGAGCAGCCAAACTCATTACCATATATTTGTTGTCTTTACCTCTCACCTGAAGCATATTACCCGCAAAATGATGCATTTGTTCTTCGGTGATCTTTATAATTTCCTTGCCAGAATTCTTTAAGTGATTCACCACGTTTTTCCGCTCGGTTTTATCATCGATACTATCCAGACAAATTACAGCAAAATTCTCTGCCAAAGCCATCATTACATTGGTGTGGTAAATTGGTAATCTTTTCCCATCAACAGTCTGATTTGCTGTAAAAATCACCGGCTGACAATCGAAATCTTCACAAAACTCTATCACTAACTCTTCGTCTGCTCTGGCAGATAATGCGCAATAAGCTATATTATTTACCCTATCCAGTAATAAACTACCTGTTCCCTCTAAGAAATAACCTTCTTCTTCGGCACTGGTATAATCCATATACCCTTCTATAAAGAACCCTTCACTTTCAAGCCTATCCATCACTTCTTCTCTTCGTTCTCTTCTTCGGTTTTCGGCAAACATTGGATATAAACCCACAATGCCATTTGGGTGAAAGCTTACCCAATTATTAGGGAAAATGGAATCGGGAGTATCCATTTTTAAATCATCGTGTTCTACGATTACATTAACACCAACAGCCCTTAACTTTTTTACAAAAGCATCAAACTCTTCCTGAGCTTTTGTATTGATCACACTGTTCTTTAGATCAATATCTTCTTGAAAATAATTATTTACCGCGGTCTCTTCGTTCATACGAAAAGCAACGGGACGGATCATTAAAATGTTGTTGGTAATTTGCGGCATAATACTGTCGTATATTGTTCGCGACGAACTTAAAAATTGTACCTTTTATAATCTGCTAAAATACGTAAAAAAGGAAGCCACATATATTTATTTAGAACAATAAATGTGACATTTATCATATTTCTAATAACAAATCTTTTATACTATTGACTATCACTATTTCCACTCCATTTTTTTGAAATATTAAACAATTCACAAAAATCACGGTAGGGTATACTATTGACAAAGTGTTGTAGTTATAGAGTTAGATTACTAAATGAGATATGAAAAAATTTGTTTATACAATTGCTTTTATTTTTGCCTCACTTACTGCAGTAACAGCTCAGGAATGGCAAACCAATTTCGATACAGCTAAGGAAATCGCCATTTCACAAGATCGTCCCATAATCTTGGTCTTTCAGGGTTCCGATTGGTGTGCCCCCTGTATTAAATTAGATAGAGAAGTATTTAGCACCGATACTTTTAAAACGTTTGCGAAAGAGCATTACGTTATGTTAAAGGCAGATTTTCCAAAAAGAAAAAAGAACGCTTTATCAGAAGAACAGCAAAAACTTAATAATGGTTTAGCCGAAAAATACAACAAACGTGGAATATTCCCCTTGGTGGTAGTTCTTGACAAGAACGGAACCGTTCTTGGTGAAACGGGGTATTTTAAGGCTTCGCCATCTCAATACATTGCACACATAGAAGAAATTAAAGGATAATTTTTGAAACTAATTCGCCTTTTTATATTCCTATTTACCTTTTCTCTAACCGCACAGGAGACCCATAACCGCACCCTACTTTTAATGGGAACGCGGTTCGATATTACCGTAGTTGCAAAAGATTCGGTTCAATCTAATGCCTATATTGATCTTGCGATTGAGGAAATTACCCGCATCGAAAAATTAATTTCTTCATGGGATCCTGGCTCTCAAACTTCAGAAATAAATAGGAACGCAGGAATAAAACCGGTGAAAGTTGATGAAGAATTATTTACACTCATTGGACGATCTGTTGAACTTTCAAAATTAACCGACGGTGCTTTCGATATTTCTTTCGCATCTATGGATAGAATTTGGAAGTTCGACGGAAGTATGACCGAAATGCCTTCCGAAGAAAAGGTAAAGCAATCTGTCGCAAAAGTGGGTTATAGAAACATCATCTTGGATTCGGAGAACCTTACAGTGTTTCTAAAAATTCCTGAAATGAAAATTGGATTTGGAGCAATTGGGAAAGGCTATGCCGCAGATAGAGCAAAAAATTTATTAATGAGCAAAGGTGTTTCGGCAGGTATCATTAATGCCTCGGGCGATATGAATACTTGGGGGAAGCAACCCGACGGTAAGCATTGGAAAGTAGCAATTACCAATCCGATGGATAAAAACAAAGCCTTTGCGACGCTTCCAATAAACGAGGGCGCCGTAGTAACTTCAGGTAACTATGAAAAGTACGTTTCATTTAACAGAACTCGATATACGCATATTATTGATCCAAGAACCGGATATCCCTCTTCCGGAATTATTAGCGCCACTGTTTTTGCTCCGAAAGCTGAATTAGCAGATGCTTTGGCGACTTCCATTTTTGTAATGGGTAAGGTGACAGGAATCGATTTTATCAATCAACTTCCCAAAATAGAGTGTATTTTGATCGATGAAGACGGTACGATACTTACCTCTAAGAATATTCAAATAGATACAAAACAATGAAGAAACTGTTCCTAATATCGATATTACTCATTAGTGTTAACCTTACCTCCTGTGTAGTGGTTAAGGAATACGAAAAAGTGAATATCAACGATCCAGACATGGCCTTATCCACCAGAAAAATTGATCGATATGAAACAACTGCCCAGGCCTATCGAGAAGCAGCGGTGGGAGCAAATGGTGGTAAAACTGGTGGTGGCTGTGGCTGTAATTAAGCGAAACCCTATTTTGTGGACTAATGAAGTTAGGAACACAAAATAGATGGTTGAGCTTATCCCGACTATTGGAAAAATTAGAATAAAAAATAATAGGGTTACCATGACTTTAGCTTCGCCTGGTCATGGTCGTGCTTTCGCTACTCACTTCCAGACCAAAATGTCTGGAGAGTTTAAACAAGGCGCTCTATCACTAACCCAAAACTAAAAAATGATCAAAAAACAAATTTTAATCGTGAGTGTTTTAATGATATCCATCTTAGGATATGCACAAGACTCCACGTCGGTCTACAAAAAACGAGTATTAGAAAGCAGCGAAATTGATTGGATCTCTAGTTTTTATTCTCAAAACGGTGAGAACGCCGCAGTGTCCGGGGGAATTGGAACCGAAGAATTAACCGATATCGCCTCCTCAATTATTGTCTCCATACCATTAAACGACGATGACGTATTAACGATCGATGCCGGCGTTTCGGCCTATACCTCTGCATCATCTAGTAATGTTAATCCATTTGACAGTGATAAACCTGCAGATCCCTTTGTCGCATCTTCGGGTGCTTCGGGTAGTGATCTTTGGGGTAATGGAACTTTTGGCTATAGTCACAACTCAGACGATCGAAATAGCATTGTAGGGGCAAATGTTTCGGTTTCCAGTGAATATGATTATTTCTCATTAGGATTTGGGGGTAACTATTCCAGATTATTTAATGAGAAGAACACCGAAGTAGGTGTAAACGCAAATATCTATTTAGATACTTGGAAAATAATTCTTCCAGAAGAATTACGAGGAGGAGCAGTTCCCGATTTAAATGATAAGAATAGAAATTCATACTCATTGGGATTGAGTTTTTCACAAATATTATCAAAGAGCATTCAAGCTTCAGTCTCGCTTGATCTGGTGCAACAACAAGGCTTGCTTTCTACACCATTTCATCGCGTTTATTTTGCAGATCGTGAAGACATTTTTGTAGATAATTTCCAAATTGCAGACGATGTAGAACGTTTACCAGATTCACGCTTTAAAACTGCAATTGGGAGCAGAGTGAACTTTTATCTCAACGAAATGTTCGTTTTACGAACTTATTATCGTTATTATTTTGACGATTGGGGCATAGCATCACATACCATGAATATAGAGATTCCCGTAAAGATTTCTGAAAAATTTACACTATATCCATCTTATAGATTTTACAATCAAACAGCTGCAGACTATTTTAATAAATATAATGAAGCACTGTCAACCGATGAATTTTATACATCAGATTACGATCTTTCACAATACAGTGCAAATCAATTTGGATTCGGAATTAGTTATACCGACATTTTTACGAAATTCCATGTCGCACATTTTGGACTAAAAAGTATCGATCTAAAATTCAATGCATATAAACGGGACACAGGATTATACTATAATCTATTCGCCTTAGGGTTTAAATTAGTGCAAGATTAATTTACCTTGAAATTATAGACCAATCCTAATCCGTAACCGGCCCCTTGGAATACATTTCTTCCGCTCAAAAGATATGACAGACTCGCGTACCCTCCTAAGCTATCGGAGATGGAACGATAAACAGTCACTCCTACTTTGTGATAGTCTACACCAAATTCACTAAAATTCTGTGGTCTTGGAGTTCCCCTATAATCTATGCCGCCAAAAGAGTGCTGGAAATCATAATACATATCATAATACCAATTTCCAGCGGCCTTTCCGCCTTTAATTGTAACCGGAATACTATTTGGTGTTTCTTCCAATTTAAAAGAAAATCCGGACTGTAAAGTCGCAAACCAACCTGAAGTCCATTTGTAATGAGCCATCGCTCTTGATTCAATTACAGTAGCCTGCTGACCAATATCGTTTAATCCTCCTAGATCGTAATTAGTGAGCGGAGTTGAAATTCCGGCAGCAGTTATTAAATGGAATTTTCCAAAGGAAAAAGCCTTGTATTTTATGAAAACGGAGACATCTTGGAAATTGCTATTGTCATTGCTTGTTATATATGGAACAGAAATATTAACATCTAAATTATCACTAATTCCATACGCGCCGAACAGATTAAAATAATACAAACTTCTACTCAGGTCTGATTTTTCTGTACCAATAAAGTAGTTTTTAGTGTCTTCAAATCCTAAACCCAGAACGGCTGCACCATTATTTTCCCCTTTAAAAAACCCATCAATCCTACCTTGTCCAAACCCATCGGCAGAAAATATTATAGAAAATAAGACCAAACTCAGCAACTTATTCATAAGAAGATTTAGAGGTGAGTCGGAACCGGAATTAAAAAATTACATTAATCTCTAATTAAAGGCATTGTCGTGCAACGCAGCAATCCTTCTTGTTTAGATATTTCGGCATAAGGCACTTCTTCAACGGTAAAGCCTTCAGAACGAAGCCATGTATTTAACCGTGTAAAATTCTTTTCAGAAATAATAACATCGGGAGAAATGCTAAAAATGTTACTATTCATATGGTACATTTCATCCTTATTAATATGAAAGCAGTTTTCCTTTCCGAAGAAATTAACCAGCCATTCATGCTCTTCTTCAATTAGAAATCCCTCTTTATGAATAATACATTTCCCTTTGCCAATAGGCTGGAAACAACAATCTAAATGGAGAGCATTATCCTTAGCCACTGTATTAGATTTTCTCAAATTAAAGGATTTCACCTTTTTATTAGGAAATAACTTCTGAAGATGTTTTACAGCCTTTAAATTAGTGCGTGCTGTAATAAAACTGGGGTAATCTTCACCGTAATAAGTACCCACAAAAATATAATCACCCCACGGCATTACATCACCTCCTTCTATATGGGCATCCTCTGGAAATTCAATAATCTTCCCGGGATCTATAAGGTCTATTACCTCATGTAAAGCGTCAATTTCTTTAGATCGGTCCTCTAAGATATTAGCCTTTATAAACTTATCCTCGATCACGAATGCTATATCTCTTGCAAATATCTGATTGTAATCTTTAATAACATCCGGTCTGTATACCTTAACGTCATACTTTTTAAAGACTGCATTCACAGCATCCATCTCCTTAACCATATCTTCATCTTTTGGATAGGTTCCTGCCTTGATATGTTCTGCAGATTTCGGATCGTAAGCATTCTCTAATGCTGGTACCGGACCGTTACTATCGGCTCTACCCAAAACGACTGCCCGTAATCTTGAAATTTCATCGTTTATATGTAAGTTCATCATAAAACAAATATAAATAAAAGCATCCGCCAATGGCGGATGCTTAGAAATTCTTTATAGAGAATCTATCGGTTCTTAATATCTTTAAAAGAACGCAAGGTCTCACCAATATATACTTGTCTTGGTCTACCAATAGGTTCTTTACGCAAGCGCATTTCCTTCCATTGGGCGATCCAACCGGGGAGTCTCCCCAAAGCAAACATAGGAGTAAACATTTCTACCGGGATCCCTAATGAGCGATAGATAATACCTGAGTAAAAATCTACATTAGGATATAATTTTCTATCAACAAAATACTGATCTTCTAAAGCTTCTCGTTCAAGTCCTTTAGCTATATCTAGAATTGGATCATCTACCCCGAGGCTATCTAGTACTTCGTCTGCTGCTTTTTTAATGATCTTCGCGCGTGGATCAAAATTTTTGTATACTCTATGTCCAAAGCCCATTAATCTAAAAGGATCATTCTTATCCTTGGCTTTCGCCATAAATTTTTTGGTATCACCACCATCTTCTTTAATAGCTTCCAACATTTCAATAACCGCTTGATTGGCTCCACCGTGTAATGGTCCCCATAAGGCATTTATTCCTGCCGAAAGTGAAACGAATAATCCTGCATGGGAAGAGCCCACGATACGTACTGTAGAAGTAGAACAATTTTGTTCGTGATCTGCATGTAAAATCAATAATTTATCGAGTGCATCAACTACGACCTGATTTGATGTGTATTCGCCACTTGGCTTTTTAAACATCATTTTTAAAAAGTTATCTACGTATCCTAAGGAATCATCACCGTAATCTAATGGTAAACCAGCTCTTTTTCTATAGGCCCAGGCTGTAAGAACCGGAAATTTCGCAAGAATACGGACAATGGCATTATACATCTCCTCTTCACTATCAACATTAACAGAAGAAGGATTAAATGCCACAAGAGCAGATGTTAAGGACGATAAGACACCCATTGGGTGAGCCGACTTCGGAAAGCCATCCAGAATTTTTTTCACATCTTCATCCACATGCGACTGCTTTTTTATATCTGAATGAAACTTCTCAAGCTGTTCTTTGGTTGGAAGCTCACCAAAAATAAGAAGGTAAGCTACTTCAAGGAAATCTGCTTTCTCAGCTAACTCTTCGATAGCATATCCACGGTAGCGTAAGATACCTTCTTCACCATTTAGGAAAGTAATGCTACTTTCGCATGAACCGGTATTTTTATAACCAGGATCTATAGTCGTTACCCCATTGGTTACCCCGCGAAGTGTTTTAATATCGATAGCAACCTCATTTTCAGTCCCTATAATTAGAGGAAATTCATATTTTTTACCATCTATTTCGAGTGTAGCAGTTTTTGACATAAAATTATTCAGTTGATATTTTTAAAATTTTGAGCTGCTAAGATACAAAATATTAGACGATTCTTTAAGCTTTGTAAGCCATTGCAGGGTTAAAAAAAACTTAATTCTTACAATTAGATTTAAGGTTAATTTCACATAGAGATGTTTCTAGTAAAGAAATCATTTATAATCCTTGGATAAGATCCTAAACATTATGATTTCTTTAATTCAAGTCAATTCAATTATAGAATATATTTATCTCTTAATAAGAGACAATGGATATTCAAATCATAATCGTTTTTCTAATAATAGGATTGTCTATCCTACTCTTTATTACTGAATTTTTTCCTATAGATAAAATAGCATTCCTTATTATAGGATGCTTAGTGATCTTTGGCCTAACAAGCCCCGAAGAAGCAATAAGCGGTTTTTCCAATTCAGCTACTATCACGATATTATGCTTAATGATAATTGCTATTGGTTTAGAAGAAAACGGTGTAATACAATGGCTAACCGATGCCATTAAAAAATTAAAACTTCTTCCTCTCGCTCTACTCACTCCTTCGTTTATGATAATTTCTGCGGGAATTTCGGCTTTTATAAGCACTACAGCCGTCGTAATTATCTTTATTAAGATCGTGTCGCAACTTGCCGAAAAATACAATCTGTCCTCCTCCAAATTATTAATGCCAATTTCATTTGCAGGAATCCTGGGAGGTAGCTGTACATTAATGGGAACATCCACAAATTTATTGGTGAATGCCATTGCTAAAGACCTGGGTGCCGAATCGCTTGGCTTCTTCGAATTTGCGTGGTTCGGTCTAATTTTATTAGTAACCGGTATCCTTTTCATGACTTTTGCTTCATTTTGGCTCCCAAAGGAAAAGAAAGATCCCATTCAGGATGAATACGGAATCAATGACTATGTTTTTTCTCTCTCTGTGGGAGAAGATTCTAAATTAATTGGAAAGCGGATAGAAGAAATTGAATTGCTCAATGAAAATGCCACCTCAATTCTTAAATTAGTTAGAGCTGGTAAAATTATAAATGGACCCGGGAAATATATAGAATTACAACCCAAGGACAACCTTATTCTAATGAGTAGCTTAGATAATATTGGTGCCTTGACACAAGAAAACGCACTTGTATTAAACGATCAGAAAGTGACCGATCTGGACAATACGGTTTCTAAGGAAGGTGATAATTCGGGAAAATCGATCACCTTAATCGAACTACTTATACTTCCGGGATCACATTTAATAGGAAAAAATTTAGCAGACTTAAGGTCAATGTCACTACAGGGAGCCTTTCCATTAGCAATAAAGAAGAGGGTCAACATTCGAAATACCAAAGAACGAATGCTTAGAAAAACCTTTGGTGCCATAAACACTAAACCGGGTGATAGAATACTTTTAGAAATGCAAGCCAATTCGATCGCGAAACTCTACAATATTGAAAATGTTGCGATTTTAAATCAGCATGAATCAGTGCCATCTAAGTCAAATTTAAAAAAATCTATCACCTTAATTATCTTACTCATGGTTATTGGACTGGCCGCTTCGGGTGTCTTATCCATCCTTGCCGCTTCCATTTTAGGGGTTGCAAGTTTATTAATAACAAAATCTGTTTCTCTCGAAAAGCTATACCATAAAATAAACTGGCAGATCATATTTTTACTAGCCGGGATGATCCCTTTAGGAATTGCAATGACAAATAGCGGAACAGATGAATGGATTTCTGAAAACCTACTCTCGCTGCTCTCTGGCCAAAGACCAATGTTTATCCTTGGAATACTTTTCTTATTTACCATGATACTCAGTGGAACTATTTCCAATAATGCAACGGCCATCATAATGACCCCTATCGCAATTTCGGTAGCCTCCGGACTTCAATTACCTTTAAAACCATTTATTTTGGCGGTTATGTTTGCAGCAAACTACAGTTTCTTTACCCCTGTTGGATACCAAACAAACACCCTGATTTATGGTACCGGAGCATATAAATTCAAACATTTTTTGATCATAGGCGGACTCCTCTCGGTAATTCTCTGGATAGTCGCCACACTATTGTTATCAACCCTTTTAAATTAATTTATTATTTTTTAATGATACCTTTTAAAATACGATAACCATCAATATTTAAAACCACACAGCTATGGAAACAGCAAAGAATATTTCGGCAGCAATAAATAACCTGATAATGAAAAACAACGATACTCATCAAAAATATTTGGATCTCGCTTTCGAAACAAAAACTATTACATTAAGGGGATTACTTCGGAAACTTGCCGAAAAGAGACGAATTTTTTCTATGCAATTAGCTGTCGGACTTAAAGATTTCGATATTTCTTCGGAAGTGGATTACGACGGAAGTCTTATGGGGGCTCTCGAAAGAGGATGGTTAAATCTAAAGACTTCGATTTCTATGGAGACTGATGAATCTTTATTGGCAGAATGCGTCAGTGCAGAAACGGCAACCTTGGAAGAATACGAAAACACCATAAAGCAAGAAGGGCTATCGGAAAAATTAGTGACAGTATTGCAACAGCATATGGAAGAAACTGAAGCTTCATTACGTAAACTTCATTCTATTGAAGATCTTAGCTAGAAAACAAAACCGGCAACTTGAAAGTTGCCGGTTTAGTATTTATTGTTTAAACGCTTTCTCTTTTGGATAGTACGCTATCTCCCCAAGTTCTTCTTCTATTCGAAGCAATTGATTGTATTTGGCCATCCTGTCACTTCGAGAAGCGGAACCAGTTTTTATTTGACCGCAATTGAGGGCAACTGCGAGATCGGCAATTGTATTATCCTCTGTTTCTCCACTTCTATGTGACATCACGGAAGTATACCCGGCATTATGTGCCATATTTACAGCAGCAATGGTTTCGGTAAGTGTTCCAATCTGGTTCACTTTTATAAGAATTGAATTTGCGATATTCTCATTTATTCCTCGTGAAAGGCGTTCAACATTAGTAACAAAAAGATCGTCACCAACGAGCTGTACTTTATCCCCTACTTTTTCGGTTAAATACTTCCAGCCTTCCCAATCGTTTTCATCCATCCCGTCCTCTATAGAAATAATTGGATAATTGGAAGATAACTGGGCCAGGTAATCTGCCTGCTCTTTAGAGGTTCTAACTTTTCCACTATCGCCTTCAAACTTGGTGTAATCGTATTTGCCGTCTATGTAAAACTCCGCTGCTGCACAGTCTAAGGCGATCATCACCTCGTCACCCAACTTATAACCGGCATTAGCAACAGCTTTTGCGATTGTGTCGAGTGCATCTTCGGTACCTTCTAAAGTTGGAGCAAATCCTCCTTCATCCCCCACAGCGGTACTCAATCCACGATCGTGTAATACCTTTTTAAGGTTATGAAAGATCTCAGAACCCATTTTCAAAGCATGCGTAAAGTTTTTAGCTTTTACCGGCATCACCATAAACTCCTGAAATGCAATAGGAGCATCACTATGCGAACCTCCATTTATAATATTCATCATGGGCACCGGGAGCGTTTTTGCGCTAACTCCACCTACATAGCGATAAAGCGACATACCCAATTCGTTAGCAGCTGCTTTTGCAGCCGCGAGGGATACGCCTAGGATTGCATTAGCGCCTAATTTTGATTTATTTGGAGTACTATCCAAATCGATCATGATCTTATCAATTAAAGGTTGATCAAAAACTGAAACACCCAAAAGTGTGCCTGCGATCTTCCCATTAACATTCTCTACAGCATTAAGTACACCCTTTCCCATATAATCATCTCCTCCATCTCTTAGCTCCACCGCTTCATGCTCTCCGGTCGAGGCTCCCGAAGGAACAGCTGCACGCCCCAAATAACCATTTTCGGTAATAACGTCTACTTCTATTGTTGGGTTTCCTCGGGAATCAAAAATTTGTCTTGCGTGAATGTCTATTATAATGCTCATGCGGTTTGTAGTTTATGAGATTGAATTGATTCTATAAATTGGTCAAATAAATATGATGCATCGTGTGGTCCCGGACTGGCTTCAGGATGATATTGCACGGAGAAAACAGGTTTACTCTTCATTTTAAGACCCGCAACAGTATCATCGTTTAGATGCACATGTGTGATCTCAACATCGCTATGCGCTTCTGTTTCTTCTCTGTTCACGGCAAATCCGTGGTTCTGAGAAGTAATCTCACCTTTTCCTGTTAGTAGGTTTTTAATGGGGTGATTTATACCTCTATGTCCATGGTGCATTTTATAAGTTGAAATTCCGTTGGCAAGGGCTATCACTTGATGGCCTAAGCAGATTCCAAATAAAGGAGCGCCTTTTTCAATTATTTGTTTTGTGGTTTCAATTGCTTCTGAAAGTGGTTCCGGGTCACCGGGACCATTAGACAGGAAGTAGCCATCCGGATTAAAAGCTTCCAAGTCTGAAAAAGATGCGTTGTAAGGGAACACCTTAATATAGCAGTCTCTTTCAGCTAAATTTCGAAGGATATTCTTCTTTATACCAATATCAAGGGCAGAAATTCTATAGGTAGCACTTTCCTTTCCGAAGAAATAAGGCTCTTTAGCAGAGACTTTGCTGGCTAATTCTAATCCTTTCATATCAGGAATTGCAGCCAATTGCTTTTTAAGCTCGTCAATTGAATCTACTTTGGTAGAGATCACGGCATTCATTGCACCGTTATCGCGAATATAATTAACCAATGCCCGCGTATCAATATCGCTAATGGCCAATAAATTATTATCACTTAAAAAATTCTCGAGAGAATCATCTGCTGCCGGCCGACTTTTATTATAACTGAAATTTCTACAGATTAATCCGGCGATCTTCACGCTATCAGATTCTACCTCATCAGAATTAGTCCCGTAATTTCCAATATGAGCGTTTGTGGTTACCATTAACTGACCAAAATATGAAGGATCGGTAAAAATCTCTTGATACCCTGTCATTCCGGTGTTAAAACATACTTCTCCAAAGGCTGAACCTTCTTTTCCACCAACGGCCTTTCCGTAGAAAATTGTGCCATCTGCTAATAAAATAAGTGCTTTTTTTCGTGTTTGGTACTTCATATTCTTCAAATCTTGTGCAAAAATACTTTAAAAGATATTAGTTTAATAATTTACGTTTTAGAACTTTTAAACAATTCTAGGTGAATCACTTCATAAAAAAAGGGATAAACATTAACTGTTTATCCCTTTATAATTTAAATGATATTTCATTTATTCTTCTTCCTTAGTTGCTTTCGTTTCTGCAACCGGAGCAGCCGCTGGTTTCGATCCTCCACGACGACTACGACGTGTTGACTTCGATTTCTTAGCTTTTCCAGCGTTGTACAATTCGTTATAATCAACCAGTTCGATCATTGCCATATCTGCATTATCTCCCAGACGATTTCCAAGTTTGATGATACGAGTGTATCCTCCCGGACGATCGCCAACTTTGGTAGCAACCTCTCTAAATAATTCGGTCACTGCCTCTTTTTGACGCAATCTCGACATTACGATACGACGGTTATGCGTTGTATCTTCTTTAGATTTTGTGATCATTGGCTCAACGAATTGCTTTAATGCTTTCGCTTTAGCAACCGTAGTATTGATCCTTTTGTGTTCAATTAGGGAACAAGCCATATTTGCCAACATCGACTTTCTATGTGCTGTCTTTCTTCCTAAGTGATTTACTTTTTTTCCGTGTCTCATGACATTTGTTTTTAATCATCATCTTGCTACCAAATCCGGACCGATAAGCGTCTGGAGAGCAAAATATGATGTATTAATCTTTATCTAATTTATATTTTGAAAGATCCATTCCGAAATTCAAACCTTTAACATTTACAAGCTCTTCAAGCTCTGTTAACGATTTTTTACCGAAGTTTCTGAATTTCATAAGATCATTCTTGTTGTAAGACACTAAGTCTCCAAGCGTGTCGACTTCAGCAGCTTTTAAACAGTTAAGTGCACGAACCGAAAGATCCATATCGATTAACTTAGTTTTAAGCAATTGGCGCATATGCAATGATTCTTCGTCGTATGTTTCAGTTTGAGCAATCTCATCGGCCTCAAGGGTAATGCGCTCATCACTAAACAACATAAAGTGGTGAATCAAAGTTTTAGCAGCTTCGGTCAACGCATCTTTTGGATGAATAGATCCGTCTGTTATAATTTCGAAAACTAATTTTTCGTAATCTGTTTTTTGTTCTACACGGAAATTCTCAATGCTATACTTAACATTTTTAATTGGAGTGTAGATAGAATCTGTAAAGATAGTTCCAAGAGGTGCGTTCGCCTTCTTGTTTTCTTCTGCAGGAACATAACCTCTACCCTTCTCAATTGTAATTTCGAAGTTAAGATTTACCTTGCTATCCATATTACAGATAACCAAATCCGGGTTTAAAACCTGAAATCCGGAGATAAACTTTTGAAAATCTCCAGCTGTTAACTGCTCTCCGCTATTTACAGAAATAGTAACTGTTTCATTATCTATCTCATCAATTTGTCTTTTAAAACGCACTTGTTTTAAGTTCAAAATGATTTCTGTTACATCTTCTACTACTCCTGCAATTGTTGAAAACTCGTGGTCTACACCTTCGATTCTTACCGAAGTAATTGCAAATCCTTCCAATGAAGAAAGTAATACTCGTCTTAATGCGTTACCAACAGTCAATCCATAACCTGGTTCCAAAGGGCGAAATTCAAATTTCCCTTCAAAATCGGTTGAATTGATCATGATAACTTTATCAGGCTTCTGAAAACTAAATACTGCCATAGTGTGACTCGTGTGTTTTGATTATTTTGAATATAATTCGACGATAAACTGTACGTTTATGTTTTCCGGTATCTGAATAAGTTGTGGTACAGATACAAATGTTCCTTCTTTCGTTTCAGTATTCCAAGTAATCCACTCATATGTGTGGCTAGCATTAGCTAACGAACTTTCGATAGCTTCAAGAGATTTCGACTTCTCTCTAACAGCTACTACATCTCCAGGCTTTAACTGGTATGAAGGAATGTTTACTTTTTCACCATTAACGGTAATGTGACGGTGTGAAACTAATTGTCTGGCACCTGGTCTACTTGGTGATATACCCATTCGGTATACAACATTATCAAGTCTAGACTCACATAACTGCAATAACACCTCCCCGGTAATTCCAGGAGCTGCTGTTGCTTTTTTGAACATATTTCTAAATTGACGCTCTAATATACCATAGGTATATTTCGCCTTCTGCTTTTCCATTAACTGGATTGCGTATTCAGATTTTTTTCCACGACGACGGTTGTTTCCGTGTTGTCCCGGAGGGTAATTTCTTTTTTCGAAGGATTTGTCTTCTCCGAAGATAGCCTCACCAAATTTTCGGGCTATTTTAGTTTTTGGACCAGTATATCTTGCCATTTCTAATTAATTACGAAGGGAAAACTAAATTAAGGTCTTACGTTAATCCTCTAGTCTTCTTATTTCCTTCAGATTGATATTTATTTATTAAACTCTTCTTCTTTTTGGAGGTCTACATCCATTGTGTGGCATTGGTGTAACATCGATTATTTCGGTTACTTCAATCCCTGAATTATGAATTGATCGAATAGCAGATTCTCTTCCGTTACCCGGTCCTTTTACATAAACCTTTACTTTTCTTAAACCTGCTTCATGTGCTACTTTTGCACAATCTTCGGCCGCTAATTGAGCTGCGTAGGGAGTATTCTTCTTAGACCCTCTAAAACCCATTTTACCGGCAGAAGACCAAGAGATAACATCTCCGTTTTTATTGGTCAAGGAAATGATAATGTTGTTAAATGATGCAGTAACGTGTGCTGCCCCTGTAGATTCAACATTAACTTTACGTTTTTTTGTACTTTTTGCGCTAGACTTTGCCATATCTCAAGGTTATTTAGTTGCTTTTTTCTTGTTTGCAACTGTTTTACGTTTTCCTTTTCTTGTTCTTGAATTGTTCTTAGTACGTTGTCCACGTAACGGTAATCCCGTTCTGTGACGAATACCTCTGTAACAACCAATATCCATTAAGCGCTTAATGCTTAATTGAACTTCGCTACGTAATTCACCTTCAATTTTGAAAGATCCTACTGCCTCACGAATAGCACCGATTTCATCATCGTTCCATTCGTTTACTTTTTTGTCTTCGCTAACTCCGGCTTTTTTCAAAATATCTTGGGCACGGCTTTTACCAATTCCGAAGATATACGTTAACGCGATTACACCCCTTTTTTGTTTAGGGATATCTACACCTGCGATTCTTGCCATAACTTATCCTTGTCTTTGTTTGAACTTTGGGTTCTTCTTATTAATTACATATAATCTGCCCTTTCTGCGAACAATTTTGCAGTCGGCACTTCTTTTCTTAACTGATGCTCTAACTTTCATTTTAGTATCTGTATGTTATGCGAGCCTTTGTTAAATCGTATGGGCTCATTTCTAATTTTACTTTATCTCCGGGTAATAATTTAATATAGTGCATACGCATCTTCCCCGAAATATGCGCAGTTACGATATGACCGTTTTCCAGTTCTACTCGAAACATCGCGTTAGATAATGCTTCTACAATACTTCCGTCTTGTTCTATTGCTGGTTGTTTTGCCATAATTTATGCTACTGCTTTTCTGTTTTTACCCGACTTCATCAAACCATCGTAATGACGATTCAATAAATAGGAATTAATTTGTTGCATTGTATCGATTGCCACACCTACCATAATTAAAAGTGATGTTCCTCCGTAGAACAACGCCCATCCTTGTTGAATTCCCATCAACTTCACCACAAATGCAGGGAAGATGGCTATCAATGCTAAAAAGATAGATCCTGGTAATGTGATCTGTGACATAATTCTGTCTAAAAATTCTGCAGTATCACCTCCTGGTTTAATGCCAGGAATAAATCCACCACTACGCTTAAGGTCATCAGCCATTTTGTTAGTTGGCACCGTAATTGCAGTGTAGAAATACGTAAATATGATGATCAAGGCAGCAAATACTACGTTGTACCATAATCCGAAAATATCACTAAATGTTGCCTGAACACTCTGTGCCCAATCACTCTTCGATAATCCTGCAACCGCAGATGGAACAAACATAATTGCCTGTGCAAAGATGATAGGCATTACTCCAGAAGCATTTAACTTCAACGGAATAAATTGTCTCGCACCAAATATGTTTTTCTCATATCCTCCGGTAGCTGTTCTACGTGCATACTGTACCGGTATCTTTCTAACTGCCATCACTAACAGGACACTTAGTAGAATAATTACAAACCAGATTACAAGTTCGATAAGGATCATGATAAGTCCTCCATTAGATTCGAATACTCTCGCAGCGAACTCCTGTACAAAAGACAATGGCATAGTGGCAATAATACCCACCATAATTAATATAGAGATACCATTTCCAATTCCTTTATCAGTGATTTTCTCTCCTAACCACATTGCAAACACACAACCTGTTACTAAAATAATAACAGAAGAGATGTAGAACATCGGCGTTTGACCCAATATGAAAGCTTCAGTAGGCACACCAAGAGCAGGAAGACCTGCAAGATAACTTGGTGCCTGTACCAAACAAATACCTATGGTTAACCATCTTGTTATCTGATTGATCTTTTTTCTTCCACTTTCTCCTTCTTTTTGTAATTTCTGAAGATAAGGAACAGCAATTTGCATTAATTGAACCACAATGGAAGCAGAGATATATGGCATAATACCTAATGCTACAACTGAAGCATTTGCGAATGCTCCTCCTGTAAATGCATTAAGTAATCCACCAATTCCACCGGCGTCGAAATTACCAGAGAATTCAGCTAACTTTGACGCATCAATACCAGGTAATGTTACCTGTGCACTAAAACGATACACTAATAACAGTCCTAAGGTAACTATGATACGATTTCGTAGTTCCTCTATTTTCCAAACATTTTTTAAGGTCTCAATAAATTTCATCCTTATTCTTTGATTACATGGTTACTACTTCACCACCAGCAGCTTCTATAGCTTTTTGTGCAGAGGCAGTAAACTTATGAGCAGATACTTTTAACTTTGCCTTTAATTCCCCACGTCCTAAGATCTTCACCATTTCGTTCTTACCGGCAAGACCTAAACCAACTAGGGCTTCGAAGTCTACAGTATCCTTTATTTTTTTATCGTCAACCAATTGCTGAAGCGTATCCAGGTTTACACCTTGATATTCTTTTCGGTTAATATTGGTAAAACCAAACTTAGGTACACGACGTTGAAGTGGCATCTGCCCTCCTTCGAAACCAATTTTCTTGGAATATCCGGAACGAGACTTAGCTCCTTTGTGACCACGAGTTGCAGTACCACCTTTTCCAGAACCTTGTCCGCGACCTACTCGCTTTCCTTCTTTTTTAACCGAACCTTCTGCAGGTTTTAAGTTGCTTAAATTCATTTTGTATATCTTAAACGGTTTCAACTGAAACCAAATGTTTAACTTTATTTACCATACCAAGAATGTTTGGCGTATCGTCATGTTCAACAACCTGTCCAATCTTACGAAGTCCAAGTGCCTCTAACGTTCTCTTTTGGTTTTGAGTACGGTTAATTGCACTCTTTACCTTTGTTACTTTAATTTTTGCCATTTCTTCTATCGTTTATCCTTTAAACAATTTCTCTAAAGAGATTCCTCTTTGTTTTGCAACGGTTTGCGCACTGCGCAATTGTAATAAAGCATCGAAAGTAGCCTTTACCACGTTATGTGGGTTAGACGAACCTTGCGATTTAGATAATACATCGTGTACACCTACTGCTTCCAATACTGCCCGTACCGCACCACCGGCGATCACACCGGTACCGGGAGCTGCTGGTAAAAGATTTACTCTTGCACCACCGTATTTTCCTTTTTGCTCATGAGGAAGTGTCGTTTTGTTCAGAGGAATTCGAACTAAATTTTTCTTAGCGTCTTCTATTGCCTTTGCAATCGCACTTGCCACATCCTTAGATTTCCCTAAGCCGTGTCCAACTACTCCATTTTCGTCTCCTACAACTACAATAGCTGAAAATCCGAAGGCTCTACCCCCTTTTGTTACTTTTGTAACACGTTGCACACCTACCAAACGATCTTTTAATTCAAGACCTCCAGGTTTTACTAATTCTACGTTTTTATAATCTTGATACATACTACTTAGAATTTTAGACCGCCTTCGCGTGCCCCTTCAGCTAATGATTTTACTCTTCCGTGATATAAGTAACCACCTCTGTCAAAAGACACAGTTTCAACGCCTGCCTTTTGTGCTTTTTCAGCGATTGCCTTACCCACTAATTTTGCAGCTTCTACTTTATTCACTTTAGAAGCATCTATATCTTTATCTCTTGAAGATGCAGCAGTAATGGTTTTTCCACTTACATCGTCAATAAGTTGAGCATAGATCTCTTTATTACTTCTGAAAACAGCCAAACGCGGACGCTGCTCTGTTCCCGAAATAGTCTTACGTATTCTGTAACGCAAACGACTTCTTCTATCTTGTTTTGATAATGCCATAACTATATTTCTTATGCAGATTTACCTGCTTTTCTTCTAATTTGTTCACCTACAAACTTCACACCTTTTCCTTTGTAAGGTTCTGGCTTACGGAAGCCTCGTATCTTTGCAGCTACTTGACCTACCAATTGTTTGTCAAATGAAGTTAATTTAACTATTGGATTCTTCCCTTTTTCTGAAACAGTTTCCACTTTTACTTCGGGAGCAATATCTAAAACGATATTATGAGAAAAACCTAAAGCAAGATCTAATTTCTGACCTTGATTACTGGCACGGTATCCCACACCTACTAATTCAAGTTCTTTAGACCATCCTTTTGAAACACCTTCGATCATGTTGTAAACAAGTGATCTGTACAAACCGTGTTTTGCTCTGTGATCTTTAAAATCTGAAGGGCGTTCGAAAATTACATTTCCGTCTTCTACCTTTATTGTAACATCAGAATACTCCTGAGTTAACTCTCCTAATTTTCCTTTTACGGTAATTACGTTGTCTTTTACATCAACTGTAACTCCTTCTGGAACTGCTACCGGGTTATTACCTATTCTTGACATTTCTTGTCTATTTTTAGTATACGTAACACAATACTTCTCCACCTACTTTCTGAGCCTGAGCTTGCTTTCCTGTCATAACTCCCGAAGAAGTTGAAACAATTGCAATTCCCAAACCATTCAAAATTCGTGGAAGTTCGGTTGAACTTGCGTACTTACGTAAACCTGGTTTACTAATTCTTTGAATCTTTTTAATTACTGGATCTTTTGTAAGCTTATCGTACTTTAAGGCGATCTTAATAGTACCTTGATGGCCTTTATCGTCTTCAAACTTATAGCTTAAAATATAACCCTGATCAAAAAGAATCTTCGTGATTTCTTTTTTTAGGTTAGAAGCCGGAATCTCTACAACGCGATGTCCTGCTTTAACTGCATTTCTAACTCTCGTTAGATAATCCGAAATTGGATCTGTATTCATATATATTAATTTGCGGAAGTGGTTTTCGATACGAACTATCGCAATCGAACCTTCAACCAATTTATAATTTTAACGTTAAACGAAAAACACTTCGTTCTACCAAGATGCTTTTCTAACCCCCGGGATTAATCCTTTATTAGCCATTTCACGGAACATAACACGCGAAATACCAAAAGTTCTCATGTACCCTTTAGGTCTTCCTGTTAGTTTACAACGATTATGTAAACGAACCGGAGAAGCATTTTTTGGTAATTTCTGTAGAGCTTCCCAGTCGCCGGCTTCTTTCAAAGCTTTGCGCTTTTCAGCATACTTCTTTACCATTTTTTGTCTCTTAACCTCACGGGCTTTCATTGATTCTTTAGCCATCTCTTAGTTCTTTTTAAAAGGTAATCCTAGTTCAGTTAATAATGCTTTTGCTTCCTTATCGGTTTGAGCAGTCGTCACAAACGTAATGTTCATCCCTTCAATCTTCTTCACTTTGTCGATATCGATTTCAGGAAAAATAATTTGTTCAGTAATACCTAGTGAATAATTACCTCTTCCGTCGAAACCTGTTGCCTTAAT
The DNA here is from genome assembly GCA_963974915.1 of uncultured Ulvibacter sp. Taxonomy (GTDB): domain Bacteria; phylum Bacteroidota; class Bacteroidia; order Flavobacteriales; family Flavobacteriaceae; genus CAXBES01. The sequence goes on along the minus strand of CAXBES010000009.1, from coordinate 75,545 downwards.
TCCATTAAAGTCACGCACCCTTGGTAATGCAGAAGTAACAAGTCTATCAAGAAACTCGTACATACGCTCTCCGCGTAGTGTTACTCTTGCACCAATTGGCATTCCTTTACGAAGTTTAAAGGTAGCAACATCCTTTTTAGAAATTGTTGCCACAGCTTTCTGACCTGTAAGGTTAGTTAATTCATCTACCGAATAGTCGATCAACTTCTTGTCGGCTACCGCCGCTCCAACACCACGAGACACAACAATGCGCTCTAATTTTGGAACCTGCATTACATTCTTGTAACCAAACTCATCTGTAAGAGCATTTACTACTCTGCTCTTGTACTCGTCCTTAAGTCTTGGTGAATATCCCATAACTATAATACTTGATTCGATTTTTTAGAAAAACGTACTTTTTTTCCGTCTTCCATTTTGTATCCTACTCGCGTTGCTTTCCCCGATTTTGGGTCGATCAGCGATAGGTTTGATATATGTATTGAAGCTTCCTTCTCGATAATTCCACCTTGAGGATTAGCCGCACTTGGCTTCTCATGTTTCTTTACCATGTTAACCCCTTCTACAATTGCTTTGTTTTTCTCAAGGATAACTTTCATCACCTTACCTTCAGAACCTTTGTGTTCTCCGGCTGTAACTACTACTGTATCTCCCGATTTAATTTTAAGCTTTGTCATCTTAGTTTTCATATTAAAGCACCTCTGGCGCCAATGATACTATTTTCATAAATTGCTTATCACGAAGTTCTCTCGCTACAGGTCCAAAAACACGTGTTCCTCTCATCTCACCAGTGGCGTTTAAAAGTACACACGCATTATCGTCGAAACGAATGTAAGAGCCATCGGGTCTTCTCACTTCCTTTACTGTACGCACAACAACCGCTGTAGATACAGTACCTTTCTTAACGGTACCGTTAGGTGTAGCATCTTTTACAGAAACTACAATCTTATCGCCAATTGAAGCATATCTCTTCTTAGTACCACCCAATACTCGAATGGTAAGAACTTCTTTTGCTCCTGTATTATCTGCGACTTTTAGTCTTGATTCTTGTTGTATCATAATTACTTCGCTCTTTCAATTACTTCTACTAATCTCCAACATTTAGTTTTACTTAAAGGTCTTGTTTCCATGATCTTTACAGTATCTCCTTCGTTGCAGTCATTTGTCTCATCGTGCGCAACATATTTCTTTGTCTTTAACACGAACTTTCCGTACATAGGGTGTTTAACTTTCTTTACTTCAGCAACTACAATAGATTTATCCATTTTGTTACTAGTAACAACACCAATACGTTCTTTTCTTAAGTTTCTTTTTTCTTCCATCTTTCAGCTCGTACTATTGTACTTCTCTTTTAGTTAGTTCTGTCGCAATTCTAGCTATCGATCTTCTGTGGGATCTTAACTGTATTGGATTCTCCAACGGTGAAATGGTGTGAGCCATTTTAAAATCTGAATAAGCCTTTTTAGCTTCAGCTAATTTTTCTTGTAGCTCTGCTGTTGATGCTTCTTTTATCTCTGATTGTTTCATATTGACAATTTCAAAAAATTAAGCCTGAAAATCTCTGGACACGATAAACTTTGTTTTCACAGGAAGCTTTTGTGCTGCAAGACGTAATGCCTCTTTTGCAGTTTCCACAGAAACACCAGATACTTCAAACAAAACTCTACCAGGTTTAACAACTGCTGCCCAATATTCTACAGCCCCTTTTCCTTTACCCATACGTACCTCAAGAGGCTTCTTGGTAATTGGTTTATCCGGAAAGATCATGATCCATATAGAACCTTCTCTTTTCATATAACGGGTTGCCGCAATACGCGCAGCTTCAATTTGACGAGCTGTCAAGAAATTTGAATCTAAAGATTTTATACCAAAGGTTCCATAAGAAAGTTGATTACCACGTCCGGCGTTACCCTTCATACGGCCTTTCTGCATTTTACGGAACTTTGTTCTTTTAGGTTGTAACATTTTCTTTTACTTTAAAAAATTACTTTCTACGACGTGACTTGTTGTTTCCACCTCGTCCTTGAGAATTTCCACCTTTTCCACCTTTTTTGGCTAAACCAACTAGTGGAGAAAGCTCTCTCTTCCCATAAACTTCGCCTTTCATTATCCATACCTTAACACCCAATCTACCATAAGTAGTGTGTGCCTCAACTAAAGCATAGTCAATATCAGCTCTAAATGTAGATAAAGGAATACGACCGTCCTTGTATGATTCAGAACGTGCCATTTCAGCACCATTTAATCGTCCAGAAATCTGAACTTTAATACCTTCCGAATTCATTCGCATTGCTGCGGCAATCGCCATTTTTATCGCACGACGATAAGAAATTCTATTCTCAATTTGTCTCGCAATACTAGCTGCTACCAAGTAAGCATCTAATTCTGGTCTCTTGATCTCATGAATATTGATCTGTACCTCTTTATCTGTAATCTTCTTAAGCTCTTCTTTTAACTTGTCTACCTCTTGACCTCCCTTACCAATAATGATTCCAGGGCGAGCCGTTGTGATAGTAACGGTTACAAGTTTAAGCGTACGCTCAATGATTACTCTAGACACACTAGCTTTACTTAAACGAGCGTGAACATATTTTCTAATCTTGTCGTCTTCGGCTAATTTATCGCCGTAGTCGTTACCTCCGTACCAGTTGGATTCCCATCCTCTAATAATACCTAGGCGATTCCCGATTGGATTTGTCTTCTGTCCCATTTATTAATTGCTTTGTGTGTTATCGTTAGCACCAAGCACGAGTGTTACGTGATTGGAACGTTTTCTAATTCTGTGTGCGCGACCTTGCGGTGCCGGACGAAGTCTCTTTAACATAGTACCTCCATCTACGCGAATCTCCTTTACAAAAAGATCAGCATCTTCAATTGAAGCATCTTCATTCTTAGCTTGCCAGTTTGCAATTGCAGACAATACAAGTTTTTCTAAACGACGTGATGACTCCTTAGAACTGAACTTTAAAATATTAAGCGCTTTATCTACTTTCTCACCACGAATTAAATCCGCCATTAAACGCATTTTTCTCGGTGACGTAGGGCAATTATTCAATTTCGCAAAGTACATTGTCTTCTTTGCTTCCTTGATCTGCTCTGCTCTTTCTCTTTTACGAACTCCCATGGCCTATTATTTTTTTCCTTTATTTTTTGCACCTGCGTGACCACGGTATGATCTTGTTGGTGAAAATTCTCCTAATTTATGTCCTACCATATTCTCAGTAACATATACAGGAACGAATTGACGTCCGTTATGTACTGCGATAGTTTGTCCAACAAAATCAGGAGTAATCATTGAAGCTCGTGACCAAGTTTTGATCACAGTCTTCTTATTCGACTCAACATTTTGCTGTACTTTCTTCTCTAACTTAAAGTGAACGTAAGGTCCTTTTTTTAACGATCTTGCCATAGCTTATTTCTTTCTACGTTCTATAATGTGTTTATTACTCGCTTTAGTTCTCGAACGTGTTCTGTATCCTTTTGCAGGGATACCATTTCTTGAACGTGGGTGTCCACCAGAAGATTTACCTTCACCACCACCCATTGGGTGATCAACCGGGTTCATCACCACTGGTCTTGTTCTAGGTCTTCTTCCTAACCATCTACTTCTACCCGCCTTACCAGACACTAACAATTGATGATCACTGTTAGAAACAGCACCAATTGTCGCCATACAGGTAACTAAAATCATACGAGTCTCTCCAGAAGGTAATTTTACGGTAGCATACTTTTTATCTCTCGCCATTAACTGAGCAAAAGCACCAGCGCTACGCGCTAAAACTGCACCTTGCCCCGGACGTAACTCCAAACAAGAAATAATAGTACCTAAAGGGATATTTGCTAAAGTCATTGCGTTTCCAATTTCTGGAGCTACGCTATCGCCTGAAACGATATTCTGACCAACTTGTAGTCCGTTTTGAGCAATTACATAACGCTTTTCACCATCTTGGTAATTAAGCAAAGCAATAAATGCCGTACGGTTTGGATCGTATTCTATAGACGCTACAGTTGCAGGAATTCCTGCCTTGTCACGTTTAAAATCGATAATTCGATATTTTCTTTTATGACCACCACCTATATAGCGCATGGTCATTTTTCCTTGACTGTTTCTACCACCAGATCTTTTATTCGGAGCTAATAAACTTTTCTCCGGCTTATCAGTTGTAATGGCGTCAAAACCATTTACAACTCTAAAACGCTGACCTGGGGTGATAGGTTTTAATTTTCTTACTGACATTTTTGTCTAATTAAATCTAAGATTTCTTAGATGTTATTGTAAAAATCTATTGTATCACCTTCCGCCACCTGTACGATTGCCTTTTTATAAGCATTCGTTTTACCAGTTTGAACACCCGTTTTCGTATAACGAGTTTTTCTATCAGGGCGGACATTCATTGTGCGAACTGCTTCAACAGAAACTCCGTAAGCAGCTTCAACTGCTTTCTTGATTTCTACCTTATTCGCCTTTGGGTTTACTACAAAACCATAACGGTTATTTAACTCTGCATCTGCAGTAGCTTTTTCTGTAATAATAGGTTTTATTAAGATACTCATCTCGTTTCTATTTACTTAAGTTCGTTTCAATTCCTTCCAAAGAACCTTCAAACAGCACAACACTGTTTGCATTCATAATTTCGTAAGTGCTTAAGTGTGAGTTAGTTACAACTTCTGCACCTTTCAAATTGCGCGATGACAAATATACATTATTATTCGACTCTCCCAACACAATTAAAGATTTTTTGTTTTCAAGACCTAAAGTCTTTAAAACATTGATAAAATCTTTAGTTTTTGGAGCATCAAAATTAAGGTCTTCAATCACCATAATAGCTTTGTCATTTGCCTTCATTGTCAAGGCAGATTTACGAGCTAAACGCTTAAGGTTCTTATTTAATTTAAATGAGTAGTTACGCGGTCTTGGACCAAACATTCTACCACCACCTTTAAAAACACCAGACTTGATACTTCCCGCACGAGCAGTACCAGTTCCTTTTTGTTTCTTGATCTTTCTTGTAGAACCTGCGATCTCTGCACGCTCTTTCGCTTTATGCGTTCCTTGTCTCTGATTCGCAAGATATTGCTTCACATCAAGGTAAACAGCGTGATTGTTAGGCTCTATTCCATACACATCTTTAGAAAGTTCAACCTTTCTACCTGTGTCTTTTCCGTTTATATCTAATACAGCTACCTTCATTATTTCTGAATCATTACATAAGCGTTTTTATGGCCGGGAACACATCCCTTTACCACAAGTAGGTTCTTTTCAGCAACTACTTTTAAAACTCTTAAATTTTGTACTTTCACTTTCTCATTCCCCATTTGGCCAGCCATCTTCATTCCTTTGAAAACTCTCGCAGGATACGACGCTGCACCAATAGAACCAGGAGCTCTTAATCGGTTATGCTGACCGTGAGTCGCTTGACCTACACCACCAAAACCGTGACGTTTTACAACCCCTTGAAATCCTTTACCTTTTGAAGTTCCGGAAACATCCACAAACTCGCCTTCAGCAAAATGATCTACAGTGATTGTATCACCTAATTTAAATTCTTCTTCAAATCCTCGGAATTCGGCGACTTTACGTTTTGCAACGGTTCCTGCTTTTTTAGCATGGCCTTCGGCAGCTTTAATAGCAGTCTTTTTGTCATCGAAACCAAGTTGAAGAGCACTATACCCGTCAACCTCTTCGGTTCTGACTTGGGTAACAACACAGGGTCCTGCCTCAATAACGGTACAAGGAATATTTTTCCCTTTCTCGTCAAAGATGCTGGTCATCCCTATCTTTCTTCCAATTAACCCAGACATATTTATCTATTTATTTATTAATAATGCGCCGATTTTCGGCATTGTTTATTTAAAACTAAACGGGGTCAAAATAAATTCGACCCCGAATATTACTTTGTTTTCCGTTTTTCCCCAACCATCGTTGAGGACATTTCTTTCTTTACCACATCTCGAAGCAAGTTCGGGATGGAAATTAAAGTTTATAACTAAACTTTAATTTCCACTTCTACTCCACTTGGCAACTCTAATTTCATTAGAGCGTCAATTGTTTTTGAAGAAGAGCTGTAGATATCCAACAATCTCTTGTAAGAACTTAGTTGGAATTGTTCTCTACTCTTCTTGTTTACGTGCGGAGAACGCAATACGGTAAAGATTTTTTTATGTGTCGGTAAAGGGATTGGCCCTGTAACTACAGCACCAGTACTCTTTACGGTCTTTACGATTTTTTCAGCAGATTTGTCCACTAAATTGTGATCGTAAGATTTTAGTTTGATTCTAATTTTTTGACTCATTGCTGAAATATTATACGTTAGCGGTTCCTCTTGCAGCTGCAATTACTTCTTCAGAAATATTTGAAGGAGTTTGAGCATAATGTGAAAATTCCATTGTCGATGTTGCACGTCCTGAAGATAAAGTTCTCAATGTGGTTACATAACCAAACATCTCAGAAAGCGGCACTTCAGCTTTTACAACTTTAGCCCCGGCTCTATCCCCCATATTATTAACTTGTCCTCGACGACGGTTAAGGTCACCTACTATATCTCCCATGTTTTCTTCCGGAGTTATAACTTCAAGTTTCATAATTGGCTCAAGAATAACAGCTCCTGCCGATTTAGCAACAGATTTGAATCCCATTTTCGCTGCAAGTTCGAATGATAGCGCATCAGAATCCACAGGGTGGAAAGAACCATCCTTTAGAGTTACTTTTAAACTATCTACTTCAAAACCTGCCAATGGTCCGTTGACCATCGCCATCTTAAATCCTTTCTCAACTGAAGGGATAAATTCTTTAGGAACGTTACCACCTTTAATCTCATTAACGAACTCAAGACCTTCTTTTCCTTCTTCTGCTGGTCCTAATGTAAATACGATATCAGCAAACTTTCCACGTCCACCAGACTGTTTCTTGTACACTTCACGGTGATCCGCATTTCGCGTCACAGCTTCTTTGTACTCAACCTGCGGCTGACCTTGATTTACTTCAACCTTGAATTCACGTCTAAGACGATCAACAATAATGTCTAAGTGAAGCTCTCCCATCCCGGAAATAATAGTCTGTCCTGAAGCTTCATCAGTACGAACCTGGAATGTTGGATCCTCTTCAGCTAATTTAGCCAAAGCCATACCTAACTTATCTACATCCGCTTTAGTCTTAGGCTCAACAGCAATACCAATTACCGGATCTGGGAAGTCCATACTCTCAAGAATAATTGGATGCTTCTCATCAGACATGGTATCACCTGTCTTAATATCTTTAAAACCTACTGCCGCTCCAATATCACCCGCTTCAATATACTCAATCGCATTTTGCTTATTAGAGTGCATTTGATAAATACGAGAGATACGTTCTTTTTTTCCGGAACGATTGTTCAGGATATAAGAACCTGCATCTAAACGACCCGAGTAAGCACGGAAAAATGCAAGACGACCAACGAATGGATCGGTTGCAATTTTAAAAGCTAAGGCTGCAAATGGTGCAGTTACATCCGGCTTACGGATTTCTTCCTTATCTGTATCAGGATTGATCCCTACAATACCTTCCTTATCTACTGGAGAAGGTAAGTAACGACATACGGCATCCAATAAAAATTGAACCCCTTTATTTTTAAATGATGATCCACACACCATTGGAATGATACTCATATCCATTACAGCAGCACGAAGCGCAGCATGCACCTCATCTTCAGTAATAGAATCTTCATCTTCCATATATTTCTCAAGCAAATTCTCGTCATATGCAGCAACCTCTTCAATAAGTTTACCGCGTAACATTTTTGCTTCTGCTTTTAGTTCTTCTGGTATTTCAACAACATCGAAAGTAGCCCCAAAAGATTCCTCATGCCAAATTACGGCACGGTTCTTAACAAGGTCAACTATCCCTTTAAAATCACCTTCATCACCAATATTTAATACGATAGGCACTGCATTAGAACCCAACATATCCTTTACTTGTTGACAAACTTCCATAAAGTTAGCACCCTGACGGTCCATTTTGTTTACAAAACCGATTCTAGGCACCTTATAGTTGTCTGCAAGTCTCCAGTTAGTTTCAGATTGTGGCTCAACACCATCTACCGCACTAAACAAAAATACCAATCCGTCAAGTACACGTAATGATCTATTTACCTCTACAGTAAAATCAACGTGACCCGGTGTATCAATAATGTTAAAGTGGTAGTCTTTTGTTTCTTCAACAGGCTCTGCGTTTTCCAAAGGAAACTTCCATGTACAAGTTGTAGCAGCAGAAGTAATTGTAATACCTCTTTCCTGCTCTTGTTCCATCCAGTCCATTGTCGCTGCACCATCGTGAACTTCACCAATTTTGTGACTCACTCCGGTATAGAAAAGAATACGTTCAGTTGTTGTAGTTTTACCGGCATCAATATGCGCAGCAATTCCTATGTTTCTTGTATATTTTAAATCTCTTTGTGCCATTTTTTAAAATCTGAAATGTGAGAATGCTTTATTGGCTTCTGCCATTTTATGAGTATCGGTACGCTTCTTAACAGCAGCACCTTCTTCTTTCGCAGCAGCAAGAATTTCTGCAGCTAATTTTTGAGCCATAGATTTCTCGTTTCTTTTTCTCGCATAAAGAATCAACCACTTCATAGCAGTAGAAATCTTACGATCTGCACGAATTTGCATTGGAATCTGGAAAGTCGCCCCTCCTACTCTTCGGCTACGTACTTCAACGTGTGGCATTACATTAGAAAGAGCATCTTTCCAAAGCTCTAACCCTGTTTTTTCATCGTCTGTTTTTTTCTCTTCTACGATATCAATTGCATCGTAAAACACTTTAAAAGCCACCGACTTCTTACCATCCCACATCATGTTATTAACAAAACGTGTCACCAACTGATCGTTAAATCTTGGATCCGGTAAAAGTGGTCTTTTCTTGGCCTGTCTTTTTCTCATGTCTTCTCTTTAAAAGTTTCTTAGATTACTTTTTAGGGCGTTTTGCACCATACTTAGATCTACGTTGCGTTCTTCCCTCAACACCAGCGGTGTCTAAAGCTCCACGAACAATGTGATATCTAACTCCTGGTAAATCTTTTACCCTTCCTCCTCTAACCAATACTATCGAGTGCTCTTGCAGATTGTGACCTTCTCCAGGGATGTATGCGTTTACTTCTTTACCGTTAGTTAACCTTACCCTTGCAACTTTACGCATTGCCGAGTTTGGTTTCTTCGGTGTAGTAGTATATACACGCGTACAAACACCTCTTCTTTGAGGGCACGAATCAAGAGCGGCCGATTTACTCTTCTTGGTTATTTTGGACCTTCCTTTTCGTACTAATTGTGAAATTGTTGGCATATAAAATATATATTACACTTGTTTTAATATAAATACCCCTTTTTAAGGGCTTGCAAAGGTAGAAATAAAATTGAATTATCCCAACCTTAATAAATTAATTTTCAATACTCTTTTAATAATTTTCCATTTGAATATGAAATCAAGTAATGTAGCGTTAGATTTACAGCAGAAATTTCCCTCTTTTTGAAACAAATACTTTTAATATTTTTATACCTTAATATATATACCTGCTTTTTTGCACAGGTTAGAGCACAACAATTATATTTAAAAATTGAAAGTGAAAACCCCAATTCGCAAGCGCTTGTAGACTCACTTCAAATTAACTTAAAACATCCCAATTTTTTATCGCTTCAAAAGGAAGCTGATACCATTCCTTACATGCTTCAACGTATTGGTTTTATCGATAGTAGTTTAGAAGTACTGGAGAAGGAGAATGACAGCATTTACAACGCTAAATATTACTTCGGAAAAAGATATCGTACTATTAAGGTCTATTATTCGAACACCACTTTCAGTAAAGACCAATTAGCTAAATATATAACAGACGTATACGATGACCATTTTATTCTTCCCATTCATGCGGCTGAAGCAACCCTATTAAAACTAAACTCCCTCTACACCGAACAAGGAAACCCTTTTTCGAGGTTGAGGCTGGAGAAACTCACCAGACAGGATGACCAACTTTCGGCCACCCTCTACAATGAGGGTGGTCCCCAACGGACAATAGATTCTATAGCTATTAAAGGATATGAGAAGTTTCCGAAGTCATTCTTAAAATACTACGCCGGAGCAAAAAAAGGAAAAGTGTTTAGCAGAAAAAAAATCCTTGAACAAAATGATGCCATTAACACATTGGGGTTTGCTTCATCCATTAAACCCCCTGAAGCACTTTTTAGAGAAGAATCAACGACGGTCTATTATTACTTTAAAAAAGAAAACAACAATTTATTTGATGGCATTCTAGGATTCGCTACCAATGAAGACACTCAGAAACTTCAATTTAACGGGTATCTCAATCTTGAACTCAACAATAATTTAAATTTCGGCGAACAATTTTTAATTAACTACAAAGCTGATGGTGATGATCAAAGAAATTTCAGAGTGAAGGCAACCTTACCCTATATATTGAAATCTCCTTTTGGAGCGACCTTGGAACTAAAAATTTTTAGAAGGGATAGTACATTCGTAACGACAGAACAGCAAGCTAGGGTCAATTACCAAATAAACCCTTCTTCCACTTCTTACATTGGCTATAAAGGCTACGAATCGAGCAACCTTTTAGATGAGACGATCGCCGGAAGTTCAATAGAAGATTATAATTCAAAATTTGTAATCGCAGGGGTATCGTACAGCAAACTTCAAAAAAGCAGTTTATTTCCTATAAAATCCCATATAGGATTGGACAGTGAAATTGGTAACAGAACACTTTCCGAGTCGAAAGACCAGCAAATACGATTTCTGAATTTAATAAATCATATAATCAATTTAAATTCAAGCAACTCAATATTTCTTCAGAATCAAACAAATATATTACTTAGCGACACTTTTCTAACTAATGAGTTGTTTCGTTTTGGCGGCATCAATAGCATAAGAGGATTTAATGAAAACAGCATTGACGCCTCCCTTTTATCTGTGTTAAACACCGAATATCGCTATCAATTCAACCCGGGCCTCTACGCGCACACTATAATTGATCTGGCCTATTTCGAGAATGAAATACTGTCATTAAAGCAAAAACTATACAGTTTTGGTTTTGGTATTGGGATGCAAACCAAGGCGGGGCTTTTCAAACTCAACATCGCAAATGGTAATTCGGAAAATCAGTCCTTTAAATTTTCGAGCACTAAAATACATATAAGTCTTAGTTCAAGATTCTAGGAAAACGCAATAATAGCTTGGCGCCAGTTACAAAAAAAAGCAAAATTTAAGTTTAAAAAGTTGTGTAATTAACTTTTTATTATGATTTTTGGCATTGGCTAATTCAAATAAATTATAAAATGAGAACAAAGTTTAGTGGAATTTTAACGCTACTACTAGCGTTAGTAGTGCAACTTACGTTTGCACAAGAAAAAACAATTTCTGGTACGGTGACCGATAACACGGGTCTACCACTGCCGGGAGTTAATATTATCGTAAAAGGTACAACCAATGGAACTCAATCTGATTTTGATGGAAACTATTCTATTCAAGCAGCGACAGGACAGAGACTTGTATTTAGTTACGTAGGTTTTACTACAGTTGAAAGACCTGTTACAGCCGCTAGCAATAGAATTGACCTTCAAATGGAAGAAGGTGAAACGTTGTCTGAAGTAATTGTAACTGGTTACGGTATTCCTAGAGAGAAAAAAGCCCTAGGATACGCTGTTAGTACGTTAGATGCCGAAGCTGTTGAAAACAAGCCGGAATCTGATGTAGTGCGATCGCTTAACGGTAAAGTTGCCGGGGTTCAAATCGTTGGTAACAGTGGTGCTTCTGGATCGGGAACAAATTTTGTGATTCGTTCAAAGAGTTCCATTAATGGTAACAACCAACCATTATTTGTGGTAGATGGTGTACCATTTGATGCTGGTACTAACTTGCAAACTGGTTTTGCCGGTGGTAACTCTGTAACAAGTAGCCGTTTCTTAGATTTAGATCCAAACAATATCGAAAGCGTAAGTATCCTTAAGGGATTAAGTGCTGCGGTATTATACGGTCAGCAAGGTAGAAATGGGGTTGTATTGATTACAACTAAAAACGGAAGTACAAAAGAACTTAACAAGAAGTTCGAAGTAACTGTATCTTCTTCTGTTTATCAAACAGAAATTTCAAATCTTGCAGATTACCAAAATGACTACGGTCAAGGATCTGACAACACTCCAAATGCTGGTTTCGTTGGAAACTGGGGAGGTGCTTTCGCAGATAATTTAATGATCGATCACCCTTACGCAGGACTTGGGGCAATTTTCCCTCAATACGAGGATCTTGAAATTCCTTACGAAGCAGTTCCTAATAACGTTGAAGATTTCTTCAGAACAGGATTGGGTAACTCAATGTCTGTAAACGTGGCCGGAGCAGCTGGACCTAGTCGTTACAACATCAACTTTGGTTACACAACTGAAGATGGGTATATCAAGAATAACGGACTTACCAGATATAACATTGGTATTGGTGGATCAACTAAACTTTCAAATAAATTCAACTTCGACGGAACTGCTAACTTTAGTAACCTTCGAGTTAATACTCCACCAATTGCTGCAAACAACGCAGCCGGAGCACTTTCTATCTTTACACGTACATTATTTATTCCAAGAAACCTTGATTTGAATAATTTACCTTTCGAGAATCCTAATACAAGAGAAAGTGTTTATTATAGAACAGACCAAGAAAACCCATACTGGTTATTAAACTATGCGGGTAATGAGCAGAAAACAAATCGTTTCTTCGGAAAACTTTCTGCCGGTTATGAAATTAGCGACAATATATTGGCGTCTTACAGATTCGGTTTAGATACATATACTGAATCACAAGAATACCGAGTAGCGAAAGGAAACGTTACTGCCCCTTATATTGAAGGATACTTAAGAAACACTGAAGGAACAAACTTTATTTATGATCACAACTTGAACTTCAGCTTTAGCAACATTGAATTAGCTAGCGAGCTTAATTTTAACGCTCAGGTTGGATTTAACGCTAGACGTGATACATATTCTCAGTTTGGTATCGTAAGTACAAATCAAATTGTATTTGGTTTCTTTAACCATAATAACTTTGTATCTCAAAACAATACCGACCCAGTTACAGGTGGCGGAATGGATTTCAGAAATGAAAGTAACATCTTAGGAGCTTACGGACAGCTTGAATTTGACTATGACAATTTCTTATTCTTAACGCTTTCAGGAAGAAATGACTGGGCATCAACATTAGAAGAGGAAAACAGATCACTATTCTATCCTGGAGCATCATTATCTTTTATCCCAACTTCTTTAGACGGTATCAGTTCTTCTGGTGCGTTGAACTTATTGAAGTTTAGAGCAAGTTATGGTACTTCAGCGAGATTCCCAACTCCTTACAACACAAGAAATGTACTCTCTACAACAGCGAATGCATTTGTAACTTCAGCTGGAAATAGTGTTACTACTAACTCATTACCTACACAGAGAGCTAACAACGCACTTCAGCCAGAGCTTCAAAAGGAATTTGAAGGAGGTATTGAAGCTGAAATGTTTAGCCGTAGATTATCTTTAGATGCAACTGTGTACAAGAGAATAATCGAGGACCAAATTGTAAGTCGTCCGTTGAATCCATCTACCGGATACACATCTATCGCAGACAACATCGCGGAGAGTGAAATTCAAGGGGTTGAAGTTGGTTTAAACTTTACACCATTAAGATCAGATAACTTTTCTTGGGATGTAAGAAACAACTTTACAGCTTATGAAAACGAAGTAACCGATTTAGGTGATCTAGAAGCATTTGCTTATGCAGGTTTCTCTAACCTTGGTAACTTCGCTTCAGAAGGAGAACCTCTTGGTGTAATTAAAGGATCTTATGCAACTCGCTACGATGCTGCAAATATCACCGAAGAAAATCCTCTAGGTTTAGGAGTTGAAGGACAATTATTAATAAACCCGGATACCGGTAAGATCATTGACAGTGATGATTTAGCACTTCCACTTGAAACTATAGCAGATCCTAATCCGGATTGGAACTTGGCAAGTATTCATACATTCTCTTACAAGAATATATCTTTAGGTGCACAGGTTGAATACCAACACGGAGGTGAGTTCTACTCTCAAACTGCTAGCCAGTACTACCGTCGTGGTGTTACAACAGTGAATGTTGACAACAGAGAAGGAACCTATGTAATTCCTGGTTTATTAGCTAACCCTAACACAGGAGAGTTATTATTAGATGCCGGAGGAAATCCAATTGAGAACACTATCCAAATTGGAGCTAACGATGTTTTCTTTATCAACTTAGTGGATCCATCTGGACAAGGTGTTTATGATGCATCTCACCTTAGATTGAGAGAGGTATCTTTAACGTATGATCTTTCAGAAAAATCATTGGAGAAAACTCCATTCGGAAAAGTAAGTTTCTCTCTTTCTGGACAGAACTTATATGTGAGAACATTTAACATTCCACAAGCATTCAATATCGATCCTGAAGCATTGAGTACAGGTGTAGGTAATGGTGCCGGACTGGAATTCCAAACTGGACCGTCTAACAGACGTTATTCATTCAGCGTTAAAGCAACATTCTAAAAAAAATGTGTATAAGAAGGTAGTAAAACGATACTTGAACTGTTATACTATTGATTACACTCAAAATATTTAAATAAAACATTATGAAAAACATATTTAAAATAACTCTAATAGCTTCCTTACTTACTGTCCTTGTAGGTTGTGAAACTGGTGAGTTGGACCTTTTAGAGAGTCCGAATAATATCACTGTTGGTTCGGCAGATCCAAATTTTGTTCTAAATGACATTCAGTTAAACTTTAGAAATAGTGCAAACAGATATGCAGTTACTTCTATGGCTCTTACCAGAATGATCAATCAATTCGGTTCTTACAACAACGTTGTAGACAATTTAGAATTGAACGGGACTACTCGTCCATGGTTTCAATCTTACCAGATGTTTTCAAATATTGATTTATTAGGTGAAATTGACGCTAATGATCCTGATGGAATTCCAAACCATATTGGTATGGCTCAAGTTTTAGAAGCCTATGCATATATGTTACTTGTTGACTTTGTTGGAGATGTACCTTATTCTCAAGCAGTGCAGCCAGAGGAATTCCCAAATCCTGTAGCCGATAGTGGTGCAGAGGTTTATGCGGCTCAGATCGCACTTTTAGACGATGCTATTGCGAATTTAAGCAGTGGTTCTTTAAGAACTCCTGAAGATCAATTTTATGGAGACTTTAATGCTGAAAACTGGATTGCTCTTGCAAATTCATTAAAAATTAGAGCATATCTTAATATGCGTTTAGTTGATCCGGCTGGAGCAACAGCAGGTATTAATGCAGCTGCGAGTCAGAATATTATTGATACAACAGAAGAGGATTTTCAATTTCAATACGGAACTACTTTAGATCCGGAAAGTAGA
Source organism: uncultured Ulvibacter sp. (assembly GCA_963974915.1). Classification (GTDB taxonomy): domain Bacteria; phylum Bacteroidota; class Bacteroidia; order Flavobacteriales; family Flavobacteriaceae; genus CAXBES01. The sequence goes on along the minus strand of CAXBES010000009.1, from coordinate 60,138 downwards.
CATCCTTACTTTACAGGTAATTATTTAGCAGCCGGTGCAGCAACTTATATGAGTAATTACTTATATGACATCATGAATGTTGGTGACGATCAAGCACCTTTCGTTGAAACCGGTAATATAGACCCAAGAGCACGTTACTATTTCTATCGTCAGAGAAGTTCTGCGCCTTCAGGTTCAGATTTACCTTGTGTTAATGGTGGTGCTATCTATGACTACTGCTATGTTGGTAATTTATACTGGGGTAGAGATCATACTGATGATGAAGGTCTTCCAAACGATGCGACTAAGAGAACTACGTATGGAGTTTATCCTGCAGGAGGAGCATTTGATAGAGATCTTTTTGAACAAGCCAGAGCTGTATCCGAATCTTTAGATGGTGAAGGAATCATGCCTTACTACCTTGCTTCTACAACACACTTTGCATTAGCGGAAGCTGCACTTACATTAGGTACGGCAGGTAATCCAGCTACCTTGTTAGAGCAAGGAATGAGATTAAGCATGAATAAAGTACGTGATTTTGCTGCAGGATTAGCAACTGACGGTCTTGGTATGACCGATGGTGACATTAATGCTAAGGTAGCAGAAACATTAGCTGAATTCAACGCTGGGACTACACAACAAAAACTTGCTGTTATCGCTAGAGAGTGGTTAATTGCTTCTTATGGAAATGGAACAGAACCATATAACACATACAGAAGAACCGGTGAGCCTAATTTGCAAAGTCCTATTATCGCTGCGGGTCCATTCCCAAGAGTTTGGAGTTACCCATCAAACGAGGTGATTAATAATCCAAATATTAATCAACAAACTTTGACTACTCAAGTGTTCTGGGATAATAATCCTGCAAATTTCATTGACTAACAACATCTAAAAAATACTATTATGTTAAAAACAAATAAATATTTTTCTCTAGTGCTTGTAGCCGTTATAGCTTTAACAGCATTTTCAAGTTGCGAGCAAAGAGAGGATTGGAGATTTCCTGAATTAGGAAATGGAGGATTTGTAAAATTTGTGTCAGCTCCAGAATTTGATGCAGGTGCAGATCCCGCTAGTGCTAGTTTTACAGCGTTAACAGAAGACCCAAATGGTAACATTGCTACTTATAGCTTATCCGTAAGAGGGGACTTTACAGGTGCTACAACAGACACTATTGCTTATAAGAGTACTACAACTTTCCCATTTGACGTTGGTTTCACAGCTGCAGATATGGCTGCTTTATTTGGCGTAGATGTTTCTACATTCGCTGAAGGAGATAGCTTCGAATTTTTCGGAACTGCAACTACTGTTGACGGATTAGTTTATGATTACAATCAATCTGCTTGTGTTGATTGCCCTGTAGAGCCAGGTGATCCAAATGGGTCTGGTGCTTGGAATGGTGCAAATACCGATCAGGTATTAATGTCGGCAGCAGGATTGTTGCAAGCATTTAACTATGAAGTTACATTTGATGATCCTGATGAATAATTAGATATATCATTTATTATATATAAAAACCATTCGCATTAGCGGATGGTTTTTTATTTTTACCATATGAAAAAAGAAACACTCATTTTCGGAATTTATCCCATTATTGAAGCAATTAAGTCTGAAACCGTGATGGATAAAGTTTATATCCAAAAGGGAATATCCAATCCAAAAATAGACGCAATAATAAAGGATCTTGAAAGCCTAAACACCACCATATCATATGTGCCAATTGAAAAGCTAAATAAGCTTATTCACAGCAATCATCAAGGCATTGTAGGAGTAACATCTCCAATCGAATTTGAAAGTCTTGAAAATATTGTTGAAAAGGCTTTAGCTAACGAAAAGTCCCCTCTTTTTTTAATTCTTGATCAAATTAGCGATGTTCGTAACTTTGGTGCTATTCTAAGAACAGCAGAATGTACAGGAGTAAGCGCAGTGATTATTCAGAAAAAAGGAGGTGCACCAATTACGGGTGATACTGTAAAAACGTCGGCAGGTGCTATTTTTAACATTCCCATATGTAAAGTAGATCACATTAAAGATGCTATTTACTATTTGCAAGGTTCAGGTATATCTACTATCGCAGCAACGGAGAAAACGGAAAGTGTGATTTACAATCTCGATCTTAAAAAACCTTTAGCAATAATTATGGGCTCTGAAGGAAAGGGAGTATCCAAATCTGTCTTAGCCATTGCCAATGAAAAAGCCGCCCTTCCAATGGTAGGAGAAATCAATTCTCTTAATGTATCTGTCGCGTGTGGCGCCTTTCTTTATGAAGTGATTAGACAACGAATTTGAAACTAACTGGATTCGTCTGAGTCTTTCTTTCTAATTGTATATCTGATCTGAATTTTTGGTGCTTGAGAATCTTCTTCAACTTCCGGTTTCGTTTCAATAAAGTTCCCATTTTCGTCAAATTGCTGCAGGAATTCATCTTCTTCCGGGTTGTAGTCCTCTTTTTGCCAATAATACTTCTTATTTTCAATTGGAATTTCTCTGAATATCAATGCGAACAAGAAACCAATTCCAAAGCCTGACAAATGACCTTCCCATGATATCTTCGGATCTATTGGAAAGACATACCACAACAACCCGCCATATAAAAAGACTACAACTAGCGACAAAGCAATTAACTGAAACTGTTTCGATAAAACTCCTTTAAAGAATAAAAATGCTACTAACATATAAACTACCCCGCTCGCTCCAATATGGTAGGCCGGTCTGCCTATAAGCCATGTAGTAATACCCGTTAAGAACAATCCATATATTAAAACCTTCCAGCTAATATTTCTGTAGAAATAAAATAGTCCTGAAGTTAGAACAAATAATGGCACAGAATTATTAAATAAATGTTGCAGATTACTATGAATAAAAGGTCCAAATAATACCCCTCTTAGTCCTTCAGTTTTCAATGGATAAATCCCTAAATAATTAAAATCTAAATGAAATCTTATTTCTATCCAAAATACAATCCACATACATAAAACAAGTGCAATTGGATAACCAATGACACCCGCAGTAAATTCTAATCCTTTTGTTTTAGACATAAGACTCTCAATTCAAAAAACACACCCAAATTCAAATTTATGATAAATTGTCAGTGAATAGGCAGTTATAAAATTGTAATTTTACCCACTATGAGCATACCTTTAGCAGAACGAATTAGACCTAAAACTCTTACAGAGTATCTGAGTCAGCAACACCTCATCGGCCCAGACGGAACACTCACTGCACAACTAAGCTCGGGGATATTATCCTCTCTTATCTTATGGGGCCCACCCGGTACCGGTAAAACTACTTTGGCAACTATTATCGCAAATGAATCCGGCCGACCCTTCTTCACATTGAGTGCAGTAGATAATGGGGTGGCGGCAGTGCGTGAGGTGATAGAAAAAGCTAAGAAGCAAGATACCTTGTTCTCAACTAAAAATCCAATACTGTTTATCGATGAGATTCATAGATTTAGTAAATCTCAACAGGATTCACTGCTAGGTGCCGTAGAAAAAGGATGGATAACTTTAATAGGTGCAACAACCGAGAATCCCAGTTTTGAAGTTATTCCTGCACTTTTATCAAGATGTCAGGTGTATGTTCTCAATGCCTTCAGTAAAAACGATCTCGAAGCTCTGTTGAAACGAGCTATAGCCCAAGATGAAATTCTTTCAGAAAAAAAAATTCAGTTACAGGAAACTGAAGCAATTATTAAGCTTTCCGGTGGCGACGCACGTAAGCTCCTCAATATACTAGAGTTGGTAGTCCTTTCAGAAAAAAGTGATAAAATAACTATCACTAACGAAATGGTACAGCAAAAAGTGCAGAAAAATACTGTGCTTTATGACAAGACAGGAGAACAGCACTACGACATAATTTCCGCTTTTATTAAATCTATTCGGGGAAGTGACCCAAACGCTGCTGTGTACTGGCTCGCCAGAATGATAGAAGGTGGGGAAGATGTAAAATTTATCGCTCGAAGATTACTTATTTTGGCTTCGGAAGACATTGGGAATGCTAATCCAACCGCCCTGGTACTTGCCAACAATACTTTTCAGGCTGTAAGTGTGATTGGCTATCCCGAATCGCGCATCATTCTTAGTCAGTGTACAATTTATCTAGCTTCATCTCCTAAGAGCAATGCCTCGTATGCCGCGATCAATGAAGCTCAACAATTGGTAAAGAGAACAGGAGACCTCTCTGTGCCATTTTCAATAAGAAACGCGCCTACCAAACTAATGAAGGAGCTTGGTTATGGAAAAAACTATGAATATGCGCATAATTATGAAGGAAATTTTACTCCGCACGAATTCTTACCCGAGGAAATCTCAGGTACCGCTCTTTTTAAACCCGGTAGAAACACAAAAGAAAATTCACTTCGAACTTATTTAAAAAGTCTTTGGAAGGATAAATACAATTACTAAAGAGATTTCTTATAAATTTGAATCTCTTTACCCATAGTTACAATCAAATTACCGGTAGTATCAAATTTTGCATCGTAGGTTTCTCCGGTAGTAAGTTTAAAATTAATCAAGCCATCTATTACATCAATTTCTCCCACAAGCATTAAACCATCAGCGACGGTTTCATTTTCTTCATACAAACTAAAGCCCGTATTCGTTTTTCGAAGTAGATATGATCTTTTCCCTCTATTGTAACTTGAAAATTTCTCCTTCGGAAGTATTATTATTTCTTCGGAAGAAACATTAGATGCTTTTCTAACACCACTATCGGTATTGGCATTCTCATCCCTCTTCTCCTTCTCAACTTTTACATTTTGAGTTGGATTTTCATCATCTTTCCCAAAAATTTCAACTTCTTTCTGACTTACATGAAGTGCCGCAATACTTCTGAAGGCTTTTCGAAGCGCGTCATGATAGGTTCGGTTAAACGCTTTGATCTTACTCTTCCCCTCTTCGCTTCTAAAAAGTTCGTTGCCATTACAGTCCTTAACAACTACAACAATTTTGGTATAAATAAACCCTAGGGAGCCTTCTACATCTGCCCAAAGACCATCGCATCTTCGCACATCCGGAAGTTCGGTGTTTAGGAAGGCATTAAATCCATTAGAGTTAAATAAATGTTTCGTAAGTGAGTTTAATTGATATTCGTCGCGTTGTGCAATAAATTCAAAACTCTCAGGCACCACCACATAACTATAATCATTTAAGTTACTTTGAGAGAAACTGTTTGAGAAGAAACTAAAAGTAAAGAGTAAAACAATAGTAAAACGTGTCATTCTTGATCGATCTTTATATTGAAACCAAGTTGTAAAGATATACTATTTGCCTTTGCAATATTTTCTAAGCGCAAAAGATTATCTGCCGCTATATAAAAATTTACTGCTCCAATATCTGCAACCAATCCCAGACCAACATTCGAATAAGAATATGAATCAACAGTATATGTTGCTTTCGCAGCAAGAAAATTGTAAAACCTTCGGTAATAGAAAAGTGTTCCTGCCATTTGTGGACCTTTCGGCCTAAAAATACTGTAATACTGAACACCTACCGCCTGACTGCGCACGATCGACTTGTCCATTCCTCTACAATCGCAATCGTCCCTCCCATCGGTAGGTCTTCCAAAGCTATACTTTAAACTAGCGTTAAACTTTACAGGTCTAAACTGTGAATACGAATTATGCAAGGTATCAACTGGTATGGCCTCTTCAATCTCATCTGTAAGGTCGTCGTAATACGGGATGGTGCTTTGGCCATCTGCAAGTGGAGGAAATATAAGTTCAATACCGTCGAGCGTATAGCTGCCACTGGCTTCATATGTTTCAACATCTTTGCTATGAAAGATAGCTCCAACATCGAGAAAACTAGCGCTTCCACTCAATTTGTCCGTAAAGTCGTATGTAGCTCCAATGTCAACTCCCAATCCAAAATTACCTCCAAAGAAAGCACGTCCCAAAATTTCGCTTGTCACTTCATTCGCTCCATCAAGTTCGCGAAGAGGGGCATAGCCCGAAGTTTCTACTTTAACGTTTGCATTTTCCACAGTATGTTCGTAGATATTTACGTCACCATCCCCTAACCTACTAACAAATGTTCCCCTGTTGTTCGTACTTCTGAAATTAAACATACTGGAGTAAAGTTTTATTCGTGCCCCAACTGTCAGTTTTTTAGAAACAGCTTTATTAATTCCAAAATGATATACCGTTAATAGATCTCCCGTCGTACTTATTTCACCTAGATCAAATTCATAATTTAGATAATCTCTATTTCCTTCCCACGCCAGGATAGCGAGATCCCTGGGGAAATAGGTAATAAAATCTAATTCCTGATAAATCCCTCCTGAAAAGTAAATATCTTTTTTGTTTCTCCAACCAAAACTAATTAGTTCTAACTGTTCGGTAGCTGTGAAAAAATCTGTGTTTTTTAATTCAAAAATCTTATTGCGGATCTTGGTATTTATATCCTCTCCTGAATTTCCAAAAATATCGTAAGCAGACACCCCGGAGGACCCCGCATTGAAATGAATTTGAGATAAGAAAGGTATTCCGTAGTGTTTTTTCTGAAACACCTTAGCGCCCGGATTCAACAATAAAGATTGGGGTATATCTTCTAAGCCATACAACACTTGCTTATTTTGAGCAATAGCCGTTACGGCCCAAAGGGCAATACAACATATGAGTAGGTTACGCATAGTATTAAAATTCTAAATAGTAAGTGGTTTTGGATTGTAGGTTTAGTTCTCCTTCCAGATTAGCATTAGAAGAAGGAATTGTCACAGATACCACTACTTTAGAAGCCTGTGTAAGTTGAGAGATTGCTTCTCCTTCAACGTTGTGAATAAATTGAGTAATTACGGGATCCTGGGTTGTGCCTTCAATCACCGATGTTTGGGTAACATAAGTTGTATCGTTTTGCTCCCCTAAAAATTGAAAATGCACATCAAAATTTCTGGGAATACTATTTGTAAAATTAAAAAGGAATTCGGCTCTAACGATATCATTACTTATGCCGTCGTTTAAAAAACGCAGATCTGTAGTATCTCTTACTGTTAAAACCGGGTTAGATGTGTTCACATCGAAAAAGTCGCCTGCTTCAAGATTAAAGTAGATGAGATCCAGTTCAACGACAGGAGTTAGTAAAATATCGTCTGCCTGATCGAAATCTGTATCTTTCACGCAGGCCGAGAACAGGACGCTCACAAAGCTTAAGACAAATAAATATGTTAGGTTTTTTTTCATGATTGGGGATCAATTAATAAACTAACGAACTAATACTAAGTATTATTACTATAAAAACTTTTTTATTTCGGAAAGCTCGTTTACAATCAGATATTTTTCGGGAAGGATTTCTTTTCTATAATTATAAAAGAGGGTATGCATTCCCACGGCTTCTGCACCTAAAATATCAGCTTCAAAGGTATCTCCTATCATAAAGCTTTTATGAGGTTCGATCATGGCCTTACTTAAGGCGGTTTTAAATATAACAGGATTAGGCTTTTTTACCCCAGCTTCTTCCGAAGTAGTAACTGTTTTAAAGAAAGTATTGATGCCGCTATTTCTAAGTTTCAAATGCTGCACTTCTTCAAAACCATTAGTAATAATATGAAGTGAATATTTTTTATGGAGATATTCAAGGAGCTCGACCGTACCATCAAACAAGTGATTATCAACTGGCAGTTCATCGATATACGATGTGGCAATTTCATCTATGATCTCGATGGGATAGGATCTCTCGAAAGCCTTAAAAGTATCTATTAACCTCCCTCGTCTAAGTTCTTGTTTAGATACTCTTTCTTCTCGAAAATGTTTCCAATATTCAAAATTTATGGGTTCGTAAACTTTCATAAAACTTTCGAGTTCCAGTTCCACTTTATGATTTTTAAAAACTCTTTCAAACGCCAATAAAGAATTCCTGTCGAAGTCCCACAGGGTGTGATCAAGGTCGAAAAAGATATCGGTGATAGTCTCCCTATTCATATTTTTGTAATTTTTCTGAAAATATGGTACGCCATATTTTATTTCTTTCCGAAGAAGAAAAATCTCTATTAGAAAAAAGCATAGAGAAAGTTCCATTTACCTTTTCTACTGAAGTAAAGATTGCATTTACGGTTTTATTGATCTCCGATGGATACTTTTTAAAGAATGCAGTGGTATTAATAGCTATGGGATGAATAATTAGCGGCGTTTTGATCTCATAATCCAGATCGTAAAAGAGATACGGGGTGCAGGTACTCGCCCTAAATCCTACTTCATTTTCGTACATCATTGTAAAATCTTTTTCCACCTCAAGCTCCACAAGGTTCCGATAAATTTCGGGTAAATTGACGAGATATTGAGCATTTATCGAGCTACGCAATGTTCTGTTTGTGATATCTTCCATCCTCAACTTTTCATTCTTCAATATTTCATAATCCTGAAGCGCCTTGTACGAAAATATAAGTCCGACCTCCTTATAATCTGCAATAAATTTCACCAACATTCTAAACCTTAGTCTTTTTGTGTTCAAACTTTCTTCAAAAAGTAAGGCTTCGCCTAACATAAAGAACATAGTAAGCTGTGCTTTACTCTTTTTTGAAACATTCATGATCCATTTAAAGGTATCAAAGGGATCTCTCCGCACTCCAAGCATTGCCTGAGTTCGATTCATCACATTTCTTAAACGGAGTTTTAATATGTCTTTCGAATAACTTATTAAAGACCTAAAAAAACCTCTTTGAATATATGCAAATGGCTTTTTAGCTTCAACTATATTATGAATTGTGAGTTCTTTTTTAGGAAAGAGTTGATCGGGGAAATATCCTTGCAGTAAGGTTTTAAACTTGTAAGCCCAAATATCCACTACCGGTTGCTGTAGAAAGCCTTCGTTGAACGCCAGGGATTCGGTTGCTGTGAATCTCCCCATTTCATCTTTAACATGTGGAAGATATTCCTCATATCTGGTTAGCAAATAAAAGCTGGCCGAGAATATATCAAATGGTAGAGCACTTTTATCGCTTACTGAGAAAAAACATTTCGTCGTTTCCCAATCTTTAACGATAATATCGACGCTTTCGAAACCCTGCTGTGTAAGCAAACCATGACTCTGTATAAAAAGTTCGTTACCCATTGGCTGTTTTCCGTAACTTAACTTTGGACCCTCATGTGAAATTAATTCTTCTATAACCGAAGTAAACTGAACTTCCACACCCAATATTCGAGTACAGATGTGCTTAAAAATGTACGTAATTCTGGGAGTTAATTTTTGAGTATATACTAATAACATGGAGGCTACATCAAGTTTTCATCGGCAAAGCTAAAGTACGCTTTTTCGGTAATTATTAAATGATCCAGTACCTTTATGTCGAGATTTTCTCCCGCAACTTTTAATTTGTTCGTCAGTTTTTTATCGGCTTCACTGGGCCTTAGCGATCCTGATGGATGATTATGTGCCAGGATAAGAGCTACTGCACCTAACTGCAGAGCGTGTTTCATTGCCAGCCTGATATCTACCAATGTGCCGGTAATTCCTCCTTTACTCAATTGTATTTTTTGCAAGACTTTATTAGAGTTATTTAAATAGATCACCCAAAATTCTTCATGGGGTAATTCGCCTAAGATGGGTTGCATTAACTCGAAGACTATTGTGCTGGAAGAAATTTTTGGCTTGTGAACATATTCTTCGCTCCTACGTCTACGTCCTAATTCCAGGGCAGCTACAATCGAAACTGCTTTGGCCTCCCCTATTCCTTTAAACATCTTTAGGTCGAGTATAGACAACCTTCCTAATTCTTGTAAATTGTTTTCTACGGAAGACAATATGCGCTTGCTTAATGAGACGGCACTTTCATTACGACTCCCCGAACCAATTAGTATCGCTATTAATTCGGCGTCGCTTAAAGCAATTCGACCCTTAAGCAAGAGCTTCTCTCGCGGTCGGTCATTTTCATTCCAGCTTTTAATAGAAAAGTATTGGTTTTCATCAGACATGTAAAAATTCGGTTGAAGGGGAGTTGAATTTTCATGTGTACAATCTAAAGGTAAGAAATTTTTGAATCACTTCAATCTAATGAACCTTACTCTAACTTCTTTATAATTTTACCAGCCTTTTCATGATTGAATAACCTTTCCGTTTCAATTTTCTTTAGCAATTTTACAGCTTTTTCCCGGTCTTCCATTTTTAAATAGAGTAATGCTTTGTACCAAAAACCCTTTGAAGCATCCAATAAATCACTATTAATTAACCTATCGAAAGATTTTTCGGCTTCGTCAAATTTTCCCAGTTCCATTTGAGAAACTCCCAAATATAGAAGTTTTGGACCTGTATAACCGGAATCAAAGTCACTAGATGCACTAAGGATAGCCTCTACATTCTCATATTTCTTATTCTCAAAAAGCTGTTGAGCCTTTACTAGGTTGGAGGAATTATCTTCACTTCTACTTACCAGATCTGGTAATTCATCTAAATCGAAATTTTGCACATACAATGACTCCATCGTGGTATTTAAGAAAAATAGAGACCCTACAGCTACGATAACAGCAATCATTGCCGCAACGGCGATATATTTGTACATATCACTCCTAGAATTTGTGTCGCGTTCGAAGGTATATGCTCCTTCATCAATGGCATCCTTTAAATTCGCTATATCCTCACTTTTAAATATCTCTTCATATTCTATAACTACGTCACTTGCTGGGTTCGTGGCAAATGACCATTTAGTTGGATTTAGTGACTCAAATAACATTTTCTCGCGATGATATTTTTCCTTGAATACATCGTCTTTTGTTACACGCATTTCAAATTCAAGGATTTCTTTATCGGAGAGTTCCCCTCTAAGATATGCTTCAATACTATTTTCGTCGTCGTTTTTCATAAATCTTTTAACATTTCGTAACGCTCATCTGCTATTATTCTTTCTTTTAGCTTTTTCTTACACTTAAAAACTCTTTGTCTGGCTACTAACTCTGATGAATAATTTAGTCTCTCAATTATTTCAGAATAGGGTAGTTTAGCAAAAAACATTTGAAGTACTAATCGACAATTCTCAGATATAGAGTTGAGCGTTTCATTGAAAAGTTCCCACCTTTTTTGTTCTAAAAGTGCCAAAGCCATCTCGGTAGTTTCATTTACTTGTTCAGTAATGTCATCTTTTGTTACCTCATTCTTAGATTTATTTAACTCTCTTCGCCACAAATTTTTACAAACTGTGAACAAATAAGCTTCAAAACTAGAATGAATTGTAAACTTTTCTTTTTTATAACGAACAGCGAGTTGCAGTAATGCCATTTGGAAAATATCTTCAGCATCTTGTTTATTCCCTTTATTCTGAAGAATAAACTTTCTCACCATTGGAAAACATTTCTTATAAATTATTTTTATCTCGGAAGAATCTCCTTTTACCAAGGCGTAAAGAAATCTGAGATTATTTTCCATAAATTAAGATATAATTGCTGAAACAAAAATAAACTTTTATATTCGGTTGGGTAACTTTTTTAAAATTTCTGAACAGTTACATATAACCATTAAGAATTAGACATGAAAAACAATAGATTTTGCTCAATCCTGGTACTTATTATTTTTTTTACGGCATGTACAACCGATCAGGAAGTTATACCCGATGAAGATTATGAATTGACCACAGAGATTAAAACAGACCAGCGAGGCCCGGAATATTTTGAAGCTGAAGTTTTAATTGTCTGGAATAGTAGTGTTTCTGAAAATAGAAAAGAAGAAATTCGTAACAAGTATAAAAAAAATAAAGTCCTAATACGTTTTCTAATATGTGATGATATAAAATATGAAACATGGGATATAAATTGTCCGAACGGAGCATGTAGCCGCGACAGTGACACTCCTGTTGATACCGATGATGAAGTAGAAAGAGTATTTGTTGAACTAACTTGCGAGGATCTTTAAGAATGATTCGGAACATAATTATTTGGCTGTGTATTCTTCAGTTTTCGGAAGTAGTGCATAGCCAAGTTTTTTTTTCAGATTATCAAAAACTCACGAAAAAATATAATGATAATTTACCTAGCCAAGTAGTAGATAGTATCATAGCTATCGCCTTAAGTGATACTTCCGAAGAAGAAGTTATTCAGATTATACATGATTATGCTGTTAGTTCATACAAAAAAGGGGAGTATCAAACTGCTATAAAATATGGGATCCAGGAAATTAAGGTTTATGAGAAGAATGATCTTTTAAACGAAGCATATGTCCAAGCCCTTTACAATCTTGGTCGGTTCTATTTTAAAAACTCTAATTATGAAGCTTCTAAAAGTGTACACGAAAAAATAATTGCCTTAAATTATAACGATGAAGTCACTGGCACTTCACTCTTTGAAATAGGAAACTGTTACTTTGCGCTGGGTGATTACTATAAAGCGATAGACCACTTTAAAATTGCACTTGTTAGTATCAAAAAATCTGGTAAGCAAAGGTTATATATACGCCGAGCTCTGGATCTCACAAACAGATACGAACAAATTAACACCAAAGAGAGTCTTGAACAAAAAAGTGAACTTTTAGAAGAAATTCTATATTTAAGTAAGCATGTACAAATATCTGTTCGTGACCACTATGCATTATATAACAGCCTGGCATCCTATTACAATAATGATGAGACATTTGATTTCGAAAAATCAAAATATTACCAATTACAATTTCTTCAAAAGGCAATAGAAAACAATGACTCCGCCAACATGGCTATTTCATACGGAAACCTCGGAAATTTATACTCACTTGTAAAAAATGATAGTGCCGTTATATATCTTCAAAAGGCCATTTCAATTCAGAATGAAGAAGACAAAATAATAAGAACATATAACAATTTAGCACACCATTATTTACGTAATCAACAATGGGGGAAAGCGCTAATTGAGACACAACAAACTTTACAAAAAATTGCAGGTTCAAATTTAGCACCCAATTCTCCTCCCAATTTCAAGATAATCTCAAAGTTTTCAGATAAATTTTCAGTTCTCAGAGCTTTTAATCTGGAGGCTACAGCATATATTAAGTTATACGAAGCTGATGGTAACATTGAAGGAATTAATAAAGCTTACACTAATTTACTTGTGGCCGATCAAGTAATTGACCTTTTACAACTTGAAAGTGACGAACAAAAATCGAAGCTTCACTGGAGAGAGCAAGCTTCATCGCTTTACTCTAAAATGATCTATTGCGCGATTCATTTAAATAAACACGATAAGGCTTTCTTTTTTAATGAGAAAAATAAAGCATTACTTTTAACTGAAGCCATTCTTTTAAATTCTGAAAGAGCCCAGCTGCCCAAGGATATTCGAAATAAGGAAATTGAATTGAAGAAAAGAATAATAAGCTTAGAACATCATGAATCATCTTCAACATCGTTTTCTGAAGAACTGTTTGAGACTAAGCAGCGTCTTGAGGAGTTTCAGGATTCAGTAAAGAATATTTATCCAAGATACTTTACGAATAGTGATCATTCTACCCTGTTATCACTTTTTACGGTTCAACAAAAACTTAAAAAGAATACAGTTGCTGTGTCTTTCGTTTGGGACTCAACCGATGAATTTTTAGATATTGCATTCGGTATTTTCATTACCAAGAACAAAATTATTATAGAGCCTATAGAAGATATTGTCCGCCTTCAGAATTTAATAAAAGAATTCCGGAAAAGTATTTCCTCTCCCTTTGAAACCCAATCACAGCAAACAAACTTTCGTAATATTTCTTACCAATTACACAATCTTTTATTTCCTTCTGAAAAAATTAAACGCCTAATTGCCGACAAGGATTTATTGATTATACCAGACAATGTATTACAAGGAATTCCTTTTGAAGCTTTGATCTCTCAAGAGAACTTGGATGAGTACCTAATTTTACAGCATAAGATCCATTATGCCTATTCACTTTCGTTTTTATTTCAAAACGCTAGTATCTTTCGAAAGACTGCTAAAGCATTCATCGGATTTGCTCCAGTAAATTTTCAAGATGAAGATTTAGAGCCCCTCCCAAACACGGTCAAGGAAATTAGCAATATTCAACAACTAATAAACGGCGAAACCTTTACCAATAAACAAGCCACTAAAGAATTATTCTTAAAAAACTCTAAAGATTATAAAATAATCCATTTAGCCACTCACGCCGATATTGGCACATCTCCATGGATCGCTTTTAGCGATAATAAATTAAACTTAAACGAGCTATACACCGTGCAAAATAATGCCGAACTCATTGTTCTGAGCGCCTGCAATACCTCACTAGGTGAATATGCTGTTGGCGAAGGCACGTTAAGTTTGACACGGGGATTTTTCTATTCCGGCGCCAATTCGGTTGTTTCTACCTTATGGAGTGTGAACGATTCCAGCACTTCGGAAATACTTACTACTTTTTACCAAAATTTAAGCAAAGGTATGTCAAGATCTGAAGCATTACGCTCAGCTAAACTAAAATATCTTTCAAATCATTCACTTTCCGAAACTTCTCCATATTACTGGGCACCACTAATTCTAACTGGTAATGAAACACCAATTAATTTCGCCGGTATAATGAATCATTCTTCCATAATATTGTTCCTAATCTTGTTGGGCATTAGCATTTTTCTGGTCTCAAGATTCAAAATGTAAAAAATTGCTGTAACAAATTTCATTTTTTATGAACATCGTCGTCACAAATATCGAAGCGATTGAAAATTATGGCATTTATCCAGATTTCAAATTGGATGATCCAAGTTAAATACTTTTTTGTTCGTATCTTAATACCAACTTAAATAGAAAAATATGAAATCACTGTTTGACCAGGCAACTTTTTCGGAAATACAACAGAGGCTTAATAATCTTTCGGAAGATTCGCCGCGACAATGGGGTAAAATGTCTCCCGGACAAATGTTACATCATTGCCAAGGTCCCTTGAATATCATGCTTGGTAAGAATGACTATGGAATGAAGCCAAATTGGTTCGCTCAATTATTATTTAAGAAGATGCTTTATAATGATAAACCCTTCCGGGAGAATCTCCCAACAGCAAGATTTTTAAAAGAAACAGAACCGCGAGATTTTAATACATCTAAAGATGAACTAGTTTCATTATTAAATGAATTTGAAGGTAAAAAGGAGCAAACCACATGGGATCCACATCCCGGCTTCGGTAAATTTACCCAACAGCAATGGGGACAGATGCAATACAAACATCTTGATCATCATTTAAAACAGTTTAATGTCTGACAAATTGTGATTTCAGCACACTTACAAATTTATGTATCCACCACCACATCATCAATCCCGGGATATTCAGAAAATGATCTCACTGATTAAGGAATTTCCATTAGGAATGTTAATTTCGGTTTTAGACAATAACCCCGTAATTACTCATATTCCTCTAATTTATAATGACCAAAGCGGTAAGCTCATAGCACATATTGACAAGCAAAATCCGCAGGTGGAAAGCCTAAAAAACGGTGCTGAAGTAACTGTGGTGTTTCGAGGTCCCGACACCTATATCTCGCCTTCTATTTATACAACCAATCAATTACCAACATGGAATTATATCATGGTTCATATAAAGGGTACCGTTACCCTTATTAACGATCCGGATGCCGCTAAAGATACAATGATCGATATGACGAAATTTTTGGAAGGAAAAGAACAAAAATATGTATTAAAAAAGGACAACGATGCTATGGATCGCTTTGTAAATTACATACAGGCCTTTGAGATCGATGTAACAAACTGGGAGGGAAAGTTTAAATTATCACAAGATAAATGTAAGGAAGATCAAATGAGAGCGAAAGATCA
This sequence comes from uncultured Ulvibacter sp., assembly GCA_963974915.1. GTDB lineage: Bacteria > Bacteroidota > Bacteroidia > Flavobacteriales > Flavobacteriaceae > CAXBES01. Next base: position 44,465 of record CAXBES010000009.1, on the reverse strand, counting down.
ATTAGTAACGAAATCGGGACGAAGCAGGGAGGCATTCATTAGTGAAATGTATCTTGGACAGGTTTGAAAAAAGAACTAAAATTGAATAGCTGAAAGCGCCTAAACCCTTTCTCCTATTGGGTTTATAGGGGTTTAAATAATGAATTTTTTATTTTTTTCTTAATACTTTGTGTTATATTTAACCTCAAACTTAAAAAAATTAAAATGTTCAAAAAACTACAACTATTGATTGCAGTATCCTTATTTTCAACCGGGATCATTGCACAAACTATTGTTAGCACCACACCGGAAAACAGGAAAGTGGTATTAGAGGAATTTACAGGAATCCATTGTGGATTCTGTCCAGACGGTCATGCCATTGCCAACGCATTACAAAACGCAAATCCGGGCAATGTATTTTTAATAAATATACACCAGGGTGGTTTCGCTACCCCCGGGCCAAACGAACCTGATTTTAGAACACAATGGGGTGATGCAATTGCCAATCAAACCGGACTTACCGGATAACCAGCAGGAACTATTAACCGAAGTAATTTTCCCGGATTAGAAATGGGTGCCTCTGGTACTACCGCATTAGGTCGAGGTAACTGGAACCAAGCCGCAAATATTATTTTAAGCGAAAGCTCTTATGTGAATCTCGCAGTTGAAGCCACGATCGATATCCCTACTAATTCAATGTCCATTCACGTGGAAGGATATTATACGGCAGATAGCCCAGAACCAACAAACTTTTTAAACGTTGCTATTCTCCAGAATAATACTTTAGGACCACAATCGGGTGGAAATCAAGGAAACAATTATAACCACCAACATAGACTTATCGACTTGGCTACAGGACAGTGGGGTGAGGAGATCACTACTACAACTCAGTCAACTTTTGTAGATCGAACTTATTCGTATACTTTTCCTTCGAGTATAAACGGACTTCCCATTGAGTATGATGAATTGGATGTAGTGGTTTTTATGACCGAGACCACACAAAACATTGTTAGTGGAAATGAAACTACTCCGGTGATCAACCCGTTAACTTCAAACAACGATGCCAGCTTACTTGGTTTAGAAGACCTTGCGAGTGCATGTTCGGAGACTAGTGTAACTCCGAGAGTGAATGTTCTAAATTCTGGCTTAGATCCAATCACGAGTCTCGATTTTACGTATTCGATAAACGGAGGAGCGGCTCAAAATTATACCTGGACCGGCAATCTTCCCTCCTTAGATAGAATTACGGTAGAGCTTCCTGCACTTAATTATACTGATCAACCAAGTAATATGGTCAATGTAAGTATAGCAAATGACGATTTCAATGATAATAATACCGCAGCTACAATTTTTGAAGGTATTATCGATACCGGTGGTACTGTAGATTTTACTATCACTACAGATCAATATGCAAATGAAATTTCCTGGGAAATTCTAGATGGCAGCGGAAATGTACTGTATTCCGAATCACTTACTGCTGCAAATAACAATCAAACCTTAGAATTTAGATATCATCTTCCTGCAGATTGTATCACTTTTAACCTTAACGACTCATACGGGGATGGAATTTTAGGCGCAGGTGGAGCATCATTAATAGATGCGAATGGGGTAGAAATAATACCATTTACAGGAAATTACGGATCTGGTCTAACAAAACCTTTCAATTCGGATGGAGTTTTAGGAGTAGATAATTTTGATCAAACTACTATAGCGATCTATCCAAATCCTACGAACAATGTATTAAATATTGTAAATGCTGAAAACGCCTCTATTGAAGTGTATGACATTTTAGGAAAGCGACTGCTTACGAAATCTGATATTTCACAACAGGAGACAATTAGTGTTTCCGGACTAGAAACGGGGACCTATTTCGTTAAAATATATCACGGAAATGATTTCACGACTAAAAAATTCATAATTGTAAATTAAATTGTTTAATAGTTTGCATTAAAAAGCTCCATGTGAAATTCGCATGGAGCTTTTCTTTTAACTAGTTTCTTACTTCTACTGCATATAATTCTTTACTTCACCGAAATCAAGACCGCCGTAATTACCACTACTCATTAAAAGCAAAGAAGTGTTTTCGAAGTCCTGAGTAAAAAGATAAGTTTTAAAATCGGCCGGATTGGTAAAAACCATCAGATCCTCTCGCCCAAAAGCTTTGTCAATTTGGTCTCCTTTAATTTCCTCGAGTTTTTTTATCATAACCGCATGAGGAGAATAGAACACTACGGCACTATCTGCAGCATCTAAGGCACCTTTGTACTCTTTTAGAAACTCCGGATTCAAGCTACTATAGGTGTGCAATTCGAGGCAGGCAATTAATTTTCGCTCGGGAAATTGATTTTTTACTGCCTGAGTCGTAGCTTTTACTTTGCTGGGAGAATGGGCAAAGTCCTTATATGCGATCGAGGTTTTCGTTTCCGCGATCTTCTCCAATCGCTTACTCGCACCTTTAAAAGTAGCAATAGCTTCATAAAAATCGTCTGCATCTACGCCCATTAACTGACAAATCCATCTTGCTCCCTCCAGATTATTAAGGTTGTGTTTTCCAAATATCTCGATAGGCATTAACCCTTCGGGCGTGTCCAGTAGCGTTTCTCCTTCTTCAATGGTATGCTCCGGAGTTCCATAGGGATATTTTTTTATGGTAGCTTCTGAAGCCTCCACTACCCGCTTTACTTCCGGGTCTTCTTCGTTGTAAATTACGGCTCCTCCATTGGTGATCTCGTTTAGAAAGATTTCAAACTGTTCGACATAGTTTTCGTAGGTTGGAAAAACATTGATATGGTCCCAGGCGATCCCGCTCAATAAAGCAATATTCGGTTTATACAGGTGAAATTTTGGTCTGCGATCAATGGGGGATGATAAGTATTCATCTCCTTCAAGAACCATAAAGTCGTTTGTGTTAGTGAGCTTCACCATGACATCAAAACCTTCTAATTGTGCTCCAACCATATAATCAACGTCTTTTCCATGATAGTGCATTACGTGCAAGATCATTGAAGTGATGGTGGTTTTTCCATGAGAACCGCCAATGACGACACGTGTTTTATTCTTGGATTGATCGTATAAAAACTCGGGGTAAGAATAGATCTTGATACCAAGTTCTTTTGCTTTGAGTAATTCGGGGTTGTCTGCTTTAGCATGCATACCGAGAATGACAGCATCTACGGCAGTTGTTATCTTCTCCGGGAACCATCCATACGTTTCGGGAAGTAAACCTTTGGCTGCCAGCCTGCTTTTGGAAGGATCAAATATTTCATCATCACTTCCTGTTACTTTTTCTCCTTTATTATGTAATGCGATGGCTAGATTATGCATGGCACTTCCGCCAATCGCTATAAAATGTATATTCATAGATACTATTGTACTTTATAGAATGTAAAGATACAGTTTTAGCTTGCAATAGCGATAGAGGGAAATAGCTTTTGCCACGCAAAACTATGGTTGATAGCGCGACCCGGACGGAGCGTCCACGTACGCTGAAGCTTTTGCATAGGAGCAAGCGAGGGTCCGGGGATTGCCCGAAAAAAATTACAGAGCCATAATCAAGACTTTCTCATTTTGCGCTTCCTCAAAACCCGGACGATCCTTTAGCGCTTTATCGATCCACACGAGAGCCGTTTCCTTTTTACCCAGATTCTTATAGATTTGGGCGAGTCTGAAGTACGCCCAGTCTTTTGGAACTCCATCCTTGGCCGAGTGGTTCTCAATATAGACCCGAAGGCAATTAATGCCCAATTGTGCATCGAGACCATACTGTGCCGCGATCTTTCCAATTTGATAATTTAACTGATTCCTCTTGTGAATTTTCAGCGATTTTGCCGAAATTTCAATGGCCTCCTTTGGGCGATTATTGTTTTCGTATAAGGTTGAGAGTTTTTCGTAGGTATGGGCAGATCCTCCTACTTTAATTGCATTTTTATAGTGCGATTCTGCATCTTTGGGTCGGTCATTATATTCGGCAATATAGCCCTTGGCCAAATACCCATCTACCGGTGAAATCTTTGCCAATTGGTTCGCGTAGGAAATCGCCTTTTTTTCACTACCCCCTATAAACCCCGGTAATTGAATATAGAATTCAACCAATGCCCATCTGGCTTCAATATGATCCGGGTCTAGCTCTGCCGCTCTTTCGAAGTGAAATTTAATATCGCTAACATAGGTTAGCGCTCTAATTTTGCTGATCTCCAACGCCTTCATCCCTAATGCGCCACCGTACTTAAAATGATAATTGGCATTATCGCTCTCTGCTTCTACCAGTGTTTCGTAATACTCTATCGCGGTATCCCATTGTTTAGCATAACTCGCAATATCTCCCAGATACTCTATCGTTTTTTTATCGCTTGGATTTTCTCTTAAATGCTTCTGAAAAAATGGTTTGGCTTGTTGGTATTCTTCCTTCTGAAAGAATTTCTCGCCTTCATTAAATGAGCTTTGAGCCCATATGATCGCGGGAAGAAATATTAAAACCATTAAACTGAAGATTTTCATTTAGCCTATTGTTCTATCTGTTGCTACTTTTTCTTGGGTGGAAACTTTTGAAGCGCCTTATCGATCACCGAAAAATAATAAGCTTCTTTCTGCTCCGGACTTGCCTTTTCTTTTAGTTCTCCTTCTATAACGACTTGCCAGGCTAATGATTGCCCCATAGATGCATCAACTATATCTATGGTTAATTCTTGATTTACAACTCGGCCGCCAATAGGGATTCCTCCGCTAACGCCTACACCCACGTTTCCACCGCCACCGCCAACTCCAACACCAAGTGTATTTCTTGAATTAGAAACCACTTCTTCGGCATAAAAATTTACGTAAAATTGAGGCGAATTGGTTTTTTGAAAACCTCTTTTTTGAAGGGAACTATCTATGGCTTTTATAATTCGGTTATCATCCAGTTGGGAGAGACCCGAATCTATATCGGTGTAAAATTGATAGGAAGTAAATTCACTAAAATCTTTTTCTTTATCGTAATCCACAGCTATACTAGCGCCACAGGACGCAAGAAATACTGTGAGAAGCATTAATCCTACTAGTTTCATAGCAATTTGAACAATTTTTTCTTTTATACTGAAGTAAAATTAAACAAAAAGTGAGCCAATAGATTTTAATTGTTATTCTTTAACAAACTTCTTTATAGTTTTTCCTTTGTCTGTTATAATTTGAATAAAATAGATTCCTTCGGAAAGATTTGAAACCTCAATTTTGTCTTGGGACGAGTAAAGCAATTTTTCTCCCAACATTGAATAGATCGTAGCACTTTTCAAAGTTATATCTTCTGAACGAGCTATTCGTATCATTTTTGAAGCTGGGTTGGGATATATCGCAAAATTTTCTAGAAGATTTACTTCTGAAGTTGAAAGTAAACAACCTGCTTCAACTTCGGGAATTGTATTGCAACCAACTGAATTGTTTTCAACAACTATAAAATTAGGATTTATATTAATTTGTTGACATACTGGGTCAATTGCACATTGAGGTAAATTTAAATTGTCAGTAATTACAAACTGTGTCGGTTCTATATTCTCCAGACCGGCTATCGAAACAAGCGTATTGTTGGAAAATATACGAACATAAGGTACGGATTGTAAATTTTCTAAACCATCAAGGCTAATCAAACTTTGATTATTGCCTATATCAATGTAATCATCTATACCATTTAAATTATTTAATCCGTTAAAACTCGCCAAACTTTCATTTTCAGATATATGAATGAATCCATTTATAAACTCGAGGTTCTCTAGACCTTCAAAAGATACTAAATTAGAATTATTGCTTACACTGATATTTCTCATGTAAGTTAAAGATTCTAATCCGGTGAAATTAAAAATTCCACTATAGTTAATATAAAAATCAGTATCTATAGTTTCAATATTGTGTAATCCGTGTAAAGATTCTAGAGAGAGAGTAGTTAGTATCGAAAATGCGCCTCCAGTAACTGAAGTTATTCCTTCAAGACCATTTAAGTTGGTTATTTCTGAACCATCGATGCGTAATCCATGTGTAATCTGTGAACATCCAGGATAGTTATTTGTGAATGCATCCACTTCGGCTTGAGTACTTAAGTAAATTTGTTCTGTAGGACATTGTGCAAAACAAGCGGCAGTGATAAGTATTGTGATACTTAGGAGCGTCAATTTTTTCATATTATTCCTTGATTATTTTTTGTGATTGTTCCTCGATCGGTTGAAATTTTGCTTAGACAAATTTCTTTCGGAAAGACTCAAAACTAGATTTTTTCATCGGTATTTAGTCGCTTCCAAAGCTTGTCTTTTAACTCCATCAAACCTTGTTGTGCGACTGCAGAGAAAAACAAATACGGAATGCCTTTGAAATCTTTGTCAAGCTCTTTCTTCATTTCGGCCTTTAGTTCATCATCGAGCATATCACTCTTAGATATACCTACCAATCTATCTTTATCCAGCATCTCCGGATTGTAACGCCGTAATTCGTCAAGCAAAATATCGTACTGTTCTTTAATATCCTTAGCATCTGCCGGTATTAAGAAAAGCAAGGTAGAATTACGCTCTATATGCCGCAGAAAGTAATGTCCGAGTCCTTTACCTTCGGCAGCACCTTCGATAATTCCCGGAATATCTGCCATCACAAAAGTTTGATGGTCGCGGTAATCTACAATACCCAAATTAGGTTTGAGCGTGGTAAATTCGTAATTGGCTATTTTAGGTTTGGCAGCAGTAATAACCGATAGAAGGGTAGATTTTCCGGCATTCGGAAATCCTACTAACCCAACATCTGCCAAAACTTTCATTTCTATGGTAATGTTGGCTTCCTCGCCCGGCATTCCCGGTTGGGCATGACGTGGGGTCTGATTGGTTGAACTTTTAAAATGGGCATTTCCTAAGCCTCCCTTACCTCCTTTTGCGACAATTACCTCTTGTCCGTCTTCTAAGATCTCGAAGAGTATATTTTGAGTTTCGGTATCCCGAACCACTGTACCCAGGGGTACATCGATATAAATGTCTTTACCATCGGCTCCGGTACTGGTTTGTTTGCTTCCTGCTCCCCCGTGTTCGGCACGATAATGACGTTTGTGTTTTAAATGAAAGAGCGTCCACATATGTTGATTCCCCCTAAGGATTATGTGTCCGCCGCGTCCGCCATCTCCCCCATCGGGACCTCCTTTTGGGATGTATTTTTCTCTGCGTAAGTGCGCACTCCCCTGACCTCCTTTTCCGGAAGAAACATGAATTTTAACGTAATCTACAAAATTGCCTTCGGTCATATCTATTTCCCTGCCTAGGCAGGAATCTGTTAAATTTAATTGGGAATTGGGGACACCCTATAATTTATCAATAACGTCGCTTAAACGCTTGGTGATGTCTTCGATGCTGCCCACGCCATCAACTCCGTAATATTTGTCTTGCGACATATAATACTCTTTTAAAATATCGGTTTTTCGGTAATATTCTGCGATACGTTCTCTAATCACCTCTTCGCTTGCATCGTCTGCTCTTCCGCTGGATTTTCCTCTTTCCAGAAGTCGTCCTACTAAAATTTCATCATCAACTTCGAGTGCAACCATAGCGTTAATTTGAGAATTCTTCTCTTCCATAAGTTTAGACAGTGCTATCGCCTGAGCTTCGGTTCGGGGAAAACCATCGAATATAAATCCGTTGGCATCTGCGTTCTTTTCCACCTCTGCATTTAGCATATTTATTGTCACCTCGTCCGGCACTAAATGTCCTTTATCCATATACGACTTAGCCAAGGTACCTAGATCGGTAGCATTTTTAATGTTGTATCTAAAAACATCTCCGGTAGAGATGTGTACGAGTTGATATTTCTCTTTTAAAACTTCTGCCTGTGTTCCTTTTCCGGCGCCTGGAGGCCCAAACAATACGATGTTCTTCATTGACTTTTTGTTATTCTGAAATAATGATTTTAAGAATTTCCACATATGAGTTTGCAAAGATACCAATTTCGCAACTACTTAAAGTGAGTTTTATATTGAAGATGTGGAAATAAAAGAATAATCGTATCAGGATTTGAAACATTATTGGATTGGCATTTCAAAGAAGATTGTACCTTTGCGATATGGCAAACTATTTTTCTTCAAATTTCACCCTCGGCATACTTGGCGGTGGCCAATTAGGAAAGATGCTTCTTTACGAAACCCGAAAATTCGATATCAGAACGAAGGTACTGGATCCTAGCCCAGAAGCGCCTTGTCGCATTGCTTGCGACTCTTTCGAGCAAGGTGATCTTATGGATTTTAATACGGTTTATAACTTCGGAAAAAGTGTTGATCTAATAACATTTGAGATTGAAAGTGTAAATATTGAGGCTTTAGAAAAGCTTGAAAGTGAAGGAAAAAAAGTGTATCCTTCTTCTGAAACACTTCGGAATATTCAAAATAAAGGAGTTCAGAAGCAATTTTACAAGCAACATAGAATTCCAACCTCCCCTTTTAGAGTATTTCAGAATAAAAATGAACTGAACGAGGCGATCGTGAGAAAGGAACTACACTTTCCTTTTGTCTGGAAAAGTTGCACAGGGGGTTACGACGGGAAAGGAGTGAGTATTATTCGAAATGCTGAAGCTGTTATTCCCTTGCCGGATACTGAATGTATTGCTGAAAAATTGATCCCTTTTAAGAATGAATTGGCGGTTATCGTTGCTAGAAATCCTTTGGGAGAAGTAAAAACATATCCTGTGGTAGAAATGGAATTTCACCCTGAGGCGAATCAAGTAGAATATGTAATTTGTCCGGCGCGAATAGATGATGGTGTTGCTGCTAAAGCGAGGGCTATTGCATCGCAGGTTTCGGAAGCTTTTCAGCATGTGGGATTACTTGCGGTAGAGATGTTTCAGACTCATGAGGATGAGATTTTGGTCAATGAAGTTGCACCCCGACCTCACAATAGCGGTCATCATACAATTGAGTCGAGTTTCACCAATCAATTTGAGCAACATTTAAGAGCGATACTCAGTCTTCCGTTAGGAAATACCGAGAGTAAAGTTGGGGGTGTCATGGTTAATTTAGTAGGCGACGAGAATCACACAGGACGAGTGGTTTATAAAAACATAGAGCAAATACTGGGAATGGAAGGAGTTACCCCTCATATTTACGGCAAAAAAGAGACCAGACCCTTTAGAAAAATGGGACATGTTACCATTGTAAACAAGGATTTAAATGAAGCGAGAAAAATTGCCGAGGAAGTAAAAAAGACCATAGAAGTAATTGCTTAAGACAAATAGGAGTTAAATAATTTAAAAGAGATCCGCATTATGAGTAAAGTAGGAGTCATTATGGGAAGCACGAGTGATCTTCCGGTTATGGAAGAGGCTATCGAAATATTAAAGGGATTTGATATTGAAGTTGAAGTGGACATTGTATCTGCTCATCGCACCCCGGATAAACTATTCGATTACGGTAAAAATGCGCATACAAGAGGAATTTCGGTAATCATCGCCGGTGCCGGAGGTGCGGCTCACCTTCCGGGGATGATCGCTTCACTCTCACCATTGCCTGTAATTGGTGTTCCCGTAAAATCGAGCAATTCTATCGACGGTTGGGACTCGGTTCTTTCAATATTACAGATGCCGGGTGGTGTTCCGGTTGCTACGGTTGCTTTAAATGGTGCCAAAAATGCCGGAATTCTGGCTGCTCAAATACTGGGCTCCGGTGATAAATGTGTTTTAGATAAGATCCTTGCTTACAAGGAAGGATTAAAAATGAAAGTTGCGGAAGGTGCCAAAAACATCAAAAAATAAGTAAGCACTTCGGAAAAGAAAAAATTAAAAAATGCAAAACCCCTTATTAAAACCCTTTGATACTGCTCCCTTTTCACAAATTAAGAACGAGCATTATCTCCCTGCAATAAAAGAGCTTATAGCGCAAACCAAGTTAGAAATTGACAATATCACCTCTAATTTGGAGGCTCCAACTTTTCAAAATACGGTTGAAGCCCTAGAATACACCGGACTTCATTTAGATAGAGCGACAAGTATCTTTTTCAATCTTAACAGTGCCGAAACGAATGAGGAAATTCAGAAAATAGCACAGGAAGTTTCTCCTTTACTATCTAATTTTCAGAATGACCTCTTGTTGAATGAAGAGCTCTTTAATCGTGTGAAAGCCGTTTACCAGCAAAAAGACTCACTTTCTCTTTCTGCAGAACAAGATATGTTACTGGAAAAGCAATACAAGAGTTTTTCACGCAACGGAGCAAACCTTTCAGAAGAAGACAAAGAAACACTACGGAAAATTGATTCTGATCTTTCAAAATTAAAACTGACTTTTGGTGAAAATGTCTTAGCAGAGACCAATAATTTTGAATTACTGATCACAGATGAAGCCGATCTTAAAGGACTTCCCGAGGGAGCAATTGAAGCTGCAGCAGCAACTGCGAGTGAAAAAGGGAAAGAAGGATGGGTTTTTACTTTAGATTACCCTAGTTACATACCTTTTGTAACCTACGCAGACAATAGGGAACTTCGGAAAAAGATGTCGTTGGCTTTTGGCGCAAAGGCATTTAAAGGAGATAAATTCGACAACCAACAAAATATTTTAAGCATCGTAAATCTCCGTCACCGGAGAGCGAAATTATTGGGATATACTTCTCATGCTCATTTCGTTTTGGAAGAGCGTATGGCTGAAACACCTCAAAAGGTTGAATCATTCTTGGAGGAGCTTCTTGAAAAATCGAAACCTGCTGCCGAGAATGAATTTCGGGATCTTGAAGATTTTGCAAAGGAATTAGATAATATTGATAGTCTTCAAAAATGGGACGGTGCTTACTATGCAGAAAAGTTGAAACAAAAACTTTTCGACCTTGATGATGAAAAATTAAAGCCCTATTTCAAACTTGAAAATGTAATTAATGGGGTTTTCACTGTAGCAGAAAAGCTCTTTTCGTTGCGTTTTGAAGAAGTTCAGGATATTGAAAAATACCACCCTGATGTAAAAACATATCGGGTAACGGATCACAGCGGAGATCTAGTCGCTATATTTTACGCCGATTTCCATCCGAGACCCGGAAAACGTGGTGGCGCATGGATGACCTCATACAAACCTCAGCAGATAAAAGATGGCAACAATGAGCGTCCGCATGTATCTATTGTTTGTAATTTCACCAAACCCACAGCTAGCAAGCCATCTTTACTTACTTTTAATGAAGTGACAACACTTTTCCATGAGTTTGGTCATGCCTTACATGGGATGCTTGCCAACACTACTTATAAGAGCCTTAGTGGTACAAGTGTGTACTGGGATTTTGTTGAACTTCCTAGTCAGATACTCGAAAACTGGTGTTATGAAAAAGAAACTTTAGAATTATTTGCTACTCATTACAAGACCGGTGAAGTGATTCCGATGGAATTGGTCGAGAAGATCAAAGCATCTGCTACATTTCATGAAGGGATGAAGACTTTGCGACAGCTTAGTTTTGGAATGCTGGATATGGCTTGGCATGGTAGTGACCCTTCGCAGATCAAAGATGTCAAGGCATTCGAAACGCAGGCTTTTGGAGATACGACCTTATATCCTGATGTTTTGGAAAATTGTATGAGCACCTCGTTCTCACATATTTTTCAGGGGGGATATTCTGCGGGTTATTACAGTTATAAATGGGCAGAAGTTTTAGATGCCGATGCCTTCGCTTATTTTAAGGAGCAAGGAATTTTCGATAAGACAGTCGCGAAGAAATTTAAAGAGTATGTTCTTTCGCAGGGCGGAACTCAAGATCCGATGGAATTGTACATTAAATTTAGGGGTCAGAAACCTAATCCGGATGCATTATTAAAGCGTGCAGGATTGTTGAAGGAGTAATTTACCAAAATAGTGTTAGTCATGAACTTAAAATAAACTTTCATTTTTTTCTGAAAGTTTAATAATTATATTATATATTTGTGCTATGAATTACGAAGAAGCTAAAAATAAATTTATTAGTACATGGGGCTCACTTGGAACTCTTTGGGGAATTAATAAAGCAATGGCACAAATACATGCTCTGTTATTTATATCCCCCGAACCTCTCACGATGGAAGATATAATGGAGGAACTTGGAATTTCAAGAGGAAATACAAGTATGAATCTTCGGCATTTGATCGAATGGGGAATCGTGTTCAAGGTAAATATGACCGGGGAACGAAAAGAATTCTTTTCAAGTGAAAAAGATGTTACAGAACTATCAAGACAAATAGCTAAGGAGCGCAGTCGTCGAGAAATTCAACCCACTATTAAAGTTTTAAAAGAGGTCTCTTCTATAAAGATGGATGGCACGGAAAAAACTAAAGAATTAATCAAAAAAACGAAGGAGTTATACGAGTTAGCAGATACAGCAGATACCATGTTGCACAAAATCGTAAATCAAGAACAGAATTGGATTACAAAAACCATCGTTAAATTTTTAAAATAATATGCCTACAGGCACTAGAAAGAGAGAGTTACCTCTCTTTTTTTTTAATTACACATATTTCAATTTTTTCTGAAAGTTTAATAATTAAAAAATGAATATACAAATCCCTATTACTTTTGTCATTCTTGCCGGATTAGGTCAAATGCTCACAGCAATTGTTTATCCCTATATGCGACACAACATTTTGTATTGGTTCGAAGACCTTAAAAATTTGAGTCCTTTAAATGAAGCCATCGCCAAAACTTACGGTTTCTACATCCAAGCTATCAACTTTTCTTTTGGTTTGTTAACCATTTTACTCGCTCAAGAATTACTAATTCCCGGAAAACTATCGGCCGCGATTACCGGCTTCATTTCAATTTATTGGATAGGTAGAATAACGTTTCAACTCCAAAGCTATTCATTCAAGATGCTAGAAAATATGAAGTATTACAAACTCGGTATTTGGAGCATGAATTTACTCATAACGTATTTTGCGCTCATTTACACACTTATATTTATAAATAACTTAATTGGAATACTATGAAAAAGTTAGTTATCGCTGGAGGCAGTGGTTTTTTAGGCGAAGTCTTAATTGAATATTTCAAAAACACCGTTGATCATATCTATATTTTAACCCGAAGTAAAATGGCAGATAAGGAGAACGTTAGTTTTGTAAAATGGGATGCCGTAAATTTAGGTAATTGGAAAAATTGTCTAAACGATGTCGACGTTCTCATTAACCTCACTGGAAAATCTGTTGATTGCAGATACGACACTTATAATAAAAAGGCCATCTTGTCTTCAAGATTAGAGTCGACTCGAGTTTTAGGGGAGGCCATCAAAACACTAAACAAACCACCAAAAACCTGGATAAATTCGTCAACTGCTACCATTTATAGACACTCACTTGATGTGGAAATGGACGAATTCTCAGGAGAAATTGGAGAAGGGTTTTCGGTGGAAGTTGCTAACGCTTGGGAAAAGGAATTCTTTAGTTTTAGCTTTTCACAGACAAGACAAGTAGCCCTGCGCACCTCAATTGTATTCGGAAAGAATGGTGGAGCGTTGCAACCTATAAAAAAACTAACAATGTTAGGATTTGGAGGTGCGCAAGGAAATGGCGATCAAAAGGTTAGTTGGATCCACGAATTAGATTTTGCTCGTGCTGTATCACATATTATTGACAATATCCTAATTTCGGGTCCAATAAATATTGTTTCACCTAAACCAACAACTAATCGGATCCTAATGAAAACTATTCGGAAACAACTAAATATTCCATTTGGAATACCAATGGGTGAAAGAATCTTGAATATTGGAGCACGGCTCATCAATACTGAAACAGAACTTATTCTCAAGAGCAGAAATGTGATTCCTAAGAAGTTAACCGATTCTGGATTTAATTTCGAATTTAAAACATTAGATTCTGCAATTGCTAATCTTCTAGAAAAAAGTAAATGACTCAAATTTTATTACACACCAAGATTTGTGCTCCTATTGAAGAAGTGTTTAATCTTTCAAGGAGCATAGATTTTCATCTGAAATCGGCCAAACAAACTAATGAATCTGTTATTTCAGGTAAAAGTAAAGGACTCATTAATTTGAATGAAACCGTGACTTGGCGGGGAAAACATTTTGGTTTTAATTTAAAACATACAAGCAAGATTACGCAACTAAACCATCCCAATTCCTTCACCGACCTAATGATAGAAGGACAATTTAAATATTTTATTCATCAGCATTTATTCTTCGAAAAAGATTATGGAACTCTTATGGTCGATATTATAAAATATAAAACACCTTATGGTTACTTCGGAAGGCTCTTTGATTCGGTTCTTTTAAAATCTCATTTAACACAATTCTTATCAACTCGAAACACGGTGATCAAAATTGAGTTAGAAAAAAACCCCATTTCATAGAATGAGGTTTTTTTAATAACATCTCCTACAAATCTATTTTAAGACGATCTTTTTTGAATATTTCGTGTTTCTTTCCGAAGAAAAAGAAACAACGTACACTCCGGCGCTTAATTCTTGCAGTGACACCAAACCTTTTTTATCTGAAATTGAATCTACGAATGCTCTTCTACCTTGCATATCGAATAGTTCGATTCCCGTAAAATTATGGTCTGCCCCTGAAAGGTCATAAAATAACGTTCCATTTTCTACGGTTACAAATATTGAATTTAACGTAGGCTCATCTACCGTTAACACCACACTACTTTTAGCCGTTTCTACCAAATACTCTACGCATAATTTTGCGAATTTAGTTGCGTGGTCTGCGGTTCCCGTGAGACTATATGTATCGTTGCTGGTATGAATATTTGGATTATGTTGCCCAAAACTAGCCTCAAAAGGAAAGGATGCCATAAAACCTTCGTTTGTCCAACTCGCATGATCTGAACAACCATAGTTACAAATTGAAGTTCCATAAGAAATCTGATGAGGACCGGAATTGTTGTAATGATCTGCCAGCTGCATTAAAAAGGCATTTAGTGAACCGTCGGTATGATCGGTTATAAAAGAAACATCGTTTGCAGAGCCGTTGTAATTTGTCATATCGAATTGTACCACCGATACCACTTCTATATTATTAATACTGTATTCCTGAGCGATCTCTGCCGAACCTACCAGCCCAATTTCTTCGGCAGCGTATGCCATAACTTCAATGGACTTTTTAGGCACAAAGCCTACTTCAAAAAGTGATCGCACGGCTTCGGTCATGGTGGCAATGCCCGAGGCATCGTCATCCGCACCCGGCGCATCGTTATTACTGGGATTGGCCGTAGAATCTAAATGTCCGCCAACGATCACAAATTCATCGGGAGTATCTGCCCCTTCAATGGTCATAATTACAGACGGCATATTCGTATTGACGTGGTTAAAGAGTCTCACACTCACATCGGTTCTCCCGTATGCAGCGGCCATCGTTTCCCATTTTGTCTTTAAATCGTTGGCAGCTTGTGTTGCAGAAGGGCGATTGTGATAGCGAGTTCCGTAATTTTCTAATTGAAGAATATGATTCTCGATGTTCTGAGTGTTTATTACGCCTAGCGTTTCATTTACGACAGCGTCTTCGGTAATTGAAAAAGCCATTCGGTTGTTGGAAACAGGTTTTACGTCTCTTCCAATACTTTGCAATGCCTGATCTCTAGTAGCTTTAAAAATATAGCCCGGTCCGTGAACTAAAATACGATCATGCAATTCGTGCCCGGCAGTTGGTGACATATAAACCGCAGCTTCATTTCGTTTTGTTTCCAAAATTTCAATTTCATTTGGCAAGTCTTTTTTTAATTCTAGCGCATCCTGAATTGCCATAGTCGCATAGAACCTGTCTTGTTCTTGTGCTGTAACACTTAAAGTTACAAGAAAAAAACAAATAAGTTTTAATAATTTCATCATCAATAAATTAATGGGATTAACCTTTCAAAGTTACCATATTAAATCGAAACGTTAATGAAAAAACAATAACTGTTATACTATGAAGAAACTTTATTATTTTTGAACTTATGTCCACAAATTCATTAGATCCAAAAACCTGGGTTGATAAGTATTCTAATTACCTTTATAATTACACAATTGTTCGTGTGAACGATCACGAAATCGCTCAGGATTTGATTTCTGAAACTTTCTTAGCCGGATTAAAGTCGAAAGACAATTTTAAAGGTGAAGCAAGCGAACGCACTTGGCTTATTTCAATTCTGAAACGAAAAATAATTGATTATTATCGCAAGATCAATTCGAACAAAGGAAAAGCCGAAGTAAGAATTAATTATAATAGCGACGAAGCTGAAGGAGACTGGTTGGAAGAACGAGTAAGTGACCCCTATGATAAAACGGCAGAGGATACTATGGAAAATGAAGAGTTAGGTATCGCCATTTATAATTGTCTGGACACACTAAATGAAAAACAGGCTACGATCTTTAGAATGAAAACTATGGATGGTTTCGACACCGAAGCCATTTGTAATGAATTTAATATCACACCGTCTAATCTTTGGGTAATTATTCACAGGGCACGAAAAGCTATGGCAGAATGTCTGGAACAAAAATGGTTTAAGTAATTATGAGTATGCGATTAAAGTGCGAAGAGGCAAACATGATTTGCGATAAAAATCAGTACAAAGAAGCTAGCTTTTGGGAAAAGGTTAGATTGAACCTTCATTTAATATTTTGCAGACTATGTAGACGATACTCGTCAAATAATATGAAACTTACTAAAGCCATTAAGAATGTTGAATACAAATCTATGTCACAAGACGAGAAACAAGTGTTGAAAGAGCGAATTCAACAGGAAATCAATAAATAGTAGTTTTAGAAAATCAAAATTCAAAAGAAATTTTCTATATAACAAAAGAGAACATACCACACTATTGGTATGGCTTCTACCCAAAACGAGGCGTAATATTTAGCTTGCTTGGTTCTAGAAAATACTAAGAAACCGGCAGTTAAGATGCTTACCAAAAAAAGACTGAGATAGTACCCAAAACCTACATCCTCCTTAAAAAGTTCTAACAGCAAAACAAACCCCAGGGTAACCGTTCCCGCTATTTTTACATTCCGAATACCAATTAATTGTGGGAGTGTTTTTAATAAAGGAGCATCGTACGGCACATCTCTAATCTCAAAAGGAATTGTAAGTACTATTACCAAGAGTAATCTTTGAATAAAGGTTATGAGAGAGTCTTCACACACACCTGCGTTCGCTGCTACCAAAGGCAATATCACAGTAATACCTGCCCAGACTAATCCTACGATAACAATTTTAATCCCCGCTATGGTTCGCAGGTTTTTATGCTTCAGAAGTGGGACAGCATAGAAAAAAGTCAAGGCTCCAAACCCGGCTGCAGCCCAAACTACCCGAAGGGGCACTGTAAATAAAAAGTAGACCGTCATTCCGAAGCAGAGAAAAGAAAAAATCTGGATACTTTTCAACGAATTGGTAAGGCTTCGATGATGCAATCCTGCAATTTTTGCGTACTTAACAAAATTATACGCACTAATCGTTCCGAAGAAAATAAAGAAATACAGGTTTTTACTAATCGCTAGACTAAATTCTATCACAGTGATCAATGTAAGAGCGGTAACAGCTAGTGCCACATGAATACTACTGTTTATGTAGAATTTAAAACCGCTCTTAAGTAGCTTCATAGTACAAAAATAGTTAAAGTGTTTATAACCCAATCTTTTAGTTGAAAAGTTATGCTTTAGGGAGGGTAAAAACACTCAAATTTTCCTTTTAAATATGTAATTTTGCACCGCATCAAAGGACACTTGATTAGAGTGTTCGGGTTTGACACAAAAATTAACTTTATCCCCGCTTGTGCGGTCAACATTATGAATACAGATTCTTTCGCGCTTAGACATATTGGTCCTAGAAGAAGCGACCTTCCGGAAATGCTAAAAACAGTAGGAGTAGACTCTATGGAACAACTTATTTCGGAAACGATTCCTGATGAAATAAGATTAAATAACGAACTTGAATTAGACACTGCCCTATCTGAAAATGAGTATCTGGAGCATATTACCGACTTAGCTTCTAAGAATGTCGTTTTCAAAACATATATTGGCTTAGGTTACAATCAATCCATTACACCACCGGTGATTCAGAGAAATATACTTGAAAATCCGGGTTGGTATACCGCTTATACACCGTATCAGGCAGAGATCGCTCAAGGCAGATTAGAAGCCTTGCTCAATTTCCAGACTATGGTAACAGATTTGACTGGAATGGAGTTGGCAAACGCATCTTTATTAGATGAGGCAACTGCAGCAGCAGAAGCAATGGCGTTATTATTCGCCGTTCGCGAGCGGGAGCAAAAGAAAAATGGAGCCGTTAAGTTTTTTGTTTCTGAAGAAGTCCTTCCGCAGACCCTATCATTGTTAAAAACACGATCAACTCCTTTAGGGATTGAATTGGTGGTAGGAAATCATGAAACTTTTGATTTTTCTGAAGATTTCTTCGGAATATTACTTCAATATCCGGGAAGAACCGGAACGGTTTATAATTTCGAAGAATTTATTCCGAAAGTAAAAGCAGCCAATTTGAAGGTTGCCGTTGCGGCAGATATTCTGTCATTAGTTAAACTGGAGTCTCCCGGAACCTTTGGTGCCGATGTGGTTGTAGGAACTACACAACGATTTGGAATTCCACTTGGTTATGGTGGTCCGCACGCGGCTTATTTCGCTACAAAAGAAGCGTATAAAAGAAGTATTCCCGGTCGTATAATTGGAGTTACCAAAGATATGAACGATAACCGTGCTTTGCGAATGGCTTTGCAAACTCGTGAACAACATATTAAGAGAGATAAAGCAACTTCTAATATTTGTACTGCACAAGTACTTTTAGCGGTTATGGCAGGAATGTATGCTGTTTACAACGGACCAAAAGGTCTGGAACATATCGCGTCTAAGGTTCATAACACTACGGCAACTCTAGCCAACGCCTTAGAGAAGCTAGGATACTATCAGGCGAACGAATACTACTTCGATACAATTGCTATTAAGGCGGACCCTAAAAAGATCAGACCTTTGGCAGAATCAAAATTGATCAATTTTTACTATCCGGATTCCGAAACGGTTTCAATTTCCATTAATGAAACTACAACTCTTAAGGATCTCAATAAAATTGTTAGTGTTTTTGCCGAAACGGCGAATAAAGAAACATTCGAAATAAAAGAACTAAGTACCGGGAACAAGATTCCGAAGGAAGTTGCCAGAAAAACTGAATTTTTAACAAGCGAAGTCTTTAATTCATATCATAGTGAAACTGAATTAATGCGATACATTAAAAAATTAGAGCGTAAAGATCTTTCACTAAATCACTCTATGATCGCCTTAGGATCGTGTACTATGAAACTAAACGCTGCTGCAGAAATGTTACCTCTAAGCGACCCACAATGGGGTAATATGCACCCTTTCGTACCTATTGAACAAGCCGAAGGATATCAGTTAATGCTAAAAAAACTGGAAGATCAGCTAACCGAAATCACCGGGTTCGCAGGAACTTCATTGCAACCAAATTCGGGAGCGCAAGGAGAATATGCCGGATTAATGGTCATTAGAGCGTATCATGAATCTCGAAATGAAAGTCATAGAAATATTTGCTTAATTCCGTCATCTGCTCATGGAACTAACCCTGCAAGTGCTGTAATGGCTGGAATGCAAGTGGTTGTAACCAAGGCTAGTGACAACGGGAATATTGATGTGGACGATTTAAGAGAAAAGGCAGAGAAATACAAGGACAACCTTGCTGCACTCATGGTTACCTATCCATCTACTCACGGTGTATACGAATCGGCAATTCGTGAAATTACAAGTATCATACATGAGAATGGTGGACAAGTTTATATGGACGGAGCTAATATGAATGCTCAGGTAGCTTTAACGAATCCGGGAGCGATTGGCGCCGATGTATGTCATTTAAATTTACATAAAACATTTGCTATTCCTCATGGAGGTGGTGGTCCGGGTGTTGGACCCATATGTGTAGCGAAACAATTAGTGCCTTTCTTACCTACCAATCCAATAATAAAAACCGGAGGAGATAAGGCGATCACGGCTATTTCGGCAGCTCCCTGGGGAAGCTCATTAGCATGCTTAATTTCTTATGCTTATATAAGTATGCTGGGAATGGAAGGTTTGAAAAAATCTACACAATATGCAATTCTGAATGCTAATTACATTAAAGAAAGACTGAATGGGCATTTCGATGTGCTATACACCGGGGAAAGAGGTCGTGCAGCCCATGAGATGATCATAGATTGCAGACCGTTTAAAGAATTTGGAATTGAAGTAACCGATATTGCGAAACGCCTTATGGACTACGGTTTTCACGCTCCTACAGTTTCTTTTCCTGTAGCCGGAACAATGATGATCGAACCCACCGAAAGTGAAAGTAAACAAGAACTGGATAGATTTTGTGATGCGATGATCTCTATTCGCAGAGAAATTGATGCAGCTCATAAGGGTGATGCTAACAATGTATTAAAAAATGCACCACATACGCTGGAAATGCTAACTACAGACACATGGATCTTCCCTTATAGTCGCGAAGAAGCTGCATTTCCATTAGACTACCTTCGCGAAAATAAATTTTGGCCTTCGGTACGAAGAGTGGATGATGCCTATGGGGATCGAAATCTAATCTGTACCTGCGAACCTATTGAAGCATATATGGAAGCTTAATGAATAAAATGAGCATGGCGCGACTTTTCATGGAAAAGTCGCGCCATATTTTATCTTATTAAAGATTTAAGGATTAGCTATTTATAAGACTTTTAATTATCAAATAAATAATCATAATCGGTAATTTTTAAGAATCGTTTAAAATGTTATGATTTCCGTTACAGTAGTGTTGTCACCTAATACGTTTTGCGTATTTTTATCAAAAAATTAAAAATGAGCGTTATTA
Source organism: uncultured Ulvibacter sp. (assembly GCA_963974915.1). Taxonomy (GTDB): domain Bacteria; phylum Bacteroidota; class Bacteroidia; order Flavobacteriales; family Flavobacteriaceae; genus CAXBES01. Next base: position 23,709 of record CAXBES010000009.1, on the reverse strand, counting down.
TTACAGGCACCGGAAGTTATATCCCTAGCGGAATTGCCAGAAACGATCAGTTCGAAAATCACAATTTTTATACTGAAGATGGATCTCGTTTTAATCACGAGAATGAGGTGATCATAGAAAAGTTTAAAGCAATTACGGGTATTGCTGAAAGACGTTATATACAAGAAAATTTAACTACATCCGATATAGCTTCGTATGCTGCCGAAAGGGCGATCGTAGATGCCGGAATTGACAAAGAAGAGCTTGATTATATTATTGTTGCTCATAATTATGGAGATGTAAAATACGGAGCTCAACAGAGTGATACTGTCCCCAGTATTGCATCCAGAGTGAAACATATTCTTAAGATCAAGAATCCGTCGTGTGTTGGATACGACGTATTATTTGGTTGTCCCGGTTGGATCGAGGGAGTGATACAGGCGAATGCTTTTATTAAATCGGGTATTGCCAAAAAATGTCTTGTGATTGGTGCTGAAGCATTATCCCGAGTGGTAGATCAGCACGATCGGGATTCTATGATCTATAGCGATGGCGCCGGAGCCGTAGTTCTGGAAGTTTCCGAAGAAAATAAAGGTGTAATAACTCATAAGAGTGCGACCTTCACCTATGATGAAGCTCATTTTATCTATTTTGGAGAATCGAACAATCAAGAGTTAACCGATGCCCGCAGGTATATTAAAATGTACGGTCGGAAAATTTATGAATTTGCTTTAAGCAATGTTCCCGATGCGATGAAAGCATGTTTAGACGAAAGTGCTTTCTCCATTCATGACTTGAAAAAGATCTTTATTCATCAAGCTAATGAGAAAATGGATGAAGCGATTATCAAAAGATTCTACGGCTTATACGAAGAAACTCCTCCGGAAGGTGTCATGCCAATGACCATCAATAAACTAGGTAATTCTAGTGTCGCTACAGTGCCTACTTTATACGATTTGGTACGTAAGGGAGAAATGGAAGGTCAGGAAATAAATGAAGGCGATGTGATTATGTTTGCGAGTGTAGGGGCCGGGATGAATATTAATGCTATCGTTTACAAAGCTTAAGATGTACGAGGGAAAATATCCAAAGAAACGATATCGCCACACACTTAATTTTTTAAAAGAACATATTTCTAAAGAGGAAACTATATTAGATCTGGGAGTAGCTAATCCTTTTTCTGAAATACTTCTGAAAGAAGGTTTTAAGGTCACCAATACTAAGGGTGAAGATCTGGATCTGGATACAGCGGTAGTTAAAACCGATAATTTTGATGTGGTTACAGCCTTCGAAATTTTTGAGCATCTGGTATCACCTTTCAACGTCCTAAATGATATCAAGGCCAATAAACTGGTTGCCTCTATCCCTTTAAAATTGTGGTTTGCTTCTGCTTATAGAAGTGAAACCGATAAATGGGATCGTCATTACCACGAATTTGAAGATTGGCAATTTGACTGGCTTTTAGAGAAAGCCGGGTGGAGGATTAAAAAATCTGAAAAATTTACGAATCCGGTTAAAAAAATAGGTATTCGCCCTATTTTGAGAAGATTTACACCCCGATATTATTTGGTTTATGCCGAAAGGGTTTCATGAAAGTTTGCATTATCATACCTGTTTACAATGAGGAAGCTTATTTAGAAAAGATGCTTCGTTCTTTAGTCGAACAAACCTTTCGTCCTCATAAAATTGTGATCGTTAATGATAGTTCTACAGATCATACACAAAACATCATAGATTCCTTTGTTGAAAAGTATACAAACTTTGAATCCGTAATCAGCAATTCGAAAGCAGAACATGAACCCGGGAGTAAGGTAGTAAACGCATTTTACAAAGGTTTCGAAACTCTTAAGTTAGATTTCGACCTTATTGGTAAGTTTGACGGAGATATTATTCTTCCAAAGGATTATATTGAAAAGACAATTACTTTATTTACTTCAGATAAACAAGTTGGTATTGCAGGTGGAAATCTGTATATCGAAGATAAAGGAACTTGGATCTATGAAGCTATTTCAGAAAAAGATAAGGTTAGAGGTCCTATTAAGTTATATAGAAGGGAGTGCTTCAACATGATTGGCGGTTTAAAAAGATCGATTGGTTGGGATACGGTAGACGAATTGCTGGCAAAATATCATGGTTGGAAAGTTGTAACAGACCCATCACTTCACGTAAAACACCTAAAACCAACCGGAAAGGTATATTCGAAAGCCTCAAAATACAAGCAAGGTGAAGCTTTTTACAAGATGCGATACGGAATTCTACTAACGCAAATTGCTTCAGCAAAGCTCGCGCTGAAAAAAAACGATTTTTCTTTCTATTTCGATTGTATTCGTGGGTTTAATAAGGCAAAAAGAAGAAACCTGCCTTTAATTGTTTCCGAAGAAGAAGGCGAATTTATTAGAAATTTACGTTGGGAAGGTATAAAAAAGAAAATCCTCTAAGCAATAACTTATTCTTAACTTTAAAAGTTTCCGTTCTTCGTACTTTTGCAGAAATTTTTATAGAAAACCATGAAATCTACCATCAAGCTCCTCTCTATCCTACTCAGTATTTCTGTGCTTTGTGTTTCGTGTGCTACTACACAAACTCACGATTCATCAACCATTGAATCAAAAACACAGTTACTCAAAGAAAAAAAACCAAAAAATATCATTCTTCTTATTGGCGACGGGATGGGCCTAAGCGAAGTTTCGGCTAGTTTGTATTATCAGGACAAACCTTCAAATTTTGAACGATTTACAACGATCGGATTAATAAAAACATCGGCTTCAAGTGACTTGATAACCGACTCGGCAGCAGGGGCAACGGCTTTCGCATCGGGTGTGAAAACTTATAATGGTGCAATTGGTGTTGATAAGGACACTACAGCCGTTGAAACAATCATCGAACAATTACATAAAAAGAATATTGCCACCGGGATTATATCAACATCTTCTGTCGTTCACGCTACTCCGGCCAGTTTTTACGCACACACCAAGTCGCGGAGAATGTATGAGGAAATTGCAACTTTCTTACCGGATTCCGGAATTGATTTTATAGCAGGTGGCGGATTAGATTTTTTCAACAAACGAAAAGATAAAAAAGATTTTATAGCTCAATTAAATGCCAATGGATATGAAGTCACTACTTCAGTTTTACCAAAAATGGTTTCTGAAATTTCTTCGGAAACGAAAAGAACAAAACGGGCAATCCTGCTGGCGCCAAACGGAATGCCAAAGATGATGGAAGGCAGAGGAGATTTTCTTCCCGAAGCGACAAAGTTGGCTTTACATGATCTGGCATCTAACCAAGAAGGCTTTTTCCTTATGGTAGAAGGTTCGCAAATAGATTGGGGTGGTCATGACAATGATGCCGAATACCTCATTAGTGAACTATTAGATTTTGATAAGACCATAGGAGTAGCACTGGATTTCGCCAGAGAAAACAGAGAAACCTTAGTGGTCGTAACCGCCGATCATGAAACCGGCGGATTTACACTAGGTTCAGACAGAGGTGATTATAACAATATTAAACCAACTTTTTCTACCGATGGTCATTCGGCAACGATGATCCCTGTTTTTTCGATGGGGCCTGGTGAGACGCTTTTTGGAGGGGTGTATGAGAATACCGAAATTTATCACAAAATGAAAGCATTGTTTTCAGAAAACTAAGTGCCTCAAAAAAGTTGAAAGTTTAAAATGCAATGTTTAATTTCGTTACCTTAGCGGAAGTTATTCCAATATGAAATACTTAGAAGATATAGGTTCTTATTTTTTAATGATTAAGAGGGTTTTTAGCAGCCCGACCAAAACTTCTGTACTAAAAGAACTTATATTCAAGGAGATCGATGATCTTATTATTGGTTCATTGGGTATTGTCGCCTTTATTTCTTTCTTCGTTGGAGGTGTTGTTGCAATTCAAACCGCTCTTAATATTGACAATCCTTTAATTCCAAAGTATCTGGTAGGATTTGCTACCCGACAATCAATTGTCTTAGAATTTGCTCCAACTTTTATCTCGATTATCATGGCAGGTAAGGTTGGCTCTTTTATCACCTCGAGTATAGGGTCTATGAGAGTAACAGAGCAGATCGATGCGCTTGAAGTGATGGGAATAAACTCGCTGAATTATTTGGTTTTTCCGAAGATAGTAGCGCTGTTATTTTACCCTTTTGTAATAGCGATCGCCATGTTCTTAGGAATACTTGGAGGTTGGGTTGCAGGTGTATATGGTGGATTTAGCACCTCAACCGAATTTGTACAGGGTCTGCAACAAGATTTTATTCCTTTTCATGTCATATACGCATTCATCAAAACCTTTATTTTTGCCTTTATACTCGCCACTGTACCTTCATGGCAAGGGTTTTATATGAAAGGTGGTGCTCTTGAAGTAGGTAAAGCCAGTACAAATTCATTTGTGTGGACCAGTGTACTTATTATTCTCGCAAATTATATTGTCACTCAACTATTGTTAAGCTAATGATTAGAGTAGAAAACGTTAAAAAAAGGTTTGGAGAAGAAGAAATTCTGAAAGGGATCTCTACAACCTTTGAAAAGGGTAAAACTAATCTAATTATTGGTCAGAGTGGTAGCGGCAAAACAGTACTTCTGAAGTCACTCCTGGGTTTATTCAAGCCGGAAGAAGGAAGGATTTATTATGAAGATAAGGCGATTCAGGATATGGATGAGGAAGAACAACGAATCCTTAGAGAAGAAATTGGGATGCTCTTTCAAGGTGGAGCCCTCTTCGATTCTATGAATATTGAAGAAAACGTTATGTTTCCGCTTCGTATGTTTACCAATCAGAAGAAGAGTGAAATGTTAGAACGAGTAAATGAGGTCCTGAGTCGTGTAAACCTTGAAAATGTAAATAAAAAATATCCCGCAGAAATATCGGGTGGAATGCAAAAAAGAGTTTCAATTGCACGAGCTATCGTAAACAAACCCAAATATCTCTTCTGCGATGAACCCAACTCCGGTCTGGACCCTAAGACCGCCACGGTTATAGACAATTTAATTCAGGAGATCACCCACGAATACAATATTACGACTGTTGTTGTGACTCACGATATGAATTCGGTGATGGAAATTGGAGAAAATATTGTGTTTCTTAAAAATGGTGTTTTAGTCTGGCAAGGAACGAAAGAGGATATTTTTAGTACTGATAATGCCGACGTAACTAACTTTGTTTATTCCTCAGATCTTTTCAAAAAGATTAGGGATATTCAAATAAAGGAGAAGTGATTTTTACCACTTAACTTTATGCAAATCAAATAATTTACCATACTTTTATTTTCTTAAATTTATTTCAACATGAAAAAACATCTACTTTTTGGTGCTGTATTTTTAATTAGCAGTACTTTATTTGCACAAGTATCTTTCACTAATCAGAACAACTTAATCGGTAATTTTACAGATCATTCTGAGGTCGCTGTCGATATGAATGGTGACTATCTCGATGATTATGTTCGGGTATCGCTCAATGGAATTGGTATCGATTATCAGTTGGCAGATCAAACCTTTAATTCAGTTTGGATCCCTATGACAATTGAAAACGTTCCTAACTGGAGTATCGCAGCCGGAGATCTTAATGGAGACGGATTTAATGATCTTGTTTTAGGAAATGGCTCACGCGTTAGCTTTCTTATAGCAAGTAGCGATGGAACTTCTTATACGCTGCAGGACAAGCCCGAATTTATTTTCTCACAGCGTTCAACGATGGCAGATATAGATAATGATGGAGATCTGGATTCTTTTGTTTGTCATGATATAGACTTAAGTCATCCATACCGAAATGATGGTTCTGGTAACATGAGCCTGGATCAAACCCTCATTCAAACTATTGATGCTCCGGGTAATTATGCAGCGATTTGGGTAGATTACGACAACGATGGTGACATTGATATGTATCTAACGAAATGTAGAGGTGGCGCATCCCCGGGAGACCCATACAGAGATAATGCAATGTACACCAACAATGGCGATGGAACTTTTACCGAAAATGGATTGGACATAGGTATGCGCGATAACGCACAATCCTGGGCTACTGTTTTTGAAGATTTCGACAATGACGGTGACTTCGATGCCTTTATTGTAAATCACGACTTTCAAAATCGCTTTATGTTAAATGACGGAACCGGAAATTTTACTGATATCATTGCAACGACCGGAATTAACGCAAATGATCTTGGAGCCTGGGAAAATCAGGCAGCCGACTTTGACAATGATGGTTTTGTAGATATTTTTTCTGAAATGTCCAGAGAGCTCTACATAAACAACGGTGATCTTACGTTCACCGGTATCGATCTGCCATTTGATGAAGGTGCGATTGGAGATATGAATAATGATGGATTTTTGGATGTTGTAAACGATGGTGATCTTTGGATCAACACCGGAAACGCAAACAACTGGGTTAAAATTGCATTAGAAGGAACAGACAGTAACTTGAATGGTATTGGTGCTCGTGTTCAAATTAATGGAGACTGGGGTTCTCAGATTCGTGAAATTCGTTCAGGACAAGGATTTAGTCATATGAATTCACTTATGGCGCACTTCGGAATTGGTACTAGCACAGTAATCGAAGAAATTATTGTTACATGGCCATCCGGGAATGTAGATCGAATTATCAATCCGGACATCAACACCTCACACGTTATTGTTGAAGGAGAACATCCCTTGGCTATAACTAACTTTGAAATTGAAGGAATTAATGTATATCCTAATCCTACAACCGATATTCTAAACTTTTCTCTTAAAGGTTTAGAAGGTAGCTCTGTTTCTATTATAGATATGAACGGGAAAGTTATCGCCAATAAGACCATTTCAAATTCAAATAATATTGATGTTAATTCGTTAAACAGCGGAGTATATTTCGTCCAACTAGAAGTTGAGAATGAATTAGTGAACTACAAGTTTGTAAAGAATTAATTCTATAAATAATAGAATAAAAAAAGGCTGCGAATGCAGCCTTTTTTTATTGATACTCCAGAACACTAATGGTATCTAATTTCAGTTTAAATTTCAACCATGTTTCTAACCTTTCCAGCTGATCCTTTCTCTCTTTAGTTGAAGTTTCCTTCTTCCATCGAACATTGATAACGGGTAGTGTATCTGTTTCAGTAAAATTAGTTGTTATCTTATTCGAATAACTAAAAGTCTCAATATCTTTATAGTTTATTTTAACCTCTTCACTAAGGTCTTTAAACGGAATATTCTTAATTTTTAAATTGGCGATCTCGTTTTCTAAAAACAATATTCTTTCATCTTTATCTCTAATGGCTTGTTCATTTTTAACATACAGATCTTCTAAAATACCCGCTTTTACTTCCCCGGAAAGTTTTTCGGCAAAGGCACCGCTTTGATCCGTACCCTGATAAATACGAAGGCTGGCATCCTCAAGCCTGTCTGTTTCCTTCAGCTTACCCATCCACGAATTGATGGTCGATTGTGGTACAGGCTGTCCAATTAAATAAACATCTATTGTTTGCGTATCAAAATCCTGAGTAAACTTAACTACTTCGGCACCGTCATACTTCAGTTCGTTGGTCACAAATTCTTTTGTTCTGTTTGTATATAATTGAACATCTAATAAGTTCAGAAATAAAATAACACTAGGCACCATTACTATCAAGGCAATAAGAGATGCCACCTGCGCAATTCGGCGGCGTCTCTTCGAATTTGCATAACGCACCATCGGGAACTTTAATAATTTTGAAACAATAAACGTGGCAAGTGCAATAAATACCGCATTGATCGAGAAAAGATACAAGGCACCGCCTGCATAAGAGATATTACCAATAGCCAAACCATACCCCACAGTACACAAAGGCGGCATCAAGGCAGTAGCAATTGCTACCCCAAAGATCACACTCGCGATCGTACCACTTTTAGTCTTTGCGACTATAAGTCCGAGACCCCCAAAAATCGCCACCAACACATCTAAGATCGTAGGGTATGTTCGTGCGAGGAGTTCGGGCGTCTCTTCAGTGAGTGGAGAAATTTTGAAATACAGAAATGCGGTAAGCACACTCAAGAATACCATTACACCCAGGTTTTGGAGCGATCTTCTCAAGGTTTCTACATCATTAATCGCTACAGAAAGCCCTATACCAACAATTGGCCCCATAAGCGGAGAAATTAACATGGCACCAATTACAACGGCAGTACTGCTCACATTCAATCCAATAGAGGCCACAAAAATTGAAAATATGAGGATCCATGCCGTATGACCTTTAAAGGGAATGTCCTTTTTCACCGCTTCAATAGTAGCATCCCTGTCTGAATCTGTGCGAATGTCAAAGAGTTCTCTCAAAAACTTCTTAACATTAGACCACGTATTTAATCGCGTAGCTTCAAATTCCCCCTCATTAGGGGTAATTTTTATATCATTATTAGTTTCGTCAGTACTCATCCTTATTTATAATTATCCCCAAAGGTATTTGATATTTTATTCAGAAGTTCTTTTATTTCCTGTTCCTTTTTCTTCGGAAAAACCATCAGAACATTTTCTTTATCGACAATAATATAGTCACTTACGCCGTCAACAACAACTAATTTTTCCGAAGCAGTATAAATCATATTATTACGCGCGTCATTTAAATATGACTTTGCTCTTACAATAGCATTGTCTGAAGTATCTTTTTCTAACTTTTCATGTAATGCCCCCCAGGTTCCAAGATCATTCCAGTCGAAAGTGGCTTTTCTCACAAAAACATTATTGGCTTTTTCCAGTATTCCATAATCTATTGAAATGTTTTCTGCCAACTTATAATTTTCATCTATAAATTCTTTTTCTTCCGAAGTATTATAAACCGGCACACCCTCTTTAAAAAGAGCGTGCATTATGGACATATTCTTTTCGAATGCAGCCGTTATACTTTTCACACTCCAGATAAAAATTCCCGCATTCCAAAGAAAATTCCCGGCCGCTAAAAATTCTTTCGCAGTCTCATAATCCGGTTTTTCACGAAATTGTACTACCTTTTTTATTTTAGAAAGGTCACTCTTTTCACTTTCAATGTATCCATAGCCGGTATTGGGAAAAGTAGGTTCAATTCCTAAAGTCAATAACATGTCCTCCCGTTGAGCGGCATCAAAACAGGCCTGAATATCATTAGCAAATGCAACTTCATCTTCTATCCAATGATCACTTGGAGCAACCAACATAAGGGCATTGGGATTCTCTTTTTTGATCTTTAAGGCCGATAGAAGAATACAAGGTGCCGTATTTCGCATTTCCGGTTCTAAAACGACCTGTTCTGCACTAATAGCAGGAAGTTGTTCAAGTGTAATATCTATATATCGCTCATTAGTGAGGATAAGAATATTTTCTGAAGGAATTAATTTATTTAATCGACTAAAAGTTTTTTGTAACAGAGTTTGTCCGGTCCCAAGCATATCGTGAAATTGCTTTGGAAATCTGGTCGTACTTACAGGCCAAAACCGAGATCCGATTCCTCCTGCCATTATAACTGCATAATAATCTTTATTCATAACCTTTATTGTTCAAATCAAACTTTCCACTTCAGCATTTGGGTTAAAAAGATATACTCTTCCGGTAGCTATTTCTATACATTCATACCTTTTTACTCGTTTATTTCCTCGCTTAAAAATCTTACCGTTGTAAAGTCGGAAATTACCCCCTAGTGGTATTTCAAATATATAGCTTTTATCGTTTGGAGGATCATACTGTTTTAATGCTAAAGACAATCTTGTATCGGTATCACTCGAAGCTTTTGGATTCTTAAAATGTAACGCCAGCAAAGGCAATAAGTTATTCGGAAAAACCTCCGGTCTTAAAAAAGGAAGCATTAATTGTTGAAATGTAAATTTCCACTCCTTACCGTGCGGTTTAATTTTCCTGCCGTACTTTTGAAACGCTACTAAATGAGCAATTTCGTGAATTAGTGTAATTAAAAATCTATAATTATTGAGATTAGCATTCACAGTGATTTGATGCTGCCCATCGGGCATTTTCCTATAATCGCCATGCCGGGTTACCCGCTCATTTACGATCTTCAGGTGAATATTATTAAGTTTTATTAACTCGAAAACCGGCTTTACTGCAATATCAGGAATATATCTACCAAGTACTTCGTTCATATTTTACGGAGTTGAACTTGAAACTTGCAATATTTTACCGTTGTAAAACTTATTCCCGTTTAGAGAGAAATCCATTATATAATTTGCCATTTCTAAAGCAGTTAATGGTGCCTCATAACCGGGAAATGCTTCATTGAGCATCTCTGTTTGCACAGCGCCAAGCGCTAAAGCATTAAACGACGGTCCACTTTCTTTATACTCCTCGGCGAGCAGTTCGGTAAGCGTAAGAACAGCCCCTTTACTACTGCTATAGGCGCTCAATCCGGGAAATTTTACACTACCTTGTACTCCGCCCATACTGCTTATAGTGAGAACATGGCTTTCCTTTCCCATAAAAGGTATCATTGCCTGAGTAAGAGCGGCAACCCCAAACACATTTACATCGTATACTTTTTTAAAGGTTTGTATATCTATTTCTGAAAATGGGGCATTTACTAAAAGACCCGAGTTATGAATAAGTACATCTACCTTCTGCCACTCCTTTTTTACAAATTCTGAAACCATGGAGATATCTGAAGCATTTGTTATATCGAAAGGAAATGAAGTACACCTTTCTAATTCAAGCTCCTCGACAGGCTTTGAGTTTCGCGACAATGCCAAAACGTTATGGCCCGCTTCAGATAACAGTTTAATCAATTGGAACCCTATACCACGACTAGTCCCGGTAACGATAATATTTTTCATATTTTTAAAGATACATAAATCCCGCTATTTCCATGAATCTGAAAATAGCGGGATCATTTATAATTTAAATTCCTGATGTAATGTTACACAAACATTGTCACCGGATTTTCAATATAATTTCTGAGCGTCTGTAAAAATTTTGCTCCCGTTGCGCCATCCACAGTTCGATGATCACACGCTAAAGTAACTGTCATCGTATTCCCAACGGCAATGGCTCCATTCTTTACAACCGGCTTCTGAATGATAGCTCCAACCGATAAAATTGCGGAGTTCGGAGAATTGATGATAGAGGTAAACTCCTTGATACCAAACATCCCTAAATTAGAAACTGTAAAAGTACTCCCTTCCATTTCCTGAGGTGTAATCTTTTTGGTACGAGCTTTTTCTGCTAACGCTTTAACCTGACTCCCAATTTGCGAGAATGTCATTTGATCAGCGAATTTTAAAACAGGAACCAACAACCCTTCATCTACCGCTACTGCAACTCCCACGTGAATATGCTTTGCAATTCGCGTTACATCGCCCGTCCACTGACTATTAACCTGAGGATGTTTTCGCAACGCCATTGCACATGCCTTTACGATCATATCGTTGAAGGATATTTTTACGTTCGGATCACTGTTTATAGCTGTTCTGGAAGCAATAGCATTGTCCATATCCAACTCTATGGTAAGATAGTAATGTGGCGCAGTAAATTTCGATTCTCCCAGTCGCTTAGCAATTGTCTTTCGCATTTGAGAATTCTTGATCTCCTCAAAACTTTCTTCACCCACCGGAGTATATGCCAGACCTCCCGCTTGACCGGGCTGATAATTTTCTATATCACTCTTTACTATTCTTCCATTTTCCCCGCTTCCTTTGATCAAGTTCAAACTAATTCCTTTATCCTCTGCCATTTTCTTGGCCAGAGGGGAAGCGAATATTCGACCACCGTCATTTGTAGTTTTTTGCTGAGTGTTTTTTTCTACTAGTTCACTCGCCGATTTGTTTTCTTTCTTTTCTTCGGAATTAGATGTAGCTTCTTTTTTAGCTTCGGAAGGTTTTTCCTTCTCTTTTTTAGGTTCCGATTTTGCTGAGGCATCTGAAACACCTGAAACATCGGTTCCCTTAGGACCAATAATAGCAAGTAGTGCATCTACTTTAGCCGTCTCACCTTCGGCAATACCTATTTTAAGTAGTGTTCCGGAGTAGAATGATTCAAACTCCATAGTGGCTTTATCTGTTTCGATCTCCGCCAGAATATCCCCCTCTTCAACTTTATCACCTTCCTTTTTTAACCAGCTTGCCACGGTTCCTTCTTCCATAGTATCACTTAAACGTGGCATCGTAATTACTTCAACACCTTCAGGAAGCGATGAGGCTTCAGAATCACCGGATGATGTTTCAGAAGTTTCAGAATCGTTTTGGTCATCAGATTTCTCCTCCGCTTCATCAGCTTTTGGAGCTTCTTTACTTTCCGAAGAAGACTTTTTCGAAGAAACAGAACTTCCATTTATCAAATCGGAAATATCTTCTCCTTTTTCACCAATAATTGCCAAAAGCACATCAACCGGAGCTGTATCACCTTCCTCAACACCTATATGTAGCAAGACTCCTTCGTGAAAAGATTCGAACTCCATAGTAGCCTTATCGGTTTCGATTTCTGCAAGGATATCTCCTTCTTCAATTTTATCGCCTACCTTTTTAAGCCATTTTGCCACGGTTCCTTCTTCCATAGTGTCGCTTAAACGCGGCATGTTGATTACTTCTGCCATAATAGCTTATAATTTATGTGGTAAAAATGGATAATCTTTTTGTTCATAAACAGCGTCATACATTACATTTTTCTCAGGATATGGAGATTCTTCTGCAAATTTTTCACATTCGCTCACCATTTCTTTAACGCGTTTATCGATCTTCTTTATTTCGGCTTCGGTCGCCCATTTCTTTTCATATATCTTATGAAGCACGTATGAAATAGGATCCTCTTCTTGTTTTTTAGCAACTTCTTCTTTCGTTCTGTAATGCTGTGCATCACTCATTGAGTGCCCACGATAGCGATAGGTTCTAATTTCTAAGAAAGTTGGTCCATCCCCTCTTCTAGCCCTCGAAATAGCTTCATCCATTTCTTTTGCAACCACTTCGGGTTTCATCCCATCAACAGGTTTACAGGGCATTTCATATCCTAAACCTAACTTCCAAATATCTGTATGATTTGCAGTTCGAGCTACCGATGTTCCCATGGCGTAACCGTTGTTCTCAACGCAAAAAACCACTGGAAGTTTCCACAGCATCGCCAAATTAAAAGTCTCGTGTAGCGACCCCTGGCGTGTTGCTCCATCTCCCATATAAGTTAAGGTAACTGCATCTCGATCGTGATATTTATCGGCAAAAGCAAGTCCGGCACCTAATGGAATCTGACCTCCAACAATACCGTGTCCGCCATAAAAACGATGTTCTTTTGAAAAGATGTGCATTGAACCTCCCAATCCTTGTGAGGTTCCCGTTGCCTTACCGTACAACTCGGCCATTACTCTTTTTGGATCTACACCCATACCAATAGGTTGTACGTGATTACGATACGCAGTGATCATTTTATCTTTTGTGAGGTCCATAGCATGCAAAGCTCCTGCGAGTACGGCTTCTTGTCCGTTATACAAGTGCAAAAACCCTCTTACTTTTTGGTTTATATAAACCTGAGCAAGTTTATCTTCGAATTTACGCCAAAAGAGCATGTTTTCGTACCAGTCCAGATATGTTTTCTTCGTAATTTTTTTCATTATATGCTACGCCCTTAGCGCAGATTCTTTTAATATTTGGTTCAATTTAAGTTAGAATCAAATGTATTGCACGAATAACAAAAATAGTATATTCTATGCATCTACAAAACCCGAAAGGATTAAAAAAGTTACGAAATCGTTATAGGTAGGAGCTATCAAAAATAAGAGGAAGCAAATCCTTAACAGAACCGGACTTTACCACCTTTCCTGACTCGCCCATAAAATAGACTGCAATTGGAGACTTTTGGTTTACTTCATATTCTACTAAAGCCTGTCGGCAGGCTCCACATGGTGGTATAGGAGTGGTTATTTCGTTTTTTAAAGATCTTGCAGAGATCGCTAAAGTGGTGATCGTGCTATTTGGGTAGGTGGCTCCTGCGTGAAACACCGCTACTCGTTCAGCGCATAATCCTGATGGAAATGCTGCGTTCTCTTGATTGTTTCCCAACACTATTTCACCGGATTCCAACCTTAAAGCAGCTCCAACTTTAAAACGTGAATAAGGCGCATAAGCATTTTCACGTGCTTCATGCGCCTTATCCATTAAGTCTTTTACGATTGAGGGAAGTTCCGAAACAGACTCAAAAACTTCTAAATGTGTTTCAATCTTTATTTTTTTCAAATTTCTAGTATTCGTCGTACTCGTCTCCAAATGCGAATGTAAGTCCAAATCGAAGACTTCCTTCTAACGGACTAACAACTTTCGAAGTTGAAAACAAATAAGAAACATCAAATTTTATTGCGGTATACTTAAATCCGGCTCCCAATGAAAGGAATTTTCTTGAACCACTTTCTTCAGATTCATTGAAGTAACCTGCACGGAACGCGAAAGAGTCTTGGTACCAATACTCTGCTCCTAATGCCCATACAAATTCTTTTAACTCTCCACTAAAACCATCCGGATTATCTCCAAAAGACGAGAATATCCCACTAGAGAAACTCTCATTGTAATAGTCATCCTGTCTGTTAATCACCCCATCACCGTTAGAATCGCTAGGTGTTGGCACTAATAATTTATCTACTTCAAGCGAAACACCAACTTTATTATACTCATCCAGAATAAAATCGAATCCACCCCCTAGAGCAAGGTTGGTTGGAAGGCTATTTTCTGAACCTGCATCATCATACTTAATTTTTGGACCAATATTAGAGATGTTAAAACCAAGTCTCCAACGACCGTCAAAATCATTATATGCAATTTCCTCACTTTGGTAGTAACCAGCCACATCCACTGCGAAAGAACTTGCAGATCCTGCGTCATCTCCGTTCGTTCCCGGAATTTTTAAATTTGAATTGATGAATCTTCCGGCAATTGCCATCGAAAAACGCTCACTTAATCGAAGTGAGTAAGAAAGATCGAAAAGAAATTCGTTCGGATTTACTATCAAGGGTTGTTGTTCTGCAGTTTCTCTCAACTCAATTTCACCTGCACTAAAGTATCTAAAACTTGCACCAACGGCACTTCTTTCGTTTATTCTGTTGTAATAAGTAATATTTCCTAAAAATATATCATTTACTAACTTACTCAAATAAGGAGTATAAGTTACACCAACACCTTGCTTAGATATTGCGAAAGCATATTTCGCCGGATTCCATTGTTGAGAAAAAGCATCGGCTGAAGTTACAACTCCAATATCACCCATACCCGCTGCACGAGCATCACCAGCAATTAACATAAAAGGAACTCCGGTGGTAATAACACCCTGAAGCGTACCCGTTTCAGTATTCGGATCCGGTTCTTGTGCAAAGGCATTAAAAGAGATGAAAGTAATGAGTATAAGTATAAAAAAATTCTTCATGAGGTTTAATTTTCGACAAATATAATTTTAATTTTTAAAGGATAACGAGTTTTTCAAATTTTTCAACGCGCTTATTGGTTAACGTAGATTTAACCGTAATCTTATAAACGTAGACACCTTTTCCTATTCTATCTCCAAAATCATCTCTCCCATCCCAGGCTATATCACGAGATAAAAATCCATCTGTTGACACTATTTGGTTTTTAGTCCAAACAACTTTTCCTGTCACCGTAAAAACCTGAACCTGTACTTCAAGGGGCTCGAAAGGACGGTTGTGATTAAACCAAAATTCGGTGTAATCTACGAAAGGATTTGGGTAATTTAGGACTCTTGTTATTTCCAAAGCATCATTCCCGGCAACAATAAATTGAATTTCTGCGGTCGACGAATTATTATAAACATCCCATGCTTTAAGGGTTAACGTATGAAGCCCTTCCTCCAGGTCTCTAAACGGATACGTTGCGGTTCCTCGGGTAAAATCATCGACTTCTGCCTGATAATACTCATTAATCACGAAAGGATTAGACTCATCACCATCTAAAATTGCTACAATGTCATGCCCAATACCACTGGCAGTATTTATACCATTTGCGTCTTCCAATTTCGCAATTAGAATTGGAGAATCATTGGTGATGCCTCCCGAAACAAAGCTCTCATCATTCATAAACAACCGAATTAGCGGTCCTTGATTATCTTCCGGTGCATCTTCATTTAAACCTCCAACCTCAATATCAGTATTATAACCCGCTTGATCTTCAAGATCATTATCTTTATTACTATACAAGCTAACTCGCCCGGTACCTACAGGAATTTGAATATCCCTTGGGACGACAAATTCGAATTCGAATTGACCATTAACAACCGATGCCTGCCCATTGAACAAAGTTTCACCCAGGACGGTAAAATCCATGATATCAAGCTCCCCATTTCTTATTATGCCGTCATTACCAAGTGTTTGTCTTTGAACCTGTTTATCGAATATTTTTGCCTCAAGTACTCCATTATACCCTGTCAATAGATTACCAAATTCATTTACTACTTCTCCCCCCATTCTAACTCTGCTTAACGCTTTTAATGTATCTGTAGCCTGAGCTATTGGAACTCCATTCAAGGTAGTTAAGCGAATTTCTTTCTTCGGAAATGCAAGTCGCATTGCCGGATCTCCTATATAAAATACAACCCGTCTTAAAGGTGCGCCGGTACCTAAGGTGTTTTTTGTTAACCGAAGGGCTTCGGCTGGAGGCACCGGTACATTCTGACCAAAACCGAAAAGAAGTGGCGCTAATACATCGTTGTAATCTACCCCCAAACTCACAAAAATCGATCGGGTAGTTGTAATAAGAGCTATTGCCCCTCCGGTAGGGTTCCAATAGGTAAGTTCTCCTACGGTAATTTTTGTTGGCAGGTCAAATTTAGCAAACTCACATGTAACCGTTACTATTAACGGCATACGTGATTTATTCTGAAGCCCGGTGGCAATTTCTTTGGTGTAAATAAATTCGGCAGCTAATCCATCTTCCCCTCCATGTCCAAAGTAATTCACTATGAGTGCTCCTACTTCGATATCGTTTTCAATCAACTCATTTACCTGCGGATATCGATTTCCACCTGCAGATGTTTCCTGCTGAAAGGCATCGCTATGAATCTTTTTAACATTTACTTCGGGACGTTGTAATGAAATTTCATCGCCCAGTCTGTCCAAATCAAATTGAACTCTCTGTTCATCGTCAAGATCATCAGATATCAATAAAAAATTGTTCCTCCAATTGCCATAAGAGGCTTCATCAGCGTAGTTTATCACCTTATCCACCATATCGTTAGCTAAACCAACTTCATCTACGATCATCCTACCAACCGCTACATCAAGTAAGTCGCTATCACCATTTATAAAATTCCCAAATTCATCGAGTGTCTTTCCACCAATGGTTCCTTCATCCGGATCCAAGTTTCCGAAGTAATCATCGGACACAAAAGAACTTATAGTGTTCGTACTAAGCAATGTATGAAAGGACGGGACCATATTATTATTCCCTGAGAGTCTGTTTTTATAATCAACCGATGTATCACCAAACAGGCATAGATATTTCAATCTATTTTCGGGAGAGGATGCATTTTCATAAACATATCTCACCATATTACGAATAGCTCCTATATCCTGCTTTCCAGAACTAAATTCTTGATAGATCTTATCTGTTGTAACCACTTTAACTTTTAAGCCACTCAAATTCTTATGATGATTAGCCAGGCGGAGTGCAGGCAGAATTAAAAAAGGAGGGGTCACAATGATATAATCGATATCCTGGAAGTTCCCCGATTCATCCTTTAGGATGGTGCCTTTTATATTTTGATTTAAAACAAAAGATTGAGAGGCTTGAACAGGAGTATAATAATCGTTTGGATTTATCGCAACATATTCGCGAAGCTCACCCATGTTTGCTTTAAAATCTATAGTTGATTCGCCCGCTACATTTAGCTTAGTAGTAATAAACCCAGTGTTTGTAACATCCCACACCTGAGTGAATTGAGATGCATTAGAAACACGATAAGTTCCAATTCCCGACAACATCTGGGCATCCTTATATCGAAAGGCAAGTTGAGTGTCGGTACCCGATAACTCCCTCAGGGCTTCAATTCCAATATAATCCAGATAACCTATACTTGATGGATTGCCTCCATTGTTATAGGATAAGCTTACATTCACATCATTTCCCGCAGCAGGTATTTCACCAACAAATTCATCGGCATCCACGTAGAACGAACTATTAATTGTACCAAATGTGATAGGATTCAGTGCCGTACCATTTACAGACATCGCCATAGAGGTCGTGGTCTCAGAGGATGAAGCAACCTTAATAACAACATTCATGTTTGATCCGGGAACTAAATTCGGAAAATTAAAATCGTAAGATTGCTCATTCTCAATATCGAATCTGTTTCCATACCACCTTCTACCAACTTTGGCCGGACTGTACTCATCCTCTTCATGAAACTGGTAATCGTGAAATTGAGTTATATCCAGGGTGGAGGTTCCGGTTGGTTCACTCATCTCCTGAACACGTAGCCCAGGACCCCCGGTAGAAGTTATATAATAAAACGCTTCATCGCTATACGGATTAAGGTTGGTATCATTTTCTTTATCATAACCTGTTGTACCAATAGCATAAAACAAAATGGAGTCACCCCCTTCAAATGTGCCGTCTTCTTCTCCAATGACCTGGATCGCATTTTCGGGAAGATCAAATTCTGTATTCAGCCTGTTTAAGAGAGGTAAAGGCTTTCCTCCATGCCCGTAGATTTTAATGTTTCTGGCATCGACTCCATCGGTATTAAAGCCTATACTATTTAAAAAATCTTTGGTAATTCGGTGAACACCGGTTTTTTCAACTTTAAATTTGTACCAATCACCGGAAGCCAATACCGAATTAGAAACCGGCATTCTATTTTCTACTTGTCGTCCTATACTTTTCTTCTTATAATTTAGAGTAAACGACAATACTTTCTGAAAGACACCATTTGTTTTAACAACCGGTGAAATTGTGATAGATGTATATATTATATCCCGTGCCTTCCCGCTTAAGAGCGTAGCACTAAATTTTTCCGGAACCAATTCCTTTTTGATTTTCTTTAGTTCTTCGGAAGACAAAGTACCGAATTTGATATTTGAAATAATGGCAGATTGTCCGTCGGAAAATCCACTATCTACCCATTGTGCACTGTATGAAAGGCTTTCCAAATTAACCCTGGAAATTGACATATCATCATTTGACTTGCCTACCCCTGAAGAAACGGCTGCCTTATTTGAGTTTACGGCAGAAGCGCTGGGATTACCCCAATTTACAACAATGTTTTTTGTTTGTGAAATTCCAAGTAAAGGGACTAAGAGTAAGGTTAAAAAGAGTATGGATTTTTTCATCAATATCAATAACGCTGCAAATATAAGCTTAGTATGGTTGAATTATAAAGTTTTTCTGAATCTTTGCAGCTCACATAATAATTCAAAATGTAAAACGTTTGCATATGGGTTAGTTGATTTTATTTCAAAAACCTGACAATTCAATAATTTTAAAATAATATTGCCGTTTTATCGTTAATTACTATATTGCGAACCCAATTTTTTCATAATTGAAAAGTATGAACTTAAGAAAACCCCTATTATTACAGCTAT
Organism: uncultured Ulvibacter sp.; assembly: GCA_963974915.1. Lineage (GTDB taxonomy): Bacteria > Bacteroidota > Bacteroidia > Flavobacteriales > Flavobacteriaceae > CAXBES01. The sequence continues at coordinate 4,247 of CAXBES010000009.1, read as the reverse complement.
GTATTGCACTAGTTGCAACTTCATTTCTAGTAAGTTGTAACAAGTCCCGAGACTACAAAGACAGTTCCAGAGCTACAGGTTGGAAGATGAATTCTAAAGAAGGAGGCTTCCAATACAACCCAAAAGCAAAAGAGCAAGAAACCGGTCCAGGGCTGGTTTTTATCGAAGGTGGAACCTTCACTATGGGACGTGTACAGGATGACCCTATGCACGACTGGAATAACACCCCTAACCAACAACACGTACAATCGTTCTATATGGACGAAACCGAAGTAACCAATCTAATGTACTTGGAATATTTAGACTGGCTAAAACGAGTTTTCCCTCCAAGCGACGAAAATTACAGAAGAATCTATGAAGGTGCTCTTCTTGATACATTAGTGTGGAGAAATCGATTAGGATATAATGAGGTAATGACCAATAACTACCTTCGCCATCCGGCTTATGCAGAATATCCGGTTGTAGGAGTGAGTTGGATCCAAGCAGTTGAATTCAGTAACTGGAGAACAGATAGAGTTAACGAGCTTATTCTTGAAGAAGAAGGAATTACTTCGCGTAATGCCAGATACGATGTAGAACCGGGAGAAACTTTTAGCACAGAAACTTATTTAAATGCTCCAACGCAGGCGTATGGAGGAAATGATAGTATAACCAGAGGTGGAAAACGATCTGAATCTCTAGCAAAGAGAAGTAAAGATAGTACCAATCTGTACGTACAAAGAAAAGACGGTTTACTAATGCCGGCATATCGATTACCAACCGAAGCTGAGTGGGAATACGCGGCTCTTGGACTTGTTGGACTTAGAAACTACAATGTTTACCGAGGTAGAAAAAAATATCCATGGGACGGTCAATATACACGTTCAGGTAAAAGAAAAAGCAGAGGTGATCAGTTAGCTAACTTTAAACAAGGTGATGGTGATTATGGTGGTATTGCAGGTTGGAGTGACGATGGAGCCGATATCACAGCACAAGTAAAATCGTATGAGCCAAATGATTACGGTTTATATGATATGGCCGGAAATGTTGCAGAGTGGGTTGCAGATGTATACAGACCAATTGTAGATGATGAATTTAACGACTTCAACTATTACAGAGGTAATGTATATACAAAAAATGCGATCGACGAAGAAGGTAAAGTAAAAGTTGTCACTGCAGACTCAATTGTTTACGATACCCTAAGTAATGGTAAAATTATCGCAAGAAATTTACCGGGAGAGATTTTACAAGTACCGGTTGACGAAAATGAAACTTACTTAAGAACTCAATTCTCAGAGAGCGACAACCGTGATTATCGTGACGGTGATAAGAGATCTACTCGTTATTATCAATCGTTTGGAGAAGAAGAAGATGAATTAGACGAAACTAAGCGTATGTATAACTCTCCAAAACACAAAGTTTTTGCAGATAGTACAGGTACATTAGAGCGCCAATTCGACAAATCATCCAATAGAACAACATTAATTGACAATGAAGTTCGAGTGTACAAAGGTGGATCATGGAGAGACCGGGACTATTGGTTAGACCCTGCTCAAAGAAGATATTTCCCTCAGGATATGGCAACAGACTATATCGGATTTAGATGCGCGATGTCTCGTGTTGGTTCTAAATCTCAAAAAGGAAAACGACCAAGAAATTAATTATTTCTGAAATGTAAAAAACCCTCCTATACGGAGGGTTTTTTATTATATTTATTTCTATGAAAATCGAAACACTCCACCAACTTTTCTTAGAGAGTACCGGTATTTGTACAGATACCAGGATTATTACCAAAAACTGTCTTTTCTTTTCATTAAAAGGTGAAAACTTTAACGGAAATAAATTTGCTCAAGACGCTTTAGATAAAGGAGCCTATAAGGTTGTTATCGATGAAATTGGCTATCATAAAAATACGGGAGAAACCATTTTATGCAGAAACTCTCTGCACTTACTACAAAAACTCTCATCATATCATCGCACCTATTTAGGACTACCCGTCATCGCGCTCACCGGAAGCAACGGAAAAACCACCACAAAAGAATTGATTAATGTAGTTTTGGCTCAGAAATTTAAAACCGTAGCTACAAAGGGTAACCTCAATAACCATATTGGAGTGCCTCTAACACTACTTTCCATGGATAAATCGACCGAATTCGGAATTGTAGAAATGGGCGCCAATCATTTAAAAGAAATTGAATCACTTAGTAAGATCGCTAAACCCGATTTTGGATATATTACGAACTTCGGAAAAGCCCATCTGGAAGGCTTCGGAAGTTTAGATGGGGTCATAAAAGGTAAAACCGAACTCTACAAGTATTTAGCAGATAACGACAAGATAGCCTTTATAAATGCACACGATCCGAAGCAAGTAGAATTTGCTAAAGCCTTAAACGCAGTTACATTTGGTAATGAAGAACAGGACTCATATATTCAATTAAAAGACGCTTCCGATACCCTTTTAGTGAATTTTAAAGGCTTAAATATTCAAAGCAATCTGGTTGGTCTATATAATTTTCACAATATCGCAGCAGCTATTGCAATTGGCGATTACTTCAATATTTCTTCAGAAAAAATAAAACTTGCAATTGAGAATTATACACCATCAAATAATCGCTCCCAAATCGTAATAAAAAACACCAACAAGGTTATTTTGGATGCGTACAACGCAAACCCAACCAGCATGTTGGCAGCAATTGAAAATTTCAAACAAGCCAAGGGCAACAATAAAATTCTGTTTCTTGGTGATATGTTCGAATTAGGTCCGGAAGCTGACCTAGAACATCAAAAAATCACCACTTTTTTATCCGAACATGATATTGGCAGAACTTATTTAATAGGCAGTAACTTTTTTAAAACTGAAACTAAAGCTGACCATGTTTATCAATTTCAGAATTTCGATGATTTAATAAACACTTTAGATTCAAACCCACCAGTCAATTCCTTTATCCTTATCAAAGCGTCCCGCGGCATGGCATTGGAACGAATTCTAGAGTTCATATAAAAGGATCTAAGTTTTTGATGAAATCCAAAATTTATTTAACATTATAATGAATTTTTTAACCAACCATTATGTTAATTCTAAGAGCTTAAGGTTAAAGCCTGTTAAATGAAACCATAATAAAATTGTCCAGTGTATATTATGATCACGTTGCATCAGCAACGTGTCACTTTCACTTCAAAAAATAAGATACATGGACGAAAAAATTACTACTTCCTTTTCCGAAATTTCAGATAAAGTATTAGGATGGCTAACCACTCTGATTAAAAACTTACCAAATATAGGTATTGCCATACTAGTAATGATAATATCATACTTTCTGGGTCGCGTAATAAGTAAATATGCTAAAAAAATAGCAGGGAAGTACGTCGAACAAAAATCAATTACAAAACTGATAGGAAGAACCGTTTCTATTGTCATAGTCTTAGGAGGATTATTCCTGGCACTTGGCGTCCTCAATTTAGGAAAAGCCCTTAGTGCTATTTTAGCCGGTGCGGGGATTTCAGGTTTGGTTATCGGTTTAGCAATGCAAGGTACATTAGCAAACACTTTCTCCGGTATTGTACTTTCTTTCAGAAAAAAGATCAGAATTGGCGATTGGATTGAAACTACCGGTTTTACAGGCGAAATTATCGATATCAATCTTAATAATTTTATGCTCAAAGAGGCCGATAACAATATAGTTATCATCCCGAATAAAACAATTATTGATAACCCAATGAAAAATTATACACTAACGAAACGTATGAGAATCATTGTGGAATGTGGGGTTGGCTATGGCATGGATCTGGAAAAAGTTGAGAAGCTCACCAAAGAAACTATTGCCGCTAATTTTAAACAAGTAAAAGATAGTGAAAACGTAGAGTTTTTCTATACCGAATTTGGAGGCAGTTCAATAAACTTTATATGCCGCTTCTGGGTTGATGCCGAAAAAGGTATTGAAAAATTAAGAGCGCAAAGCAAAGCAATTATTGCGATTAAAAAGGCTTTCGATAAGGAGGATATCAATATCCCATTCCCTATTAGAACGCTACAATTCGACAATCAATTAGATATCGTGAATTCAGATGAGAGAAAAATGGATTCAGAAGCTTAAGATCCAACATGCATCCTTACAAATACCCTACTTCAATAAACGGTAGGGTATTTTTTTTAATTCTTCGGAAGTAAAATTGATTTTATATAGATCGTGCATTCAGTTCGATAACCAATTCTCTACTGCAAATGGAAAATCCAAATCAGCTGAAGCTGATATATTTTTTGCATTTAC
>CAXBES010000008.1:0-171465 GCA_963974915.1 uncultured Ulvibacter sp. | reverse complement strand
AACAAATGCTGAAATCAACTGATATTAAATGACTTTAAAGAAAATGAAAAAACGACTAACTAATTGAAAATGAGTATTTTTGTGTTTCTTTGGTGCAATATACGCTAGACTTAGGATCTAGTGCTTCACGGCGTGGGAGTTCGAGTCTCCCCGCCCGCACCAGCAGAAAGCTTCTCATATCGAGAGGCTTTTTTTTATGTTCCATTTTAAAATTTACTTGGGGAGACGAGAAGCCTGTCCCGAGCGCAGTCGAGGGAAGTCTCCGAGCTTGTCCTGAGCAGCTCGAAGGGCCCGCACCAGCAGAAAGCTTCTCATATCGAGAGGCTTTTTATTTAGTAACATAAAGTATTGCGGGAGTTATTTGGCTTTTTGAATAAGATCCTCAATTTCTTTCTTATCATCGCCATTTAATTTGGGGTTAGGTGGAGTTTGGACTTTTTTTTTTATGAAAGACTTCATAATACATTCCAAAGTGATCGCTATCGAAGTTTTCAGTGCGTATCATTTTGCCTATAAAAAGATCTTTAGTGTGAAAAAGATGATCTAATGGGAATCTCATAAAGCGATACCCTGCATGATAGGTGGGGAAAAATCCGCGCCCAATTCTCGGATCTATCATATTTGCCATTTTTTTGAAGAGTCGGGTGGGACGTGACCATACAACATCGTTCATATCGCCGCAAACAACTACCGGTTTATCGATATCTCTTATTTTTTTACCAACCGTCATTAGCTCTGCATCGCGTTCCTTTGAGGTTTCATTTTCGGTAGGACTTGGTGGAGCCGGATGCAGACATGCTAAGAAAATTGTTGTTTTATCGTTTATTGGTACCTCACATAGTATTGAAGGAACATCTTCTTCAATGTGGTAGTTAATTTTAGTGTTTTCAAGTTTTATTTTAGAATACAGGTGCATTCCGTAGAAGTTATCTAAGGGGACTTTAACCGTGTAAGGGTATGTTTTTTCTATTTCAGAAAGGCCTTCCTCCCAATCTGAATTTGATTCCATGGTAAGCACCACATCGGGGTCAAACTTATCAATTTCTGCGATAAATTTTCCGAAGCTATTATTAGTTTGAAGCACATTCGCAGCAAGTAATGAAAACATTCCATCTTGTGGCGAATCGGGCTTTTTTCTGGGATATAGAGAGCTATAGGGAAAGACCTTGAAAATTTGATAGGTAGTAGCACCTATAAGTGAAAATAGTAAGATCCAATCCCATGTGGAGAATGAGGGAGTTAACAGAACTAAAAGTACGATACACACTATTTCTATCGCTATGGATTGCAATCTAACAAAATCTGCAGTTCTAAAAAACCAATGCTGGTTTCCGATCGCGGGAAAGAAGGGGGTGATAATGAATACGATACATAGAATGTATAAAGCTATCATCCTATAAAGCTACTATTTTTTGAAAAAAGTTGAGACGGTTTTAACGTTTGTTACTTATTTTTTAAGAATGCGAGTGGTATTTTTGGAGTTCTAAAAAACATATTAAAATGAAAAATACATTACTTTTTATACACATCTTTCTCATATCATCGGCAATTGCGATTGCTCAAACTTATACTACGCCAAATACGGGTGTAACCTGGACATTGGATGATATTGCATCAAATAGTCCTTCGACGATCACTGTTTCCGGAACTAATTATTCACTTTTAGAAAATCTGGAAATTGCGGCAAACGATACAGTTATTATAGACTCGGATCTAACACTATCTATCGATGAAGATTTACTAGTAACTGTCTTCGGAACATTCACAGTAAATTCTAACGCTGTCACCATTACGGCTATAAACCAAACTGCACCTTACGAAGGTTTTAGATTTGAAGAATTTTCTGAGATTGAAATACGAAATGCTACGATTGAATACGGTGGCGGATTACGTGTACTCACCGAAGATTTTATCATTGATAATTCGGATATTTCGAACAATGTGGCGGGTGGTGCTACTACCGGAGCGGTGATCTCCCTTTCTCGTGGGATGCCCGAGATCACGAACAATACCATTTCCTTTAACGAACTTCCGGCGGTTAGTTCTGCGGCCAACTCACAGGTTTCGGCATTAATTGCTAACAATATCATAGAAGGTAATAACCAATCAAATTCTAACAGACCACAAATTAATATGGGTACCACAATGGCAGCTGAGCCATTGCAAATTCTCAATAATACAATCCTTGGGGACCGTGCATTAGACATGGTAGGAGGTATCGCAGTCGCTAATTTAGTGGGAGGAAGCATTAATGTTATCATAGACGACAATGTGATTACCGACAACCGTTACGGAATGACCATTATTGGTCCCAGCGACTCGGCTTTGGTGAGAAATAACATCATAGAGGATAATGATTCTCAGGGCGATCCGTTTTTAGGCGGCAGTGGGATTTCTTTAAATACCTCAACGGCTGGAAATCCGGTTATAGCTTCCGGTAATGAGTTTAGAAGAAATCTTTGGGGTATTACCGTAATTGGTTCTGCAAGTATAAATTTGGGTGATGACGTGGATAATCCGGGAGAGAATATTTTTTCGGAAAACGGAAATGGAGGAGAGGTTTTTGCACTTTACAATAATACGGCACTACCAATAACTGCAAAACATAACTGCTGGATAGAAGGACAACAAAGTACGGCTGCACAAGTAGAAGATGTGATCTTTCATATGGTAGATGACGGTACTTTGGGTGAAGTGGTCTTCGATCCTTTTATATGTGGAATCTTAGATGTGGCTGAAAATTCATTGACCGATTTTAGTTTCTATCCAAATCCGGCAACAGATAGAATTACTTTTAATAACAACTTTTCATTCGAAAAAATTGAAGTTTTCGGATTACAGGGGGATTTGTTGCTATCTGAAGAAGTTATGCAAGGAGAAAACAGCTTACCAATCAATCTTTCTTCAGGTATGTATCTTGTAATATTCTCTAACAATTCGGAGAATGTGACGGTAAAAATGTTGGTAGAATAACAATTTATTGTTCCGGTTTCTCATTCGAAATTGGAATAGAAAATTTTAATTGATCCTGAAAATGCTTCAACATAAATGTTGAGGCATTTTTATTGGGTAAACCTCATTATTCCTGCGTGAAAACCTTAATTTTGCACTTTCTAAAACTAAACAAAAACAGACGTGAAGATCGATAATAAAGCAACATTAGAATTAAGCCATTCAGAAATGAAAGAATATGGTTATGAGGTTGTTAATTCTATTGTAGAGCATTTTGCAACACAGAATGAAAAATTACCGGTAGTTTCAGGATCAAGAGAAGAAATGGAACAATTATTCCTCGAAGACGCTCCTGAAAAACCGAGTGAAGCAAAAGAGATACTGAATTTTGTCCTTAACGAAGTAATGACAAAGAGCAATATAGTTTCGCATCCAAAATCTTATTCGTTCGTACCGGGGCCCAGCAATTTTATTAGTGCTATGGCCGATGGTTTAGCATCGGGCTTTAATATATTTTCAGGGGGTTGGGCTGCTTCTCCCGCCGCCGCCGAAATGGAAATAGTAACCATGAACTGGTTATTGAAAATGTTTGGTTTTCCACAGAAAAAAGGAGGTGGTATCTTTACCAGCGGCGGTTCTATGGCAAATTTAACCGCTTTAGTAACGGCACGAAAAGTGAAATGTGGCGATGATTTCAGCAAGGCGGTGATCTATCTTTCGGACCAGGCACACTCATCAAATATTAAGGCGATTAGAGTGCTTGGGTTTAAAAAGGAACAGATTAGAATAATTCCAACCGATGGAGAGTTCAAATTTTCCTTAAATAAACTAAAGAATGCGATCGCAAAAGATCGTTTGGAAGGATTACAGCCTTTTTGCCTTATCGCAACCGCCGGAACTACCAATACCGGAACTGTTGATCCGCTTGCAGAACTTGCCAAGATTTGCAAAAAAGAAGATATTTGGTTTCATATTGACGGGGCTTATGGTGGTTTTGCAATTCTTTCAGAAGACGGAAAGCAACTTTTGAAGGGAATTGAAAAGGCAGATTCGCTTACCGTAGATCCGCATAAATGGTTTTATCAGCCTTACGAGATAGGATGTCTTTTAATTAGAAATCACAAGTGGTTAAAGGGAACATTTACAGAAAAACCGGAATACTTAAGAGATATTGAGGGAAATACTTCCGAAATTAATTTTTATGATCACGGCATAGAATTAACACGTCGTTTCAGAGCTCTAAAGTTCTATATGTCTGTTAAGACTTTCGGACTTTCAGAGTTCAGAAAGGCAATTTCCTATAATATAAAATTGGCAGAATCGACAGAAAGTTTTCTTCGGAAAAGTTCGAATTGGGAGGTGATTTCGCCGGCTACATTGGCAGTTATCAACTTTAGATACAATCCAATAGGAAACAAGCTCTCTGAAAAGAAACTCGATGCGTTAAACCAATATATTTCAAAGAAAGTCGTAGATTCAAAGCAAGCATTACTTGTAACTACGGTACTAAACGGACAAGTTGTATTACGAATGTGTTTGATAAATCCGCGTACTAAATTGGCCGATGTTAAGGAAACCATTGCACTTTGTGAAAAATTTGCAGAAGAAAAAACTATAGCTTGAAAAAGGCAGATGTAATAATTGTTGGGGGCGGTGCAGCCGGATTCTTTACGGCCATCAATATTGCTGAAAACAACCCAAACCTCAAGGTTATTATTCTGGAACGTGGAAAGGACGTACTTACCAAAGTTAAGATTTCGGGAGGGGGCAGGTGTAATGTGACCCATGCTCAATTCATCCCTAAAGAGCTCACTCAAAATTATCCCAGAGGAGAGAAGGAGTTGCTGGGGCCCTTTCATAGTTTTATGACCGGGGACACTATTGAGTGGTTCGAAAAACGAGGCGTAGCATTAAAGATCGAAGAAGACGGAAGGATGTTTCCAACAACTAACTCATCGCAAACGATCATAGATTGTTTTATTTCTGAAACGAAAAGGCTTGGTATTGATGTGCTTAAAAATCATGCAGTAAAATCGGTTCAAAAAAGTGATGATGCTTGGCTTATTTCTACTTCTGAAACAGAGTTTCTCGCAGAAAAATTAGTTTTAGCAACCGGAAGCAATCCAAAAATTTGGAAACTAGTTGAAAGTTTAGGACATACCATAGAAGCTCCTGTACCTTCATTATTTACATTTAATATTAAAGATGAACGTATTGCAGAACTCCCGGGTATTGCTACCAATGCTTTGGTTGAGGTAATGGACCATAATGGTAGGACAATTTTAGAAAGCGACGGACCCCTACTCATAACTCATTGGGGAATGAGCGGGCCGGCAATCCTGAAGTTATCTGCATGGGGAGCCAGATTATTGGCTCCAACCAATTATCATTTTAAAATAAAGATAAATTGGCTTTTAGATCTTTCCGAAGAAGTAGTAATCGATAAACTAAAGGAATTAAAAGCAGTAAACAGTAAACAATCGGTTTTTAAATACAGTCAGTTTGAACTGCCAAAACGCCTTTGGCAGAATCTTGTAAGAGCTGCGGGAATCAATGATACCCAACGCTGGGCAGATACTTCGAACCATGAATTTATATCTTTGGCCAATCAATTGACCGCTGGTGTATTTGAAGTTGAAGGAAAAAGTACTTTTAAGGAAGAGTTTGTTACAGCCGGTGGGGTGGAGTTGAAGGAGGTGAACTTTAAAACCTTCGAGAGTAAGCTAAATAACAATCTTTATTTCGCAGGGGAAATATTGAATATTGATGCGATTACCGGCGGATTTAATTTCCAAAATGCCTGGACCGGTGGATTTTTGGTGGCTAAGGCGATAAATGCAAAAAGTAACTTATGAAAACCTACATTGCTTTGTTACGTGGAATTAATGTTGGCGGACATAAAAAGATCTTAATGTCCGATTTAAAAAAACTTTTTGAATCCCTTGGGTTTCGAGATGTTCGAACATATATTCAGAGTGGTAATGTGGTGTTTTCTTCAAACGCGGACGTGGATTTTGCCAATACTATTTCTGAAGCAATAGAAAGTAAATATGGCTTTAAAGTACCTGTTTTGGTAAAAAAGGCTTCCGAATTAGCTGAAATACTATCAAAATGTCCTTTTTCAGAAGAGAAAAGAGAGAAGAGTTATTTTATATTGCTTGCCGAAGATCCGGATGAGGAAGCTAAAGTAGCATCAGCCACTTTTGCCAGCGAGGAGGAACCATTCTTAATTACTGATAACTGTGTTTATATTTTTTATGCCAAAGGAGCGGGGAAGGCTAAATTAGGAGTGAATTTCTTCGAAAAGAAGCTAAAAGTAATCGCCACCGCAAGAAATTATCGTACGATGGCGAAGCTTTTAGAATTGGCTAATCCTTAAGGAGTTTAATGGTTTTTCTTTCATTTCCTTCGGAAGTAAGAGTTGCAAAATAGATACCTTTGGCAACAAATGACATATCTATTTCTTCAATCGATGCACCTGTATTGCTTTCAGAATAAACGATTCTCCCCATTACATCTCTGAAAGTGATACTGGAAATTTTGGCTTCGGACTCTATAAATATTTTATCGTTAAATGGATTTGGATAGATGGTTGTATTGACAAGGAGGTTGTCTTCCACACCTAAAACGCCTACATTAAAAGTATGCGATGCCGAATCACCTTCGTAGGTAGCTTCCCATGTCCATGTGCCTTCCATATCCACAACAAAATTCCACATCCAATAGGCTATTTGTTGAGCGTCTGCAGGAGCATAATCGTATTCATACTGAACTGTATTATCGGGTCTGGTTATCTTTAAGTGGATATTTGCTCCGGCCAATTGATCTTTTAAGTAAATCCCGTAATAAACAGTCTCTCCAAGGGCAAAATGGTTGCTTTCATTAGTGATTTCGGTATTTGGACATGTTTGAAAATCCGGAAATGCGGTATGAGTCAATACAGCGTTAATACCCGGATCGTAGTATGGCTTTTGATCGTTCCACCAGGTGTCATTATTCCAATTGTTACATGCACCAATGCTAGGATCAATTAGATTATTATTCGCATCGTAAACTTCAAAATGTAAATGAGGTAAGGTTGAGCTGCCTGAGCTCCCAATCACACCTAAAAATTCACCTTGTGTTACCGAATCTCCAATATTTTTAGTTGTGAGTCCGCCGTTTTTCATATGAAGATACCAAGCGACACTTCCGTCGCTGTGTTGTACAAAAACAGCGTTCCAAGGGTCATTATTGAAGGTGCAATTCCTATCAAATGATCCATCCATTTTTCCAACAATTTGTCCGTCGGCAGCAGCAACATTCACCGCTTGATCTAGGTCCATTTGTTTCCACCAGAAAGGCCAGGAAATAATATCGAATCCTTGGTGGTTGTAGCCCGAAGTAGTGTCGTAAGAACGGGTTCCACAGTTATAATCTGAGATCTGGTTGGGTACCGCAGGATTATGATCGATGTAATTTGAGACAGACCAAATTCTATTATAATTATGTCCCGAGGCCTGTGCAACGGGCCAATCGAATAAGGGATGTCCGCCTTCTGTATTGATGTTTTGCAATTTACCCTGAGCTCTTAGTTGAGCAATATTATCGGCGATCATTGATTGAACCGCTATGCGTTGCGCTTCGGTAATGCATGGTTCGGTGTTTTTAGGGATATCCACACCGCCACCTTGTACGGGTGTGAAGTTAGATTGAGCGAGTGTAATACTCAGAAAAAAGAGTAAAAGTGTAGTTAATTGAGTTGATTTTCGTTTCATAATGTAATTATATAGTTAGTATTCGGTTGAAATTCCGGGGAATCTATAATTACATCGTATAATCAGGAAAATGTCATCAGGCTTTTGTGAAATATTGATCAATGGATCATTAAATGGCGTAAGAATGATGATTAACTGCTTATGATATGAACTAACTTATTCAAATATAATGAATCGGGTAATTTCCTGCACCTGTCGGATTTCCTTATCTTTGCCTCGAAATTCAAACCTATGACGGAAGCACAATTCATTCCGAAGCCGTACACAAGTTTACCCGAAAGTGGAACAGTTTCATGGAACTCCCCAAGTAATATTGCCTTGGTAAAATATTGGGGGAAACACGGAGAGCAATTACCAAAGAACGCTTCCATCAGTTTTACCCTTTCTAATTGTTTAACTACAACCAAGCTCATTTACCAAAGAGAAAATACTAACACTTTCAATTTTGAAGTATTTTTAGATGGAAAGCGAGAATTAGGGTTTGAACCTAAGATCCTCAAGTTCTTTGAAAGAGTAGAAGTGTATCTTCCATTCTTAAAGCAATTTTCCTTTAAAATAGAAACTTCTAATAGTTTTCCGCATAGTAGTGGAATTGCCTCATCAGCTAGTGGAATGAGTGCTTTAGCTTGTTGTTTGGTCGATATGGAACGATCTATGTGTGATACCGAAATGACCGAGGAATTTTTTAAACAAAAGGCTTCGTTTCTGGCACGTTTAGGTTCAGGAAGTGCATGTAGGAGTATAGAAGGAGATCTAATTGTTTGGGGCGAGCACAAAGATATTGAAGGTAGTTCAGATCTCTTCGGAATAAAATATCCTTATCCTGTTCACGAAAATTTCAAGAATTATTGCGACACTATTCTCCTGGTCGATAAAGGTGAAAAACAAGTTAGCAGCACCGTGGGTCATAATTTAATGCACGAGCATCCATTTGCCGAACAACGCTTTCAGCAAGCGAATAATAACCTTGAAAAATTAAAAAGTGTATTGGAAAGGGGAAATCTTTCAGAGTTTATAAATATTGTTGAAAGTGAAGCGCTTTCGCTTCACGCCATGATGCTCACTTCAATGCCTTACTTTATTCTAATGAAGCCCGCAACACTTGAGATCATTAACAAAATATGGGCTTTCAGAAAAAAGCATAAAAGCAACCTATGTTTTACGCTGGATGCCGGAGCCAATGTACATGTTTTGTATCCTGCTAATGAGAAAGTGATGGTGCGTAAGTTTATTGAGAATGATCTATCTGTGAATTGTAAAAATGGTGAGTTTATCCATGATCATTCGGGCAACGGAAGCGAAAAGATCTAGGCTTTCCGTTTAAGCAAAGTAATAAATAAGGTTAATAATACAAGCCCGATCACAAGCCAAATTCCCCAATGCCATCCTGTATTGAGAGCAACAGGGGAGGTATCGCCAATTAACACCATTCCTGCCCAATATTGAGGTGCTAAGGTCCTGCCTTCGGCCGATGCCAAATAACTTAGTTTCGCTTTTTGTAGCGCTTCATTTTTAGGGAGTCCTTCAGACAGAAATTCGTAAAATTTCTCAATTATTTGCGTGCTGGATTTTTCGTCGATTTTCCAAAGACTTGTAAGCATACTTTCACTGCCTGCATAAGTAAAGGCATGTGCTAATGAGATCATTCCCTCCCCAGGTTGGTATGATGGTTTACCAGTTTCGCAGGCTGTGAGAATGGCAAGATTTGCAGAAAGATCACAGTTGTAGATCTCGTAGTTGTACAAGTAATTGTCTGTAGAATCAACACCATTCTTGGCAAAAATTAAGCGGGAGAGTTCCGGACTTATATTATTTGACTCGGCGTGTGTACCTATATGTATAATCTTATGTCCGTGTGCATTTTCTTTAAATTTGTCCTCTGTTGAAGCTTCATTTAAGAACATTTTGCCTCCCATCAATTCTTTTGCAGAAATGATAAGATCGATACTAAACGGTTGAGGTAACAGGGTTAAATAGTTTATGTCTATTTTTTCTGAATCTTGATTGAGAGTTTGATAATCTTTTTTCATTTTTTCTGAAAAACCCGGAGCAAACCCTATATAATTATCGGTGAAATCTGAAACATTATTCTCTTCGGTACTAAATTCCAGACTAAAGTCATAAGAAATATAATATAAGCTTAGAAGACTTGAAGAAGCCAACTCTTTAAAACTGTCGACCTTTGTTGGAGTTAAGGCTTCAAAGTTCAGGTTGTAGAGTATCTGATCGGGAATAATCCGCACATTTTTCGTGGTAATTTCAGATTCAAATGGCTCCCATAATTTCAAGTAAAGGGTATGCAGTGCTTGTAAGATATTATCTTGATCATGAGCTCCCACCTGCAAAATTTCAATATTACTTTTGAGTTGCTGAGCATCCAGTTGAAAATGCGAATATTTTTCTTTAGTTAGTACAAGAGCGTTTAATTCATCTTCAATAAAAAAGTATTTAATAAGTGTTGTTTCCTTGGGAATTTTACTTCTTATTTCATCTAAAGATTCAGTTATTTTAGCATATCGCATATGGTAATAATCGGGAAACTGAGTTTTGAGATCTTCTTTAAACTCATCCCATTCTTCGGTGGCTTTCAGAAAAACCTCTATACCCCCTTCGGCATTAGTTAAAGACGTGTTGAGCTGCCTTTTTAGACTATTTTCCCGTGCTAAAATTCTGGCAGGGACCTTGTTAAATCTTAACGCCTCCTTTCCGTTTAAGCGTGTTCTTATCCTATTGTAAATATTCGATTCGTGGTAACCAATTGTCTTATTCAGGTATGCTTTGTTGTTAGTTTTCTTATACAATTCTAATGCAATCTTTTTCGCAAAATTATAGACTTCATTGTTTTCAGAAATTAACAAATTGACACTTTTTGCATCCGAAATGTTCGTTTTTCTCTTTTCCAGAATATCGACAGCGTTATTGAGTTGTTTGTATAAGTTTATTAGAAAAAGTGTATCTCTGTTGTTGTTTAATTTATATTGAGATTTAACATTTAACAGTAATGCTGCCGGTTTTTGAAATTCAATACTAATGGAGTCTAATTTAGATTCACCATTTTTTACGGCGGTACTAAGACTTTCTAATGCCCTATCACTATAGCGTAGAGCTTCACTAAAATTATTCAATTTAAAATATACTTCACCCAAGTTCAAAGTTTGTGCGAAAGCAGTTAGTGTATTATTGCCCTGATGTTTAATTACATAGTCATAGCCTTTTTTAGAGATTGAAACTGCTTTTTGTTTTTCGTTATTTTCGGCATAGAACAAAGAAGCAGTTTTAATAAAATCCAGATACGATTTATCGTAGTTTTCGGCAAAAGCCTTATCGTAGAGATCTTCACTTTTAGTATAAAAAGTACTTGCCATTGCCTTATTTCCCAAGGCATCATAAACCTTTGCTCTACTGTAATGAGCGTCGGCATCCCAATATAGAAAGGCTCCCGGATTCGTTTTAATACGTGCAATTCCCTCATCGAGATAGCTCGCTGCAGCCTCAAAATTCAGTAATAAGATCTCAGACTGCCCTAATAAAACCATCGATTTAAATAATTCGGGGTTGTCATCGTCGTATTCCTTTTGTTTCTCATTATAAGAAAACAATAATAACTCGTGTGCTTTATAGTAATCACCCAAAGACTGGTAAATACCTGCTATATTATCTATAGCTTGAAATTTTCCTTTTAATGCATTTTTCTTTTTATAATCTTCTGCATCAGATTTCAGGAAATCGTTATACAGCTCCAATGATCTCGACATCGCTTCCAGAGATTTTGTCGTTTGTCCTTCGATACTGTACAACCCGGCGACATTATTAAGCAATAGGGCAGGACGGTAGTATAAATTAAGCGGTGTAGAGTCTAGGGTGGATACTTGCTTAACGGCTTTCTCGTAGTAATAAATTGAGCTGTCAACTTTGGAGGTATAGTACATAGCAGCTCCCATAGAACTATAACCAAAATACAGATCGGTAGGTTCGGTTTCGGGATCTTGCTTGTAGTATTTCAACGTTTTTCTGAAGTGTTCTATGGCCAGTTTCATATTTCCGAGACGCATAGCGCTGGTACCTAAATTACTTTGTATGGCTCCAATAGAACTTCCGGATGCATTCGTGATTTGAAGTGAGTATTTTAATGCTTCTTCATTGCTTTTATAACCAAGATGAGGCATCCCGAGTAGATCATAAAAACCTGCCATACTCATATGAATTTGACGTAGGGCTTCGGGTTTTGACGTTAGAAGTGTGTAGTCTGAAACATACGATTCTGCTTTCGTTTGAGCATTTTTCTTGTTGGTTTCAAGCATTTCGATCTTCCCAACGTAATATGCATAATGTGCTAGCGAATCTATTAGATCTTTCTCTTTTAAATACTTTAAATGATCGTAGAGTGTTTTTTTTGCCTCTTTTGTTTTTTCTTCGGAAAGTAACTTGTCTAAAAGTGCAGTTCCCGTTGGTGGCGAGTCTTGAGCAAAGCTTTGAAGGCCGGAAAAAAATAGAGCGGCTATCGCCAAGCTGAAGCAAAATCGCATAGTTTTAATCTGTTAATTCTTGCAACAGGATTTTACTTTTATCAGATTTACTTTTTAATAAAAGTTGTTTGGCTTTTTCAAAATTTTCCTGTTTTATTTCGGCCAGAGCCGCGAAATGATAAGCATCTTCTATAAAAATGCTGTTTACCTGTTTAGTGGTTTCAGATAAATACTTGCTGGCAGTTTCGGCGTTACCTTCGGCGAGATACGAAACTCCTAAATAGAAATTTAAAGTGTCATTGTTATTCTTTTTCATTTGTAAGACTTTCCACTTTTCGATGGCTTTGGCGTAGTTTCCTCGTTTATAATCGACCATGGCATCGTAAAAATCGAATTCCTCTGTACTACTCATGGTAGTTGGCAAACCCGGATCCGGAGTGAAATGTTTTGCGAATAAATGTTCTGAAGTAGTCTCCTGATTCATAAATAAATAGATTCCGAAGGCCAACACGATCGATGCTGCAATCGATAGTTGCACGAAGCGGGACCGTAGACTTTTAGTGGTGGCGGTTTTTTCCGAAGAAAGATTTCTCACTGGATTCATTTCCTCATGAAAATTGTTAAGCTCAGCTTTTAGCGCCGAACTTTCAATTCCGAGTAGCATCATTTTTACGTCTTCCACCAATATTTTCAAATCGGCGTTAGTCGCAATCTTATTTTCGAATTCTTTTAGCTCTATTGTATTCATTGAACCATTTAAATATCGTTCAATCGTTTCGAGCTGTTCCTGTGTTATGTTGTTGTTTGAGTCCACTTTATATTAATTTGGGGATAATGCAATTTCTCTTAATTTCTGAATACAGCGGTATTTCTTATTTCTCGCCGAAGCTTCACCCAGATTTAACGCGTTTGCGATATCTCGCAAAGATTCTTTTTTGAAATAAAATTTAGTTAGCAGTTCTTTACATTCATCACCTATTCTTTCAAAGGCATTCATAGTTGCGTCCAGGCGCTTGTCATTTTCTACATATTCCTCAATTTCGAAAATATCGGCTTCATCCGATTGATGGAAATTATCTGTAAATGTTGCGGTTTTCTTGAATTGGGCTGAACGTAAATAATCCCGCCATTTATTCTTCGAAATTTGATATAAATAGCCTTGCAACGCAGTTTCATTAGTTGGCGTAAATTTTCCCGCTTTTACATTCTGAAACATCGCTAAAAAAGCTTCTTGATATATGTCTTTCGCTTGAGGCATGGATCCGCTGTTCTGTATTATATAGATTTCTACTTTTTTATAATTTTTTTGATATAATTCTTTTAGAGCCAACTGATCGTTGGACTTTATAGCATTAACCAGCTGAAGTTGTGAATCTATTCGCAAATTTCCCCTCTTTTTGTAGTAGAGGAAAGATAGTAATTAATTTAATTCGCTTGAAAAAAGCTCACTACAACTCGTTGATTGTACCTTATTTATCGATACATCGCATAAATTTTAAAATGTCATCAAGTTTTTGAGATTAGTTTTTAATAGTTTTTATTGCTTCTGAATTGGCGGGAAGCACGAATGAAAATTCTTCGAAAGGAATCACAATAATAAAATAGATTTCATGAATTTGCCAAAGTACAGCATTTCAGAATCGGTGTAAATGTCACCTCAATTATACGGTACATATTTGTGCTCGTTTACATTTGTTGAATCCTGTGGGTCGTATAAATAATCGTCTATATATTTTTTATGCTCGTTTTCCTTTTCTACCGAAGCATGAATTTCTCTGGAGGCCTCAACTGCCAATTGATCAATATGGATTCCTCTTTTCTGAAGCCTTTCAATATATTTTTCAAAGGTGTCGTATTCGTAGTTTCCGGTTCGATCTTCTTCTGCCCTTATTCTTTCTCGTCTTTCTTTTTCCTGCTTAGGGGTAAAGTATTGCGCAGTTTGATTATTGGTTACCGCCCAGATCTCAGTTTTATTATGGTAAAAAATCTCCTGAAAACAAGGCTGAAAATTATACACACTTTTTAGGAATATAGTTTTTGCTTCGTTGTATTTTAACGCAGGAGCTTCCATACTGTGAAGAATCGCACCCCAAGAGGTCATATCATCAAACTTTTTTATGTAATGCTCTATTACAATTAGAGATCTTATCCCTTCTGTGTTTACACCTTCAATAGCCACTTTTCTTGTTATGGTGGCTTCCGACTTTAACGCTGAAATTAATAACGCTTCATAGGTTTCGATGATCGATCTACCATTGGTTAATTCAAACTTTTTGATAATTTGAATGTCGGCAGAATCTAAAACCGGCTGTATTCTTTCAGAAATAAATGAGTCTATTTCACTTACCGGCGCTATTGAATATCCTAAATTTCTTATGTTGTTATTCTGACTTTCATTTTTGTAATGGAAGTGATTTAATTGTACGGGTTGAAAAACTTTGATGCCATGTGGACCCTCAATGGCTACATTAGAATAGGGCTGATCTGGCATCTTCCAGTTCGATGGAAAAGGAAAGAGTAAGTGACTTTCTTCTGAACCAAATGCAAGTGGGAAGTATTGCGTTTCGGCCAATGGGTTCATGTTTTGAAGGGTCGAATTGTTCTGCTCTTCTGAAGTCATTTGAGCTATTTTAAAACCATCACCGGTCTTAGAGATTTTGCGCTCACAGCCTGTGAGCGCAAAACAAATACTTATTATAGCAATTAGAATAGATTTCATGATCTTTGAATGTTTATCGATTACCAATCTCCGTCATCTGTAGATTGTAATTGATTCCATGTATCGTTATTAGTGGCGTTATCGATGTTAGGATTCCAATTTGAGTTGTCTGTAGATATGTACTCATTGTTTTGATTCATCCATACATTATTATCGTATCCGTCTATTTTGTAGGTATTCCCGTTACCATCTGTCATATTTTGTCTTTCCCAGATACCGTCCACGTATGCAGCCTGACCTGCATCTGATGCAGCTTGTCCTTCTCTCCAACTGTTGTATTGAGCATCTGAAGCGGCGCTACGAGCATTGAAATTTCTGGTGTTCTGCTCACCAAAAGCTTTTATCTGCGCCATTCTTTGTTGATGTCCGGCATTACTTTGTTGTGCTCTTTGCTGATCTCTTTGGTTGCATGCCTGAATCCACTGAGGATTGATATTTAAGTTTATCAGTCCGTTGATATATGCTTGCTTTGCCTGTTCAAATGAAGGGGTGTTAGATTCCATCATATTACAAACATATCCCCATGTGCTACCCATTTGATCCTGTCCCATTTGATGACGAACAATTACAATTGAAGACTTTCCTTTATTATCTGTAAACTCTGCCGCCATCACATTAAATTGCTTTCTGGTGGGCATATATTTCCAAAGTTTAGCATCAAAAGCTTCATCAAAGCGAGCCAGTTGAGGAATAGGGTACGATTTTACGAATTTCGCTCCTTGTTGCTGGGCTAAAGGGATAAGGTCTTGCTGAATAACATTTTCAACACTCTTCGGAGGTTGTACCTTCTGACCGGTTTGTTGTGCCAACTGATTCATATAGGGATCGTTACTATATGAAAAAAAGTTTCCTTGTTCATTATAGACTTTAACTCCGTTAGGACCTTCCAACATTGCCTGTGGATCACCGGATGTTCTCCAACTCGCAGGAATTGGTAAAGTCCCGATTATCATATTGTTTCGGGTGTCTTTGATCTGGTAATTTTGTATTCTTCCGTTATTTCTACCTGTGGGGTTACCAGAGTTCATATGGTCGCGTGATTGATCGTTCTGTGCAAATTCTTCACGACCTTGATCTTCAAGAGTAGAGTTTTCAAATTCATAACCATAATCGTCAAGATCGTTATTGTTCTGTCCTTGCCAGCATGATGAAAATAGAATGATCGCTAATAAAAAGTAGAAGAAGTGTGAAGTTTTCATAATGGTATATTTAGTTGTTTATTTCTGTTTTATACCAATACATCGACAGACCTTCAAAATGTCATCACAAATATTATATTAAATAAGTTTCACCAATCAAATCGATATTAATTCAGGCACGATAACAAATGGATTTTAATGGAGAATAGTCACAGAAAAAAATTGTAAATTTTCTGATTAAGTGTTTAAAAGTCGGTTGTTTAAGACGTTTTTAATAGAAAATATCTGGAAAATCCTTGCTAAACATATATCTTTGCAATAATGTTACGTTCTATATAGAAAAATACGTACTTTTAACACTTATTCGGTAACTATGCGCGGTCCCCTTTTCTACTCAAAGATTTTGCTTTTCGGAGAATATGGTATTATAAAAGATTCGAAGGGATTATCTATTCCCTATAACTTTTATAAGGGGGCTCTGAAGATCGATAAGCACCACACGATTGCAACACGAAAAAGCAACGATAGTCTTAAACGATTCGCTGTTTACTTAGAAGAGTTGCAGCAGGTAAAACCCGATCTCTTTACTTTTAACACTGAAGAGTTAAATTCGGATGTTGAAAAGGGATTGTATTTTGATTCTAGTATCCCTCAGGGGTATGGTGTGGGAAGTAGTGGAGCTTTGGTAGCGGCGATCTATGATAAGTACGCAACCAACAAGATTACTGTTTTAGAAAATCTTACCCGTGAAAAGTTACTTCAGTTAAAAGCTATTTTTTCTGAAATGGAATCCTTTTTTCACGGAAAGTCTTCTGGACTGGATCCATTAAACAGTTACTTAAGTCTTCCTATTCTTATTAATTCTAAAGACAACATTGAGCCTGCGGGTATTCCTTCTCAAACTGAAAACGGCAAAGGAGCGGTGTTTTTATTAGATAGTGGTTCTACCGGAGAAACGGCACCCATGGTACAGATATTTATGGAGAATATGAAGCAGGAAGGTTTCAGAAATATGCTGAAAGATCAGTTTGTTAAACACACAGATGCCTGTGTAGATGATTTCTTAAAAGGAGATGTGAAATCATTGTTTGGGAATATTAAGCAACTTTCGAAGGTCGTTTTGGACAATTTTAAACCTATGATCCCAAAACAATTTCACACACTTTGGAAAAACGGAATTGAGACCAATGCTTACTATTTAAAACTTTGTGGTTCCGGTGGAGGTGGTTATATGTTGGGCTTCACTCAGGATATAGATAAAGCTCGAATTGCACTTAAAGATTATAGACTAGAAGTAGTGTACAACTTCTAATTCGAATTCCATTTTAATTTTCAAAAATGTTTACCAGAAAACAAAAACACTTTATTTTAAAGTTTTTCAGTTTGTTTTCTATAGTGCGTGGATATAATATCCTTATCATAGTCATAGCTCAGTATCTTACTTCTATTTATATACTTGCGCCTCAATTACCTCTTAAGAGCGTATTGTTCGACGTTAATTTACTAATGCTTGTATTAGCATCAGCAGCTGCCATAGCGGGCGGATATATAATCAATAGTTTTTACGACAGTGAAAAAGATTTAATTAATCGTCCACATAAAACGATGTTGGATAAACTGGTAAGTCAACGCACCAAATTATCAGGCTATTTCGTGCTTAACTTTCTATCGGTGATTTTTGCCAGCTATGTTTCATTTCGTGCCGTAGTATTCTTTTCTGTCTATATATTTCTAATTTGGTTCTATTCTCATAAACTTAAAAAGTATCCCTTTATTGGTAATATTACTGCTGCAGTTTTAGCCGTTACACCGTTTTTCGCGGTATTTATATATTACAAAAACTTTGAAATCGTCATTTTTGTTCATGCTACGTTTTTGTTTTTAATCATCGCAATGCGTGAATTGGCTAAGGATCTGGAAAATATTAAAGGAGATCTAGCTCAGAATTATAGAACCATACCCGTTGTGTATGGGGAACGTGTGTCTAAATGGATGCTAACCCTCCTAAGTTTTTTGGCGATCATACCCATATATTTACTGGTGACTAAATTCGAAATTGGCTATATGAACTATTATTTCTACGGAAGTATCTTAGGACTTATACTATTCTTACTCATCTTGTGGAAATCGGCTAAAAAGTTACATTACATAGTACTCCATAATATTCTGAAGCTCATAATTGTGGTTGGTGTTTTCAGTATTGTTTTAATCGATATTGACGTCCTCGTTAACCGTATCTTCTAAGAAGACAATGGTTTTTATATCGCCGAAGTCGTTTAGAAACTATAAGTTATTTCTGTAGAAAACATACCTAACGATATGTTTTAGTACTATTATTTCTTCGTACATTTAGTATATGGAAAACAAGCATTTGCTCAATGTTGCACTCGCACAAATTTCACCGGTTTGGTTAAATAAGACGAAAACACTCGAAAAAATAAAGAGTCAGATCGTAAAGGCTGCAAAGAAAAAAGCAGAGCTCATCATCTTTGGAGAAGCATTGCTTCCCGGTTATCCTTTTTGGATGGCATTAACAGATGGAGCAAAGTGGGATGACCAAATTCAAAAAGAGTTGCATGCACATTATTTACGAAATTCTGTTACTGTTGAACATGGTGATCTTGATGAGATATGTTCGCTAGCAGAAAAACACAACATCGCGATTTATTTGGGAATAATTGAGCGACCCCTGGATCGCGGCGGACACAGCATTTATGCCTCTCTTGTCTATATAAATGCGAATGGTAAAATCGAATCGGTACACAGAAAACTACAACCTACTTACGACGAACGATTAACATGGTCTCCGGGCGATGGAAACGGATTAAAAGTTCATAGCTTAAAGCAGTTTACTGTTGGCGGACTCAACTGCTGGGAAAATTGGATGCCGTTGCCAAGAGCTGCGCTCTACGCGCAGGGTGAAAACCTGCACGTGGCCGTATGGCCGGGCAGCGACCACAACACCAAAGATATTACGAGATTCATCGCCAGAGAGAGTAGAAGTTTCGTAATTTCAGTATCTTCTTTAATGACCCTGGAAGATTTTCCACAAAGCACTCCTCATTTGGAAAAAATTTTCGAGAAGGCACCCAAAATACTCGCTAATGGAGGAAGCTGTATTGCCGGCCCGGATGGCGAGTGGATCGTAAAACCCGTAATTAATAAAGAGGGAAATATATATGCAACTCTCAATTTAAACCACGTATTCGAAGAACGCCAAAATTTTGATCCCTCAGGTCATTATTCCCGCCCCGATGTCACTAAACTTTTGGTGAATAGAGAAAGACAATCTACAGTTGAATTTCGCAAGTTCGAAGATCTAAAGTGATAAATATAATTTAGAAGCCTTATCACAATAAAGCTGAATTTCAAATATATGATTTCATACTTTGACGCTTGAAACCCAGAGGGCTTTGCTTATCTTTGCACCAAATTAATTTAAAATACCTGCCTTAACAGGCAAAATTATGAGCAGACAAGATAATAGTGGAAAAGGAAAAGCTTCGGGAAGAGGAGGAAATAATTCTCGTAAAAGAAGCAGTGCAAGAGGTAATGCTCCTTTAAAATCTGAAGCACCTAAAAAGCAAACCGGCAGACAGCAAGATCCTTCCGTAAGAAGTGGATCTAAGTCCGGTTTGAAAAGCAAAGAAACTTTCAGAAGAGAAAAATCAAAAACAGTTAAAAAGAACGACAATAGCGGTATTCGCCTAAACAAATACATCGCTAATAGCGGAATCTGTTCCAGACGTGAAGCAGATATGTATATTGCCACAGGTCAGGTTACCGTAAATGGCAAGATCGTTAATGAAATGGGGCATAAAGTTCAACTGGATGACGATGTTAGATTTGACGGCCGACGAATAAGTCCGGAGCCAAATACTTATGTATTACTCAATAAGCCAAAGGGATTTGCCACTACAGATAGTGAAAGTAAAGGGCAAACAGTGATGGATCTGGTCGCCAATGCGTCTTCGGTAAAAATTAAACCTTTTGGTAGATTAGGTAGAAATGCTACAGGTTTATTGCTTTTTACCAATGATGAGGCCTTCCGCCAAAAGTTCACTAAAAAAGGCATTGCACGACTATTTCATATAGAACTCGATAAGAATTTAAAGTCGGCCGATCTCAAAAAAATTGAGGAAGGTCTTAAGATCGATGGTAAAGAAATAAAGGTAGAAGAGGTTAGCTATGTGAAGAATGCACCCAAAAAGGAAGTAGGCTTAAAGATCAAACATACCGGAAACAGTGTGATTAGAAGTATTTTCGATCATTTAGGCTACGATGTGGTACGCGTAGATTGTGTTACTATTGGTCCCTTAACCAAGAAAGATCTGCCTCGCGGTCGCTGGAAGCATCTCACACAGCAAGAAATTGAAATGTTCGGACGTCTATAGTTAAGCGTTAACCCTATCCAGAAATTAATTTATGTCTAATCCGTTGCAATTTTACATTCGGGAAAAGCAACTTTTTCAAGAACAATTATCAACAGTTAAACGGCGGTTAACGCAGTCTAGTTTACTAAGATTGGTAGTTTTTTGTGCAATTTGTGCTGCGGTTTATTTTTTCTTCGGAAACACTCAATTGCTCGTTCCAATTGTGGTTGTTGGGGTAGTCGTATTTAGCCTTCTCGTATTGCGATATGCTGCATTAACCGATAAAAAGAAGAAGTTACAGGCACTTATTTATATTAATACTGTTGAGATTGAAGCGTTGCATAGAAATGTTTCTAATTTGGAGACGGGTAAGGAATATGAAGATCAGTTGCATAAATTTAGTTACGATATTGATCTCTTCGGAAAGGGATCCTTCTTTCAGTATTTAAATAGAACAGTTTTGGTGTCCGGAAAACGGTTGTTGGTAGATTTGCTAACATCCAATAATACCGAAGGCATTGATAAAAAGCAAGAGGTTGTAAAGGAGCTTTCTGAAAAGCCAAGATGGAGACAGGATTTCTCTGCAACAGGTAGTTTAGTGGAACCCGAATTTAGCGCAGAAGAAATACTTACATGGCTAAAGAGTCATAAGAACTTTGCACCGGCGGTAATGAAGTTCATGCCAATTGTATTCGGGGTAATTTCATTGGGAATTCTTGTACTTAATTATCTTGCATTAGTTCCGCTTTCTGTCACTGTTTTGTGGTTCTTTATAGGTTTAGGAATAACCGCGATCTATTTAAAGAAGATCAATGTATTTTATCACAATGTCAACAAGGCAAAAGACACCTTTAAGCAATATTATCAGTTGTTACACCTTATTGAAGTTGAAAATTTTGCCTCTGAAGTATTAAAACAGAAGCAGCAGGCAATTAAAACCGAGACGAAAAAAGCTTCAGAGATCTTCCGGGAGTTTTCAAAAACGCTGGATGCGTTCGACCAACGTAACAATATGCTGGTAGGAGTGGTTGCAAATGGGTTCGCTTTGAGAGATATTCAGCTTTGCTATAAGATAGAACAATGGATCGCAACCTATGTGCATCAAGTTGAGAATTGGTTTGAAGTCATAGCCTTTTTCGATGCATATAATTCTTTAGGAAATTACACTTATAATCATCCTGAGCATACATTTCCTCAATTATCATTGTCAAATTTTGTCATAGACGCTCATGATCTGGGTCATCCGCTAATTTCAGAGACTTCCAGGATTAACAATAATTTCAGTATTGAAAACGAACAATTTTTTATAATTACCGGAGCAAATATGGCGGGTAAAAGTACTTTTTTAAGAACGGTCTCTCTGTCAATTATTATGGCAAATTCCGGATTACCGGTTTGTGCAAGTAGGTTTACGTATTCGCCTATAAAATTAATCACGAGTATGAGAACCAGTGACTCATTAAGTGATGATGAGTCGTATTTCTTTTCAGAATTAAAGAGACTGAAGATGATCGTAGAAGAGATTAGCGATAAAAAAGAGCAGTCTAATTACTTTATTATTTTAGATGAGATCCTAAAAGGTACTAACAGTCAGGATAAGGCAATTGGTTCCCGAAAATTTGTAGAACGTCTTGTCGCTTCTAATAGTACGGGCATAATCGCAACACATGATCTAAGTCTTTGTGAGATCGAAAAGGAACTGCCTGAAGTAAAAAACCATTATTTTGATGCCGAGATAATTGATGATGAGTTGCATTTCGACTATAAATTTAAAGATGGGATCTGTAAAAATATGAATGCTTCTTTCCTTCTGAAGAAAATGGACATCGTTTAACGTTATGTAAATGATTGATTGTTAACAATATAAGTTGAGCTTCTGATTTTTAATTTTTTTTATTAAAATTAACTTTGAATTCGATTTTTTTTTATTCATTTGTCACCTATTTAGCTGAACAAATTGAACGATGTTTCTGTGTTCGGGTTTTTGAAGATCAGGAAGTCATATTCAAAAACAGCTTATAAGATAGGCAGCCGAATTTTAAAGCTAGCTTCCGCTTACCCTATGCAACTGTGCATAGTTCTTCCGCAACGATCTGCCTATTGGGTGGATCCCATTCGTGTTTGATTATTTGAGGTTAAATTTCTGTTATACTTTTAACATTCTCAGGAATTACAAGTTATGATTCCTATTTTCACTATTGATTATAAAAAAATACAATGAATACGAAATATATTGATCTCATCAATCAAACTTATGATTTTCCGCAGGAAGAGTTTACTTTAAATAATTCGGCCTTAGAATTTCATGGAATTGATTTAATGTCGTTAGTTGAAGAATATGGCGCGCCACTTAAATTTACATATTTACCTAAGATCTCCGACAATATTCAAAGAGCTAAGGGATGGTTTTCAGAAGCGATAAAAAAACATGATTATCAGGGTACCTATAATTACTGCTATTGTACAAAGAGTTCACATTTTAAACATGTTCTCCATACAGCTTTAAAGAATGATATTCATATTGAAACTTCTTCTGCATTCGATATAAACATCGTTGAAAATTTAAAAGCTGAGGGGAAAATTTCAAATAAGACCTATGTTATCTGTAATGGTTTTAAACGCGACCAATACATTCAGAATATAGGGCGTTTAATAAATTCAGGACATAAGAACTGTATCCCAATAATTGATAATTATGAAGAACTCGGACTTCTTTCCGAAGAAGTAAAGGGTAAATTTAAAGTTGGAATTCGAATAGCTTCTGAAGAAGAGCCGAAATTCGAATTTTATACATCGAGACTTGGAATTGGCTACCAAAACATCGTGCCTTTCTACGAAAAGCAAATTAAGGATAACAAGAAAGTTGAGCTGAAAATGCTGCACTTTTTCATCAATACTGGAATTCGGGATACAGCGTACTACTGGAATGAATTGGTTAAATGTTTAAAAGTATATACCAAATTAAAAAAGATCTGCCCAACTTTAGATAGTTTAAACATTGGCGGCGGATTCCCAATTAAAAATTCACTCGCTTTCGATTACGATTATGAATATATGGTAGACGAAATCATTAATCAGATCAATATCACCTGTGAGGAGGCCGATGTAGCTGTGCCTAATATTTTCACAGAGTTTGGCAGCTTTACGGTTGGCGAAAGTGGTGGAGCTATCTATGAGATCCTGTATCAAAAACAACAGAATGATCGTGAGAAATGGAATATGATCAATTCTTCATTTATCACAACACTACCCGATACATGGGCTATAAATAAGCGTTTTATCATGTTATCTATAAATAGATGGAGCGATGAGTACGAACGTATTTTACTAGGAGGTTTAACTTGTGATAGCGACGATTACTACAATAGTGAACAGCATATGAATGCTATCTATCTTCCGAAGTACAGAAAAGACAGACCCTTATATATTGGGTTTTTCAATACCGGAGCCTATCAGGAAACAATAGGTGGATTTGGCGGATTACAACACTGTCTTATTCCGTCACCAAAACATATATTAATAGACAGAGATAACGATGGAAACATCACTAAACAAATTTTTTCAAATCAACAAACAAGCGAGCAATTGCTAAACATTTTAGGTTATGAGCACTAAAACGTATGCAGGGATCCCACAACAGTATGCGGCCCTGGAAACCAGTAAAGTTGTATTAATTCCGGTTCCTTATGATGGAACAAGCACTTGGCAAAAAGGAGCCGATAAAGGCCCTGAGGCATTTTTAAATGCGTCGGAAAATATGGAATTGTACGATATTGAAACCGAAACGGAAGTTTACAAACAGGGAATTTACCTGGACGAACCCGTGACCGAAAACAATTCGCCTGAAGAAATGGTCGAGGCGGTTCATAAACGAACTAAAGACTATATTCTACGCAATAAGTTCGTTACTGTTTTTGGAGGTGAACACAGTATCTCGATAGGTACTATTAGAGCGTTTAACGAATGTTTCGACAATCTTTCTGTACTTCATATAGATGCGCATGCCGATCTTCGTAAAGAATACGAAGGGTCAAAATGTAACCACGCCTGTGCAGTTTATGAGGCTAGTCAGAATACAAATCTTATACAGGTTGGTATTCGCAGTATGGACATAGCCGAAACCCGAGTGATGGACGAGGAGAAGGTTTTCTTTGCACATGAAATGGCAAAGGATGATTATTGGATGGATAACGTTATTGAAGCTTTGGGGGAAAACGTATTTATCACTTTCGATCTTGATGCATTAGATCCGTCAATTATGCCTTCTACAGGTACTCCAGAACCCGGAGGAATGTTTTGGTATGAGACCCTTGAATTTTTAAAGCAGGTTTTTGCTGAAAGAAATGTAGTTGGATTTGATATCGTTGAGCTTTGTCCGAATGAAGTTGACAAAGCATCCGATTTCCTGGCTGCGAAACTGTATTATAAAATGCTAAGCTATAAATTTTACGGCACCGAAGAAGGTGACGATTTTGAAAGTAACTTCCACGAACCTAAAAAAGGTGTTGGAAAATTTAATACCGAAGAAGATGAGTACTAAAGGAGCGATATCCCAATTTATTGAAAAATACTATTTACACTTTAATGCTGCAGCACTTGTAGATGCCGCTAAGGGTTATGAAGACCAGCTAAATAATGGTGCCAAAATGCTGGTATCACTGGCCGGAGCGATGAGTACTGCCGAATTGGGTAAGATTTTCGCAGAGATGATTCGTCAGGATAGAGTTCATATAATTTCTTGTACCGGAGCCAACCTTGAAGAAGATATCATGAACTTGGTGGCACATTCGCATTATAAAAGAGTTCCAAACTATCGTGATCTTACTCCGCAAGAGGAATGGGATTTGTTAGAAAAAGGACTAAACCGTGTTACAGATACTTGTATTCCGGAGGAGGAAGCCTTTAGAAGAATACAGGAACATATTGTGAAGATATGGAAAGATGCAGAAGCTAAGGGGGAAAGATATTTACCCCATGAGTATATGTACAAATTATTATTAAGCGGAGTTTTAGAACAATACTATGAGATCGACATCAAAGATTCCTGGATGTATGCCGCAGCCGAGAAAAACCTGCCAATTATTTGTCCGGGTTGGGAAGATAGTACCATGGGAAACATTTTTGCGAGTTATGTTCTAAAAGGGGAGCTGAAGGCTTCAACGATGAAGAGCGGAATTGAATATATGACCTTTCTTGCCGATTGGTATACAGATAATTCTAAAAATGGAATAGGTTTCTTCCAAATTGGAGGTGGAATTGCCGGTGATTTCCCAATTTGTGTTGTGCCAATGCTTTATCAGGACATGGAACGAACCAACACACCCTTCTGGAGTTATTTTTGTCAGATAAGCGATTCAACCACGAGCTATGGAAGTTACTCCGGGGCAGTTCCTAATGAAAAGATCACTTGGGGGAAACTCGATATCAATACACCTAAGTTTATTATTGAAAGTGATGCGACCATCGTGGCGCCACTTATTTTTGCTTACTTATTGGATATGTGATCATGGATACTTCCAAAATTGAGAATATTGAACTAAAATTTCTATCTATAGACGATTATGAAGCTTTAAAAGAAGCTACATTAGAGTCTTATGGCGGAGTTCTTAATTCCTATTGGAAAGAAGAGCACATTAGAAAGTTAACTACCTTGTTTCCGGAAGGTCAGGTGGTTATAAAAATAGATGGAGAAATAGCCGGGTGTGCTCTTTCTATCATTGTCGATTATGATCAGATTGAAGACGAACATACCTATGCCGATATTATCACCGGGAGCACTTTTAAAAACCACGATCCCGATGGCGATGTGTTGTATGGCATCGATGTTTTTATAAAACCAACGTATCGCGGATTGCGATTAGGACGTAGGTTATATGATTATCGCAAGGAACTTTGTGAAAACCTCAATTTAAAAAGTATAGTTTTCGGGGGTCGTATACCAAATTATCATAAGCATCAAAGCGAGCTTACTCCAAAACAATACATTGAAAAAGTAAAGCGAAAGGAAATTAAAGATCCTGTGCTAAACTTTCAGATATCTAATGACTTTCACCCCGTGCGTGTGTTAAAGGGTTATTTGGAAGGCGATACAGCCTCTGCGGAGTACGCTGTGTTGATGGAATGGGATAATATTTCATATACAAAACCCATTGTAAAGCCCAGTGCGGTAAAAACTGTGGTAAGATTAGGCTTAATTCAATGGCAAATGCGACCGTACAACAGTTTTCAGGATCTGATGCAACAAGTAGAGTATTTTATAGATAGTGTTTCGGCATATCGGTGTGACTTTGCAGTTTTTCCTGAATTTTTCAATGCACCTCTTATGGCAGAATACAATCACTTGTCTGAAGCGGAAGCCATTCGAGAATTAGCAAAATATACTAAGGAGATCAAAGAACGCTTATCCGAATTCTCAATATCCTACAATATAAATATCATTTCGGGAAGTATGCCGGAGCTTGTAGAAGATAAGTTGTACAATGTAGGTTATTTATGCCGTCGAGACGGAAGCACCGAACGCTTTGAGAAGATTCATGTTACCCCAGACGAGTCGAAAGTGTGGGGAATGCAGCGAGGTAATCATCTACAGACCTATGAAACGGATGCAGGAAAAATTGGAATCTTAATATGTTATGATTCTGAGTTTCCGGAACTGTCCCGATTACTATCTGATGAAGGTATGGATATTTTGTTCGTGCCTTTTTTAACCGATACGCAAAACGGATATTCTAGGGTACGTCTTTGCGCGCAAGCAAGAGCCATAGAAAATGAATGTTATGTGGCGATTGCGGGAAGCGTGGGTAATTTACCGAATGTTGAAAATATGGATATCCAATATGCGCAATCGGCTGTATTTACACCATGCGATTTTGCTTTTCCCAGTAATGGAATAAAAGCGGAGGCTACAACCAACACAGAAATGATCCTTGTAGCCGATGTAGATATTAGCTTGCTGAGAGAGCTGCATTCGTTTGGCGCTGTTAAAAATTTAAAAGACCGTAGAAAGGATGTTTACGATGTTATTCGTGTTAATCCTTCAAAATAAAATAGAATTACGATGAAAACTACTATGAAAAGAGTCATTGTTGATTACAAAAAACTGACGCAGGAAATTTTAGATATGTTGGTTGAAAAATATCCAAATGGATATAAAGGAAAAGATATTATCGTTTTCCGAAATGCGCAGAACGAAATAATTGAAGCTGTTGAGGTGAAAACGGAAGACACCGTATATCTTGTAAAGGTGAGTCAGAGGTTAGCCGACACTATGGAAAATTACGACGAAGACGACGAAGATTGGGATGATAGTGAATCCGAAAATGACGATATGGAAATTGGAGTTGAGAGTGATAATGATGATTTTTAATAAGATGGTTCGCTAGAAACGATATAATTTCCTGCGAATTTTATATGCTTTCTACGAGGTTAGTTCTTTTTTTTAGATAGACTACTTCGTAGAGGGCAAAACCAATGACAGTTATATATTCTATGGCTACCAGCCATATTTTTTCTGAAAACCCATCACTTCCATAAGCCGAATAACTTAGCATCACCATTAAACTCCAAACGATGGGGAACCTGTATTTTGTAAAAACTGAAAGTAATAATGGAGTAGTAATATACCAGGGGTGAACCGTAGTGGAAAGTAAAAAATAAAAAGATATTGCCAATAGCATTGCCGTGATCAATTGTTGAATAGTCGTATTTCTTCGGAAAAAAGTAAGACTCAAAACAAAGGCGATCACTATCAAGGGAAGGATCTTGCCAACTGTTGCAATTATATTCCAACCCACAACTTGATAACCGATCCATCGAATTATGTAATACACGCTTGCATTAAATTCGAAGTTTTGAAACCAAAGCGCTATGGTAGAAGTAAAGTTTGAAACAAATTCCGAAGAAAGAAAAGGAGTGAAAGTTATTGCGATTGTAATTAATACAACAGCATAAAACTTTAAGATCCTTGTCATTTTTATCAAATTGGTCATTTTGAATGTACTTGACACAAACCATTGGTAAAATAATGGCAGAAGTAATAAAGGGATCAACTTAACCGATACTGAAACTCCCAATAAAACAGCTGCCCAAAACCACTTACCTTTCAGTAGCAAATGAAAACACCAGATCACGAAAAATAACATTACTCCTTCAAAATGGAGGTTTCCGGTGAGTTCTAGGATGATAAACGGATTTAAGAAATACCAAAAGATCTTATTGGTGTTTAACCCGAGCATTAATAGTACTTTCCTTCCGAAGTATAAGATCCCAATGTCGGCGAGAACCATTATCAGCCTTAAAACTACCACCGATCCTACAATACTTTTACCGGAAAATAGTGCGGCAATAGTAAAGAACAACTGGTTAACCGGTGGATAGTTGCTATAATGTCCCGCATTTAATACGCCCATCCCTTGGTAGAGTAGATTGCCTTGAGGAACGCTTATTTGTAATAAAGA
Source organism: uncultured Ulvibacter sp. (assembly GCA_963974915.1). Lineage (GTDB taxonomy): Bacteria > Bacteroidota > Bacteroidia > Flavobacteriales > Flavobacteriaceae > CAXBES01. The sequence goes on along the minus strand of CAXBES010000008.1, from coordinate 142,603 downwards.
ACCTGGATCATTTAAAAGGAACTCGGGTGTAAATAAATACGGATTAATACCTTGAATAAGTAAACGTCCGTCCCACAAAAAGCGGTAGAAATCTTGTGAAAGGTTAGGAATAGCAGGTAAAAATAGCAATCGAAAAATAATTCCGAAGCAAGCCAAAAGCCAGAAATTTAACTGTAATTTTTCAATAAACAGGTACGCAAAAGTAAATAGAGCCCCGTATAGTGAAATCAATTTGATAAAATGACTCCGTTCTAGATCGTAGGCGAAAGCAAGATATAACGAACAACTAGAAATAAAAATGAGAAGCGCAATTCTATTAGATTTAAAAAAATTCAGCATTGTGCTCACATTTAAGATGACCGCTATTTAGCGAAACTCTAGTCCTGCCATTCGGCAATAAACAGATTGGTGTCTCTTCCTCCACCGTTGTTTCTATTTGATGAGAAAACTAAATGCTTTCCGTCGTTAGAAAATACCGGGAAAGCGTCAAAAGTTTCACTGTGAGTAACTCTTTCAAGGTTCTTCCCGTCAATATCGATCATATACAGGTTAAAGGGAAACCCTCGTTCTGCTTCAAAATTACTTGAAAACAGGATCTTCTCACCACTCGGGTGGAAAAACGGACTCCAATTGGCATTTCCTAAGTTGGTCAGTTGTTTTAGGTCACTGCCGTCTGCATTACAAATATAAAGTTCCATTTCGGTTGGTTGTACCAAGCCTTGCGCCAAAAGATCCTTGTATTCCTTTATAGCCTCGGGTGTTTTTGGACGCGATGATCTGAAGATCAATTTTGTTCCGTCAGGAGAAAAGAAAGCTCCACCATCGTAGCCCAATTCATCGGTAATCTGCTTTACATCACTTCCATCAAGGTTCATGGTATATAATTCCAGATCCCCACTTCTCATTGATGTAAAAACTATTTTATCTCCTTTGGGGGAAACTGTAGCCTCTGCATCATAGCCCGGTTCATCCGTAAGTTGTCCTGTAATATTTCCATTGAGATCTGAGACAAAGATGTCGAAACTATCGTAAACAGGCCAAACGTATTTCCCGTTTTTGCGAAGAGGAACCTCCGGACATTCATCTGCTTCTAAATGAGTTGAGCCATAAACGAAATGCTTGTTATCCGGCAAAAAGTAAGCGCAAGTAGTTCGTCCTTTTCCGGTGCTTATCATAGGAGGTTGAGTATCTTTAAAACTTTCGGTAACATTCATCAAAAACATCTGATCGCACTCCATGCCCCAATTCGCATTATTAGATTGAAACACTAATTGCTTGTCGTTAAAACTCCAGTAAGCTTCTGCATTATCACCGCCAAATGTCACTTGACGAATCGATTTGAAATGTTTTTCTTCAGGATAAATAAGTGAATCGTTTGTAACATTATTAGTTGCTTGTTCTGAAAGTTGATTATTGTTGTCTGTTTTATTTTCTTCGGAAGTGTTTTTACAAGCGATTAATAGCATCAATACTATAACAAAGAGAGTGTTTTTCATTTTATGTGTTACTTTTGTACAAAAATAAGAATATGCGTTCATTTTTAGTTGTTTTTATAGTAGCAGTTTTATTCTCATGTAAACCGGAAGTGAAAAAAGAGGTATCCATGAAGGAAGATGTAATGGTCCTGGCAGATGATACTCTAAATGGTAGAGAAACCGGAACGGAAGGTGAGAAACAGGCAGCGGCCTACATTGAAAGTAGATTTAAAGACCTTAAACTCGAGCCCAAAGGAACTAACGGGAGCTATCTTCAAAAGTTTTCATTCAAACCAAGTAGTAATCCGCATGAGGAGGCCACTTTCACCGGACTCAAAACCGACAGCACTGTAACTGGGATGAATGTTATAGGTTACTTAAATAATAATGCCGAAACAACGGTGGTAATTGGCGCACATTACGATCATCTTGGCATGGGAGGCGAAGGATCTCTGTACAGAGAAGGAGAAGCGATCCATAATGGCGCCGATGACAATGCAAGTGGTGTCGCCGTAATGCTGCGTTTAGCGAAGCAACTTTCTGAAATGAAAAACAATGCGAATAATTACCTGTTTATTGCTTTTTCCGGTGAAGAAATGGGACTTTTAGGTTCAAATTACTATGTGAAGAATCCAACCATCAACACCAAAAAGGTGAGTTATATGATCAATATGGACATGGTGGGTAGGTTGAATAAAGAAAACACCTTGGCAGTTCACGGGGTTGGAACCTCCCCAATTTTTAAACAAACATTATTTGCTAACCAAGGTGATCTCAATATAGCAGAACATGAAAGTGGAATTGGGCCTAGTGATCACACCTCGTTTTATTTAGCCGATATTCCGGTGCTGCATTTTTTTACCGGGCAGCATGCAGATTATCACAAACCCAGTGACGATAGTGAGAAACTGAATTATGAAGGGATGCGTAAAATCTCTGATTATATTTTATCAATTATTACCGATTTGAACGACCAAGGGCAATTGGCATTCAGAAAAACAAAGAATGAAAGCGAAGTCGTGCCCGATTTCAAGGTAACTCTTGGTGTGGTTCCCGATTACTTATTTACCGGTAAAGGAATGCGTATTGATGGGGTGAGTGAAGATCGTCCTGCTCAAAAGGCGGGTCTTAAAAAAGGGGATGTGGTAATAAAAGTTGGGGAATACGATGTAACCAATATGATGAGTTACATGGAAACCTTGTCTAAGTTTGAGAAAGGTGAGACGGTAAAAGTGAAAGTTGAGCGTGACGAGAATATTCTTGAAGTAGATCTTACTTTCTAAAAATTTCGTGCTATTGAAATTCCAAAAGTAAGATGCGCTTTAACAGAGCTTGTTTCACTAGTGTTGTAATTTTGAGCAAGTTTGAAGATGTTTCGGCCGGAATTATAAACAAATTCGAATTTGAAAAGTAAAATGTGATTTTCAGACTCAACTATAAAAACAGAACTATCCCCTATAGGATGTCCTTCTAATAATGCGTTATAATGAATATAACGATATCCTGCACTAAAGGAAAAGTAGAATTCTTTTTCGAGATTCCTTAGTTGATTGTAGGCCGAACTTTGTTGCAGCGTATTCCGCTTTCCGAAGTATAGAATTCCTTCCTGCTGAAAGTACAGATCTTTTGTTCCAACAGCAATTGTTGGTTTTACAGCCAAATAAACGCTATAAGGATTTGGGTTAATTTTCCATTCTCTGGTATAGCTGGATTTTAGGTTAATATGAAAACTATTATTGATCTGTGCTACCCAGGCCGGAGTGTCTATTCCGCCATTGCTGTGAAATAAATTCTGAAATTCTTCTGCTCCTGCTGCCGGTCCGGCCAGCCCAAGTAAAATATTGAAATCTACAAAACTGAATGCATTTGCCAATGACCAACCGCTTTCAACACCTATAAAACCAACATACGGTCGGTCAAAATCTTCAACATCGCCGGAATGAATATTGGCAGGTGTGTAATATTGCTGTACCAACGAAAAACCGAGCTGCTCCTTTGCTTCGGGGAAATATCCATTTTCTAAATAGCTCCGGTACGTTATAAAACTTCCTGTGGTGTAATAACGGTCTGTAAATACGAAAAAATCGTTGTCATGTCTAAGCTCAATAAGGTTCCTTGGTAAAGATTTACTTTGTACTAAGTTTTCTGTATCCTGAGAAAACAATAGGGGAGTGTGCAACAAAAAAGCTGCACAAGCAGAAATTAATATCTTAGAGTTAATAAGCATTCCTGGGCCGGGAGAATAAAGCAATGAGCTATATACTTTCGCAAACCTAACAAAAATTAAGCTTTTGAGGTAAGACTCTTGAAAAATACGAATCCGAAACCTATAAAAAGCATCAAATGAAACGGAAAAAGACCAAAATCACCGCCTTGGTCACCAACCACAAAAGCGCTATACATTCCGAAGGCAAAATATAAAGTTAGCGCGCCTTCAATAATTACATTAGGCGTTATAGTTTTCTTAAGGTACTTATTACCTTTCCAACTATCTTTTAAATTGTTAATATTGAACTTGGGGGTTCTAATGAACTCGCTCTTTTTCCCCAGATGTCCTTCTATGACTGCGATCGAATTATGTAGTGAGAATCCCATGGCGATCGAAAAGAAGGTGAAAAACATCCCCGTATACTTTATAAATTTTTTAAATCCACCACCGTATATGTGTTTATAGGTAAACCAGTAACATATAAAGAATATTAGTGTGCTTATCACAAAAAAGCTCATCACGAAGAAATAGACCTTTAAATGCTCGTATTCGTTTTTGATATAAAGCATAGGAATACTTAAAATTGCCACTATCAGAATATTTAAGAACATCGTACTGTTAAGCAAATGTAATATGCTATGAACTTTTGTTTTAAAAGGGACATTATTGCTCTTTAATACGCGCCAAGCCATCTTTTTAAAGTTTTCGGCGCCTCCCTTATTCCATCTAAATTGTTGCGAACGAGCCGCACTTATTACTACCGGTAATTCTGCCGGAGTTTCTACCTCCTCCAGATATTTAAACTTCCAGTTTTTTAATTGCGCACGGTAACTCAAATCCAGATCCTCTGTAAGCGTATCACCTTCCCAATTGCCCGCGTCTAAGATGCATTCTTTACGCCATACTCCTGCGGTACCATTAAAGTTAATAAAATGCCCCTTGCTGTTTCTTCCTACCTGTTCTAAAGTAAAATGTGCGTCTAATGCAAATGCCTGTACTCTTGTAAGAATGGAGTAGTCCCGATTAAGATGTCCCCAACGGGTTTGAACCACACCAATTTTTTCATCCTTAAAATAGGGGATGGTTCGCTTTAACCAACAAGGTTTGGGAAGAAAATCGGCATCGAATATTGCAATATATTCACCTTTCGCGATCTTTAGACCCTCCTTTAGTGCTCCGGCTTTAAAATTTCTACGATCATCACGGGTGATGTGCGAAATATCGAGCCCCGATTCTCTTAATTGTTCAATATGCTCTTTGGTAATTTCGAAGGATTCATCGGTTGAATCGTCTAAAACCTGTATCTCTAAGCGGTCTTTTGGATAATCCAGTTCGGCAATGTTATTTAAAAGTCGCTCCATTACATACAATTCATTATAAACAGGTAATTGTATGGTGACTAAAGGAATTTCTTCAGATTTAGTAAAGTCAAATTTCTGGCAACTTTTCTCACAATTTTTCCGAGCACTTAAGTAGTTAAAAAGCAGATTCAACTGAGCCAATGCATATAAAAATATAAGCACTAATGCTATAGAATATAAACCAATAATTATTGATTCCAGAATCATTTTTTAAAACTATATTTAAAAATCCAACTAAGAATTTTGATGCCCGCAAAGATAGCACCTTTTACCGTTCCTGAAACTTTTGAAACGCCTATTCGGTTCCTGTAACGCACAGGAACTTCTATATAACTGTATTTTCGTTTAAGTGCTTTCAATTGCATCTCAACGGTCCATCCATATGTTTTATCTTCCATCTTTAAAGCCAGTAATTTATCATACTTAATAGCTCTAAAGGGTCCGAGGTCTGTAAATTTCGAATTAAAGAAGAGTTTCATTAAAGTAGTAGCAAGCCAATTTCCAAAACGTTGAGGTAATGTCATCGATCCCTTTTCTCTCATGTGTTTGGTTCGAGCCCCTACTACAAAATCTATATTATTTTCAATAATTGGAGCAATTAATTTTGAGAGCTCCTCCGGATAATCACTATAATCTCCATCAAGAAATACTATGATGTCCGGTTTAATTTTTTTTTCTGAAACGTATGCCATTCCTCTTAAACAGGCATAACCATAACCCTTATTTGCTTCAGAAAGGACTGTTGCTCCCGCACTTTTTGCTGTTTCCGAAGTTGCATCGGTCGAGTTGTTATTTACTACGATTACTTCAGAAACTATTGAAGGGATATCCATGATCACCTTACCAATAGAATTGGCTTCGTTATACGCCGGAATAATTACAATAATGTTTTGTTGCATTGAAAAGCTGTTGCAGCTAAGGAACTGCGAATGTCGTAAAATTTTGGAAACTTCTCCTTTGCTTTAGACGATAGATAATATTATTGCTAACATAGCATCTTAAAGATAAATGGTTTTATTTTTTATTTACCAAAGTCATAAGGTCAACATCGTTTCCAAGTAGTATATCGTTGGCTTCAATTCTACCTTCTAAAGGTCCGTTTTCTAGTTTTAGCACTCCTCTGGGGCAAACAGCAGAGCATATTCCACAACCTACACAACTCGATCTTACTATGTTTTCACCTTTTTGTGCATACGCTCTTACATCAATTCCCATTTCGCAATAGGTTGAGCAGTTACCACAGGAAATACATTGTCCGCCGTTAGTTGTAATCCTGAATTTAGAAAACAACCGTTGTTGCATACCCAGAATTGCCGCCATAGGACAACCAAATCTACACCAAACTCTACTTCCAAAGATTGGATAAAATCCCGTTCCAATTACGCCACTAAAAATAGCGCCAATAAGAAACCCATAAGATCTTCTAAGTGTTTCAGCCTCGAATAGAAAAAGAGTTTTTCCTGTGGCATAATGCATTCCAATTAAAGAGAGAATGATCACTAAATAACCTATTGCTCCGTATCGCGCATCTTTCTCCAGCTCATTTCGTTTAAAATACCAGATTCCTGCGAATAGTAGGGTTAAGAATACTGCCACTCCTATTAAAAAGACATCCTTTGTTAGCCAATATTTGGAGGGATCGTCTCCCAGATAACTGGAAATAACTGCTGTGGTCATAACAACAACGAAGACCAACACACTGTGAATTACCCATCTTTCAACCTTCCATGCCATCATACTTTTATCGCTTAAGTGTCTAAAAGGGTCACCCGCCGTCTCTGCTAATCCACCGCAACCACAAACCCAACTGCAATACCAGCGTTTTCCATACTTATACGTTAAAATTGGTGTGATCACGAAAATAGACACGATCCCGAAAATAAGAAGCGCGAGACCTACATCGCCGGCAGATATAAAGCTGTCTACTCTATACTGCTCGAAGTTGTAATAGTTAAGAGGCCATATATTTTTTAGATCGTAATATGGAAGACTAAAACTGTCGCTGTTTAAGCGCGCCATAAATTCGGGAATTAAAAAAGCAAAGGATGTTTGGAAGAACATTACGCTAACCGTTCTAATTTTCTCGTATCTATTATGACGGTATTTCCAGATAAATTTAATTCCGAAGGCAAAAATAGCGATCGTATACAGAGTTCCATAGACAAACCACTGACTCGCCGGATTTCCACTTAACAATTTACTAAGAGGATCGAAAAGTGCAATGATACCGGTGTTGTCACCTTCCTTGGTTAATCCCAGATATTGTGGATAAAAGTATAAGATGATATAGAATCCTGTAAGGGCTATTCCGGTAACCCAGGCGAGATAGCCTCTGCTGGTAATCGATTTAAACCAAACGCCGTCATTTTTAATTCCCTCGTGTTTATGAGTATATGCTCCTTTCGCAAAAAGAATAATCCCTCCTGTTATAGCGAGTAATGAAACAGCGAGCCAAATTGCCTTATTTGGAAAATTTACATTGAAGCCGGCGAGTAGAATAATTGCCAAACCAAACATCCCAATAAATGTGGCGATCTTCTGAGTTGAATTGATACTTGCAGGCGGTTGTCCGGTTAAGGACATATCTCTTTGAATACTACTCATTTTTTAAAGCTTTATTACGACTTATGTAATTTTTTTTGATCCTCATGCTGATCTAAATTAGCACGGTTTGTTTCTTAAACTCTCTGATGATGTCTTCCTCGAACGTTTTGTAAAATTCTGGGTCAAAATTGGCTTCAGAAAGGTTTTCTATTACATACTCAACCGATTTTCGTGCGGTGAGCCAACGATCAAATACTTCGTGTTTCATTCTAATTCCGAAGGTATTAATACCTAATAGTTCATTATTGTCCTTATGAAAGGCAACCGTAATACACTTCTTATCACCTTCATGTTTCCAGTGAAAATGCCTCTCATGATCTTTTTTATTCATTTCACTAAATACCCAACCATATGTTTGATATTCTATATCGAAAAATTTGGCACTATTAAACCAATGCCCGGGGTTATAGGCTGTTCTTGTACCGCAAATTGTCTGTGCCACAACTTCTCCCATCATTCTTCCCGTATACCAGACTGCCTCAATAGGTCTTCGGTTTCCTATTGGTTCATGTTGTTCTGCACAATCGCCAATGGCGTAAATATCTGCCACATTAGTTTCTAAAAAGTGATTTACCTTAACTCCTCTTCCCAGCTCAATTCCACTATCTTTTAAAAAATTAATATTGGGAGTCACCCCCGCAGTTAGTCCAACCAGATCGCAGGCAAGTTCTTCGCCGGTTTCTTCTATTACGACTGCTTTTACGCTACCATGTTCATTGGGAATAATTGCTTTTAAATTAGTAGAAAGGCGTAGATCGATATGATGACTTTTTATATGTCTGTTGAGCATTTCACTTTCCCCTTTAGGCAAAACGCCATTCCAAAAGCTATCTTCCCGAACCAAAAAAGTAACCGGGATCTTTCGAGTACTTAGCATTTCGGCGAGTTCAATGCCAATGAGTCCGCCGCCCACAATTACAGCCCTTTTGCACACCTCATTATTTGGCGCGAATTTTTCCAGGTTTTCGAGATCTTGAAACGAATAGAGACCTTGAACCCCTTCCAGATCTTGGCCCGGCCAACCAAACATATTCGATTTAGAGCCAACAGCAATAATTAGTTTATCGAATTTTAGTGTTTCACCATCGGAAAAAATAAGTTGCTTTTTTTCAGGATCTACCCGGGTTACATACCCACGTTTAAGGTTGATATCGTTCTTCTTCCAAAAGTAATCTTCATAGGGTTTGGTGTGCTCGTATTTCATATGTCCCATGTAAATGTACATAAGAGCGGTTCTTGAAAAGAAATGATCTGTTTCGGATGAAATTATAGTTATTTTCTTGTCTGAAAGCTTACGAATATGTCGGGCAGCCGTAACCCCCGAAATTCCATTTCCAATAATAACAACGTTTTCCATAGGCTTGATCGATTGTGGATTCTGTCGTTTTTAAAGTTACTAACATTACATATCATTTCGATATAAATTATTTTTTAATGTGTTTTTATATAGAAATGAACTGGTTTTGTTTAAATTAAGTCTTGTTTTTTTGTAAGTTCTTCGGAAAGTTCATCGACTTACTCAAAATACAAATTGACATTATGAAACGAACACTAATATTGATAAGTTTCGTGTTACTTCTAATTCCTTCGGAAGGATTTACACAGACTCTTTCCGGTTTTTTTAACGAAGCAGATAGTTTCTTTAGAACGTATGTTTCTGAAGGGAAGGTAGATTACGATGCAATTTCTAATAATCCTGAAAAGTTAAATTTAGTATTAAAAACAGCTGAAAACCTTTCGGTGTCTTCTTCCGAAGCAAAAACTTATCAGGCTTTTTGGATAAATGCATACAATCTTGCTGTTATCAAGGGTATTATAGATAACTATCCTTTAAAATCCCCGCTGGATAAAGCAGGTTTTTTTGATGCTGTAACGTATAATTTAGGTGGGATTTCAGTTACGCTCAACGATATTGAAAATACAATACTCAGAGCAAAATTTGAGGAACCCCGGTTTCATTTTGTACTGGTTTGCGGGGCTCAAGGATGTCCTCCGCTTATTTCGAGAGCCTATTTACCGGGCTCACTGGAAACTTCTTTACAACAACAAACAATAAAGGCGCTAAACGATAGTTCTTTTATTAGAACTTCTGAAAATAGTGTTGCACTTTCAGAGATCTTTAAATGGTATAATGGAGATTTTACGAGGAATGGTAATTCTGAAATCGATTTTTTAAACTTATACCGTAAAGAAAAAATTTCTCCAGATGCCGAGGTAACCTACTACACTTACGATTGGCGTCTCAATTCTAAATAAGACAAGAGTCTTCCCACCTGATGTTCACTCTCGAAGTGACCGTCAGGTAGCGGAAGCACAATTTTGTAAGGTACCTATTAAAAATAATCGTACTTTTCTTCTGAAAATTAAAAGTAATGAAGTTTTTTTTAGGGTACATTTTTATCATCTTGTGTTTTCCATGTTTTTTGAGTTGCGCGCAGGGCGGAGCGGCGGTAGAATCGAAATTAACGAAGATCAATGGGGTTAGTTTTGTAGCCGCACGTGATACGGTAAACCAAACACATATTGACCCTATTGTTAGAATAAATGCGAATTACGCTGCTATAATGCCCTTCGGATTTATTAAAAATCTGGACCATCCAGAAATTATACACAATACAGAACGGCAATGGTTTGGTGAAACCAGGTCCGGGGCAATGCAATATATAGATCACTTACACCGCAATAAGATTAAAGTGATGGTAAAACCTCAGATCTGGATCTGGAGAGGAGAATTTACAGGGCATTTAAAAATGAATTCTGAAGAAGACTGGAAGGATCTTGAAGAAGCATACCGTAGTTTTATATTAGAATATGCCGCGCTTGCTTCTGAAGCGAAAGTGGAAATATTTTGTGTTGGAACAGAACTAGAGCAATTTATCGTGCATCGACCGGAGTATTGGACACAGCTTATTTCTGAAATTAAAAAGGTGTTTCATGGGAAACTAACCTATGCGGCGAATTGGGATGAATACAAACGGGTTCCTTTTTGGGAAGATTTAGACTATATTGGTGTGGATGCCTATTTTCCGGTATGTAAAAGCAAAGATCCAACTATAGAAGAGTGTAAACAGGGTTGGCAAAAGTGGATAAACGAAATGGAGGGGGTTTCAGAAAGGGAAGGGAAAAAGATCCTATTTGCGGAATATGGATACCGAAGTATTGATTATTCGGGCAAGGAGCCCTGGGATAGTGATCATGCCCGTACAGGAGTGAATATGGAAGCCCAGGTTACAACCATGCAGGCACTTTATGAAGAGGTTTGGGATCGAGATTGGTTTGCAGGTGGCTTTATCTGGAAGTGGTTTATACATCATCCCAAAGTTGGCGGAATTGAAGATGCTTTTTTTACACCCCAAAACAAACCCACCGAAGAATTAATTAAGAAAGTTTATGGAGCGTATTAACGCTTTTCGTTCATAGCCTCCCGATACTCTTTGGCAAGTGAAGTCTTTTGCGCTTCGGTAAATACTTTTCCCGCCAATTGAAAGAATGTATGTTCTTCATCTTCCAGATGATGCTCTACTTTTTCACAAAGTTGTTTAGCGTAAACCAGCCATGCGGGAGAATCCATGTCTGTATCCTCTAATTTTTCAACTAATTCGTCCATTTCATGATGTTCTGCGATTCCGTGTCTTGCATGTTCCTGCATCATATCATTGTGAATTAGCGGGGAATAAAAATGACGTTCCTCTGCTACGGCGTGTACGTCTAACTCGTGTTTAAGAGCATCGAATAAATGTTTCCGGGCTTTTGTGTCACCTTCGGTTTTTACAAGTTTGTCACAGAGTTCTCGTTGAATATCATGGTCCTTTCTAATGGCTTCAAAAATTGTCATAGGTATAAGATTTACTCTAAAAGTACGACCTATACTTATCATCTTGTGTTTAAGAATTCTTAAATTTATAATTAAAATGCGTTGACTTGAACATAGAATGGCGATTTAACTCTGGTAGGACAGAGGAAACAGTTACCATTTTAATATTTCTAAGCAATATATTTTTTGTAGTAACTGTAAAGGTTTTTTGGGGAATATCCGCACCATTTTTTTAAATGGATAACCGCAAAATGATACTGTAGTTTCCAGGTTCCAATCTCGTTATATCTTCTTGCCGATGTGATAATGAAATCGTTAATGACCGTAAACGAACCATGATCATATAGCCTGTTTATGAATTCACAATCTTCGTAGACTTCATAAGTTTCGTTAAATCCGTTTAAAGTTGAAAAGACATTTGCCGTTACATATAACGATTGGTCACCTCCTCTACAAAACCTGTAATTGAAGCGGGTAAACCATTGAGATATATTTAAAATAGCATGAGATTTATCGAATTTCATTCTGAAACACCCAAAGAGATTTCCCTTCTTAACTTCAGTAATTATTTGTGCGTCAAAATGTTTTGGAGGAAAAGAATCTGCGTGTAAAAAATATAAAATTGTTCCGGAAGCGTAATGCGCTCCTGTATTCATTTGTCTGGCTCTTCCTTTTTCAGAAGTAATTAACCTAATTTTAAAATGAGAGCTTTCAGAATAGGTTTTTATTAAGTCTTTTGAACCATCGGTACTTCCTCCATCTACCACAAGTATCTCCAAAATATTAGCTGTCGATACACTTTCAGAAATATGCTGTAGCAATTTTTCAATAATATCAACCTCATTAAGAATTGGTATAATGATAGAGATCATAGCGACATCTGGTTATGCGAAGGGTCGTTAATGTAATTATTTAAACCGATTTTAATTTTGTTCGTTCAAATTCCAGTCATAATCTTTAAAGGTTACCTCAGCGTTCGAATTGATTTTTACCTCGCTGTACTTATTTACATACCCTATTATATTTTGTTCCCCACCCACGATAAAATCTTTCTTGTACCAGTCGAATATAGAAGATAATTTTGGGTTATCTGCGCTAATATCATTTTTATCGCTATTTATAAACTGTGTAGTAGCCTTGTCTAATTGTTCGTTGATCCTGGCTGCTGTATAAGCCTCATTTAATAATTTTGGACAAGAAATTGAAGCACAATTAATAGCAAAGTGTATTCTTGGCTCATTCATTTTCCGAAGAATACCATTTTCAATTCCACCTAACGAAAGATTTTTGTCTCCAATAGGTACGATCCCTTTTGTCCAGGGTCCGTCGATATCTTTAATACTTTTAACCGGATAGTTATCGAGAATTAGATCTACAGTGTAAGCATTATAAATATTGATATAGTATGCCAATAATTCCTGAACACTCCAATTGTCGTTGGGCGTATAAGAAGATAACATTTTTAAATAACTGTCTAATGCTGCCTGATCTTGTGCAAAACCTTTATAATCTACCAGGCCATCATTATTAACATGCTTTTTTAACAGCTTATCCCAGGATGAATGGTCTATATTGACCACTGAATTTGCCGTAGTGGAAGTAAGATCCTGCGGCACCTCTTTTGTTGGTTGTCCCTGACTACTAATTCCTGCTGCCGAAAGTAAATTACAACTATAAACAGATGCAAAAAATATAAATGCTACTACAATTTTAATGACTGATATCATGACTTATCTATTTAATCTTATTGTATAATAATTTACGAAGAAACTTTCTTCTTGGTTTTAAGAGGGTAGATTTCCTGCTGTAAGAATTGCTTCGGAAAGTCTTTATCACCATGAAAACCCAGTTCTATGTCTCGTCCATCGTAAGGCACATGATCTGTTTTAAAAAGGTAATCCCATATACTTAAGGTTAATCCATAGTTTACTCCGTACTTGCTTTTTTTAGGAAGCTTTATTGCATGATGCCAGATATGCATCTTCGGATTGTTGAAAATATACTTTAGGAAACCATAATCCCATCCTAAATTGGCGTGATTTAAATGTCCAACTGTTAGGGCGAAGAAGTGCACTATGGCAACGTCTTGCGCATCGAAGCCACCTATAATGGCGAGTGGAATATATAGAATTGACTTGTAAACAACCGGCTCCATCCAGTGGTATCGCAAATGTGCTGCAAAACCCATTTCTTTTACCGAGTGATGTACTTTATGAAAATTCCATAAAAAAGGGATCCGGTGTAAGAGTCGATGGGTATTCCATTGCACAAAGTCGGAAACTAAAAAGAAAACCAGAAGGCCTAAGCCGTAGGGGAGCGCATCAACATCTAGTAATTCGAAATCTGAGACACTTAAATTTATTAGAGACAAAACGTCATTAAAGAGCGCTTCGGCCGTGTTGGAAAGGAAAATAAGAACGATTAAATTCAGAAGAAAAAAATTAAAGAACATATAAAAGGTGTCTAGCCAAAAATCTTTCCTAAATACTTTCTGATCTTTTCTCCAGGGAAATACAATTTCTAAAAGCCAAACCACCACTGATACGATTATCAATCCGTAGAAATAATTTTCCCAATGGAAACTGGAAATCTCACTTATAAGGTAGTTCCAATATCCGGAATAAGAATCTTTAAATATGTTCAGGTATTTTTCCATATTGTTCTAAGATACGGTTTGGTCGGATTAGAATTTAACTAATTTCATAAGAACACCAAAAAAAGCAACTTTCTGATTAAAGTTAGATTCGCTTAACTTTAATGGATGTAGAATTAGATTCTAACAACAGCCACCTCCGTCATAATGAAACGTAGATTCGCTAAAATAGATATCATCACGCCTTAAGCTCTGTAGTGCTTTAGTGGTTTTATCACAAATTGCCAAGGGTTGATTTTTTAATAAAATATGCCCTTTTTTATCATCAAAATAATCATCATCGCCGAAATAGATCGCTGCTCTGCCTGTAAAAACACAGGGCCCGTCTTCCGGCATAGGATCCTTTATTGCGGCAACTTCTATCGATTCAATATAAATAAGTTCGTTAGTAGGGTAAGTTTTTGGATCAAGAATTCGGTAAGGCTTACGAGCCCTAATCTCAATAGTTCCAAAACCAACATCGGTAAGGGCCTTGACATATTCTGCGATTGGAAGACTTCCGCTTAAACACAATGCTCTTAGACGCTCGTCATTTCGAAGCGTGTCGTTCATGGGTTGCTCACAAGTTGGATCGCTCATTACTAAGCGTCCGTGCGGTTTTAATACCCGGTACATTTCCTGGATCGCTTTTTTGAGGTCTTCCGCTTTAAAGATATTAAACAGGCAATTTTGGGCGGCAACATCTATCGAATTGTCTTCAACCGGAAGATTTAAAGCATCGCCTTTTTTAAGTTCCACGAATTCACTTTTAAACCACGGATTCATCTCCTCAGCGATCTTGAAGTTCTTCCCAGAGGCTTCCAACATTTCATCAACAACATCAATACCAACTACCCCGCCTTTCTGACGATTAAAATAAGCGAATTGTAGTAACTCCATGCCTCCGCCAACTCCAACGTAAAGGGTTTTAGGATTATTTGTTAGATCACGGGCGTTCACAGTACTACCACAACCATAGTTCATTTCCTGCATGATCTTAGGGATCTTCAACCCGGGTAACTCCCAGATAGGATTAGTAGTACAACAAAGACCTACATCCGGAGTCAATGCTGCTTGTTTATATATGTCATGGGTAGTATCTAGGTAGCTCATATTTTCAAAAGATCTTAAAGGAAGTTAATTTAAATAATAAATAATTAGAGTTCTTTGATCAATTCAGTAAAAAGTGTGATCATATTTGGTTCTGCTTTTCCGGCCATGGCAATAATCTCTTGAATGTCTACGGGTTTTAAGTTCTCGGGATCACACTCATCTGTTAGTACAGATAATGCCGAAACAGGGAGCTTTAAATGATTCGCCACAATAATTTCGGGCACGGTACTCATACCAACAGCATCTGCGCCAATGATCTTTAAGAACCTGTACTCGGCACGAGTTTCCAGTTGCGGACCAACAACACTCGCGTAAACTCCCTTATGTAGTTTTATATTGTAATTTTTAGCTATACTTTCAATTTTATTGTTCATTTCGGGGTCGTATGGTGCGCTCATATCTACAAATCGTTCACCTAATTTTTCAACACCTTTAAATGCTAATGGAGAACCGCCCTGCAAATTAATATGATCGTCAATAAGCATGATCTCACCCTTTTTAAAGCCTTTTCTAATGGCTCCCGAGGCATTACTTACCAGTAGTTTTTGAATCCCGAGCTCACGCATTACCCGAACCGGAAAAGTAACATCCCGAAGAGAATAACCTTCGTACAAATGAAACCTTCCTTGCATCACTATTACCTTCTTGCCGGCCAGCATCCCGTAGATAAGCTTTCCTTTATGAAACTCAACCGTCGCAGTAGGAAAGTTAGGAATGTGATTATAGCTCATTTCAGAAATAACTTCTATTTGCTCTAAGATCTTTCCTAATCCCGTACCCAGAATGATTCCAACTTCAGGAGTTTCGAAGCCCCGTTGTCGCAAAAAGTCTGCAGATTGTTTAATAAATTTTCTCATATTATTTTTCAGTTTTATCTAAGAACTGATCAAAAACTCTAATGTCTTTAATGTCCTCGTAATAATCGATATCATTACGAAACGGCAACAACTCAATATTTTCGTTCAGTAAATTATTTAAAGTATCGTTTAGCACAGTGTTTGTTCCCCACTTTTTATTCTCAAAAAGTGAATTATTCAGTTTTTTCATCCCCAAAAGGTAGTAACCACCGTCCTCTGCAGGTCCTAAGACATAGTCGTTAACAGACAAAGCCGTAAAGGCATGCTCCAGATCCTGAGGAGACAAATCGTACATATCACTCCCTATAATAATGATCTTATCATAGCCATCTTTAAATCCGGCCTTAAAAGCATTTTTCATTCGTTCCCCCAGATCGTAGCCTTTCTGACTTTTCTTTCTGAAAATACTATCGTTCCAAATATCATTATGATGAATCTCGTCGCTGTAATGCACCTCTTTATGAACTAACAGATCTTCCGTTATGGAAGCAGTGTGAGCCAATAAATATTTGTAGATTTCGAGTGCCGCAACATCGCCAATAGTAGCGGCTAAGCGTGTTTTGCACTTTCCTAACTCCGGGTTTCGGGTAAAGATAATTAACAATTCCTTAGTCATACACTTTTTTACCTTTTGTTAACCACTTGCCCCATGATCTGGAAAATGCATGTACTTTTTCAGTTTCGTTGCCTTTAGGATCAAGAACGGGATAATCATTATTTTTCCATTCAAAAATGCCACCATACAGATTCTTTACGTTGGTGTATCCTTCTTTTTGAAGCTTTTCTCCAATTTCTTCGGAACGAATTCCGAGAGAACAATACACAATAATAGGAACGTTCTTATCTTTTATCATTGAAGTGATCTCTTCCGAAGAAAACTCACTGAAACCAATATATTTAGCTGAAGCTATGTGGCTTACCTCGTATTCATTTCGTTCACGAGCATCTAATACTACTACCGAATCATTTACCTGAAGCATTCTTAATCCTTCCACAGAAATATAGGGAACGCTTCTGGTGTTATATGTATCGAGCAATACATCTAACGAACCTTGTGCATTAACTTTTGTGGTAAATGCGATTAGAAATATGCATAAAATTTTAAGATTCATGGGTGTAAAAACTATTTGAAATTATGCAACCGAACCCTGACAACTACTTCCTGCTCCGGCTGTGCATCCATAACAGTGTTGTGAAATCAAGATATTTCGATCATTAAGCTGTTCTTCATTGTAATCTTTTATGTGTTTTATCTTGCTCGCAACTTTTAATCCGAGCATTTGATTAAAATCACAATCGTACAACCATCCATCCCAGCTAACAGATATAGTATTGGTACACATTACATTTTCTACGGCCGCAGGATTATACGCTTCTACTAACTGATACATATAGTCTTCGTAGTTCTCGGAGGCAATTAAATAATCCAGGAATCTTGCGATCGGTAAATTTGTTATGGCAAAAAGGTTATGAAAGTGTATTCCAAAGTCATCCATAAGCCCCTTTTTGAAATCTTTTTCCATCGCGATTTGATCACCTGGAAGATAAGCGCCATTGGGATTGTATACGAGATCTAAACGCAAATCACTATCGGGCATACCATAACCTACGGCATTGAGTTCCTGAAGCGCCTTTATAGATTTATCGAAAACTCCATCACCTCGTTGTTTATCGGTTTTTCCGCGTGTCCAGTGCGGCATGGAGCTCACCACATGCACGTTGTGTTTTTTAAAGAACTCGGGAAGATCATAATATTTTTTATTAGCTCTAATAATGGTAAGATTACTTCGAACTATAAAATCTTTGATCCCTGCTTTGCTTGCTTCCTCAACAAACCATCTAAAGTTCGGGTTCATTTCCGGGGCTCCACCTGTAAGGTCTAAGGTGTGCGCGCCGGTATTTTTTATAACATCCAGACACTGTTTCATCGTCTCAACCGTCATTATCTCTTTACGATCGGGTCCTGCATCTACATGACAATGCTCACAAACCTGATTACACATATATCCAACATTAATTTGAAGGACTTCCAGTTTTTTAGGTCTGAGAGGAAATTGATCTGTTTCTTTAATTTTTTTTGCAAAAGTTGGTAATTCACCATCGCCAAAGATTCCATTAGACAGAATTTCCAGTTGCCTGTTTGAGTTGGCAAGTTCTGAGTCTCGTTGGTGCAGTGATTTTTGTTTTACTTTACTCATAAAGAGTTTCGACTTATTTATGTTATAGTTTGCTGTGAAGCGGTATTCGTAATTTGTAAAAAGATCCCCCTAAAATTCTGAGGAAGCTACTTTTAAACTTTTGGGTGCAAATCTAACCGCGTACTTACATTTCTAATTTATTTACTTTGTTCATCATCATAGTTCCATGCACTAGAGTTGCTCCACTTTTAATCGCGGCGCCCACATGAATGGCTTCCATCATTTGCTCTTTTGTAACACCCCTTTGAAGGGTGTCTTTTGTATAAGCATCTATACAATAAGGGCACTGTTCTGTATGTGCCACCGCCAAAGCGATTAAAGCCTTTTCTCTCGCTGTCAAAGCACCCTCTTCGAATACTTTACCATAATAATCAAAGAATTTAGTACCGAGTTCCTCACTCCATTCAGTGATATTAGAGAACTTGCGAAGATCTGCCGGATCGTAATAATTATTTGCTGCCATAATTCAATTTATATATTTACGAAAATCTGCTACTGTTGGTTTTTGAATTAGGTAAATATAGGAAAGTAGTCTCTTTTCGGGCAAAAAGCTTACTAAAGTTTTAAAGTTAATCGAAACTATAATTGAGCCCTGTGGTAAAATCGTATTGGGAATTAGGTATGCCAATAGCTGGAAACGAATCGTAAGTAAATGTGTATGCGGTCTTTAGACCGAAATTCTTGATTAAAGTAACTACCAAAGCCGTCTGACTAGAAATTCGGTAATCGTTAAAATTGTTTATGCGGGGTTGGTAATAGGTGGTACTCACAAAGCTGATATTTTCAGCAGGGTAAATACTAAAAGATAAATAGGTGCTACCTCTAATGTCTTTTTGAATTGGGGTAATGCCGTCATCAATTTCTTCGTATTCATACATTACAAGTGTTCCCAGGTAAAATTTATAATTTTCAGAATTGGTTAATTTGAAACGCGGACCGGTACCCACTAAGCCACGAAAATCGATCTTAGAAACCTTATTGTATTGCCCTTGCGCAAAGAATTCCCAGGCAATTCGGGGAGAAAACTTGTAGTTGTAACGCAGATGCTGGATTCCGCTATTTTCGAACCTGTCTCCTTCAATTTTTTGAAAATTAAAATCGTTCTTAAAAAGGAACAAATGATTGTTCATTTTGTATTGAATATGAATATTAGTGGACAGCGTAAGAAAGTTATTCGTGTTTCGTTTCAAAGCAAAATTTAAACTACCCGAACCCGAGAATCCGCTTGTATCGGTTACTTTACGAAGAGATTCTGCATTTAGGATTTGCGCAGATATATTAAATGAAAGAAGAAAAAAGAGAAGACTTATTGGTAATTTGAAACGCATTTTATTGATTTATTTGTCATAAGGACTCACTTGTATTTTGACCCCAATTTTCTTTTTCTTCGGAAGTCCAAATATTTGGAAAGAACTTGCGTTGCTGGTATTTGGGGTGTAAATATTTCTGCCATTCAGAACCACCTGTGGCTGCTTGATTTTCACCTTTTTTATTTAAATAATGATTGGCTGTGTTGAGGTGTACCATGGGCCATGCCACATTGTAAAGGTGGTCAAACTCTTTTAGTTTCTGAGTTAAAGCTTCCGAAGGGTCGGCTAATTGAGAAATTCGTTCCTCAAGAGTTTTACCTTTTAATTTTTCAGAAAGAGCAATAAACTTTTCCTGATATTTTTCTTCAAACTGACGCAGGGTAAGTGTTTTTTTACCGGTTTTACGATTGTATCCGGCATCTTTCCAATAGATGTTTTCGAAATAGTCTTCTGTGGTTGGATTTGAAGGAAGTCTGTTTTTTCCCTCTTTGTTGATAAGGTTTTCGAGTTTAGTGCAAAAGATCTCAAGATAACGAAACTGCGCACTCTGGAATCCGCTGGCTGGTGTAAGCGTAGCTCTAAACACATTGTAATCGTCATAACTCATTCCATCTTGCATAATATCGAAGGAGGTGATCAGCATTTGAGTATATCGATTGAGTCTATTGATCTTGTCCAGCCAAATTTCTTCGGAAGTAATATCGTCTAAACACAATTGCTTTATTTCATGAATCATCATTTTAAGTACCAACTCTGTTACCTGATGATACATTATAAAAATGGATTCATCTTTAAAGTCGGTGCGAGGTTTCTGAAGCGAAAGCAAAGTGTCTACTTCAATATAGTCCCAATAATTTATAGGCTTGGCTTGCAACAAACCTTTTAAATAAGTGTCGGGATTTTCACCAAGAGCACCGTATTTTTCATTTATTGCTTTAATTATTTCCTCCTGATTCATAAATAAGAGTTTTGAAATACAAAGTTAATTGATATAGTTTGGATTCAGAAGAGAAGATATAAAAGACTTGTGGTCGATGCTATTCAAGTGAAGATTATTTGCCTTATTAAAATAATATTGCTAATAATAGTAGAAGATAAGATTCATCATTTCGTCTGTTGAATTCCAACCAAGTCCTACGTCAATTGGAGGCGAGTTCGGATTGTATTCGTTTTCTTCGGTATTATCGTATTCGGCTACAATTAGAATAATAGAACCTTTGGGAACAAAAAGTGGATCTTCGAATAAATAAGAGCTCTGCCAGTTAAAATCCCAATCGTCTATTTTTATAAGGGGAATCGCCTCTCCTTCGGGAGTAGCGGCAACAGCTTTAAAACTCTTTCCCAGAAAGTGCATATGTGGGAGCAGGGAAACAATATTCATATCGTTTCTCAACGTATAACTCACATAAAATATAGGTTTAGTATCGGCTTTTAGTAAAAACGGTTTATTAGAGATATGATTTTCGGTAATTGTCAGGGTTTTAATATCATTATTAACTTCTTCTTTAGAGAAAAAGAGTTCGATACGTGATTTGTCTTCTTGTTCTGAAGAAGTAGGAGCATAGTGCACATTTAGGATCAAATCTGTATTTGCGTGTAATTTTTTTCCTGTTCCCGGGGGGTAAAGTAGTGGGAGGTTCCCGGGAACCCAGCCATAAAGAAATTCGTCTGCCAATGGGTTTTTCTGAAATTCAAGAGCTTTAGGATCAAACTCTGAGAGTCCATCAATACCCCTAATTAAATTTGTGGTATCTGCCATTACACGGCTATGATGAACATAGCGTTTATTTCCCGGTACATAATTAATAGATTGGATATAGGTGTCTTCTTCTAAATTGGTTGGAATATTAAAAAACCGATAGTCTTCAATGCCTTCATCTGAAAGTTGATAAGAATCATTCATTTCCAGCACCAGGTCCGGCGTTCTGTCCTCCATTAAACCGGGTATGGGTAGAGAGGTATCAGTATTTTTGCCTTTTGGCATTCCCCCGTCGATCCAGTCCAGAATTAACTGAATATCTTCTTCGGGGAGTACACGTTCATTTTTGAAACTGCTAAAAGTTGGATCTGCTTTCCAGGGAGGCATGTATCGCGTTTTAACCACATGACCTATAAATGATCCTTTACTTTTTACCTCCTTATACGTCGTTAGTGGAAATGGTCCGTAACCATTTGGCTTATGGCAAACTGCACAATTATTAATTATAATACGCTCAATTTGCCCATGGTATGTTACCTCCTTTTGAGCAATGGATGTGATACTACTTAAAAGTAGAAAATTGAGAAATATAATGTTCCAGTATCTCATTAATGTTTTAATTCAATAAAGCATCCTACTGCATCTCGGTGTGATACCATGACGGGGGCACCTAGTTGTACATTTTCGATGGCATCTTTTAAATAATGTTCGGAAGCCTTACGCCGATTTTTCCCGAGTGCGAAAAACCAATTGTCTATTGCTCCGTCATAGTATAGGTTTCCGTCGCGGTTAAAGAAGAATACTTCGGGGGTTACAGAAGCGTGAAGTGCTTTTGCAAATTTATTTTCTCGGTCTTTTATCAATTTAAATGGAATTCGGTATTCCTGCTTAAAATTTGTAATTTTTTCTTCAGAAAAGTTATGAGGAATAATTCCGATAAACTCTACTTCAGACTTATATTTTTCATGTATAGTGCGAAGGGTGTGAACATACTTCTGTGATATAGGACAATCTGTTCCAACGAATATCACTACAAATAGTTGTTTTTCGGAAGGAAAATTTTCGATAAAAGAAAGCTTTTCTATATCAATTTTATTCGCTTCGGTTCGATTCGGGATAAGATCTTGATTTTGAGCAAA
Source organism: uncultured Ulvibacter sp. (assembly GCA_963974915.1). Taxonomy (GTDB): domain Bacteria; phylum Bacteroidota; class Bacteroidia; order Flavobacteriales; family Flavobacteriaceae; genus CAXBES01. The sequence goes on along the minus strand of CAXBES010000008.1, from coordinate 120,192 downwards.
CGTCGTTCCTAAGGAAGTAAACAATAGAAAAACGGCTATTTTGACGAGTTTCATTATCTTGGATTTTGCTGCAATATACTATTATATATAAAAAGATAAAAAACATCGCTTCAGCAGTTTAATTGAGGCTGCAGTTTTTAGTCCTTTTACGTTTACGAAACAAAAAACCCACTCAATTGAGTGGGTTTTGTGAGTTAAGTGGTACCTCCAGAACCACTTGAAACACCCAAGTATGTGATTCACAGTTATTAACTATTGTTTTTCAAGAGGTTATATTTATATTTCTAATATTGGTTTTTAAAATTGTTTTACACTTGTTTTACACTTATCTTTATGTTTTCTCAAACACAAGTTTATGAAAGGATATTTAAGAGTAAATAAAAGCAATAAGAAAATTGGAAATTTAAAAGTACAATATTACAACAATGATAGGACTTATTCATATTCTAATATTAATGACAACCAAATTGAAACGATTGAAGTTAAGTTTTGGAACAAAACCAAAAGAAAAGTTAGAGCAAATCATCCTCGGAGTGTTGAATTAAATAATATGATTGAATCTAAAATTAATCAGTTAAAAAATAAAACTTCCGAAAACGAAAAAAATGTAACCAATAAAAAAATGTCCTTTGTAGATTACTTTCAGACATGGATAGATAAATATGAACAACGAAAAAAGAGGGGAACTAAAAAAAGCTATAATTCTTCATTTAACCAATTAAAGTCTTTATTAAAAGAAAAGGGTAAAACAAACTTGTATTTCGATGAAATAGATTTTCAGTTTTTGGAAGATTTCGAAGACCATTTATTATCAAAAGAATTGTCGTTGACCACTCAAAATAAATATATAAAATCTCAAAAATCAATTTACAGGAGGGCGGTAAAAAGATACTTATTTACTCCAAAAAAAGATCCTTACAATATTTACAAAATCCCTAATGGTGAGAGTATAAAAGAGTATTTAACCATCAGTCATATTCAAGGATTAAATTTTAATTGTTTTGAAAGAGGTTCAAAAATTGAAAATACTCGTATTAGATTTCTTGTTCAAATTTTTGCTCAGGGAATAAGGATTAGTGATTTGATGACAATTAGGTATAAAAATTTACACTTTGATGAGAAAGGTGATAAAATAGACATTATTCAATTTAAAACAAAGACGCCACTTAGGATACATATAACAAAAGAATTATTAAAGTATTTATTTTATTTTGTTGATAAAGATGAATTCTATAAAATCTATTATGATGAAAAACCTATTGAAACGAATTTGGGACCAATGTCAATTAGTGGTTTAGAGAATTTATTTTATTCCATATCAACAACAGGAGATTCTTCAAAAGACGAGGGAAATCTTTGGATTAAGGAAAAATTAAAGAATGTTTATAAAGATATTTACGAGAGACAAATTAGATATTTTAAAAAGAAAAGAAAATCTAATCTAAACCATTTTATTTTAGATTTTTTAGATAATGAAGTGTTTGAAGATGTTGAATTTGACATGAAAAGAACATTTACTAAAAGCCAAAGATCTCAATTTGAAAGTCGTCAGGTACCCTACAATAAGTCTTTAAAAAATCTGGATGAATTAATGAACTCAGGTATCACTATAAGTAGTCACACTGCTCGACATACCTTTGCTCATAAGTGTGTAAAATCTAATATGAATTTGATACATATTATGAACCTCTTGGGACACAAAAACATTAAAACAACCCAGAGTTATTTAAAAGGTATTGATGATAAAATATTACACGATCAAGTGAGAGAAACAAACGAAGTATTTACCTACGATTTATTGAGTTAAGAATTAATTATCCTCATAGTCTGTTCCACCCGAGCAATATCTTGGATCTTTTCATACAAACTTTTGATCAATTCAGGATAATGCTCGTGTCTTCCTAAAAAACGAACTCCCCGGTCTTTTGAATACATGTAGAATTTGAAATGCCACTTATTAATTTCATTCAAATGTTTGCGAAAACCATTGAAGTGAAAACTAACATCAATCGCTGGTTCTCCTAAAAATGGAGATGGTTCTTCCACAGAAAAAACAAGAAAATGTTTAATTTCTTTTTCCAGTTGTCTGAATGTTCTCTCGTGATGCTGAATACTATTTAAAACGGAGTTCAATAAATAGTCATAATCTAATTCCATAATTTATTAATTTAGCCGACACACAAATATAAGGATATATTCCATAATTCTGGAATATATCCAATTATAGTAAGCTATTCTTCCCAAACAACTATTTAAGTTCTTGACTAAAGAGGAAACCTGCAATCAATACCGATTGATAATTTTGAAAACATTGTCGGTCTTGGTTAGTTGAATCAATACCTCGAAAATTCTTTCATTTAATAATTCTTTCAGGTCATTGTCGAAAATGGCTTTCTTCACTTTTTCAGGATGGTTAATTGATATATCTGAAATCCAAGTCCCATCAACTTCTAGAAATTTTTCAAATACGAAATCTACATTATAAAGATGTTCTTCTATGAGATATAGTTGACTCCCCAAGAAAACTCCCTTCACTTTCTTTTGAAGCTTTTTCAGTGACTTATCACTTCGTGAGATTCTATTCAGTATTTGGTCGAGTTTTTCCATCCTATAATAATTTTTTTAGTCTTTCGCTATGAATTTTCTCAAAAGTGAGCGAGAGAAACATGATATATATAATAATTAAATATTATAAAATAAATTAATCGTCATTTAACTCTTTAAAAAATAAACTTTTCAAGATTTCAAGACTAAAAAAACAAAAACTGAAAAATGAAACAAGAAATAATTTTACCGATAGAAATTGAAAACCTATTAAACTCAATTAAGAGAAATAAGACATTTAAAAAATCTCTAATTGAAGTTTTTAACTCGTTAGTATTTCTAAAGAAGACCAAACCCGAATGGAAGTTCTCTAAGAGAGGATTATCCCGTTACTCATACTTCGATGCTCCCTCAGATTATTTAAAAGGAACCAATTCAAGATATAAGCAATATGTAAATATATTGTTGGAAAATAAAATTATTGACTACTACTCAAAGAATGAAAGGATAATAGAGAGAAATCTTTTTGAAGATGATGTCATAGTTAGAATTCCCTACTATGATACCAATTACAACCAATGTATAAAATATCGATTTTTAATCGATATTGATCAAATTGAAAATCATAAAGTTTTAAATCTAAACTCAAGCCACAAAAAGAATTGGTACAAAATCACCCTTAATTCGTTAAAGGAACTCGGTCTTGATGGAATAATAATGAGGGATGGTTTTGGCAGAAGATTACACACTAGGGTCACAATGAATATTGGCGCCGAAATAGAAACCGAAAACTCATCAATTGAAATTAGGAGTTATAAAGAATACTTAAGAATGTTTTTTAAAGGAAAATACTCCGTGGTTGATGCGAGTTGTTGCCAACCCACATTACTATATGAACATTTAAAATCAAAAGGAGTAATTGATCCTAATTTCAATTATCCATTTGAAAACAATCTTGATTTTTACCAATATTTATGTGACATAGGTTTGTCAATTGATAGAAATGACGCTAAATCAAAATATACTCAATGGCAGAATGGGAGATACCATGATATTGAGGATAATTTCAAGAATTTCTTTAAGATCTCAACTAATTATATGCAGCGAATAAAAAAGAGGAATGGATATAAGAAGATATGTCAAATAATAACTTGTATGGAATCTAAAATTTTTATTGATGACTTATTGTCAAATATAAAATCAGACTTCTGTTTGACCATCCATGACAGTTTATTGGTTCGCACTGAAGACCTTCCCGCGTGCATTAAATATTGTAACAAAAAATATGGACATATATTCAATTTTAAGTCTGAGACTTTTTGATACGGTATTTTATCAATTTCAAATTTTCTTTTAGAATCAGGTATTCAATAAACTCACACAATTTTGAAACCCCATAATATCCAACCCTATTTTCAGTGACCGTTGGTGATAAGCTGTATGCCTTGATTGAGTTTTTAATTTCTGATTTTTTTACATTCAATATCACCGAAAGATCTTTGAGGGAATATACTTTTTCATTTTTATAATATTTATCAAGCTTCACCCTTTCTCTTATTTCTTATTTTTCGTTGATCTTTTTCAAATTGTTCGATGGTGAAACTTATTATTTTTTTTCCTTTTAGATCAATTTTTCTGATTTCTTCCAAAAAACTATTCAGTTTTTCTATTCTTTCTTTATTCATAGTACGATTATCCATTTTGGATATATATTAACCGTTTCGGCCTACATTGAAGAAAAATATAATAACATAGTATAACTTTAGTGCAAGTGTAAAGTTGATATTCAAGCTTGTTTTAAAAGGCTTAAAATAGATTCTTCCTTTTTTGGAATAGGGCGAACTAAATGTAATAAAATAAGAAAAAATAAAATCTACATAACATATACTCGAGATGAAAAATCATATGGCTTAAACTAAAATGTACCATAAATAAATTTATTAAGGATTAGAAAAGATTCTAATAAATTTTCAATGAATAGCCTCATAAAGAATTTAAATTTAAAAAGAGCGGGGCTATCAATTTCAATTTTTTATTTAATTTCAAATACTCAAAAATTATGGGAAATATGATTTAAAACGAGTCTCTATCTATTCCTAAGAAAATTTCATCTTTTGCTTCAATAAAAGGATCATACCAATCTGCTTTTTTTCTTGCCCATTCTAGCCATGCAATTACATTGGTGCTTAACTTCCCATTTAATTTTGCCTTTACTTCATAAGCATCTAGATAATTACGTAAACTTTCAGACTTATGCCAGCGCCCTGATGAATTTATCAAAGATTTAAAATCAGAAATTTCTTTACTTCTTTTGTTTCTTAACTCTTCCTCTTTCTGTTGTCGTATGCGTTGCTCTTCCCAACCCCTCTCTAGCATTATCTGATATTCAATCATATCCTGACTTACTAGTTCTAATTTGGCTAGGATATCTATCAATCGAGTTTCCAAAGGTCTTTTTGTAGAATCACGCCATTCCGTATTACTTCCTGAATCGAATCGTAATGACAATATTCCGGATGGTAATTTTGTTATCCAGCTATACTCAGGATGTTGTTCTCGTTTCATGATTTCTCGAAAACGCACTTCAATCTTTTGATTGTTAACTACAATCTTTGTTGTTCTATCGACCTCTAAGGAATGACCTCTTTCCTTAACTAGCTTAATCAAGGCATCCATAAATCTAAGGGAACGCGGAATATGATCTTTAGCAACTGAGATAGAAATTTGATTCTCCATTGTTGAAACTATATCTCCTTTTCTGAAATATTTTCCTTTTTGATAATCCTGCATTCCCTTTAAAGCGGCGGCAGTAAGAGAATCAGGTTTGGTTAATCGCTCTGGCACGTTGAAATTCAAATTAGGACTATTAAGTAGTTGTCTCTTTAGTTTAATCAGTTTAGTTTGAGGACTGTCTTGTTTATCTATAGAATTACTTTCAAAATCGATTGTGTAGTTATCGAATGATTTTGGTAATTCAATAATCTCCACCTGAACATTATGTTTTAGCTTAGACCAATAACCAGTTTGTGGAAGCGGGATGTTATTTTCTCGGCATACTTTTTTTAGAAAGCTAGATGTAATATTAAACTTTGTTGCTAATCGGGTTAAGGGAGTTTTCCAGACTAGATCGTATAGGTCTTTTCTTAGAATTGATTTATTCATATTAAGATATTTGAGCCTTTAACGTTTATGTATAGAATTATTAATTATTCAAAATGAAACCAAAAGCCTTCTCTAAAGTTTTTTCTCCAATCCCCTCATAATTTACAAGGCTTATCATTGAATTAACAACATCGCTTTCTATAATTTCGTTGATCTTTCTTCCGTATTGAGGTTGTATTCCTGTAGCTTTTTTGATGTCATTTTCGTCGAGAGCTAACCATTTTGTTTTGAATTTATTGAACAAATCATCTTCAGCATTCGGGTCATAATCATAAATTTCTATTGGAATCTTGCAATCACGCAAATATTCGTCCATCAAGCTGGTTACTTCATCTTGTGAAAGACCTCCATTGTGAGTGCCTAGTAAAGGAAATGCAATTGAAGTAATTCCTTTTTCTTCATAAGTATCAACGAATTTTTGTAAACCCATTTTAAGCCATTCTATTTTACTAGGATATTTCCAATGATTTTTAGTTGGGAAGTTCAAAATTCCAGGAGCGTTGATTTCTTTATTGTAAAGCCAAAGCGTTCCAGGCTTTAATAACCCTTTTTCACAATGACTTTTATACTGCTTATACATATCAGGATATCTAAGTTTATAAACCAATGCAATACCTTTACCCATTACACCCACACAATTAACAGTGTTAACTATAGTCTGTGCTTTAGAATTAAATATATTTCCCGAAATTTTTGTGATAGCCATAGCATCAATCTGTTTTAAAAATTAACCACTCTCTCTTAGACTCATCTATAAATTTAATTTTGAAAGGTTCGATAAAACTCAAAAGTGAAAGATTAGACTTAAATAAAATTTTAGAATCCATGATACTGGTAACATTACCATCCATGATTTTATTTTTGTCAATTGTCGAGTTTGTCTCAATAGAAAATACTCCATCACCTTCAAAATCAGATTTGATAAAAACATTATCTTCTGTAAATGCTACATCAACTCTTGCATTGTCAAAATTGTAGTAATATGGATTGACTGTTATATTGGAGAAAAGTTTTTGATATTCATCTCCAAGCATTTTTTCTAATAAAACCTTGTCAACATCGGTCGCACAAATAATTTCAAAGTCTTTGTAATCACTGAAATCTAATTCATTATTTATTAAAAATTCTTGTTGAGACGATTCTCGATAAATGCGATAGTCATCTTTAGTATCATACTTTCTTGGAGTATAGTAAAGTTGATGGTAATCAAAATTATTTATCATTTCCTCTATAGGCCCAAATCTTGTGGATTTGGTTTGCATATTTCCATTACTGATACAATTTTTAAGTTTTTCATCATAAATCACTTCCTTTAGTGAAAATTTAAAAAATATAGGTATTGGACACTTAGGGAAACTAAGGCCTCTTGATTTTTCATACCAAGAAACCCAATCACCATCTTTAGTTTTGTATCCTGAGTTTGTTCTCGTCCCTAAAAATTCATTATAAAACTGAGTTGGAGTATGAGGTCTAAAATAAAATCTAGCAAAGGAATGAGCATCTTTACGAAGGTTTACAACGTTGCCAGCTGCATCTCCTAATATATTGGCGCTATCTCTAGATTGAATCTTTTTGTTTTTGAGTATTTCGACTGCATTTTCAATGTGAGTAAAATGATAAATAGAATTTTTCCAAGGAGAATCTTGTTTATCAATATTTGAGAGGAATATAATCCTAGGAGAATTGGCATACTTATTCGTTATAAAATCGCTAAGTGATTCTTTAACTCTGTTATTAGATCTAAGCTTATTCCAATTCCATTTAGTTTCAAATTTATTGATTAAACCCTCATTAAACTGAATACCTGTATTAGATGATAATAAGTCCCAATCTAAATAGTTTTGAAACTTTTCCAGAACAATTCTATTAAGAGAAAAGTCATCATGTTTACTCAAGTAGTTCCAATCTAAATACTCTTTAAATTCTGAAATTAAATCTGTTTTAGAAACATCAAAATTTTTGTGTTTAGTTATACTGCGCCAATTTAGCTTTTCTTTAAAGTTAGATAGTGTTTCCCTATTTATAGGAAACTCTGAATGTTTGGATATACTTTCCCAATCTAAATCAAATCTTTTTATCTTAGGTAAAAGTGACTGGGTTGGTACAAAAGAATGATGACTCGACAATTGGCGCCAGTCCCACGGTTTATCAATTAGATTTATTATAAATTCTTGATCAAATCTAAGTTCTGGTGATGACGATAATTGCTCCCAATCCCATAGCTTGCTTTGTAATTCAATAATTAATTCATTAGAGATATACAAATCAGATCTAGAGGATAATTCTTCCCAGTCCCAATTTTTATTGTGTAGTTGAATTAAAGTATTACCATCAATTTTGACCTTTGGATTGCTAGATAATGCTTTCCAATTCCAATTTAAATTTTGGGTGTCTATTAATGTTGAGTTGTCGATAATAACATCAGTCCTAGCGGAAACCAATTCGAGATTTATTTTTGGGAATTGAGCTAAAAGCTTCGTTAAATAATTGTCAGCATCTTTTTTCGATTTCCTTAGGAACCTTCCGTGTTCACTTAAAAATGACCAGTCCCAATCCTGTTTAATATAATTGGAAATAATAGAACGGTTCCAATTGAGAGACTGATTCGTTGAAAGTACTTTCCAATCCCAATCGTTCAAAAAGTAATCAAGATATTTCCTTACATATTGTATGTATTCTTTGAAATTTGACCAATCCTCTTCAGGATTAAAAATTTTATTAATCGCCTCATTTCCAGAAAATACTTTCCAATTTAGTTCCGATCTTAAATTGTTGATGGATAACAAGTCAACCTTCAAGTGTCTGTTTGCAGAAATTGCTTCCCAATTCCAATTAAAAAACTCTTTATCTTTTGTCTTTTCAATATATGAGAATAGTATTTCTATTGGATATTTATTGGTCAGAGCCATCCAAGCTGCATCATTTTTATCTTGAGTAAGATTTGCTAAACATTCAGCTATTTGCTCCAAATTAGTTTCTAAACTCAAATCGGTTTCAACGTTAAAAACCTCACTAATGATGTATGGCCAATCTAAATAATCTTTTAACTCCTTTAGATGACTGTAAATTGTAGATTTCTCAATACGTGGTGTGATTATTTGCCAATTCCATTGATCTCTTATTTTCTCCTCTGTCAAGGATCTTACTATTTGATCAACTTCTATATGTTTGGATAGATACTCAAAATCCCAATTAAAATTTAATTTTTTAAGAATAACATCAAAGTCTTGAGCTTCAGTAATGGATGTGAAAAATTCGGGGTGATCCGTTATAGATATTTTACTATTTATCTCATCAAGATGTAAATCCCAAAAGGAAACTTCTTGATTAGCAAATAATAGCTTCCAATTAAGCTTCAGATGTATCTCGGCATTTTCTTTTAAAATATAAGATATGAATTTTGTATTACCAGTTATAGCTACGTTATCAGAAATTGCATCCCAATCCCAATTAAAATCGGGGTGCTGAAAGATAGATTTGGCATCCAGCAATACACTACTTACATAGGTAAAACCCTCTTCGGTTTTAATGTTTTCTTGAAAAGCATCGAAGAAAATTCGATCCCAATTTAAATATTTATTCGTATCAAATCCTTTGAGAAATGTTTCTGATTCCCAATCTATTAAATCTAAATCATTAAATACAGTAACCAGCTCTTTTGTGAAATGATACTCTTGGGAGTTAATTCTAAAACTTCTTGGCAATAGTACCTTTAATCTTCTCTGAAAAGGTTTATCAACTAAAAAGGTTTCGATAATCGCTTCATTAGTGAAAAATCGCTCTAAGACTATTTCCCAGTTTATATACGCAGCAAATAACTCTAACTGATTGTAAACTATGTTTAAATTAATTTCGGACGAGATATATTTCCAATCCCATAAAAATTTTAAAGCGCTGTGAGAGCCACTTTTGAATGCCTTATTAAAAACTTCTTTAAAAATACTGAATCTATTCTGAGTTAAACTAAAATAGTTCCATGGGTAGCGTTCTATATTTTCTGTAATATAACTTTCTGGTAATTCCGCAGATAAAAGTGACCAGTCCCAGTCCTCGGTTTTTAATTCGCTGTCTTTGAGCAAATCAATCACAAAATCCTGACGTTTTCTAGATAGTACTTCAAAATCCCAAGGAAATTTAGTGATACTTTTTTTTATGATAGCTTCACTAAATCTGTCAGATAGAATAGACCAATCCCAGAAATAAAGATATTCTGTTAAATGTACTTTCAAAATATCCGTACTAACAATAGTGGATATTGTTCTCCAGATTCCTTTATCTACATTTTGACTTATTATCTCAAAAACTTGTTTATCATTCCAAGTAACGTTACTGTTCTTTACAAGTTTTGACCAGTCCCATAGATCTAAATAGGTAGCCATAATTTTCGAATCTATTGGCTTATTAAGAATCAGATAGTGATAGAACTCACCTTTTCTAATAATTGCTTTATAAAGTTCCGAATTTTGATCTTGTTTAATTAAGATGTCTATTGAAGTTGACTCGTTTTTCGAATGTTCAAATTGTATCGATTTCACCTGATGTTCATCGACAATTAAAGATGTATTTATATCAAACTCAATAAAGTTCTCTTTAGATTCTGTCTTTTTAAAATTTAAAGTTTCTCCTTTAAATCTGTCATTTTGAAAAAGTTGAAAATCAATCTTTTTTAAAAACGAGTCATTATCACTTGCAATTATTGACTTTAGTTCAGTTATTGCATTCAAGGAATTATTCAAATCAAACGCATCTTTAAAAGGAAAAAATGTATCATCGTTGTCACTAGCTGTTACATTATCAAATAAAGTAATTCGTGCAACGAAGTATTTATATTTAAGTCCTGTTTCTAATGAATGTAAACCTGCATCTGTTATCTCAATGATATTATTTTTTGATATTATTAAATGAAAATTTTCAAGTTGTTTTAAATAGTACTCAAAAATTTTATTTTCTGCTGGATCACCATATTTTGCTAAACCATTATGTGTTATAATATTAAACCCTAATAATTTCGCTAATTCATCATACAAGATATTGCCATCCTTTTCACTAAGGATGGTACAGATTATTTTATCAATTTCATTGGTAGAACTTGCTTTACGGTATTGAACCTCAAAAGGAATAGATTTAACTACCCAATTTGTTTTAAAAGTGGATAGAATATTATTGCTCATCGATTGTAAAAGTCTTTTTTAATATATTTTCTGAAATTATTTTTCCGTTTGCCGAACTGCTTATTGTAGTATATACATTTTGATATATTTTCTTTTTGCAAAAGTGATCTTTGTTACCAACAATAATCAACAATCTCCTGGCTCTCGAAAGTCCTACATTCAGTCTGTTAGGAGATTCAGCAAAACCCAAACTCGATTGTTCAGGATATCCTTTACTTTCGTAAAGCGTAAAATCTGGTGATTCATCAATAGTAGCTGCTATCTTATCACTTCTTACCATTGAGACAATAATGATATTACGTTCCATACCCTGAAATTTATCAACAGTACTTAATCGAGTAGATAAGTCTTTGTGATTTTTTTCTAACATCTTATTCAGATGATTGATTTGCTTGCCGTAAAAACTAATAATACCTATTTCACTTTCTTCTTCAGGTTGTGTAGAAAGCCATTCTGCGTAATCAGAAAACCCATCACTATTTTTAATACAATGAAGCATTAAGTTAATGGCTTCAACTTCACCAATGTTTGATCTTGATGTACCTTCTTTAATTTCAGGACCATTAACATCTACCCACATTGTATGTGTTTCTGGAGTTAAGATGTCCTTAAAGCTAAGTCCGTGATATCTAGAGGATAACTCTAGAAAGCTCTTATGGTATTTCTCCTCTTGTGGTAAACCGCAGTGTAAGCCTCCATCATCTATATAAAATTGAGCTACGGCGTTATTTATAGCTGGATGCATTCTATACTGAATATTAAATGTGCCCTTTAAGCTTGGATGTAAATTTGTGTTCTGAAAAAGATTTTCAAACTGGGATTTTTTAAATTCATTTCTTTCAAGAGTGCTTGCTAATTCTTTTTCGCCCATTGAAAATAAAGTATCTTTTATTTCCTCTCCATCAATCATTGGAGGTAATTGTCTATGGTCTCCTACTATTATAGCTTTTTTTCCATAGATTATTGGTAATGCAAGTTCGGGAGGTGTAGCTTTGCTAGCTTCGTCCATAATTATTGTATCAAAAACAATAGCTACATCATTACATTTCTTGTAATCAATTTTAGGAAAGTAATTACCCGAATTGAAAATCTTTAGATAAGAATGAAAAAATGAGGTATAGCGTCCTTCAGAATTTAGTTTACCCATAGAGCTTCCAGTGGCTCCTATTAAGTTTACATTTTCCAAGTATTCTTTGGTAAAAATGGATCTAACTTCTTCGTTTTTATCAATTAGGTAGGATTTCCAATCATTCAATGCACTATTTATCTTGGGATTATCATCTTCACAAACTCTTTTTGCGACGTTTTCAATCCAATGCGCAACTATATTAGGTGCTTTAAAATTTAAATCTCTTTCAAAAGAAATTACTGTTTCATAAGAATAAAATAACCCTTCAGAAGCTAATCTATCTTCATTCCCAAATCGAATTGGTTTAACAATATTGTTTGATCCATTTTTTATCCTATCCATTGCATTATCAACTGCAAGATTTGTTTCAGAGGTAAGTAGTATTTTTTGTTTAGGATCGTTTAAAATATGATGCCATATAATTTCTGCAATGGCAGTGGACTTACCTGTACCTGGTGGACCTTGAATAAGCATTAAATCTTGAGCGTGTAAACTTTTTAGTATCGCTTCTTTCTGAGAATTATTTAAATGTTGTGACAACATTTGTTCCTCAAATAGTTTCCAATGATCACCTTCTTTGTCGATAAGAGATTCTAAATTATCAATAGGGGTTGCTTTTGATGAGTCAAAAAGAAATTTTCTGCAATTATTATTTGGTAGAGCAACATCAGACTCCAATTTATTTACAGTATCGGTAAGTCTTAAAACTTTATCTCTTTCTCCTTTTAGATCAGGAAAAATAGCTTTTAATTCCTGTCTTATTAAGGATTTTTGCAAATCTTCAATCGCATCATCTTCAACAAAGAATTCTAGATTTGGGTAATCTACTTTTTGTAGTCGACCTAATGGTTTTTTGTTCTTTCTATCTCCATAATAAAAGCTTTCTCTTTTTAATTTAGAAAGTTTTTCTTCTTCTTGCTCCACTTTTAAATCGAAATTTTCAACACAGAGATACTTTTCCTTAAATGTATCATCGATGTACACTTCGTATTTCTCATCTTTAATATGCTCCCGAATAACATTTGTTAGGTAGTCTCGTACAAATCCCTTGTTTCCAGTCTTGTAATGCTTGTAGAACTTTAACTCTTGTCCATTTGATATTAATCGAGTTGACAATGATTCTGCTTTAATTTTTAGTTTTTTCTGTAGATCGTGAAGTCCTGTTTCAAATTTTATATTGAACTTAAATTTATGATCAGCTCCATAATCTTCGATGTGAAAATAATTGTAAACTTTTAAACTGTTCTTTTTTGATTCTAATTCTTCAAAATTCTCAAAATCGAAAGAAAGTGTCCCTTTATCACTACTTATTTGAAATTCATCTCCGTGTATGTCTGGATAAATTCTATCCCAAAATTTTAGCTCGGTATTGCTGTTTTTAGAATAAAAATTTCTTAACAGTTTACTGTTATAACTATATTTCACATTCCAAAAAATTTGATACGTTTTTTTAGGTAGATGTTTCTTTACAACTTGAGTTATTCTTTTGTATTCTCTTTTGAAATGAGCCAATTGTTCATCTAAACTAATGAAATTTTGAGTTGCGCGATCATTTATATTTCTGCTATTAACTTCTATTTTAAAACTAATTGCATCCTCTTCGGGTTTAGGCAAGACTATACCCTTAAATTTTTCTAAGTCTTTTATTTTTTTTTCTAACCCTGAATTCTTCGGAAATTGAAAAATCAGAGTAAATTTTTTACGTTTTAACTCAATTTCTTTCTCGAGAAAGGTTTCAATATGATTATGAATCTTTCCGTCAAAAACAGTAAATTTATTACCGCTTTCTTGGATAGAAGAGTCTTTGTAAATATTACTTAGTAAGAAAGTAATGTTTGGATATAAGGGATAAACTGCTCCAGCATCTTTTTCAAAAGAAACGTTTCTTAAAGAATTTAATTTTTCTCTTTCTTCCTTGGTAAGAAGTATAAGTCCTTCTTTACTAAAAAGATAATTTCTAGGCATCCTACCTATTATATCCTTCAGATTTTTTGACTTACTATTACGCTCTTTAATAACCCCTTCTATAATTGGATGCTCGTTAAATTCAATATATTTTGATGCGGCACTTTCCTTTAATTTTTTTAGATCATCAAGATTAATTTGCTCCGTTATTTCTAAATCCTGCAAAATATGATCTTTGTCAAAGTCATAATCATCCAATTTAAAAACCTTTTTAATTTCGTCCTTAAATATCTTTTTAAAAACATCTTGATCAACTTCAATCTTTAAAGAGTTACCCTCAAGCGTATATTTTTTATTTGGGTTAATCGCAACAGGAAGGCTCCTGTAGTCTATGATTTTTTCTTGTGCAGTTATATATTTATGCCAAATTCTTTTATTCCTTTCGTATTCAGTTTCATCATCATCTTCTATTTCTTCTTGTTCATCAAAATCAAAATTTGGAATATTTTCAGTCCTCTCCTTTTTAATTGATTCAAGGTTAATTTTAGATATAATTTCTTGTTCAACAGTTTGAGTTTTCTTAATTATTCTAGGTTTTATTTTACTTAATTCTTCTTTTAACAAACAGTAAGTATCATAGTCTATTTTAGAAGTTGGTCTAGCTTCAACTTCTATTCCGTGGTGTTCAAAAAACTCTACAGCTCGATCTAAGGAAATATTAAATTCTCTTAGAACTTTGCTTAATCGTATGCTACGGATGTTACTCATAGATTTATTAAATACTTTAAAAATATATCAAAAGTGGTAAGGTTATTCTTGGTAAAATTGAGGAAAACCTTATAGAATGATAAAATTTAATAAATAATTCTACCATTTTTTAAAAAATCCATCAATCTCTCAATTCCGATACATAAATCAAACTAGCATTATCAATAGCTTCGTTTTTAAGTCTATGATTTATCCTATCTATAAATGAAATAGAGGCTTCGTTGTCATTCATTAAAAATAAAAGCGTCTGGCTATCAATAATACTATGAACTCCATCAGAACATATTATAAGTTCATCCTTTTCTTTAACTATCAACTCTTGATAAGAAATCAAAGATTTCTTAACATCTCCTTGTATAGAGCGAGTAACTATATGAGAGTATTTAGATGATTTAAAACTTTCATTTGAGGGTTCATTATTTGAAAGTTCATTTATTAAATTATGAGATTTACTTTCAAATTGCAACTTGTTATCGGAATAATGCAGAATTTTAATATCTCCTACCCAAAAGCATTTAGCCAAACCTTCTGATAATACTATAGCGCCAAGAGTTGTACCCATCTTTGAATGGTTTTGCTCTTGGTATTGTCTTATTGCAAGATTTGATTTATTAATAGCTTTTTGAATCGTTTCCTTATTTATTTCATCAGTAATTGATAAAAATGTAAGAATACTATCAACGGCAATTTGGGCTGCTACTTCACCATTATCATATCCTCCCATACCGTCAGCAACAAGATATAAATATGTATTAGGATCTATATTCTTTGTTAAGATAACATCTTGATTGACTTTCCTTTTTCCTTTATGTGTTAATGTAGTTGATTTCATTAATTACCTGTAGCTTGTAAAGTGCCACCTCCGTGTTTTGTTACTCTTGGTCTAGTTGAAACTTTAACTGGTTTTGCAGAAATACTTTTCTCAGTTGCTTTAGTAGCCCACAAAAAACCTTCTCCAGGTGTTAATGCACTCATATCTGCTGGTGTCAATGTTGAAAGTTGAGTAATTGATTTTTGAATATGCTTAAGCCATTGCGGACTATTAAATTTATGAAGTAATACAACTGAACTCAATTCAATTATTTCATTCGGAAGGCTAGGTGGGTCTTGACTCGCTATCATTATGCTTACACCTTTATGCCTCATTTCTCGTATTGCAGTTACAATATTGCCTGTTAAATCTTTATTATCCATATACTTATGGGCTTCATCAAAAACAATGAATTTATTAAAGTGAAGACCATTTACGTTTTTCACTGCTGAAAAAATATTAAGCATAATAACAAAGAGACCAAGTGCTTCATCCTTCACTATAAACTCATCTCTAAGATCAACAACAATTAATCTACCTGGTTTTAAAACATCTCTCATCATAAAACCGTCATCAATATACTCACGGGCAAAACTAAGCTTTTGTCTTGCTAAGGCTTTTTGAGAGTTACTTAGAAGCTCAGATGCCTCTACACTTTCAGCTAACCCATCGATTGTAATATTCGATCTATGTTCTTTCATAATAGCTTTGAGTTGCCTTATGTAAGTTGAGTCGTTACCAATGGCTCCTAATATGAACATCCAATCTTGTACATTGAGCTCTTTAGAATTAAATGCTATAGGTAAAACATTTATAGAAGGATATTCAGCCTTTCTTTCTTCAATTTTGTCTTTTGGAGTTAATATAATAACATCTTCAATTTTGTCTGGTTCAGCTCCATATCTAGCTTTTAATTTAGCTAGTTCATTTTCTTTATCATTTGGTAAAATCATAGAAGTGAACTCAGGCTCATAGTCCATACTCTCACTGTAATGAAAAATTACTCCAGCTAATGGTGATGGTAATTGATTGATATTACTAAACTGTTTCAATACCATTTCTGAAATGGTACCAATCGTATAACTTTTTCCACCGCCTTGAACACCAAATAGACTTATCGTGTTTGTTTCACTTAGATCAATAGCTATTTTCTTTTGAAGAATACTCTCCCCAAGAATACCAAACTGATCGCTAGGCGATGTTTTTCCTATAAGGATATCATATTCTGGCACAATGTGCTCTTTCGACGACTCTTTAGTCGTGGATATTTTCTCCTCCGCAGCTATACTATGCTCTTCGGTGTGTTCTGGATAAGAACTTTTATCTTCAATAGGGTTATCCTCAACAACAGGAACATTTTCTTCACTTGTTTCCTCTTTATTTAAATCTTCAATATTTGTCTCAATCTCATTTTCAAGCTTTGACTTGAATTTTTGCATAAATGGCTTCAACTCATTCTTGTTCCCAAAAGCTTTGTTCAAATCAATATCAAAGTCACTTTCTTCCAGCCTTTTTGTATTGAGATCAGAGTCAGGGTCCAGTATGTCATCGATTAACTTACCTCCAAAAGTAAAGAAGGTAGAGTCATTATCTAATACCGTTTTCTTATGTCTTTCCTTTGCGGCAAAATCAAAGATTAAACCTAATCTTTTAAATCTTAATGTAAAGCCTGCATCTAGCTTTTGCATAAATGCTAGATATTGATTATAAGCATTATTAGATAGGTATTCATATCTATTGGCTCTTTCTAAATAAAAAGTAAGTAAAGACTTTAATTCTTTGTTCTTAATTTCCCGATCTAAGCGATCAAATGAATTATTATATTCTGGGTCAAAATGGTTACGTAGAGCTTCAATAGTGTTCTCTATTTGATCTAACATCTTTAATCGCAGTGCATCCTTTTCTGTCTCGCCTAATGACTTTCTACATTTAATTTCAATTACAGAAATAGATATTTCCTTTTTAGAAGGATTTATGAAAACCAAAAGGTTGTCTGCTCTAGATTTACTTCCTGATGGAAGGTTTTCAAATAGATTTTGATGAAGGTCAATTGGAATTAAGAAAGCATCTTCTAGCATTCCCTTTTTCTCTAAAACACGTTTTGTAAAGGCAGATCCTATTACTTCAAAAGCCTTGTTCTTTGTCGAGTTTAATTGTAATACTAAAGAGCTACTTACAGCTCTAAGGTCTTCTAATAATATTTTAATTTTATGTTCATCTTCCTCGTTATGTATATCAAGATTAAATTCTTCAAAGTGTGGTCCTAATAAACCGAGCACCTCTGATGTAGGTCGAGTAGTTAAAAAAGAGGAAATACCAAGTATTTCTTCACCAGGAACGTAATCTAATAAAAATGGAATCTTACCATCTTTTGAAGGTTGATCAAAAATTTGTGGCCCAAGGTTTTTATCAAATGTAATTACCCAATCCGAATAGTCATGTAAGTGCGTTAATAGCACTTTATCTCGATCATTTAACCTAAGTTGGGTAGAAGGAATTGATGTAGTAAATTTTGACACCAAAGCACTGCTAACAAAGCTTTGAAAATTTTTAAATAGCTTTATACCATTCGTTCCTGTGCTATCATATTTGATAGGTAGTTTATTAGCTTGAATAAACCTATTCCATTTTATTTGAGATCCATTCTCATCAATAACCACAGAAGAATCTGTAATTAGTCCATTTAGATAAAAGTTGCGATCTTCTATCGAAGGTTTTATGAGTTCTATTGAAATCGGGAATGGGCTTATTAAAAAACTAAGATGCGATGTATAGCTTGATGGATCTTTGAGAAAATCGGTAATATTATTTATTGAAAAACGAAGTTTAGGGAACAATCTATTTCTTGAAGGTTGAGAGAATGCTTCCGCCTCTTCAGAAATATTTGACTCTGGATTAATAAGTGTTTTTAGAGATTCTCCGTGCTCTATGATTTTATCATTGCCTTTAAATATTCGGACTTCATAATTAATGTTTTCAAAGACTTTTTCTTTTTCTAATTCAACAAAGGCATTAGAAAACACTTCTGCGTCACCCGCGTTGAATAAGTTAACTACTAACTTATCGATATAAGGATGTTGTGCTAAATAATTCCTTATGTGGCGAATAACAAGCTTTAAGCTTAAATCTGTCTCTACATAATTATCCTTCGTAATATTAAATAACAATCTCAAATAATGTTGTAATTGTCTAGATATTGACGTCATTCCATTTTTTGATTCCTGAGAAATCGTACTCAAATACAATCCCCATCCAAAAGAAAGCTCACCGCTATAATTATAGGCTTTTTGTGAACTTGGTTCAATAAGTACCAATTGATTATTCTCTGGCGATAGATTACCGATAAACAGGTCTTCTAGATGCTGGGACCAAGCTTCTTTATGTCCAGAGAACTCTCTGGTTTTTCTTTCCCAGTCTTCAAATACTTCTATTAACTGAATAGTCCAAACAAGTCTAAGTGGATGCAACGGAGAGACTAATAATGTTTCAACTTTACTACCATCAGGTAATTTGCTATTTACACGAGAAACATCAAGCATTTGAAGCTCGATTAAAAACTCCTTAAGTTTAGTTTTTTCTTCTAATTCAATGTTATCAGATTCTAATTGTATTTTTAATTTACTAGTCCATTTTGAATAACTCTCAACATACTTCTTTATTTCTTCCTTGTGAATAAACAAATTAGTTGTTTCAAATATTCCATCTTCATTATCATTTGAATTAACAATAGCGTCAAAAACTTCTTTTCTAAGCTTTAATAAAGACTTAGGCACGATTTCATTTAATTCACTTTTAACAAACTCTATGTTTTCAAATCCTATAGCTAGCTTGTTGCTTTTTAGTTGACATTTTACATATCCTAAGCTTTCAGCATTCAAGAGAAACTTATTTTCTATTTGTCTAAGCTTCGTTGAAATATTGATTTGGTAATTATGCTTGTCTGAATAATTAATATGAAATGTAGAAGAATGTTTTTCTTTTCCATCATTGATCCAAACATTAGAAGTTTCTGATGGTTCTGGTATATGACATTCTTCATCGTTCTTAAGTGCCTCAATACGATACTTTAAAAAGGCTTGAAGTACATTATTAAGTTTGTCTTTTCTTTGGTTTTCATCACGGTCGATTACATCTTCTATTACATAATCAAAATCTTCTGAGTCACAAGTTAATTTATAAGGAAAAGTGTTTTTATCAACGTCTGGATCAGCCTTTTTTGCTTCTTCCCAAGCTCGTTGAATTTTGGAATCTCTAAATTCATCATCTGCATTAAGCATATTTGCATGTTCATCCTCAGCAAGGACTTTTAGAAAGTAAGACCCTTCCTCTATAATATTTGGATTAAGCTCCAAGGTAACATCTCTATATGGTCTGTTTGAATTTGAGTTTTTTACTTTTCTTAAAACAGTAATTTCTTCTCCATTACTACCATTTACAGCCATTAAAATAATCCTAAAGAACTTCAAGTCCTTGATATCTTTAGGGTTAGGATTAGTGCGGAAACGAACTTTTAACTTGGCGATTTTGCCTTCTTTTGCATATAGTACGTTTGTACCTTCCTCAACTTTTAAATCTGTTGATTTTATTTCATCTGTAATTAATTTTATATGAGTAAAGTCTAAATCAGGTATTGGCCAGTTACTAAAATTTAAGTTGCTGTAACTTGCATTTATAGATTCACAAATATCTTGAGCATTTTTAGCATCTTTCTCATTCTTTAAAAAATCAACAATATCTTTTTGTATGGAATCATTTTCTAATCTTAGATCAGCAATACGATCATAGAGTGGTTTATTGAACGCAGATAATAGCTCAACACTTTCTCGATTAAAATTGAGTCTAGATCTTATTTTCTCTTTTTGATTTAATAATATATCATCTGGAATTAGAGATAAGTGGAATAAGTTATTGCCAATAGACTCCGTTTTATACTTGTCTTCTGCAACTGCTATTAAGTAATCTATTATTTCTGAATTAGATGGGTCTAAGTAATCTATGATATCTGTAGATATGACGTCATAAATATCATCAGGTATTTCATCTATAAGCGTATCTACTAATTCATTCTCTATTCCTTCTAATGAGATCTCCTTAAATGTGGCATTACCATAAGAATCTTCAGCAGCGGTTCTACTATTAGATGGAATTAAAATCAATAAGGGCTTATCCTGTTTGTTTCGTAATTCAATAAGCTTTGTTGCAGAAATGTATCTAGAATCTGTTTTTTCATCTTCTGAAACAATATGCAGATCTATGTGTTTGTGTTCAGATCGTATTAAATCCCAGAGATACTCTAATTCTAAGGCACCCAATCCCGTAATCTTCATACAATGTCCTGCAGAAGCATTTTCAAAATCTGCTCTGTGTAGATCCAGAATAAGATTAATTATCTTTTGGTAATATATATTTATGGTAATTGTATCCATTTTTATTTAATCTTTTAATTCGTAACGCGGACGTATTCTTTGTAAAATGTAGGCATCACTTAAATCATTGTAGAAACCTATTTGCCGTAACTTCATTTTAAATGCTTCGACATTTTCTTTAAAAGCTAAGTGAGTATTCAAATCAGCGTCTTCAAATCGGTCTTCAGACAGTCCGTTTATAATTAAACCGTATCTATCTCTTATGTTTTCAATGAGCTCTTCTATTGATAACGTTTTAGTTTTAAACTGATCATCCTCAACTTCGAGGACAAGTATTTGAACCAATGTTTCTAATAATCTAGTTCCTAAGACATAGCGTCTAGGATGTTTTTTACTTCTTCCTTGAGACATAAAACCGCGCTCAGAATTTTTTTGAGATAGGTTATCAATAAGTTGAACGTGGTAACGATATTGGTAGGTTCCACGTGCCTTAACAATAAGTTCTATGTATTTCTCAAAATAGGTGTCTTCATACTTTACCATATCTTTTATAAGTTCTCTATCATCTTCTTCAAGAGAGTTATAAAGATTATCCCATTGGGTTTCAAAATAAATTTCAAAACCATCTGGTTTTTTTGCTAGTACGGCAAGTGCCTTATCTAAATTAGATGAGTCCGTCTTTTCTAACTTTAACCTTCTTAAAGCAGCGTTTACTTGAAATGTCGCTTTAACATAATCGTACACACTATTCGTTAGGTTTTCTGCATCTGCACTCGCTAATTTTGAAATTTTACTTTCATTATTATCTGTAGCATCGATAACTATACTCCAATTATCCTCGTGGTCGATAGATCCTTTTTCTACCATTTCTGGCAGAAGATAAACTAGCTTTTGAATATAAATGGAAAGGTGAAAAGAGGTGATTGTTTTTAAATAATCAACTACTACGTTTCGCGGGATTTTTCTTTTATAAACAAGTAAGCGTCTTACATCGTCACAATAGAGTTTTGCTTGTTTGTCAAGTAAAGGTCTAATTTGATTTAATGAACTGTTAGTATCTAAAAATCCTGGTTTAATATTTTTTATAATATGTAATAATCCTAAACTATCTACATCTAATCCATCCTTAACATTTATCTTATTAGTGGTGTTATCCCAACCTTCCATTAAAAAGCTTTTTAGGTCTTCTTTTACTTTAGGATTAGCGCCTAACATAAGATACACTTGATCTGCCGTATTATAATCCCTATTGTGAGCTGCATTTCTCACACGGTAGCTCTCAAGGTGTATAGGTCGTAAAGAGGATATTTTTTCTTTATCAAGATTTCCTCTAAAAACCATATTTACTAAGTTACTGCGCATCCATAGCTCAGCCGCTTCTTTATTCTGACTAAAGCCTTTTACGTCTCCATCTTCTTCAAGCTTTCCAAAGACGCGTTGGAGCGTTTTTAAATCTATAAATGAATTGCTTCTAGCTCTTTGTCTTGGTCGCATGCCATTATGTTTTAATAGCATAAAGAGATTTACAAAAACGTTATCAATCTTAACAGCTTTGGCATCTCCTGCGTAGATTAGTTCATTTCTTAAAACACTTTCCTCTTTGTTTAATTTTATTGCCATAACTATAATTCCATTGTTGCTATGCTCAAATGATTATTCACATCCTTGCTGATTTCATAAAACTCTATATTATCTTTAGTTACCACGACTTTATTATAAGTAAGATTCTCTAAAAGGTTTTTAAATATGGTTAATTCAACAAACTTTCCTCTTATATCATTTAAAGATGGACTGTATCCTTTCTGAATGAAATACAGCATTTCAAATAGATCCAGAGATATTACTAATTCAATATGCTGTTCTTTTTTATGCCTAAAGATGAGACTATCTGGTTCATATTCTAGATACTTCACCAGATGATCTGTACGACTGACAAAAAGTTCAAAATTATTGAGATCAAACAATCTGAATGATTTACTAAACGGATCATTTATTTCAGAAGAACTTAGAACCAAGTGTTTTTCCCATATTGATTCATTTTCACACCCTTCATTCATTGAAATTGCTCTAGAAATAGATGTTTTCAATTTTAATAGAGTATCCTCTGTTAATTGATCATACAATCGAGGCAATGATTTTTTAATGGACAGTGTATTTGTAGCTCTTTTAAAATCAGTCCAACTACAGCCTTTATAAGGATTTAAGGTTATAATTTCTTTAAATTCAGATGGGTAATTAATAATTGACAGATGCTTTAATCCCTTTCCTTCTTGTTGAACTATCCGTTTAACTTGTGCTAAAAACGCTGTTGCAAATTCAGAATTGTTCGTGAAATCAACATCTTTAAACTCAAGATTAATACTACTTGATTTCTCATCATTAGTTAAATAATTCAATTTAACATTAGAAACACTATTTTCCTTGTCGACGTGGAGTGCTTTATAAAAACTTAATAATGACTGGTAGGGCAAACGCTTTTGATAGTTACTAATGCGACCTTCAAAATATTGATGTCTTATATAGGTTTTTTGAATAGTCTTGATTTTATTTAACAACTCTTCTGTTTGCTCATGAGCTGGAACCCAAATTTTGTTATTATTAAAATCATCAATAAGATTAAATGACCTATCAGAAAACTCTAAATAATGTCTATTAACGTGTTGACCGAAAAACAAATCTCTATCCAGATTAGGGATCGCTACATTTCCTATGTCTGTCTCTCTTAAGAGCTTCACTAATCTATCGTTGTCTCCAGAGTCTTCATAATCTGAGTTAGTAAGATTAAAATAGTATAACTGCCAATATTCTTCAGGTCTGTGGTGAAGTTCTGTGTACACATTTTCTACTTCTTCACAGCTATGATCTCTGGATATCATAAATGCGATGTAAGATCTCAAATCACGCATTGTGATATGTAGTTCCCTTTTTAAGCCAACAGTGCGCAGCAGCCATTCCATTCTAGTAATAACTTCATCTCCAGAGGCAGGATCATTAAGAGATTCTACATTGTATTTTATAAAACACTTATTTGCTACAGAACATCCTTCACACTTTTTCCATAAGCTCTTTTTTGTTAAGGCCTTGACTTGTTGTCTAAATAAGCTAGGTTCTTCGTCATCTACAGCTGTTACAGATCTTAGATTAAGGTTAATTATCATTAAACCAGATGGCAAATTAAAGTGACCTTCCTTATAAAAATATTGATCTATAGTATCGTGAAGCGACTTGTACTTTTCTGAGGTTTTTAAAAATTCAACCAGGCGACCTTCGTTAATCGCAATGACTCTTCCTTCATTGGCGTTGTTATAATTACTTAATCCCTCAAAAGGGTTGAAGAATGATTCGAGAACTTCATTGTTGATTTTACCATCTTCGTCTTGCGAACCGTCATAATTACTTTCATAAGGAGTCCCATTAACGTCAAACTTAGCTCCATTTTTATGGTCAAACCGTCTAAGATTTTTCACACTAGGATCATCTTCTATTTTTCTAATAAAAGCAGTTTTACCATCTCCAGCATTTCCTGTTATGATAATGAGTTTAAAACGAGCATCCAGAATATCTGGAATTAATTTTCTGTCAAGTTTTGATGGAGAATAGGTAAGCTGGTCATAATTAGAACCACGATCATTTACACGTGTTCCCCAGTTTCCAGATTTAGATTGACTATAAAGTGAGTTTATATAATCTACTACGTCTATCCCTTCAATATCAATTTTATGTTCTTTTAACCTATTTGTGTTCTCTTCAAAAGATTCTTTTAAAGCATTATAAACACGTATAATATTACCATCATTAAAGTTGCGAGCACCACCTTGCCAAAAAGTTTCGTTAATTAAAATCTCATTATCAACCTTGATTATAATTTTAAGCTTATCACCAAATGAGATGGAGCTTTTGTAACGTTTAATAGAATCTTTAAATTTACCTAGTGAGGAGTGAACGGTTTTACGTATATCAGCATACGTAGACATTTCGTTTAACAATTTAATACTGGTACTTCCCTGACGTATAAAGACTTCTGTCCGGTATAGTTTCCCTTCTTGAACGCCCTGATCTTTACCCTTATTTTCAGCAAGAAGATTGTCTTGACCTATTTCTTCAAGACTTTCAAGCATTTCTTTAGCGTTTGTAAAACGATCTTCTCGTTTAGTGCCAATAGCTTTCAATAAAAACTCTGAGAAGTCATCAGATATTCTGGTATTAAGCTCTTTTGGATTTGTTGGCGCTTTACTAATACTTGGTATTCTAAATTGTGGCCAAGGATAGTGCTTAGTTACTAATTCATATAGAGTGATTCCTAAAGCAAAAGTATCTGCCGAGAAATCCCAATTAATGTGATGCCCATCTAATAAATCTGGCGCTAAATATGGATTAGTTCCCACATAAGATTTATCATTTTGGATAAGGGAAGCCACATTAAAATCTATCAATACAAAGCGACCTTTATTATCCCAAATAATATTTTGAGGTTTTACATCTCTATGTAATATGGGTGTTTCTCTTGTCTGAAGATAATCCAACGCAGATAGCATTTCTGTTGCTAATTTATATACTGTAGAAATAGGCAGGTTTGCATCTGTTTTTATATAGGTACTTAAGTTATCTCCATCTAAAAACTCCGTCGTCGTATAAAATTGGTTCTGTGGTGTTTTACCATTCCAGCTAAACTTAACAATATTAGGATGATCTAGCTCAATTAGTGCATTGTATTCATCTAACACTGAACTGATATTTACACTTTCGTGAAAAAGTTTAAGTGCATAATCGCGTCCTTGTAAATCATGTTTCGCTTTAAATACTCTGGAGTAACCACCACGACCTAAAATTTTATGAATGATATAATCTCCAACTTTATCCCCTTCTTTAACTTCGTATGTATCTGTTGCTTGAGAACTAGAAGACGTGGACGAATTAGTTTGTTCCTTAGTAGAAAGCTCTATTTTTAAAGCGTCATTAATAAACGCTTCAAGTTCTTCTATGCTATCAATACGTTGATCGCTGTCTGTAAGAATTGTTTTAAGGCAAATCTCGTCAAGCCATTGTGGTAAAGATCTATTCTCTGCAGATGGCAAACGGCCTTTAGGTAATGCACCACCCAGTTTATCTAATTCAAATGGACTTTTTATAGGCTCTTTTCCTGAAAATAACCAAGAAATTAATACACCTAAAGAATAAATATCAGAAGCTCTTGAGGCATCTTTTGCTATAAGCTCTAATGGGTGATATGGAGAAGCATTAGATTCACTTATGGTATGCATTACGGTATAACCATTATCATTATGATCTGTAAAGTATGACTTACCAAAATTACCCAAATAGGCATATCCATTATTAAGGAAGATGTTCTCTGGATTAATATCTCTATGGAAAATATTCTCTTTATGCGCTGCTTTTAAGGCACTCATTACATTTTTAAGAATATTAAGCTTTTCATCAAAAGTGAACGTCTTGCTTCTTGCTACAGATCTTAAAGAATCTTCTTCCATCAAATCTGTAATCTCATAAAACAAATGATTTTCTTCATCTACTTTAAACTCTACAGGTAGAATAAAAGGATTAGACCTAATTTTTAATAAGGCACTATATTGATTCTTAATACTTTCTTCACGGGAACGCAGTTCTTCTGGAGACAAGCCAACTACTTGTAAGGCATATTCCTTTACACGCTTACGTATGTTTGAAGTCACGTTTTTAGGCTTTACCAGATATTCTACATAATTCTCGTCTTCTTGCTTTAAAATCTCAACAATCTCATAGCCTTGCACTTCTTTTTTCTGGTCTGGAGACTTCTTGTTTTGCTCACCAATTAAGAATTGAACAATGTCGCTTTGAATATCTACAATTGCGTCATCCCATTTACCTATTTGTTCTGGGTCTGTAATATACTTTACAAGTTTATCTGTAAGTGTAAACGATAATTTTGCAGCCTCTTGCCATAGTTGCGGTTCAAAAGAATTTGGGTAGGACAAGCTTACCATATTTTGTATCCAAGCTTTTCCCCAATCTCTATTTGCTTCCTTTAATTTTGAAGCCAGAATAGCCGTCTTTTGACGATTGGTCTTTAATGGATTGGGTTTTTGTCGGTCATTTTGATACCAGTAATCATCTGCTCCTTCAATTTTCCCTTTCCAGTCCTTATTCTCAATATTATACACTGCGTGCGGTGCTACGACTATCAAATCGTATTCCCAAAACTGCGTACGATTATTACGAGGATTAGTGGATGCGATCTCTACATTAGGAATGAGAAAGTAATTATTTGGAAGCTTAATTTGTAAGAAATCAAGCAAACGTTTTTCTCCAGCATTTACAACCGAGTCAAAATATGGTGGTTTTATTATTTGTCCCATTCTTCTATTTCTTTTTCTACTAAATCAATAGCTTGGTTTTCTAGTTCAACAGATTGATCAAGAAAATTAATATGCTTTTCTATTAATGCTGAAATTTTATCTTGGTCCTCTTTCCCTACTATAGGCATATTAATATTTCCAATTAAATCTTCGTTTAAGGTTATTATGACAGAACCAAATGAAGATGACTCTAAACTTTTTATTCCATATTTAGTTCTCAAAAAGCAAAAGACATAATTAGACGATATTTTTTTCTGATTTATCACTAATCTAAGTGCGTGTTCGGAGACCGCAGTATCAGCTAAATCATTTCCTACTAATACGCTATTACCGACAGTGCCTGATCTGGAAATCAAAATATCCTTCTTCGATACCGTCATCAAATTCAGTCCAGGTGTTGTAGTGCTAACTTTTTTGCAACTTCTTTTAGGATTGTATAGCATCATTTCTGAAGAAGATAAAAAAGGCACTCCATTTTCTACATAAACTCTTTTACCTCTTCCTCCTACAAATATAGAATCGGCATACTTAGATATTTTTTCATACTTTAAATTACCTTTCTTCTCGTTCTTAAGAGTTTTATTTAGTAATTGATATTGAGCATCAAATCGTTTATAAAATTGATTTATTGATTCAGACTTGACAATACCAAATTGGCATCCCAGATTAGCATCACTATGTCCAATGAGATTCTCAAAATATTCAATTGCCTCAATCAAAAATTTATTAGCTTTTACTCTAAAGTTAGATGCATTAATAATTAAACTGTCAATTTTTACTTGTTCATCATTTGGAAATACAGGAATTTTAATATTCTCAACGTGATGAGGCTCGATATGCTTAACAACTCCACCATAACTAGATTGCGTCAGAAGCCCATACCCATATCTAGATGCTAGGAATGCATATAAAAATCCTTTTTTTATTTTCTTTTCTTTTGGTTTTATTCTAACCAAGTCGTCTGTACCTATTTTAGATTCAAGATCACTATTTGTAAAAATAACTTTACCTAAAGTACCAGATCTTGTTATTAGAATCCAGTCTTTTTTTAACTCTAAATCCTCTAAATAAGGTGAATATTTCTTGGAAATATATTTCCCAGTCTCTAGACTTGTTTTGAACAAATCGGAAGCTGTAAAAAAGGTTAATCCACTTTCAGGTGAATCAACATAAACTCTCTTATGAATATTTCCTTTAAATAATTTATCTGATTCATTTATCAATGAAATAGTAGGAAAAGGACAAAATAAATCAATAATTCTTTTTGTCTTAACTCCGTCACTTAAATGGTAAGATGCATCTAGTCTTTGCCCAGACTCTGTAAACCATTTACGCTTTATCGTTGTGGTTTTCATATTAAATGCTATTTAAGTGTTTGAAATATGCCTTTGTGATTTTAGGTAGGTCATCATCAAGACCTTTTATTTTCTCTCTTCTTACTTTAAGTGTTTTTTCACCACTGCTTTTTTTCGTTAAGTACTTAGTTTCTTTATTGAATAATAGTTCCGCACCATCATCATCTCTCAAGTAGATAGGATTACCTCTTCTGTCCTTGCCTAGTTTTTCTGCAATAGCCATAAAAACATCGTAGTCTTCATCCTTCTCTTGAGCTAATTGCCGTTCCTGTTCACTTTTCTTTTCTAAAAATAGCAGAGACGCTTGAACACCGACTTGCGGTAAGAACGCTTCAACTGCTAAATCAATTGATGCTAATATTTTAAACCTGTCTAAAACCCATTCTCTAACAGATTGCATATTTGGATTACCTAATATTCCATCAGGTAAGACAACCGCCATCTTTCCGCCATCTTTTAGAAAGTCATAGCAAGCTTCAATAAATAATACTTCTGGCGCAGTACTATACTTACTCAAATGATAACGAGAGGCAATTTCTGTTTCTACTTTTACTTTAGCTCCAAATGGAGGGTTCGTAAAAATCATATCAAACTTGCCACGAGCATCTGTGCCGTAAGCATTCTCAATATCTTGCATTTCGCGCAAGCTGTTATCTATGGCATTATTTATTTTTTCAATTTCTGTTGGATGCTCCCATAAAGGATACGCTAGTGAGTTAACGTGAAAAATATTTGCGTGACCATCACCACCCATAACCATATTCATACGGGCGGCTTTCTTCAAATCTGGATCAAAGTCAAAACCAAAAATGCTTTTTTCTGCATAGATTCTTACTTTCTCATTTACCTCTAGGGAGTTGTATTTTTCTTCTAAAAATGGACCTTCTAAATTAGGAAACATATCTTTTGCCATTTGCTGACGCACGTGGTCTAACACCATTACCAAGAAACCTCCAGAGCCGCACGCAGGATCTAAAACACGATGATGTTCTTTAGGATCAAGCATTTCTACCATACACTTTACAATATTTCGAGGTGTAAAGAATTGACCAGCTTCCTGCTTTAAGGTATTACTTACAATAGTTTCATAAGCTAAACCTTTAACATCTACAGAGGCATCTAAGAACGAATATTTAGCTAACTCTCCTGAGATAAATGCAAGACCTTTGTCTGTTAAATCGATACTCTCATTCCCTTGAAATACTTCTGAGAACAGCGTGTCGTTTTTGAGTTCTGTAAATAGTCCTTTAATTCTTTTTGCTACTGCTTTTCTTCCTTCTTCAGTATTTTGTTCCTTTACACCGACCCAAAATTTACGACGATAACTTTCGCCATTAGGCAATTCCATAAAGCGACGTTTCTCATCGTACAGCTTACAGAATATTAAATTCAGTAACTGCCAGAACGCATCCTTTTTACGACCTTCATTACCATAAATGTAATCGTGTGATCGCTTAAAAACCTTTATTAAAGAATCATTTGCAGGCGTTCGTGTGTGCGAGCGGTCTGCTCTGTCTAAATCTTCTAGCGTTTCTCCTTCTCCTGGAAAGTCTGATAAATCTGTAAAGTCATAATCGAAACCAATATCATCATCTTCCTTTTGTAAGAAATTGTAACTAGAGCCATTTGCCCATAGCCCAAACTCACAACTTTCTACAGCACCCATTGCATTTTCTAGCGTGGCGGTCACACCTTTCTTTTTATCAGTGTCTTTTACTTTATCATCTTGAACTATAGCGATTCTAATAATAAAATCTTGTTCGTGAGGTTTCCCTTTTTCAAAGATGACTAGGTTTACTTTTTGTTTTTTAGTTTTACCTGTTTCTGGATCTTCATACTCAACGGTAAAGTCACGTTCCATATCATCTAAATCAAAGCCGTACTCTTCGTTAAGCATTAATATGACCGACTGCAGGTTAGCCTCCTGAGCTTTAATTTTCTTGACTTCTCCTGAGAGAATACATACTAGCTCATTATCTTCTAGTACTATTTCTTCTTTACTTTTTATATCTGTAGACATTCTTAAGATGGTTCGTTTAGTTGGTTAACTATGTTTTTTATGCTCTCTAATATCTCTTCGTAAGAGAGCATTTTATGTGTTTCTATTATTTGATTTATTAATACACTGCGTTCTTCCATTTCTAGAGTTTCAATCAAAATTTGTTTGATTATTTTCAAATCCTCTGGGTACTCTTTTAGTATTTCGGAAATATCAATACCTAATAAGGTTGCGCCACCTTTGACAGTAGTAAAATCTTCTGTATAGACAGCTTCGTAATGATTAACTGCTGCGCGCTCTTCATTTATTGTTAAGTAATTTTCAAGAATGAAGCCTATATCATCAGCGTCTTTATTGTCTTTATGATAGCGATCTTTCCAGGCAGTTATCTTCAGGAGAAAGATTCCGCTTAAAGAAGCTATTTGTATCTCTATTTCTTTATCTACATTTACTTTTAACGACGCTTCTTCAGCTGCATCAAAACCTAAAACTGACATCGCAAAACTCTCATCTGGTGGCCAGAATATTTTGCTGTCCTGTTTCATTATATCACCAAAAGGCACAATGTCTAGTTGAAATTTATCCTTATAAAGAAACCGTTGTTTTTGATCCGGATCTTTAGTGAAATTCTCAAGTTTTACTATATCTTCTTCAACCTTTTGCCATTGTTCCCAGTCGTTAACTGTAATAGCGATGTCCAAGTCGTATGTTAATCGACCAGACTTCTCATTATGCAATTCCATAACAATATCTCTAGCAGTAGCACCAATTACAAAAAAAGAAATGCCTACTTGCTTAAAGTATGCGGTAAGCTCAATGAGAATAGGCTTCAATAATGGGTGCGTAAACTTGTCACTAGATATATCTAAGCTCATTCTCTAGTATTTGTTTAGCTGTTTCTATATTTCTACCGAAACCGCTGTTAATCAAATCTGCATATATTAAAAGTGCTGGCGCTATTTTCTCATTTCCTAAATCGTTTTTCCAGAATTTTTGTAAAACTTCAATTTCTCCATTTTCACTAGGAACAAGTTTTAACGATCGAGCTACTTCAGATAAATCTAAATTTGTAAAAAGAGTAAATTTTTCAGGTCGAAGGTTCTCTGTTAAAATGGCTCCTCCAGGTTCGCCTCCCCATAAAAAATAACCCTCATTTATATGAGTATTAATATTTCTCCATTGATTTTGGTAATCTTTATCAATAAAGCGCATTTTCTTTCTCATTATACGAGGTCTTAAAACTTCATTATATTCTACAATCCATCGCTCCAGAAGTTTTTTTGTATTTTTTAGGATACGTTTTTCACTAGTTATTAGTAATAGATTGAGATCTTTTAATTCATTCATGACATTACTTACTGAACCAACAGAAACATCTGCTTTTTCAGCTATTGTTCGATAAGAGTCTTGTAAATGTTCAGGCTTATATAATAAATGGAATAGTATTTTTAAACCAGCTTCTTGAAAAGCACGAGATTGATTCGTTTTTTCCTTTTTTGTTTTCTTTTGACCTTCTATAAAAATGACAAGTTCATTGCACTTTATAAAAGCGTTACCAGCAATATCTATATAATTAAAACTTCGTTCCTTAAGTTCTTCTGTAGCTTTTTTTGAAATGTACTCTGCAATTAAAATAATAGGTCTATTACTATTTCGCTTCATCTCTTCTAATTGAGACATTACCAAACCTTGGTTAGATGTTCTTACTGCTGATTTTGCTTCTACTATAAATTGCTCGTTCTTGATGCGTAAGAGCGCATCATAGTTTTGCCTACTACTATCTATCTCAATAGGTATATTTATAAGCTGTTCTAGCTTAGAAGTAGCCTCATATATGAAGTCATTATTACGATACATAAGATTATGTGTTCATTATTTTAGCTTGTTCAGTGACAATGAACATTCAAATATAATGAACATATTTAAATATTCAAGATAATACTTAATAAAAAACTAGGGAATTTATTAAGACACTCAAAAGAAGACCGAACGTGAAATGCTATCAATTACGAGAAGATGAGTATGTTTAAAAATATCAGAGCAGCACGTAATTCTTCTGGGGTGATAACGGTTTCAATATTCCATAATATGGAAGGGTAGGAGCTCAAGTATATTCTTGTAAGAGAATTTAGCAAGGACAGAGCACCTTTTAAGCATCTAAGATCTTATACATATACTACTATTAAAAAACGGAAATATCTAAAGCAAGAGAAGTCTCTTTAATATGTTGTTTTGTCAAGAGCGATACAGACGTTATTAATTACTGGTGTTGGGGAGAAATCGAGTTGGGTAAATTAATTTAATAATAACATTTGAGTTTAATCTTATACATTTTGAGAACTTCTATGTTTTTATGCCTACGGACGCCTCAATTCGGTTCTGTTAATTTGTGTTGCGATTAGAAGGTGAAACTACAGGTACAGATTGTAAGGTAGCACTTGAAAAAGAAATAGATATTTCCGTTTTCTGCACAATCGCAGAATTGTATAGTTTTTATTTTTATGTAGTACAAAACCAACGTATTACAAAAAAAGCCAAAAGTTTAGAAGGCATGTGTACTATACAAGATCTTAGACAAACAGTAAGTTGAATTGGGTGTCTGAAAAGTTAAATGAATGGATTAATAGAAATTAATATGCCTTTATCAAACCGAAATCTGTGAAGCTGTAATATTTTTTATACGGAGAAATAATGATGTGATCTAGGATTTTGATATCGAAATACCCAGCAGCTTTAACTATTTTATGGGTTAATACCTTGTCTTCTTGGCTTGGAGTCAAACTACCTGAAGGATGGTTGTGTGATAAAATTAAAGAAACAGACAAACTCTTTAATGCAGTTGCCATAATGAGTCTTATATCTACCATTGTCCCTGTAATTCCTCCTTGCGAATGAATTGCAATGCCTTTGACGTTGTTTCCGTTATCAAGATACATCACTTTAAAGGTTTCTAACATTCCAATTTCATTTAAATTCCATGAATTGTATAAAATATCAAATGCAGACTCTGAAGACGTGACTTTACCCACTAATTTTGTAGAACGTGTTTTTCTATAACTTAATCTGATTTCCTTTAACTGATCCATTTTAATTGGAATGGCGTTATCTATAATTGCAAGTTATTTCTCGAGAATTAACTCTTCTTCTTTTTTTATCAATCTTTTTAACCTTTGACAGGTGCCTATTGAACATTCCCCTAAAAGGCTAGCTCTTTTTAATGTAGCGCCTGACTTCAATTCGTTGTAAGCTATTTTATATTTTGTAATGAACTGTTCTTTAGTCTGCTTTGTTCCCAATAACCGCCCCTTGTAAACTCCTTTCATCTTAGCTATGGCGATTCCAGTTTTTTGTCTAGATAACAGAAATTCGCGCTCCATTTGAGCAACATTACCGAGAACACTTATTATTAAATTAAAAGTTGAATTTGGTTTTTTATCAATCAAAGAGAATAGGCCTATATTTTCCACAAAGAGATTTACATGTCTTTTATTAAAAAAATCGATTACTGTAAGAATATCAATAATATTTCTCCCTAATCTGTCGATACTTGATACGTGTACTTCTTCAACTCTTTTGGAATTTATTATATGCAATAGTTTTTTTCCTCCTTTTCGCTGAAAAAATGAATTAGCTCCACTTCCTATTTCATTTATAGTAGTATCATATTTTTCCTTATTCAGATTTTGTCTGTCTAAATTCTGATCAGATGTAGATACTCTATTATATTTTATAATCATCCTACTTGAAATACTGATTCCAAGCTAAACTAAGCTATTTTATTAGGGTGGCATAATAATAAATGAGCAGGCTTGAAATTGTAGGCTTTAAAAATAGAGAGGGAATTATTATTTGGGGTATGGTCTAATTTGGCAAATAGATGTCAAAAAAATTTCAGTTTTAAAACTAAGCAGTTCTAATCAAAGGAGGCTTACACTGTTGATGGCATAGATTTTAAACTCCAAACTGACTCAAGAAACTCCATAATTCCACTGCCTTCAGAACTATAAGTAAAAAGAGACGATTGTTTCAGTTTTTCTTGTAGTATTTCGAGTTTTACTCCTCTATTCATATATTAAAAACCAAGTCCGTAGCTTTTCTAATTAGGTATTGAGATTATATAGTGCGCTATGGTTATCATTATTATTAAGGACAAGTATAACGGCCAAATAGTTTTTCCCACTATTCCACTTAATAAACTATATCTACCATTTTTAAATTCTTTGGTTGACATTGAAAAATCAATTTCACTTTCAGGCAGTATTCTTACTTTGTCATACAGTGCCCTGAATTTTCTTTCTTGTTGTAGAAAGAAACCGTTTAAATACCAAAATATAATTACTGCTAATATAGTAATCATTAAAAATTTATCATTCAATTCATCATCAGTGAAGATAAAAAGTATTGAAACTATGGAAATAGTCCATCCTTTAATTAGGAATGAATTTGCACTCATTCTGTTTATGGTATTATGGATGTAATCAAGGTGTTTGAATTTTTTATCGCTCATACTCAAATTAAAAATTTTGAATCAATAGGGTTCTGTATATACAATTTGTCAAGGGCACTTTCTGGGCTTGATGAAGGAGTATTTAACCAACGGTAAAATTGATTTTCATTTAAATTAGTAAAATGAGACAATTCCAATTCATACTCAATCCTCAAATCTGACCTTTTACTTTCACTTAGCATTATTGTGTCTGAAAATGCTTTTGTTATTTTTTTTAATCGATTAGGAGTTTTTTTACCAATGATTTTAGAGGTGTTGATTTCTGAAAATATCCAAGCAGAATTGGTTTTATCTGTAATATTTCTTGCTGAAACTGAATTTGATGAATTTAAGAAAAATATTGCCTCAGAATTGTCAATCATTTTGTTAAGTGCAGACGATAGCATTAGATGGACGTGGCTAGTTGAATAATTTCTAAAATGGTAATCATATGTTTCACTATTTAAATTTTTACAGTATTTGTCATCAATAATTTTTAATAAATCATTTGAATAGCCCCAAACAGTAGAATCTATAAAAGTTAATATTTTAAACTCTTTATACAAAGCTCCTGCAATATATATGGCGTTTTTTAAATCATTATGAGAATGGGATAAAAAAATATGAGACTTAACCTCTGGAAACCAATCATCCATGATTTTATTTCCATCAAGTACTCCATCAGGAACTAAATAATTTGTGAGATTTGTAGCGACAGATTCTTTTAAAGTTTTGAATATTTCTAAACCAAATATGTGATAGTCATTAAACTCTATCTCATTTTCAATTTTAAGATTAAACCCCCGATACATATTTACATTAGATTAATATTAATTAAATGTCTAACTGAGTTTGGCTATGGACGTCTGAATACTCCGACCAATTTATTGGGTCTCCATGAATTCCTTTCTCAAAATTCTCATTCAACCATGTGAGAAAATCTCTTCTTATATCTGAGTCTATTCCTTTAGATTTCATGTTTCTTCCTTTATTGCAAACATCCCTCAATTCTGTAGGAATAATAGGAGCTGAATGACCAAAATAATAAAAGTGTTCCGAAAAAAGAACATATTCTCCACTCAAATCATTCTCCATGTGTTGTTCTGCATCGGCAACTGAATGAGCAGAATATTCCTGTATCCAATTTCCTTCTTTGTCTAAGTGATAAAAATTATCCCCATAAATTTGTACTAAGCTTCCATTTATTACTGGCTTTTTGTATTGAAACCTTTCATCTTCCCAATACTCTTGAAAGGTTAATTTCCCTTCTACCTTCATTGCAAATATTAGATGGTGTAGCTTACCTAAGCTTTTACTACCTGTGCCAATAACCCAATCACCTACTACCAATTCTTTGTTATTTCTTATCGAGGGTTTGCAAACTGCGAGTGTGCAATATTGACCAAAAGGATTAGGGGCTAATCCATAATCGTGTTCGAGTTTATATGAGTAAATCATCATTTTTAAGTATTACATTTTATTTTGGGCAATTTGTAAATTGGTTTTCGTTGTGTTCCCTCTGGATTTTCAACAGGAAATTCTTTATCGTTCATAATTGCACCAAGTTTGTCCAACGAATTCCAACCTATAAGGGGACCTCCATACTTTTTAAAAGCTTCTGGTAGTTCAACTAAATCTTTATTGCCATAAGAATAAATCCCAACTATTTTCTTTCCTTGTAAATATGCTTTTCGGATTTCATAATTGACCCATTCTCGACTGTGTGTTTCTTTACCAATTAAACATATAAAAGTTCCTGCCCAAGTAATTTGCCGTCTTAGATACCTTTGTATTACGGCGTCTTTTGGTCTTTTTCTCTCGTGATGTTTTGTGCTATCAACAGAATAGTTGCGGATGTGGTAACCCTTTGCAATCAATCGCTGTTTGAGTTTCTGGCATTTATCATCATCTTTTCCATGATGACTTATGAAAACGTTATATTTTTTCACCATGAGGCAATTCTTTAATTTTTTGGTTTATTCCCCATTTGGGAGGGTACCAAAAATCAATTTTTAGTTGTTGGGGAGTAAATTTTTGTTTTATTCTTGTTCGTCCAGTAATCCCAGACACTTCGGGGTGTGCTACTCTTGCATATTTGTCAACTTCACAGAATAAATTTTGACAGTCAATTAAATGGAGTTTCCTTCCCCACAATGATATAAAAGTAAGATTAAATTTTTGAAATTCAGCATCCTGCTTTTCTGCAACATACCTAATTATATCGGATTCGCTATAATCCTTAATATCTGTAAAACATTTACGAATTCCATCTAATGCACCAGGTCCCGGAAAGACAAAGTCCATTTCATTAAAATTTGTTAATTCGCTATAATTTATATCAATTGCATACTGGTATGCTAGAAAATTTCCGATTGTAGGATATGATTTTAAAATATTAAATAATTCGTCCATTGATTGACTTTTAACTACCTTTTCAAAAAGGTTATCATGCATCATATAATCAATCAATTTTAGATGGTTTCTATGTTTTTTATTGTGACCAAATTTACTTTTTCCAGAAGTCATTATATAGGCACCTGAATAAATAGAGATATTATTTGCCATTAATCTAGTTAACAAATTATCGTAATATTCAAAATTGAAGTTTTGATATGAAACCTGTCCAAACTCTCTTTCAAATGCTTGCCAAGTCTCAATTTTATTAAAAGTCTTAAACAATAATATTCTAAACAAAGTGTCTAACGGTGTACTTTCGACTCCGTAAATAACATTTTTTATTAGATATTGACTAACTCTATCGGAGGCTCTGTAAGCGTTAGTGAACTTGTGCCTCTTTAGTATTTCATCATTTGTCCATATATCTTTATTCTCAATTCTGTTAAAAAAAATCTCCTGTCTTTTCACAGCAAATTTCCAGTATGTCTTGTAGACCTCTGATTCGATAGGTTTTGATTTTCTAATAATTATTTCCAAAATCTAATTTTTCCCTAAGTAAATTAATTTTCTATTCTTTTTGCTAACTAAAACTCTTCCACCGTTGTTTTCAATTAAATCATTAAAAATCTTAAACGAATTCAATATTGCGGACTCCCATTGCTTTGCACTACAGTTCCTAACTTCTAAAGGCTTCACCAATCTCTGAACCAATTTTAATAATCCAGTATCCATATTTTTGCTGTACTTCAACAATTGATGATTTTGTGATTCATTATAAATTAGTAATGAAATGATTTCTTCAATAATTTGCGCTCTTGCCCCATCTTCGTTTTCATCTACTAATGGATTGCTTTTTCTTTTTCTTTTCAAAAGTTTTCTTATTACTGGAGACCATCCCAAGTTTGCGAGATAACCAAAATGAAAAATGTCATGAAATCTATACCCATCATCTTCATAATTATTATCAGTCAAAGGGTCACCAATTAATTCTCCTGTGGTATTATTGACTATTTTAACCAGACTCTTGTCTTGTTCTTCAAATGGGATAAATGCAACTTCAAATTCATCAGGCAAAGATTCTTCTTCCGAATATTCTGCATCATAATCGGTATAAATTGCCATACTGTCTTCTGCAAACCTATCGATTATTTTCGCAACATTAGCTTCGGCGATATCCTCAAGTTTGATGTTATTTTGTGAGGCAATTGCAGCGACATACCATAATACATCGCCTAACTCTTCTTTTAATTTATTGTTATAGTTGCTATATGAGGTGCCATCTCTTAAATGCTTTTTTAATTCGCTCACAACAGAGCCAGCTTCCCCTATAATTCCTAAAAATGGAATAACCTTATTAGCAGTATCATCAGCCTTATATTTTTGAATCGTTTTTTCAGCTTCTGCTTGATAGTCATTGAAGTCCATAATTGAAATATATAATGATTAGAGTTTAAAGATAGTATATTATGTTCTCAATAATTTTACTTACCGAATTTTCATAATTTCTATATAGTTTACTTATGCAATTTAGACTCTGATAACGTATCCTAAAAAATCTAGTAGAAAGCTGTGTTTCAGCAAGGGATGCTTTTATTAGTATTTATATGGGAAGTCAAAAAGTAAATGTAGGTCTATGTCTAAAACTTTAGCAAGTTTGATAGCAGTAGTAAGCGTAAAATTCACCCTTCCATTTTCTATTCTTGAAATATTTGTCTTTTCAATATTCAGGCGAGAGGAATTATCTAACTGAGAATAACCTTTGTTTTCTCTTATCTCTTTCACTTTTTGACCAAATTGCTTTTGAAAGTATCTTACTTCCTCATGCCTTAATTTGGAAAATGGAGGAGAAAAAAAATGTTCAGTTTAAAACTAACTTATACTCAATTGAAGTTTTTTTAGAACAATTGATACTAATAACCTTTTTTTAGTGAATTTAAATAGAAATTAATTTTTTCTCCCATTAATCGTATCAAAAGTGTTAGCAATTAAAGAAATGTGCTTCTTCACTAACTCATCATTAAATTTAACTCCTTTGTTATTTAGCATATGTTCAAAATCTACTCGACGGTACAAATGTGGCCTTACAACTGAAGTTGAAACTAATTTTTCTTTTTTTACCCAATCATATACAGTTTTTAACGACCTGTCAATTTTGTATATTTTTAATAATTCTGGTACTGAATAATTAGGATTGATATCAGGTTTATAAATCTTCTCATTTAATGATTCATTCGGAGTACTTCTGACCAAGTCATCATCCAGGAATCCCTCTAACCAATTCTGAAGTTTTTTCGTGACTATGTTTGTGGCGACAATTTTATCTCTAAAGTGGGTCCTGAGTTCTTTTTTGCTCAAATCCTCTTCCGTTATAGCATTTATAAAAACTTGTCTTATTTCAGGATCATATTTTGAACTCTCTTGGAATCTCTCACTTAATTCATTAACTGCTGAAAAAAAGTTTAATAAAACATAAGGTCTTAACGCCATAAACTAAAGTTAAAAATTTATCTAAAGTTAGATACATTTTAATACTTGAGAAAATTTTTGAAGTGAAAAATCAGAAAATCCTACAAAAAACTTCAAAAAATTTCAAAAAGTTACAACTGAACTTTTGCTTTAAGAAACGCCTTAATATTGCTGTATATCAATGATGTGCAGGTTATGTGAATACTCTAAATTCTAGAAAAAAGATTATTTAATTTCCATCTCAAATTATTGATTATTTCAAAAATCAGTAACCTTTAAAGTCAACAAGTATGAAAAATGTGAAGACGAATTGTATTCAGGAAAACCAAATTACCAACAACCTCTACAAAGTAGACAATCAATTTGAAGATTTTTTAAAATCTATCGAATTAGATGGCATACTAGAACCATTAATTATCCAACCAATTATTGGCAAAGCAAATCAGTATGAGGTTATCTCAGGAAATAGAAGATTAAGAGCTGCTCGTAAATTAAACCTGGAGGAAGTACCTGTAATAATTCAAGAAACCAAACCGCTTTCAGAAGAATTGTCTATGGCTCATCAACAGTATCGCGAAAAGAAACCTTCCGAAATTCTGAGAGAAGTACTAAGCATTAAAGAAAGATATGGTTTGAGGCAAGGTGTTAGAGCGGATCTAGATTCAAAGGTTAAAAAAGGACAAGAATTAAAAAAAGAAATGGTTAAAAAACACAGTAAAACAAAGATTGATAAACTGGTGAAAATAGATAAATACCTAAAAATTCTATCAAAAGACGACCCAGCCGTGTATGAAAACGAACTTCATCGTCTAGATAAGAGTGGATCTATTGATGGAACCCGAAAGAGGTTAGAGAAAAAAGTAAAAGAGTCGGAGAATCGAAAAAAAGTTGGTAACTCCTATGAAATAATGAGAGAAGATTTCAAAGTATACCAAAAGTCTTCTGAAAATTTAATAGCGATCCAAGATAATTCGGTGGCTGCGATTGTAACATCTCCACCTTATTTTGATATTCGAGATTATAAACTTGGAGACAAACAATTAGGTCATGAAGATTCAGCCGAAAAATTTGTAGATAAATTAGTGTCTCATTTTAATGAATCTAAGAGAGTTTTAAAAAAAGACGGAACAATGTGGGTTGTCATAGGTGATTACGTGAAAGACTACCAATATACGGCTGTTGCAGAGAAATTTTTAGTTAAAATGCTTTCCAACGGATGGTTACTGCACGATAAGATTATTTGGGTGAAAAATAACCCAGTTTATACAAGTGGCAATCGATGTGTTCTTGCGAACGAATTTGTCTATGTATTTAAGAAAAATAAATTTGTCTACTATGATGAATCTTGGGTGAAGAACCATACAAAAAATATAGATTTCATCAAGATCGGAAATGAAAAATTAAAGTCTGTTTTTGACTTTCGAGATAATATTATTAAAACTAATGTAGCGAATAATGCTGACCTTAAAAAAGAGTGTGAAGAAAAAGGGTTCAGTTTAACTCATGATGCTACATTTCCTATATCTATCCCATCTATTGCGATTATGATTAGCTCTAAACCAGGGGATCTGATTTTAGATCCTTTTAATGGTACAGGCACAACAGGTCAGAGCGCCTTGCTTTTAGGGCGAAAATATATTGGATATGAGTTGAACCCAACTTTCATCAAACAATCAGAAATAAGGATCGATATGCCGTTTGTAGATGACCTCGGGATAGCCGCATAAATATTCGGATTATTTAAACTTTTACAAAAAAAACAATAAAACATGTAATTATGAGTTCAAAAACCAAATTTAAAGACTTTGTAGGCCAATATGTAATTGATCAAGAATTTGACATTTTGGATCAAAAATATCTTGATGATTATTCAGAAGATTTCGAGAACTCCATTTATCTAACACTAAATTTCAAGGATTACGATCAATTATATTCGATTCGTCCAAACTTTAGAACGGAATTTTTTGACCATTTCTATTCGAGAGGATGGACGGGATTGGTGGTCTTGCGAATTGAAAATAACATCAATAATGAATTAGATCTTGAGATGACATTAAAGGGAATCTATGAAGGCAAAAAAATCAACTGTTATGACATAACGGACGCAACAAATCTTAAAAAATTGGATTTGAAATGTTTAGATGTTTTTCAAAAACTCACGATATTTTTGGATTCATTGAATGTATACCACCATAATGGAGGAAATGAATTGATTATTTATCTTCAAGATCACATCTATACCTTGGTAAGAAATAAGGACAAAATACATATTATGGACGATGCCATGAATGTGCATAATTTTCAACAAAATACTTTGGAAGAAATTAAATCTTATTTGTTCCCAGAATTAGTAAGAGAAGAAAACTTGAGGACCCTAATTAACTGAAATATGATATTTGCGGAATTTTTAAAAGAACATACACTCGATATAGTTTTTAATCGAGTGGGGAAAAGATTTGATCAGGAGTATGAAGATTCTGATGATGAAGAAACAATTACCATAAAATTAGACTTTAAACACTTTAATGACTTATTTAAAATAAGATCAAGTTATAAAGATGAGTTTGTGGAACACTTTTACTCAAGAGGTTGGTTTGGAATCATGGAATTGTTGATAATCACCCGCGATGGAAATGAAAACTCAATATATTTGGATATAGACAATTCTGTAACCTCTGGCAAGACTGTTGCCTGGGACTTAACCGAACCTCAAGAACTTGTTGAAATGGGAATTAATCACTTAAATAAAACACAGGAATTAATTGTATTATTGGACTCATTAAAAATCAACTGTCATTTTAATATTGAGGATGAACTGGTCATCGAATTACCTGAAGGGGAAAAAGTTTTTCACAATAATTCAGAAAGAACGAAAATCAGGGATAAAGAAAAAACCGTGACTTGGAATTATCCTCATTCATTTGAAGAAATAAAACAGTATCTATTTCCTGTTATGGTAAGAAATGAAAGACTTGAACAATTAATCTAGAACACAGATTTTACTTATTTTTTAATCATTATTTTTGCTTTCCTCTGAAATCAAAGTTAATCGTGTTCTATTACTCTCGAGCTATGGATGTAGCCTACTGTTCCGTCTGACAATTTAACTTTCTTATATTTCCCATCAGAGACAATCACTTCAAATCTCTCATTCTCCCATACCTTGCGGATAATTTTTCCGTTGGGATTTTCCCTAAGATTTGAGAAACCATCAGGATCGTTAATTTTGTAATATATGATTTCTGGGGAAGCGACTTTTTCATCTACAAACTTCTTGTTGTTCTCTATTCTTTCCAAATCGAAAGAATTCGATGGTCCAGAGTCACTATAAAAATTAGCCCTTAAACCCTTTTTGAAAGTGAAAAGAACACCATAGGTTCTACCTCTATCTTTCTTATAATCAACAGAAAAAGTGTACCTATTACCATCATATCCTGTTTCGTAATCAGAGGAAAATTCCTTTTCGATATCCTTAACTTTTAAAACACCACTAATTAAACCCTTTTTCCCAAATTTAGATAGTTCTTTTTCATCTATTGATATAATACTTACACTTACGCCCCTTTCTTCATCAGAACTCTTATATTGCCCTAAAATGGTGTTTTTATCTATTCCGAAATCATCTATTACTTCTTCTCTATTATTTTCGATTTCTTCTTGTTTTTCCCTTTGTTCTTTTTGAACGGAATTCTCCCAATCTTTTAAAACAATATATCCATTATTGGTTTTAGTTCCTTTCAAGATATATGGAACGCTAACTTCTTTGATTGACTTTCCATTCTTCATTGAACCATCAATCAAATAATCTACAAAAACAAAGTTGGTGCTAAAATCAAACTGAATGTTTATAGTGTTTCCATTACTCGAAACATTATAGTTACCTATAATATCTTCTCGGTCAATTATTTCACCCATCACATAAAGAGATGCCACAGAGAAACGAACGGTATTTCCATCAAAAACTAATGCTTCGACTCCTAAAAAGTCTCCACTATCACGGGTATAAGGGCTGCTCTTTTGAAGAAGTTCATTTATACCTTTTAAATCTAAATTATTCGAAACATTTTTTGTTTTAGAAATTGTATCAGTTGTTAAAGAATCA
This sequence comes from uncultured Ulvibacter sp., assembly GCA_963974915.1. Lineage (GTDB taxonomy): Bacteria > Bacteroidota > Bacteroidia > Flavobacteriales > Flavobacteriaceae > CAXBES01. The sequence continues at coordinate 76,178 of CAXBES010000008.1, read as the reverse complement.
TTTTCTTTTTTGGGTTGGTCTTTACAGCTTTGGAGTAGAAGTAAAAATATCAAGATGAAAATTGAATTTTTCATGGAACTGTAGATTCAGTGTTAATAGAGCAATTATAAACATAAATTTTAAAATACAACGTATCCGTTGTGTAAATAGTCTTTAATTATTCCCCTCTTTGTTATCTACGATGGAGATAAATAAGGACATAGAACTCAAAAAACTTGGTAAGAAAATCAAAGACGTTAGAAAGCGCTTATGTCTAACGCAATTCGATTTAGGTGTCCGTATTGATAAAGATCAGCAAAGTATCTCACGTCTTGAAGCAGGGGAAATAAACCCTTCCTATATTTACTTAATGGAGATTTGTAAAGGTCTCGAAGTTGAATTGAAAGATATACTCTAGCCAACCTCAAAATAAATTTGGTGGAATTACTTCACATATAATTATCAGTAAACTTCAGAAAGACTAAATCTTAGCAAATTCCTAAAAGCTCATTTGGGTATGTGAGAAGTATTAACGAAATCGAAAATATTTATGGTTGTTTCTCATGACAATAAAAAGACTTTAAATTATCGTTGATCAGAAGGTAAAACAGAATAAATCATCTAATTAAAGAAAAACTCTAATTTAGAAGCTTTGTAAGAATCTTTCACAAGAAACAACATGTTACCATTCATCACACACAAAGCGGTCTAAAATCAACGTTAGAATGATTTATGGATGACCATTGAACATATTTTGAAGACTCACTCCTACTAACCTATTAAAGTCTCTGAATTCAGGGAGTTATTGGATCTATTTCTATAGAATAAAAAAAATAATTTCAAAATTGTTTTACACCGATGTTTTACACAAAAAACAAAAAACCCTCTAAATCAATGATTTAAAGGGTTTTAGTGTGGTACCTCCAGGAATCGAACCAGGGACACATGGATTTTCAGTCCATTGCTCTACCAACTGAGCTAAGGTACCTCAAACAAGGCTGCAAATATAAATGTATTTTATCTTCTGCAAAACATAAAAGATAAAAAAATTTAAACCTTTCATTTCAATTTAATACAGAATTAACAAGCTTGTAGTAATTCTAGTTGTATTTTTAGCCTCTCATTAAAGGAAATGAACTTAATTATTGATGTAGGAAATACCCTTGTGAAGCTCGCTGTATTCGAACAGCAAATTATTCAGTATAAAAAAGTTTGCATAAAGAAAGATTTCCTTTCCGTTTTAAATGAAGTTGCAGAGTTGTATCCTGATATAACGAATACGATGCTCGCAATGGTAGGCACACTTACCGAACATCAATTAGCACAAGTTGAAAAACTATATACTGTTTCGGTGTTATCTAATGAAACAAAAGTTCCCTTTCAGAATAAATATACCACACCCAAAACGCTGGGAGTAGATAGAATTGCTCTTGTTAGTGCCGCTGCAGCTAAATATCCAAATAAAGATGTACTAATTATTGATTCGGGAAGTTGTATTACATACGATTTTATAAACAGCGAAAATGAGTATTTTGGGGGAGCTATTTCCCCGGGTCTCTCTATGCGTTACAGTTCCTTAAACACTTTTACCGCTAAGCTTCCTTTGCTGGATGTTAGTCTGCCTAAAAAACTAATTGGCGATACCACAGCAGCTTCAATTCATAGCGGGGTCGTGAATGGTGTTTTGTACGAAATAGATGGTTTTATATCAAGTTATAAAGCGAACTATAGCGATTTAACAATTATTTTAACAGGAGGAGACGCTCATTTTTTGCGAGATCGCTTAAAAAATGACATCTTTGCCAACTCAAATTTTTTATTAGAGGGCTTAAACTACATATTAGAACTTATCAAAGATTGATGACGAAACGAATTATAATTGCCGTTTTTATACTTATAACAAGTGTATCATTAGCCCAGGAGGGGACGACCTCACCATATTCTTTTTACGGAATCGGGACCTTAAAATTTAAAGGAACCGCCGAAAACCGAACTATGGGTGGAATAAGTGTGTATTCAGATAGTATACATTTAAGTATTCAGAATCCTGCAGGGGTAGCCGATTTAAAATTGGTTAATTATACCGTGGGAGGGAGTTATAAAAACAATACTCTACGAACTACAGACGAGAAACAAAAGACATCAACAACCACTTTAGACTACATCGCTATTGGAGTGCCAATGGGGAAGTTTGGAGCAAGTTTTGGTTTAATACCTTACACCGCCGTTGGATATAAACTGCAGTCGGAAAGTGAAAATACAACCACCCAGTTCTCCGGAGAAGGTGGGTTAAACAAAGCATTTTTAACGTTGGCATATAAGATTTCGCCAAAATTTAATGTTGGTATTGATGCTAATTATAACTTCGGAAACATAGAGAATACCGCTTTTAGCCTTCAGGACGATCTACAATTTGGATCCCGCGAAGTTAATACATCAGATCTTTTAGGTTTTAGTTTTAACTTTGGGGCCTCTTATAAAACCATGGTTTCTGAAAATTTAGAGTTATCCTCTTCGATCACTTATACCCCTGAAACAAATTTCAAATCGGAAAATTCCAGACAGATCGCGACTATACTTGTGGCTCCTTCAGGAAGCCTTAATGAAGTAGATTCAAGAGATGTGGCTGTAGAGAATACAGATTTCACATTTCCTTCGCAACTTACCTTGGGTGCGGGAATAGGAAAGCCTAAGAATTGGTTCGTAGGACTAGAATATACCAACCAAAAAACCAGTAACTTTACCAATAGAACATTTACGATCGACAATGTTTCTTTTGATGATGCCTCAAAGTTTAGAATAGGAGGGTTTTATATTCCCAATTATAACTCGATTGGAAATTACTGGAAAAGAGTTGTTTATCGTGCCGGAATGCGCTTCGAACAAACCGGAATTAATATTGAAGGACAGGACATCAACGAGTTTGGCATATCTTTTGGAGTTGGTTTACCAGCTGGAAAATTATTCTCCAATATAAATGTAGGTTTGGAACTTGGTAGAAGAGGAACAACAGATTTTGGATTAGTACAGGAGAATTTTTTCAATGCATTTTTAAGTTTGTCACTAAACGACAGATGGTTTGAAAAAAGATATTATGATTAATAAAGTAAACACTAACACTCACATTATGAAAACGAAAGCAATTTTACTTGTAGCGGTTATAGCATTTACCTTCGGAAACAAGGCCATGGCTCAAGATAAGTGCTTTGAATTGGGGTCTTTGTTCATTGAGCCTGCAAAAGCAAAAAATTATCAGGCAGCATACCCTCATTACGAAAAACTTGTTAAGGAATGTCCAACCTATAGTTTGGCAACATATCAATATGCTGTAAAAATGTTCGAAAGCTTTATCGAAGCAGGTGATAAAAGTAAGATCGCAGATCTGGAACAAGCGTACAAGTATAGAATGCAGTACTATCCCTCTAAAACTAAAGAAGGTGATGTGCTTTCAGATATTGCTCAAATAAAATACGATAACTCTATCGGTACAAAAATGGAGCAGTTCAAAGCTTTCGATAACGCATTTAAAAAAGATGCAGAGAACTTTACGAGTCCGAAAAGTATCTACACCTATTTTTCTCTTTCTAAAGACCTGTTCGAAAACAACGAGCTAGAGATACAGGATGTTTTCGATCTTTATGACACTGTAACCGAAAAGCTGGAAAAGGAAGAAAGTGATCTTGCTGTTAAGTTAACAAAACTTATGGACAAGCAGGAAGGTGGAACAGCGCTGACTTCAAAAGAAGCAAAACGATTAAAGGCTTACGAAAAAAATCTTGAAGCTTACGGAAAAGTGAAAGGTAGTGTTGATGGTAAATTAGGTCAGTTAGCAGATTGTCCAAACCTGATCCCACTTTACAATAAGGATTTTGAAGCAAAGAAGAATGATATTAATTGGGTAAAGCGAGCTGCGGGTAGATTGAGTGCTAAAGATTGTGACGATCCGTTATTCTTTAAGTTGGTACAACAACTTCACAGTTTAGAGCCATCTGCAAAGTCTGCATATTACCTTGGAAAATTAGCCGAAAAGGATGGAAAATCCAGTCAGGCGTTAGATTATTTCAACCAGGCAGCAAGCCTTGAGACTAACTCAAGCGATAAGGCTCGTGTTTATTATAGTATAGCCGAAAACTTCCGCAAGAAAGGAAGCTTCGGACAAGCGAGAAGTTATTACAACAAAATGGTTGAAGCGAAACCTTCTGCCGGTATTGCATACCTGAAAATAGCTCAAATGGTTGCCTCTAGTGCAAACAGTTGTGGAGGTTCTACCTTTGAAAAAAGAGCAGTTTACTGGAAAGCGGCAGAATATGCTGATAGGGCTGCGAGATTGGATGCGTCAATTGCGTCTAACGCAAGATCGGCTGCTAGCAGTTACAGAGGGTTAGCTCCAAGTAAAAGTGATATCTTTAGCGAAGGAATGGCCGGAAAAACTATTACTTTCAACTGTTGGGTTGGAGGTAGCGTAAAAGTGCCTAACTTATAAGAATGTTTAAAAATAAACATATCGTAAAAAGCGTGATGACCATACTTTGTGTCATCACGCTTTTTGCATGTGAAGGAACATACGGAAGTAAAAAACAGCTTAGCATGACCGACGGTGCGCCGAGCGGTGAAGGGAAAAATGTTAATTTGAAATATACAGATTCCGGGAAAGTAGTTACCAATCTAATAGCACCGGTGTTGTGGGATTATTCTAACGTCGAATTTCCCTACAGAGAGTTTCCGGAGGGCGTTGAGGTTCATTTTTGGAAAGACGGAGAAGAAAGTACTGTGAGATCAGATTACGCTGTGCAATATGACAATACCAGTATAATCGATCTTAGAAAAAATGTAGTGCTTGTAACCAGTGATAGTGTTGAATTGAGAGCCGAACAGCTCTATTGGGATCAAGATAATAAATGGATCTTTTCAGATCGGCCTTTTCAGATTAAATTTAAAGATGGTTCATATAACGATGGTGCCAGGTTTGATTCCAGTGAAGATTTCACTACCTTTTTATCAAGAAAAAATCAAGGAGTACAAATAATAGAAGCAAAAGAAAATACCGATGGGGAATAAAATTTACCAACTTTTTGAATATGCATATTTGGCTATGGCCGCTTTTTCTGTTTTCTTAGTTTATACAAATTGGAGCGAGAATAGAAACCGGGCATATCTCTTTGCCTTTTTTACGGTCGTTGCTATATTTATGTTCTTTTTTAAAAGAAGATTTAGAAAAAATCTGGAAAAACGTTCACAGAAGTGAGAGTTTTCGATGGTCTTGATCGTAATAAACATTTGCCTGTAGAGAGTTTTAATAAAAGTTTAATCAATAACTTTTTAATTGGATTATAGCATCTTAATAATTGTTTTAAGTTTAATTTTCTCCGCTTTCTTTTCCGGGATGGAGATAGCTTATGTCTCTTCTAATAAGATCCATATCGAGATCGAGAAGAAACAAAACAACTTTTTAGCAGGAATCTTACAGAAAATCACCAAGCGCCCTTCAAAATTTATTGCCACCATGCTTGTAGGGAATAATATCGCTTTGGTAGTATATGGATTTTTTATGGGAGATCTTTTAATGGAATACATCCCCATCGAAGGATTTACCGGACTGTTAATTCAAACAGTGATTTCAACATTGGTGATATTATTAACGGCCGAATTTCTTCCGAAAGTCTTTTTTCAAATTTATGCGAATAGCTTGGTGAAGATATTTGCGGTCCCTGCCTATTTCTTTTATGTGATATTTACTTTTATTTCTGAATTAATTATCTGGATTTCAGATCTAGTCCTGAAGTTATTCTTTAAAACTGAAGGGGATACGGTTCAGTTAAGCTTCAGTAAGATCGAATTGGGAAATTATATTTCGGAACAAATGGAAATAGCCGAAACCGATACCGAAATAGATACCGAAATTCAGATCTTTCAGAATGCGTTAGATTTTTCCGAAGTAAAATCAAGAGAAGCAATGATCCCGAGGACCGAAGTTGTTGCTGTCGATATTTCTACATCGCCTAAGGAATTAAGTAAAATATTTATAGAAACAGGACTGTCTAAAATTTTAGTTTTTAAGGATAATATCGATGATATTGTGGGTTACGTTCATTCTTTTGAGTTGTTTAAAAAGCCCGTGTCTCTTAAAAAAGTCCTGATGCCGGTAGTTTTCGTTCCAGAGACGATGCTTGCAAAAGACGTTCTAAATATTCTGGGGAAGAAACGAAAGAGTATCGCTGTTGTTATCGACGAATACGGTGGCACCTCCGGAATTATTACCGTTGAAGATATTATAGAGGAGCTGTTTGGTGAAATTCAGGATGAACATGACAGTATCGCCTTAATTGAAGAAGAAATTGATGAAAACCACTATAAGTTCTCCGCTCGACTGGAAGTAGACTACCTCAATGAGATGTATAAATTGAATCTTCCCGATAGTGAAAATTATGAAACTCTGGGTGGAATGATAGTTCATGTCACCGAAGAGATCCCAGAACAGGGTGAAACGGTGGAGATAGAAAATTACACCTTCAATATTCTCGAGGTCTCGAACACTAAAATCGAACTTGTTGAGGTAAAAAAGATTACCGAAGAATAGAATTCTTACATTTCCGAAAATTTTTCAAATTAACTTTTTTATTAATGGTACAAAAATGGTATTTTCGCCCCCTAAATTTGAATGACAGATGGCAGTTTTAAATAAAATTAGACAACGATCGGTATTTTTGATCATAATTATAGCACTTGCACTTTTCTCTTTTGTATTGGCAGATGTGATCCGAAATGGTGGTTTTTCATCAGATAAGTCGCAAACTACTGTTGGAGTAGTGAATGGTACTGAAATTACCAGAGAAGACTTTATGACAAAAGTTGAAACCGAACAGCGTAACCTTGGTCCTAACGGAACAACCGCTCAGGCCATGACCCGGGTTTGGGATCGTGAATTGCGAAATGTGTTGTTGGATGAGCAATTTGAAACTCTTGGACTTACCGCAGAACAAGAACAAATTAGAGAGGCGATGCGTATCAACTTGGCCGGTAATCCTACTTTTCAGAATGAAGCCGGAGTTTTTGATGAAGGAAAAATGCAGGAATATATCGCCAGTATAAAATCTTCAAACCCACAGGGATATCAGCAGTGGCTTGAGTTTGAAGATGGAATGGCTAAAACAGTACTTCAAACTACCTATTACAATATGATCAAAGGTGGATTGAGAAGTACATTGGCAGAAGGAGAACAAGAGTACCGTTTTGAAAATGACAAGATCAACATTGAATATGTACATATTCCTTACAGCAAAATACCGGATAGCGAGGTTTCTGTAAGCGAAGATGAGATCGCAAAGTATGTTAAGAGTCATCCGTCAGATTTTGAAATAGATCCTGAAGTGGATATTCAATATGTTTCTTTTTCTGAAGATCCTTCGGAAGAAGATATCACGGCGGCAAAAGAAGAAGTTGCCGGATTACTGAATGACCGAATCGAATTTAATTCGAATACTAAACAAAATGATACCATTCCAGGTTTCAGAAATACAACAGATAACGAGAATTTTGTAAATACTAACTCAGATCAAGGGTTTATAGACAGATGGTGGTTTAAAAAGGATCTTCCGGAAGTTATAAGAGACACAGTGATGCAAATGAACGTAGGTGATATTTACGGTCCGTTTCAGGTAGATAACTTATTAAATCTTACCAAAGTGACTGCTGTAAAGCAATTACCAGACTCTATTCAATCTAAACATATTTTGATTAGATATGCGGGAACACTGCGAGCGTCATCAGATATCACTCGTACAAAAGAAGAAGCACAGACATTAGCCGATAGTATTTTAGGAGTAGTAAAAAGAGATAAGAGCAAGTTTGCCGAATTAGCAGCCGAGTTCTCTGACGATAAAAGTAATAGTGCTAACGGAGGTGATTTAGGGTATAATGCACCGGGAAGAATGGTACCTGCTTTCGATAACTTTACTATTGATAACAAACCGGGAACATTGGGTGTTGTAGAAACAGATTTCGGTTTTCACGTAGTTGGCGTAGAAGATCAGAAAAATTTTCAGAAAGCAGTTAAAGTTGCGACCGTGACTAAAGAAATTGAAGCTTCTGAAAAAACATTAAACGATATCTTTTCTAACGCTTCAAAATTTGAGCTTGCCGCTGCCGATGGAGATTTTGTAGAAGTTGCAAAGGCAGAGGATCTTTCTTTAAAGCCCGTAAATAAAATAGGACAATTAGATGCCACAATTCCGGGAATTGGAAATAATCGTACTATTATTAATTGGGCATTCGAAGAAGATACGGAAGTAGGTGACGTAAAGAGATTTAGTATTCCTAATGGTTATGTGATCGCACAATTAACGCGTAAGAGTCCGAAGGGATTAATGTCTGTAGCAGAAGCTTCCGCTCTTGTTACGCCAATTTTAAGAAATGAAAAGAAGGCTGAGAAAATAAGAGCTTCCATTACAGGTGAAAGTTTACAGGAAGTTGCAAGTAGTCAAAACGTTACTGTGCAAAATGCGACTGCAGTGACCATGGCGGCGCCAACCATTCCCGGAGCAGGAACAGAACCTAAAGTAGTAGGTGTAGCATTTGGAAAGAAAGCAGGTGAAACTACCAATTTAATAGACGGTAATGCCGGTGTATTTAAAATTAGAGTTTTGGCTGTGAACAGAGCCCCGGACCTTGAAAATTATGCAAACTATGCAGATCAATTAAACGCCAAGGTAACTCCAACTGTTAATACGAAAGTATTTCAGGCTTTAAAGAAAGCTGCAGATATAGATGATAACAGAGCAAACTTCTTTTAAAAGATAGTTGCTTTAAGAATAATGAATCCTCCTTGTAAAAACAGGGAGGATTTTTTATTTGATCATTTCTGAGAATGAAATAATGGTTTGATAACCTTTTCTTCGGAAATATTCGCGCTCTTTTTCGCCTCCAATCGCAAGTATAAAATCTCCTCCCCAGGCACCAAGACTTTTTATTGTATTCTTATAGTCTGAAAATAACTCTTCTTTTACCGATGGAATTTTTAATATAGAAGAAATGATCGCTTCATGCTCATTTACCAATGATGAAAACTCATTAATTGTGGTGCTTAAGCTTATTCTCTTGGAAATAGTACTTATTGTTACAAGTTCATCATTCGAAACACTTGTATTTCTATAATGCGAAATCCCATCTTTACTATTTTGTTTCTTATTGAGGTGCACAAAGAATAATTGCTGTGTAAAACTCCATGAAAGTCGGACTTGCTCAACCTTTACGTCGTTTTGTTCTATCGTGTATAAAATAGGGGTGTCATTTTGTGCGGCAGCAATGTCGTAACCACTGCCTCCAAAACTCGCTTTTAAAAGCTTATAAGCGTCAATTTGTGCCCATTGAGCAATATTGTTTAAAAGAGTGGAGGAAGTGCCCAGGCCCCAATCTCTCGGAAAATCTAGTTTTGTAATTATTTCGTAACCAATGGAACTTGTTAAAAACTTCGAATTCATTTCCTTCGCACTTTGCAGTATACGCAGAAGTTGGTGAGTTATAGGATCGATCGTTCCATCATTTCTCAAAGTTTCTTCTTCCATAGAAAAATCACCTCGATACCAGATCTTATTGAGATGATCTATGCTCTTCCATCGTATTCCGGGTTTTTCCGAAGTAGCAATTTCTAAAGTTTGTCCGAATTTAGTAGGAATCGCCAATGCAGTAGCTCCGTCCAGCACCAAATATTCGCCTGTGAGTAGTAATTTGCCGTTGCTATAGAATTCTTGTTTCAAATTAATTTCTCAAATTTTCAATATAATTAACCACAGCGCTATGCGATACAGGATTTTCTTTAAAATGTATTTGTGTTTTTTCTTTTTCTTCGGAAGTGGCTTCTAACTGATTTAGAATATTCATTAAGTGCATTTTCATATGGCCTTTCTGTATTCCGGTGGTAACAAGTGATCTGATTGCTGCAAAATTTTGTGCTAAACCTGCAACGGCGACTATTTTCATCAGTTCTTTCGCATTGGGTTTCTGAAGCAAGGAAAAAGCGAACTTCGTAAGTGGATGCAAAGAGGTAAGTCCGCCAACCGTACCCAACGCCAAGGGTATTTCGATCCAGAATTTAAATATGTCGTTTTCTATAGAGGCATTCGTTAAACTCGTATAAGTGCCTTCCTTAGACGCATAAGCATGAACACCTGCCTCGACTGCCCTGAAATCATTTCCGGTTGCTACAATCACGGCGTCGATCCCGTTCATGATCCCTTTGTTATGTGTAACAGCTCTCCGTGGTTCTGCTTTTGCTATTTCTACAGCGCGTACGAACTTAGTTGCAAAAGATCTGCCATCTACGTCATTATTGGCAAGATCATCAATTGGGCATCTAACTTCCGCTCTAACCAGACATTCAGGGACAAAATTGGAGAGGATACTTAGTACTACCTCCGGAAACTTATTCTCATTAACAAATGCCGCGTGCGAATGCGCAAGTAATTCGAAGGTTTTTGCAATTTCTTCAAGGCAGCTATTGATAAAGTTGGCTCCCATTGCGTCTAAAGTTTCAAAAGTACAATGCAGCTGATAATAACCTTCTAAGGTTTCGGTCGAATTTAAGAACACGATATCTCTCAGGCCACCGCCACGCTTCTTCATACTTCGTTGAATCTCAGAAATACTTTCGATGAGTTTCGGTTTTACTTCGGAAAAGAAAGTTGCTATGGTTCGTTCCTTTCCGAAGAAATTAATATGAACCTGACCGTTCTTTTCGGTAGAAAGTACTTCGGCTTTAAATCCACCTCTTTTGAGCCAGAATTTTGCTGCATTACTTGCCGCAGCAACTACAGAGCTTTCTTCGATCACCATTGGCAACGTGTAAAGTTGATCATTAATCAAGAAGTTGGGCGCCACTCCCATCGGTAAATAATAGTTGCTAATGGTGTTTTCTATAAAATCATCATGCAACTTTTGAAGGTCGGCATCGGTATTCCAATACTGCGTAATAATCTTCACTAATGAAGGGTCATTATTTAAGTAAGTTTCGGCTAACCAAGCTATTTTTTGGTCCTTGTTTTTTTTTGAAAATCCTGATACGGGTACCGACATATATTGAAGCATTGTAAATGACAAAGATAGTATTTCTAATTAACCATTTTACTTCGAAGTTGCTAACAAATTCAATGTATTTAACATAAAAACACCGATAATTTCGTGAATTTTTAGTAAACTTGGCGTAACAAAAATTTAACACTTTGAATAAAATAGTTCTTACACGAATTTTTGTGCTGTTTCTTACTGCATTAACTACACTCACAGCACAACAAAAAGATATTACATTAGAAGAAATTTGGGGAGGTGAATTCAGAACACAGGGTTTAGATGTTTTGCGATCTCTAAATAATGGAAAGGAGTATTCGGTCTTAAACTACGATCGAAATGCAAACGAATCTACTGTTGATGTGTACGATTATAAAAGTGGTAAAAAAGTAAGGACTTTAGTGAATTCTAAGTTTTTACCCGAAATTGAGTATATCATTTCATACGAGTTTAGCGATGATGAAAGTAAATTGTTGCTTTCAACTCAGTTGGAGCAAATTTACAGACGCTCTTCTCTAGGGACCTACTATGTGTACGATCTTAAATCGAAACAATTAACATTAGTTGCCGAGCATAAAATTCAGGAGCCAACTTTTAATAGCGATGGTTCTATGATCGCTTATGGTTACGAGAATAATCTTTTTATAAAAGATCTAAAAACTAATGCCACTTCACAGATCACCAATGATGGTAAAAAGAACAGTATCATAAACGGGATTACCGATTGGGTTTATGAAGAAGAATTTGCATTTGTAAGAGCATTCGATTGGAACAAAGATGGTGATAAGTTGGCATTTATACGATTTGACGAGTCTGATGTTCCCGAATTTTCAATGGATGTTTACGGAAAGGAGTTGTATCAAACTCAACAGGTCTTTAAATATCCAAAAGCCGGAGAGGCGAATGCAAAAGTAACTCTTCATTTATACGATCTTAAAACGGCAAAGATCACAGATGTTGACTTGTCTAAATACAACAACTACTATATTCCCAGAATAAAATGGACCAAAGATCCCGATGTTTTAAGTGTGCAGTTAACGAATAGACACCAGGATGTATTGGATTTGGTTTTTGTAGATGCTGAAAAGAACACAAGTGAATTAATTTTACAGGAAACAGACGATGCCTATGTAGATGTTACAGACAATTTAACGTTTCTAAACAACAACAGTTTTATATGGACCAGCGAAAAGGATGGCTGGAATCATATTTATCATTTCGATAAAAGTGGAAAGTTGATCAATCAGATCACAAAAGGACCGTGGGAAGTCACTAACTACTATGGTTTCGATCCGGATTCCGGAAGAGTTTTTTATCAGAGTACAGAAAATGGAAGTATTAACCGTGATGTGTATTCTGTGATGCGGAATGGGAAGAACAAAGTTAGATTATCTGCGCAAACAGGTTCAAACAGTGGTTCTTTTAGTGAAGATTTTTCATATTATATCAATACTTTTAGTGATACGAACACACCGTACACTTTTACACTTCACGACGCTAAAACCGGAAATAAATTAAGAGATATAGTCGATAACTCTTCATTAAAGAAGGAATTATCAAATTATAAGATTTCGCCTAAAGAATTTTCAACCATCAATGTAAATGGCAATGATCTAAACATGTATATGATCAAACCGTTAGACTTTGATCCAAACAAAGAATATCCGCTGTTTATGTATCAATATTCGGGACCGGGTTCGCAACAGGTTGCCAATAGATGGAACGGCACCAACGATTACTGGCATCAAATGCTGGCACAGGAAGGATATATAATTGCTTGTGTTGACGGTCGCGGTACCGGATTAAAAGGGCGAGATTTTAAAAAAGTCACCCAAAATGAACTTGGGAAATACGAGGTAGAGGATCAAATTGCTGCCGCTAATAAATTAGGTGAATTACCGTATATAGATGAAGACCGAATTGGAATTTGGGGTTGGAGCTATGGTGGTTTTATGTCTTCTAATGCATTATTTCAAGGGGCCGATACGTTTTCGATGGCAATAGCAGTCGCACCTGTGAGCAGCTGGAGATTTTATGATACCATCTATACCGAAAGATATATGACCACGCCACAAGAAAATGCGTCGGGATATGATGAAAATTCACCAATCTCTCACGTCGACAAATTAGAAGGAGATTTCTTGTTGGTTCATGGTAGTGCAGACGATAATGTACACTCACAAAATACAATGCGTCTGGTTGAAGCTTTAGTACAGGCTAATAAGCCTTTTGATTGGGCAGTGTATCCGGATAAGAATCATGGAATTTACGGTGGGAATACACGTTTACACTTGTATTCAAAGATGACCCGATTTATAAAAGAAACTCTTGGTGACCCTAAGGACAATCTGATAAAAATTAAAAACTAATCAATAACCTAATTCAAATTTTATGGCAGCGACAATACAAAAACAAAAGGAATTATTCGGACATCCGGTAGGGTTGTATGTATTATTCTTTACCGAAATGTGGGAGCGATTTTCCTACTATGGGATGCGTGCAATCTTAGTACTTTATTTAGTTGCTGCAACCACCGGTGACAATGTTGGACTTGGATGGAGTAATGGAGAAGCTTTAGCATTATACGGCTGGTACACTATGCTGGTTTATGTCGCTTCCATTCCGGGTGGTTGGATCGCAGATAAGTTTTTGGGTCAGAAAAAATCGGTTTTATATGGCGGAATTCTACTTGTAGCAGGACATAGTATTCTTGCTATTGAGCAAATGTGGGCCTTTTACACCGGACTTGGATTGATTGTCGCGGGAGTGGGTATGCTAAAACCAAATATTTCTACCATGGTTGGTGGCTTATACAAACAAGGAGATATTAGAAGAGATAAAGGATTTACAATTTTTTACATTGGAATTAATATAGGAGCGTTTCTGGCAGCTTTAGTGGTTGGTTACGTGGGTGAAGTTCATGGTTGGCATTATGGTTTCGGATTGGCCGGTATTGGAATGGCGTTAGGTTTAATACAATACGTTGCCGGACAGAAGCACCTAAAACACGTTGGTAATTTCTCTGGAACTTCCGAAAATGAAGAGGAAAAGGCAGCAATGAAAAGACCTCTAACCAAAATAGAAAAAGACAGAGTTATTGTTCTGTTCATTTCATTTCTTTTAGTAATTGTTTTTTGGGGCGCTTTCGAGCAAGCAGGGGGATTAATGAATATCTATGCTTCCGAAAAGACAAACAGAATGCTCATGGGTTGGGAAGTTCCGGCGTCATGGTTCCAATCGTTAAATGCCATGTTTATTATACTTCTGGGTACGAGCGTGGCCGGATATTGGGCAATGCGTAAATTAAAAGGAAAAGTTTCAACTTCTTTATTTAAGATGATTATCGGATTGATAATTATGGGTACTGGATTTTTCTTTATGACGGCTGCGGCAGCACAGTACAACAGCGATGGATCTTCTGCTATGTATTGGTTAGTGTTAGCTTACCTATTTCACACAGTTGGTGAATTATGTATATCACCTGTGGCACTTTCATATATTACTAAACTAGCTCCTTTAAAGTATGCTTCTTTAATGATGGGGGTATATTTCGCGATGACCGGGTTTGGAAATAAACTTGCCGGACTCTTAGGAGAGGCTTCAGAATCGCTTGGAGAATACACAATTTTCACTGGAATCGCTGTTTTTTGTGTGGCATTTGGATTGTTAGTAATGGCTTTCAGAAAACAACTTGAAAAATTAACACACGGTGCAGAAGATAATGAACGAGAAATGAAAGAAACAGAAGGATACGAATTAGCCGATCCGGATATAAACTAATATTTACTTTTTTAAATACTTCAAGATATGAATTCAGATGTTGAAAATTTATTTAAAGACAAGGTATTAGGACATCCTGCCGGTCTTTTTGTGTTATTCTTTACCGAAATGTGGGAGCGATTTTCCTACTATGGGATGCGTGCACTTTTAGTAATGTTTTTTACCGCTTCTTTAATGGACGGTGGTTGGGGGTGGCCCCGGGAACATGCATTTGCTATTTTCGGAACATATACTTCGTTGGTCTATCTCTCTACACTTTTGGGAGGTTATATGGCCGATAAAAAAATTGGATATCGATGGGCAGTAGTTGTGGGGGCATTGCTAATGACACTTGGACATGCCTGTATGGCGATCGAAGTTCCGTTTTTTATATATACGGGACTAACACTATTAGTCTTCGGAAGTGGTTTTTTTAAGCCAAATATGACTTCTATTATTTCTGAAATGTATGTTGATAGACCCGAGAAGAAAGACGGAGCATATACCATTTTTTATATGGGAGTGAATGCCGGAGCATTTTTAGGGATACTTCTTTGTGGATATCTGGGAGAGAAAGTTGGTTGGAGCTGGGGCTTCGGAGTAGCAGGAATATTTATGTTATTTGGATTGTTACAGTTCTGGTTCGCTCAAAATATCTTCGGAAAAATTGGTCTTAAACCTGAACATAAAGGAGAACTTATCGAGGAAATACTGGAAGATGATGAAAATAAACTAAATCCTTTTACACCATTTCAGCTAACATTAATAGTTATTTCTTCAGTGTTAGGACTTGCCTGGATCTTAAATGATCCTGTTTCTAAGATTTCGGAAGGAGCCTATGATCTCTTTGCCTTTTCTGCTTTTGGAATGGCCGGATCCAATCTGGTGATATTAACTGCGCTGTTATTGTTTATACTTCTCTTAATCATTAGAATTCCGAAGTACACACGAATTATTAGAGATAGAATGTTGGCAGTTGTATTCTTTGCCTTTATTACTATATTTTTCTGGGCTATTTTTGAACAAGCACCGGGCTCGTTAACCATCTTTGCGCGCGATTATACACAACGTGTGTTAGAAGGTAATTCGGCATTTATTTTTAAGATCGTCAACTCACTAATGACATTAGTACCCTTGTCTATTATAACATGGGTTCTGTGGTTGTTGTTTAAAAAGACGTTTTCCAAATATGCACTATCTAATATATTCCTCGCTACGAGTTTTCTAATTATTTGGGGAATCGCCCTGTGGATGCTTTATACAGAATATCTAAAAGACATCGCCGAAGTGCCGGCATCTTGGTTTGGAGTGTTAAACTCCCTCTATATTATCACCTTCGCACCCTTATTTTCAAAATGGTGGGAAAGTAAATACAATCCAAATGCAAATATGAAATACGCCCTTGGTATGATCTTACTTGGAATTGGGATGGCATGTGTTGCCATTGGGGCTTCAGATATTCCTGTGGGTGCCAAAACAGCTTCGGTAAGTATGATTTGGTTGATCTTAGTATATTTCTTCCATACCATGGGGGAATTATGTATTTCGCCTGTAGCACTTTCTTATGTTAGTAAATTGGTGCCGGGTCGTATGATTGCAATGATGTTCGGGATCTGGTATCTCGCAGTTGCAATTGGGATGAAACTTGCCGGTGTTTTTGGTGAGGCTTCCGAAGGCATTGCGCAAACGGAAGGTTTAAGCTACTTCTTCTGGTTATTAACTGCAGTAGCAGTTGGTCTGGGAATATTGTCGGCTATACTCTATCCGGTCATTAAAAAATTGATGCATGGCGTCAGGTAATGCACAATACTTTAATAAAAAAAACGTTCCATTTTTGGAACGTTTTTTGTTTCAACTATTTTCAATTTGAAAATTAAGCTCCATGAAAAAAGTATTACTAATTGTCGTTTTTTTAATTGTTGGATCTATTCAGGCTCAGGAAATTAACTGGATGACAATGAACGAAGCCCTTGCAGCTCAGAAGAAGACACCCAAAAAGATCATTATGGATGTCTATACGAAATGGTGTGGTCCTTGTAAATTAATGGATAAAAATACTTTCAGTAATAAAAAAGTAATTGATTATATCAATGAAAATTACTATGCCGTAAAGTTTAATGCCGAAGGAACCGAGGAAATCACTTTCGATGATTTTACATATACCAACCCCAATTATCAGGAAGGTAGAAAAGGTAGAAATGCAACACATTTTTTTGCAGATGCCTTGAAATTGCGAGGATACCCTAGTATAGTCTTCTTTAAAGATGATGGCGAGTTAATACAGGCAATTCCTGGATATAAAAGTCCGCAGCAATTGGAAATTTATCTAAAAATGATCGCCAGTAACGATTATTTGGAAGTTGTTACTGCAGAAGCATGGCAGGATTATCAAGAAAATTTTAAAAGTACATTCAAAGAGTAGCGTTTTTAGTTAAGTGTTTCTCTACTCGATGATGAAGGCTCCCTTAGCACCAGTATAGTGAAAAGGGAGCTTTTTAATTTTACATGTTTCTTCCCATCTTTTCACATACGTTTTATAATTACTCCCGTCTGCAATAATAATATGAGGTTTTACACTATCAATTAGTCGTTCCAGATGTAGTTTCGGACTCTCAATTAGAATTACAATATTTATTTCTGAAAGATTTGGGTATACACCCGAGCTGTCTATTATTACTATTTTATGATCTCGGTAGGTAAGTACATTTTGCAGTTTTTCTTCTGAAACTTCTACGATCTGTTGGGCGGTTTTGTAATCTTTGACGGGAAATGTATTTACGATTTTTGAAGTAGTATCCCTTCCGAAAATTTCAATTTTGCCATTGTGTTTGTAGGCTAGAATGGTTTTTCTGCTTTTATGAAATACCACAAATTCATTTTGAGCGGTGTGATGCTTATCCTGGATATAAATACCATTCAGTATAAAAATACATATCAAGGTCATTATAAACCTTTGTACACTAAATCTTTCCCATAGTAGGAGTAGTGAAATAATGAGAAGGTAACTTCCAAAGAGTTTTGGTATAGAAAAGTGAATTTCAGAAAACAGAAAGGCTTCTTGATCTGCGACCCACTTAATAAATGAGTTTAGGTATTTTATTATTTCATTGTACGATCGCGCGAACCAATTAGGGAGTATTTCGAAACCCGCCAGAAGAACCACGAGAATACCTCCGCTAAGTAGGATTGAAAGTACCGGAATTACCACTAAGTTGGTTAAAAAAAATAATCCGGGAAATTGATGAAAATAATAGAGGGTGAGTGGGGCTAATCCAATTTGCGCTGCAAAACTAACTGTTGTAACATCCCAAAAGATTCTAACGATCTTAAATTTTGGTCTGTAGTACTTTGACAGCTTTGGTTGTATGATAATAATAGAGAGTACTGCCAGATAACTAAGTTGAAATCCTACATGTAAAAGCCATAATGGATTGATAAGAAGTAAGAGCAGATATGATAAGAACAATGTATTTACAGTGCTTGTTTGTCGGTTTAACATTGAGGCAAATGCAAAAAATAAAAACATGGTCACAGATCTAGTTACAGATGGTGACAACCCGGTAACAAAGGCAA
The DNA here is from genome assembly GCA_963974915.1 of uncultured Ulvibacter sp. Classification (GTDB taxonomy): domain Bacteria; phylum Bacteroidota; class Bacteroidia; order Flavobacteriales; family Flavobacteriaceae; genus CAXBES01. The sequence continues at coordinate 57,809 of CAXBES010000008.1, read as the reverse complement.
AACCCCATAGTGAAATGACTATTAGAGCGCTATGAAGTACCGAACCATATTTCAATCTCTTAATTCCCGACAAGAGTTTTGAGAGTAGCAGAAATAGAATTCCAACATGCAAACCCGAAACTGCCAAAATATGAACGGCACCGGCCGCTGCATAATTTTGATAGAGTTCTTTAGTTATATCTCTCTTCTCACCTAGAACTAAGGCCTGGAGTATGGCACGTTGGTTTCCGGTTATTTCTGTTTTCTGAAGCTTAGTGATGAGGTAATCTCTTAACCTGCCTGCCAACCCTTTTAATGTGGTTATTCCAAGCTGTCGCGTAACAATAGATTTATCTGAAAGTTTGAACTCATGATAAACTCCAAGTGTTTGCATATATTTTGAATAGTCGAATTGGTTAGGGTTTAAAGGTTTTGGGATTTCTTTTAAAACTCCCAATGCCAAAAGAATCTCGTCTATTGATGGTGTTTTATCTGTAGTATCTTTCGGAACGTACAGCAGACATTTTCCGGAAGTAGCCTGCCCCTTTACCGCTTGCACCTTTGCTATAAATTTATAATTGTATTGATCGGGTTTAATCTCTTCTAAGATCTTTAATTGCACCAGTTTCGTTTCCGAAGTATTTGTAAAAATTATATGCGAAAAATGTAAATCATCAAATTGTGGTAAACGGGTTTGATAATTGAAGAAACCAATTAGAAAGAAGCATATAAAAGCTAAACTTCCGAAGTAAATAGTTTGAAATAATTGATTTCTGGCTACGAACCAGAGTATTGCTAAGAAAAGAATGCTACAGCAAAGTAAGGCGATGATCAGACTTTGATCTATGGAAAAGAAATAAGCGCTAATAGTGCCTAAAGTTACACAGACAGCTAATTTAACGATCGTATAGTTGATAAACTTCACCTGTTAAGTAAGTAGCCAGGGAAGTTGAAGTTCGTTAAAGATAATAAATTTTTAAATGACGCGTCGGGCTTCTATAAAAGCGCTCTTCCAGTAGTTTTCTTCAAGTGAAGAAACGATCACCCCTCTTGAGGTGGTTGAGTGAATAAATAATATTTCACCACGTCTGGATTCTACAACCAGGCCTACGTGATTTATAACTTTTCTGTTTTTGTTCGTCTGAAAAAATACCAGATCTCCCTCAGTTGCATCGGAAATTGAAATACGCTTTCCTCGTTTTGCCATATCCCGAGAAATTCTTGGTAAGGCGATCTTTTCCTTGTTGAAAGCGGTATAAACCAATCCGGAGCAATCCATGCCTTTGCTTGTTGTTCCTCCATATTTGTATTTAGTGCCTTCGAAAGTCTTAGCATAATCTACAATATTTTCCAGCTTATTTTTTACTTCTCCTTTCGAGATTGATTTATTTTTATAAACTTTCGAAGAAGTTCTTTTTGAAACGACCTTTGATGAGGATCCGCAAGAGACCATAAAAATTGAGAGGAAAGCAAGTAGGAATAGCTTTTTCATTGGATTTGGTTTTGCTAAAATTATAAAAAAAATTTTAGCTTCCAACAATCGTTTTGTAAATAAGTGATGCAGTTTTTTCGCTTGCTCCTTTTCCGCCCAGCATTTTTTCCAGATCATAATAATCTAAGAACAGCTTGGCACGTTGGTAGGGATCTAAAATTCCGGAGAGTTCTTCCTGTAAACGTTTAGTATTAAAATCGGTTTGAATGAGTTCGGTAACAACCTCTTTATCCAGAATTAAATTTACTAAAGAGATGTATTTTAAATTTATAACCCGTTTTGCGATTTCATAAGAAATTCTACTCCCTTTATAACAAACAACCTGAGGTACTTTAAATAGTGCGGTTTCGAGTGTGGCTGTTCCCGATGTTACCAATGCCGCATGAGATATACTTAAAAGATCGTAAGTTTTATTTAGCAATAGATGTACGTTTTGTTTCTGAATGTACGGTGCATAGAAAGATGCATCCTGACTGGGTGCACCCGCGATCACAAATTGGTACTCCGAAAAGTTTTCTACGACCGACAACATTATGTTCAACATTTTCGAAATTTCCTGCTTTCTACTCCCGGGGAGAAGGGCGATAATGGGTCGATCGTCAAGATTGTGAGTCTTTTTAAATGTTTCGGGATAAACTTGTTCTCTATTCGATATGGCGTCTATAAGAGGATGGCCAACAAAATGTACCGGAAAGTTATGTTTATTCTCATAGAAATGTTTTTCGAAGGGAAGGATGACATACATTGTATCAACATCCCTTTTTATGGCTTTAATTCGTCCTTCTTTCCACGCCCAAATTTGAGGAGAAATATAGTAATGAGTTTTAAACCCTTTTTGCTTTGCCCATTTGGCAATACGGAGATTAAATCCGGGGTAGTCTATAAAGATGATCACATCCGGATTATATTCTGCAATATCTTTTTTGCAAAATGAAATATTCTTTAAAATAGTGCGAAGGTTGAAAATCACTTCAATGAATCCCATAAAAGCGAGATCACGATAATGTTTTACGAGTTCTCCGCCTGATTCTTGCATAAGCTCACCACCCCAATAGCGAAAATCTGCTTCAGCATCCTGCTTTTTTAAAGCCTTCATAAGATTGGCTCCGTGAAGATCTCCCGAAGCCTCACCTGCTATGAGGTAGTATTTCATTTATAGTTGTTTATTTATGATCATATTAATCCAATCTTCGGTTTCAGAAGAACTTGGTAATAAGAATAGTAATTGCAGCCATCATTGTAGCCATTATCACTCCTCTGGCTCGATAATATTGCTTTTTTTTCAGAAAAACGAAGAAAACAACAAAATTTAAAAGAGCGCCAAGAATTATGATATTTCCCAATAGACCTTGTTCTACCGTAACTTCAAAAGTGCTTTCTACAGATAATTTCTTTACTCTCGATAAAAAGAAAAGATATAAATAACTCCCCACCAAATTTGATACTAAACCAAATAGTAAACCAATTGCGATTTCTTTCCCGATCTTTTGTTTCATTAGATATCCCAGGTATTAATATCCTTAATTGCATGGTGCGCAGTTAGATCGAATTGCACAGGTACCACAGATACGTACCCGTGGCTAAGTGCCCATTCGTCTGTATCTTCTCCTTTGTCCATGTTTATAAATTCGCCGGTAAGCCAATAATATTCGCGACCCAACGGATTTGTCCGCTTATCGAATTTTTCCTCCCAATGAGCATTTGCCTGCCTGCAGACTTTGATGCCTTTAATACTCTTAGCCGGCAGTTTCGGAATGTTTACATTTAACACGACACCTTTAGGTAAACCATACGTAAGGCATTGTTCTACTAAGAGTTTAATATATTTTTCTGAAGGTTTAAAATCTGCTTCCAAGGAGTAATCTAAAAGGGAGAAGCCAATTGACGGAATCCCTAATGTCCCGGCTTCCACTGCGGCACTCATGGTTCCACTATAGATAACATTAATTGAAGAGTTACTACCATGATTCACACCACTAACGCATAGGTCCGGTTTGCGTTTTAAAATTTCATTCACTGCAATTTTCACACAATCAACCGGCGTGCCGCTACAACTGTATTCAATTTGTGGCTCATCTTTAACTACTTCCAATTTATTACAATACAATGTGTCATTAATCGTTATAGCATGACCCATTGCACTTTGAGGTGCGTCTGGGGCTACTACATATACATCACCAATTGTATTCATAACTTTAATTAAAGTTCGAATACCGGGTGCAGTGATGCCGTCATCATTGGTTACAAGTATGAGTGGTCTTTTTTTTGACATGAAATTTCGTTTTCTTTAAACAAAAGTACAGTTAATAATTCTGTTTTCTGAATTCTGTTTTCTATAATTGTTTAACAAAAAATTATCACGTATATATGTGCTTGGCACGGTTTTTTGTATAATTTAGAGCACAAGTAATAATGTAAGCAAATTGATATGCAAATAATGAAAAAGAATTTTAAAATATTATTTTTAGCAGTTTTCGTGGCTGCTGCTTCTTGTAGTTTCACAACTAAAGAATTTAACGACCCCGATAAAGATAAATTACTTTTAGACCTTATTTCTTATGTCTTACAAAAAGGACATTATGACGCAAAGGATATTAACGATGAGTTTTCGGAAGGAGTTTATACTGATTTTATTGATGGTTTAGATCCGTTAAAGCGATATTTTCTTGCTTCAGATATTGAAGAGTTTAGCAGATATAAAACCGATATCGATGATCAGATAAAAAACAAGGAACTTACCTTTTTCGATCTGGTGTATACTCGATTTAACGAACGTTTGGAGGAAGTTAAGGGGATGTATGGTGAAATATTAGATACCCCTTTTAACTATGATGAGAATGATGTTATTAATGTAGACTACGATAATCTGGCTTACGCTACGAACAAAAAAGAAATTAGTGATCGTTGGAGACAGCAGTTAAAATTCTCCACTATTTCATCTTATTACGACTATGTTGAAGAAAAAGAATCTGCTCCGGAACGAATGAAGGAAGCCAAAGAAAAAGGGGAGGAGTACCAGCCTACAGATAATGAGAATTTATCGTTAAGTGAGCTTGAGGCCAAAGCCAGAAAAGCGACTAAAACCTCTTTAAGCGAATATTTTGATTTCACCGAAGACCTTGAAAGAAAGGATTATTTTGCGATCTTCTTAAATACGATCGTAGAAGAATTTGACCCTCACACCAATTATTTTGCCCCACCGGACAGAGATCGTTTCGATTTGAGGATGAGTGGAAAATTAGAAGGAATCGGTGCGAGACTTCAGAAGAAAAACGATTATATAAACGTCGTTGAAGTAATAAGTGGTGGTCCTGTATGGAGAGGTGAACACCTTGAAGTAGGAGACATTCTGTTAAAAGTGAAGCAAGAAGATGAAGAGGATGCCGTGAGTATCGTTGGAATGCGCATTGACGATGCCATTAAATTTATTAAAGGTCCCAAAGGAACGAAAGTCACCTTAACAGTAAAGAGAGTAGATGGTACAATTGAGGAAGAAACAATAACCAGAGATGTAGTAGAGTTGGAAGAAACCTACGCTAAATCTACTGTAATTGAAAAGGACGATAAGAAATTTGGATTGATCAATCTTCCGGCTTTCTATTTTGACATGGAGAATTACAAAGAGCGCAACGCTGCAAGCGATGTTAAAAAGGAGATCAATAGATTAAAAGAAGAAGGCATGGAAGGGCTTGTGTTAGATCTTCGTGATAACGGTGGAGGTTCGTTGCGTACGGCAGTGGATATTGCAGGACTGTTCATTAAAGAAGGTCCCGTAGTGCAGGTGGCTTCGGGAGGAAGTAGAAAAGAAGTTTTAAAGGATGACGATGAAGAAATTGTTTGGGACGGACCCTTAGTGATTTTGGTTAATGGACTTTCTGCGTCGGCTTCCGAGATCCTGGCAGCGGCCATGCAGGATTATAAGCGTGCTATCATTATTGGTAGTAAGCAATCTTATGGAAAAGGAACTGTTCAGAATTTAATTGACTTGAATCAATGGCTTCGGAAAAATGATCTGGGCGATATGGGAGCGCTAAAACTCACGACTCAAAAATTCTACCGGGTAAATGGTGGTTCTACGCAGTTGGAAGGTGTAAAAAGTGATGTGGTAATGCCAGATCGATATAGTTATATTGATGTTGGAGAACGAGATTACGACAATCCGTTGCCTTACGATAAAATTGAACCTGCAAACTATGAAGTTTGGGATGGTTATATTGATTTTCAGGAAACCATAGACCGAAGCAAAGCAAGAATGGCGCAGAGTGAGCAATTAATGCTTATTGAAGCGAATGCGAGGTACATCAAGGATCGACGTGATGAAATGGATGTTACCTTAAATTTCGATACCTATAAAGCTGAAATAGAAAAACGTAAAGAAGAAATGAAGAAGTTTGATGCGATCGATGAATACGATAATAAATTAAGCTATACTTCACTTCCCAGTGAGATAGCATTGATGAAACAGGATACGACTTTAAGGGAAAAGCGCAAGAGATGGCACAAGAACTTAAGCAAGGATATTTATGTTGAAGAGGCAGTAAATGTACTTGAAGATCTTAAGTTGAGTAATATAAAAGCCGGGAAAGTAGCTAATCTTAAGAATTAAAATCATGGAATACGCATAGAAGCTTTTCAGGCTATACATTAAGCAAGGCGATATTTTTAATACCTTTGTTTTGTGAAGAAAGCAACATCATCTCAGCCAAAGAATCCGGGTAGCGGATTGACAAAAATTGCGCTCCAAAAGTTTAAGAAAAGCTTTTGGGGCGTTTTTAGTTTTTGTTTTCTAATAATTTGTGTATTGGTGGCTATTTTCGCCTATGCTCTGGCTCCCGATAATTCTCAGAATGCCAATCAGATGCACTTATCGGTACACTCAAAATCGCCCGGATTTACTGTAGATATGCTCACAATACCTACTGCTGTAGAGCAAAATTCTGCTCTTTCGGTTTTTTTCTTCGGAAAGAAGAACGCAGCGACCGAAATTCCTGTTTCAGACTTTTCTTTAACTTCGTCCGGGATTCAAATTACCGAGTATACTTCAGATGGAACTGAAGGTTTACAAAAGGAATATCCGTTATCGCTGTTTCCCGAAGCAGAGTCGATAGAAGCAATTCCGAAGCAGTATATTTCAGAAAAAAAATTCATACTCGGTACAGATAAATACGGTCGGGATCTGTTAAGCAGAATGTTGATAGGTATAAGAATTTCGCTGGCAATTGGTTTTGTGGCAGTGTTTATTTCACTAATCATTGGAGTTACTTTGGGAGCTATTGCCGGATATTTTGGAGGTAGGGTCGATGCCATAATCATGTGGATCATTAATGTAACCTGGTCTATTCCTACACTTTTATTGGTAATCGCGATCACACTCGCACTGGGGAAGGGCTTTTGGCAGGTTTTTATTGCCGTCGGACTCACAATGTGGGTTGAGGTTGCCCGAGTTGTTAGGGGGCAGGTTATGGGTGTAAAACAATTGCAATATGTGACCGCAGCTAAAGCGTTAGGATTTAATGATATTAGAATTATAACAAAACATATTCTGCCAAACGCCATGGCACCGGTAATTATAATCTCTGCAGCGAACTTTGCCGGGGCTATATTAATTGAAAGCGGCTTGAGTTTTTTAGGGATCGGTGCACAACCTCCAATGCCAAGTTGGGGTGGGATCATTAAAGATCATTACGCATATATTATTTTAGGGAAACCTTATTTAGCACTAATTCCGGGTTTTGCAATAATGAGTTTAGTGACAGCATTTATGTTAATTGGGAATTCGCTTCGGGATGCCCTGGATGTGCGGAGTTAATAATATACTATGAACAGAAAATATCTTTATCCTTTACTTATTATTTTGGTAACTGTAATTTTGTATTATGCCGAAGGATATGTGGATAAGCAAAATGAAGCATATCCGAATACAGCAAATGTATCCGGGGATTATTCCTCGTCAGAATTTGATGATACTTTGCTTCCCACTTCCACAACGGGAGAGATCGTGAGACATGCGTTTTATAGTTTATCATATTCTGAAACCCACGAGCAAGCCGAATGGGTTGCATATCCACTAATTAAAAAACACTTATCCCGAAATGATTTTGAACGGCCTTATTTTGTTGAAGATAGAAAGGTAAGTACTAAATCGGCAGACTGGCGTAATTATAAAAAATCGGGTTACGATAGAGGGCACCTATGTCCGGCGGGAGATCGAAGATTCAACTATGAAGCGTATCACGAAACATTTCTTACGAGCAATATAAGTCCGCAGAATCACGATTTCAACTCGGGAGTATGGAACAGTTTGGAACAAAAAGTGCGTTTTTGGGCCGAAAAGTTTGATGGGGTTTATGTTGTAACGGGAGGTGTTTTAATTGAAGGTCTTAAAGGAATAGGCGATGAGCATGTTTCAGTTCCTGAAGAGTTTTACAAGATCATTCTGGATGCTTCAGACGGAAAGTATAAAGCTATCGCTTTTTTAATTCCGAATAGCCCAACAGACAAATCGTTTTACGATTATGTTGTAACTATTGATCGTATAGAGGAACTCACCGGAATTGATTTCTTTCCGAATTTATCTAAAAATGTACAGGAAGATCTAGAGCGGAAAATAGATCTAAATGTCTGGGGTAAGCGATAAACTTTTTCTTTAAAAAAATATATAGTTAAAAACAAGTGCAGAAACCTCTAACAAAGCTTTTGTGTACTTAGTGTCAAGGTTATGAAAATAGTTATTTTCTCTTACGCCTTCGCTTTTATTTTTTGTGTACTTAAAAGGTACAAAAACTAAAAGCTCGCCACCCCAAATCTATTTTGATGAAATTGTATAGTACAGCTAATCTAAGATTAAGTATAGTAATAGTTTGAAGCATCGAGTCTTACACGATCCCTAAGACATTCTCTTACGCCTTCGCTTTTATTTTTTGTGTACTTAAAAGGTACAAAAACTAAAAGCTCGCCACCCCAAATCTATTTTGATGAAATTGTATAGTACAGCTAATCTAAGATTAAGTATAGTAATAGTTTGAAGCATCGAGTCTTACACGATCCCTAAGACATTCTCTTACGCCTTCGCTTTTATTTTTTGTGTACTTAAAAGGTACAAAAACTAAAAGTTCGCCACCCCAACTCTATTTTGATGAAATTGTATAGTTCAGCTAATCTAAGATTAAGTATAATAATAGTTTGAAGCATCGAGCCTAACAAAAATGAACACTAAAATTGTAAAACCCCAGAGGCCTGAGCCTCCATAACTAAAAAACGGAAGCGGGATACCAACTGTAGGGAAAAGTCCGGTCACCATGCCGATGTTTACGAAAAAGTGCAAAAAAATGATTGCTGCAACACTATAACCGTATACACGATTAAATTGAGTTTTTTGGCGCTCTGAAAGAACAAGAATTCTTATAATTAGGGCTAGAAACAATACAACTACAAGTAAACTACCTAAAAAGCCCCATTCTTCACCAACAGTACTAAAAATATAGTCGGTATGTTGTTCGGGTACAAAATTACCTTTGGTTTGTGTTCCCTGGGTCCAGCCTTTCCCGGTCCAACCCCCGCTGCCAATTGCGATTTCACTCTGATTGGTATTATAACCAATCCCCCTCGAATCTGTTTCCTTACCTAAAACAATATTAAAACGATCACGATGTCGCTGCTCAAAGACATTGTTGAAAATATAATTTACAGACAATGCAAAACCTACACACGCTACTGCAATGGTCGCATATTTGAACAAATTTGGACGTTTTTTTCTGTTTTTAAAATATACTGTGGCTGCAATCAACAGCACGCCTAAAGCTACCCAAACCACTCCAAAAGCAAGGGTGCTAACAAACAAGGCAGCAGCAAAAAAGCCCAGTAGTAAATACACAAAATGTAATCCTTCTCTATACAGTGGGAAAATAAATGCTGCGTAGATTAGAGCACTACCCGGATCCGGTTGAGGGATAATAAGTATCGCAGGAAGCGCAATGATAATAAAGGCCCTTAATTGGTGTTTAAATTCCTGCATATTCGATTGAATATCGCTAATATACTTGGCAAGTGCTAAAGCAGTTGCTGCCTTCGCAAATTCACTGGGTTGAAGACTAAAATTTCCAAAACCATACCAAGAGGTTGCGCCATTAATATTTTTTCCAAGTACGAATAACCCTAATAAAGAAAGCAGTGATACAATATATATAATACTGGAAAATCGCTCGTAAAATTTGGAATCAAGAGCAAGCAAGAATATTATTAGCAAGACACTCAAGGCAATGAAGAGTAGTTGTCGGGCGTATATCTGACTGAAGTCAAAAAGACCCTGTGCCGAATCACTTAAAGAAGCCGAGTATATGTTCATCCAACCAATACCCACTAACGCAGCATAGAGTAGGATGGTCAACCAGTCAAATTTTAACAAACCTCTTCCTGCAGCCATTAGTGATTAATTGTAAAAGTTTCGCCACTATATGGTTTAGCATATTCTTCTTCAAGACTTCCGTTTAGAACGAAACGCTCCATATCTGTTCGGGTAATTTCACCTTTAATATATTTTTCGATCATCAAACTAGCGATTCGTCCTGCCCATCTGGACCCCCAATATCCATTTTCAACAAAAACTGCAATCGCGATCTTAGGATCGTCTTTAGGTGCAAAAGCCACAAATATAGAGTGGTCTGTAAGCTGAACTCTCTTTCCATCAATTTTTGTGAAATTCTCGGCGGTTCCTGTCTTTCCACAAATTTCTATATCCGGAATTCGCAGGGAAGAAGCGGTCCCTTCGTTGTACACATCATGCATACCCTGAACTACGGGTTCAAAATATTGTGGATCTATGGTGGTTTGATGCTTTTCGGTATAGACCTTTGGAATAGTATCTACGCCATCAATGCTTTTTAAGATATGGGGTTTATAATACCAACCTCTATTAGCAATGGCAGCGGTAAAATTCACCATCTGCATGGGTGTTAATGATACCTCACCCTGCCCAATTGCATTCGAAATAGTAGCCGTAGCATACCATCTGTTTTCAGGATAGTTGTGAATTCGGTTATAATAGGTTGAGCTTGGAATATAACCGGGTCGTCCGCTTGGAAGATCATATCCCAAAAAGTCTCCTAAACCAAAACTTTCTAAATGCCTGCGCCAATTATCTATGCCTTCCTGTGGTGTAGGGTATTTTTCAATCACTCTTCGGTAAACGGTACAAAAATACGCATTGCAGGAATTTGCGATCCCGGAAGTCATTGATAACGGACTCCTATGATGGTGGCATCCCAGCTTTCGATTTCGACCATAGCGATAACCCCCATGGCAAGCAATCCTCTCTTCAGAATCAATTACATTTTCCTGCAAACCAATTAGGGCCGTTAGAGTTTTAAAAGGTGATCCCGGAGGGTATTCCCCTTGCAAGCCACGATCAAATAATGGCTTTGCAATACTGTCATAATAAAGTCTTGTGTAGTTCGCTGAACGTTCTCGCCCAACTAAAAGACCGGGGTCGTAATAAGGTGCTGTTACCAATGATAAGATTTCACCTGTAGCAGGTTCAATAGCTACAATTCCACCTCGCTTGTTTACAAAAAGTTCTTCGCCATATTTTTGAAGTTCTGCATCTATGGTAAGTGTTATGTCCTTTCCTCTTTCGGGAAGGGTATCGAAAATACCTTCTTTAAATGGACCAATAATGCGATTGAACCTATCCTTCTGAAGTCGCTTTACGCCTTTAACGCCGCGAAGTACTTCCTCGTACTGATTTTCTACGCCTTGCGCTCCAATAAGTTCCCCCATTTGATAATATGGATTCTTTTTGATGATCCTATCATCAACCTCTCTAATGTACCCTAACACATTGGCAGAGTGACCTATTTTATAATCTCTTAAGGATCTCTTCTGAATATAAAAACCTTCATATTTATACATCTTCTCAGATAAATAAGCGTATTCCCCCTTGGTTAATTGCGGAATTACCACCGAAGGTAATCGGGGAGAATAGATTCTCGCCTTTTCCAGAACTCGCTTAAATTCATCTTTCGAAAGTTTCAGGAGCTTACAAAATTCAAGGGTGTCTAATGGCTTTACTTCCCTCGGAATAACCATCACATCATATGAGGGCTGATTAGCGACTAATAATTCCCCATTACGGTCAAAAATATACCCGCGCTGTGGATAATCGTAAATTACTTTAACAGCGTTATTTTCAGAAAGAGCCTGAAAAGAAGTATCGTAAATTTGAAGATAGAAGAGACGTCCGGCAAAAACAACTCCGGTTATCAATACAATCACTAAAAGTAAAAGTTTTCTCATGTTTGTCTATCTGAAATTCCCTGCTTAATTAGCATTTTAATTTGTAATACAAATGCTTATCGCTCTCTGCTAAATAGCAATAAAGTACATAACACCAATATTATACTGAATATTCCTGAAAATAACGTTGATTTTAGCAACAAGAGTATGTGAGAGAAGCTAAAAATTTCTAAAGTGAAAAGAACAATATGATGTAACAAGACCATGATCGAAATATAAGTTAGTCTTTCGGCTATGGGAACCTTATTAATTTTTACCATATTATATTCATAACTAACACCAAAAGAAAACTTTAGAATGGCGGGTCTTATGTAGGCTATAAACACGCAGGCAGCAGCATGGACTCCGCCCGAATCACCAAATATATCAATACTCAAACCGAGCAAAAAACTCAGGAAAATTAGTAAACTCTTATTTCCCGAGAGTGGAAAAACTATGATAAAGAGTATGTAGAGATATGGATTTACAAATCCTAAAAAGTTTATATGATTGAGCACCAAAACCTGTAAGAGCGCTAAAAATATAAATCGGAAGGCATTAATTAAGATCTCACTGTTCTGCATCGGCATCTCCTTTTTCCAATTCTAAAATTTCCCTTGCATTGGTATTTTCAATTACATACACATGCTTCAAATTAGTCATATCATTAAACAATAATACATCCAGATCGTAATTATCATTTTCACCGATCTTAAACTCTTTTATCGTTCCAATTAAAATACCATCGGGGAAAATTGTTGATTTACCCCCCGTAATTATAGTATCACCAACCTTTACCGGAGCCAATCTGTTCACCTCGTTTAATTGAACAATGTTGGGTTCCTTAGTATCCCATTCTAGACTTCCGAAGTGACTGGAATTTTTTAATCTGGCATTAATCTGACTATTAGTATTGAGAATCGACTGTACGGTAGCATAATTTTTAGACACCTTATTAACGATCCCTATAATTCCTTTTGAACTAATAACCCCCATGTCAATTTTAATACTATCATTAGATCCTTTATTTATGGTGAGTGTATTCTTCGTTTTTGAATAGTTATTATTTATTACTTCGGAAGAAAAATACTTATATTCTAATGGGAGAATTCCGCTATCTATCGCAGTAGAATTCGCAAGCGTTTTTACCCCCTCCAGTCGTTCACGCAACCGAATATTTTCTTCAATAAGTATCTCGTTTTGATCCCGAAGCGAAAAATAACTAGTTATATTACTCTTAAAAGTGTAAATACCTCCACTAAAAAAGTTTGCGGAACCCATAAACTTCGAACTATGAAAAGAATGGGATTGTATGGTTAAAAACAGAGAGAAGACAAACAACAGGGCGAACAGAAGAAAATTTTTATTTCGTATAAAGAAAAATATGATCTGTTGCACAATGCTGGGGTTTTAAATTCTAATTCAGTTCATTACACTGAAGCGTAGGTGTTGTTATATCTTGTGCTGTCACGTTAATAATTCGTTCTTACAAATTATTTAATTAGTACGCTTTTATACTTCGCCAGGTTTTTTAAACAAATACCGGTACCACGAACAACAGCCCTTAGGGGGTCTTCAGCTATATATACCGGAAGATCTGTTTTTTGAGACAATCGCTTATCCAGCCCTCGTAACATAGAACCACCTCCGGCAAGATAAATACCAGTATTGTAAATATCGGCAGCGAGTTCAGGAGGTGTTTGTGATAAGGTCTCCATAACAGCGTCTTCAATACGTAAAATAGATTTGTCCAGTGCTTTTGCAATTTCGCGATAAGATGTCTGCACCTGTTTTGGTTTTCCTGTTAAAAGATCACGCCCCTGAACGTCCATTTCTTCCGGTGGAAGTTCAAGATCTTCAGTTGCTGCTCCAATCTGTATTTTTATTTTTTCTGCAGTGCGTTCTCCTACATAAAGGTTATGCTGAGTTCGCATATAGTAAACTATATCGTTGGTAAATACGTCACCGGCAACTTTAACCGATTTGTCGCAAACGATTCCACCTAGCGCAATTACAGCTATTTCGGTGGTTCCACCACCTATATCCACAACCATATTTCCCTTAGGTTGCATAATATCTACACCAATCCCAATTGCCGCAGCCATTGGTTCATGAATAAGATAAACTTCTTTCCCGTTTACACGTTCTGCACTTTCCTTTACTGCACGCATCTCAACTTCGGTAATACCGCTTGGAATACAGATCACCATTCTTAGTGAAGGTGTAAGCCACTTTTTCTTTAAGGCAGGAATGTCTTTTATAAACATATTGATCATTTTCTCACTTGCATCAAAATCTGCAATAACTCCGTCTTTTAGAGGTCTGATCGTTTTTATGTTTTCATGTGTTTTACCTTGCATCATCGCAGCTTCTCTACCCACGGCAATTATTTTACCTGTAGTTCGATCGCGGGCAACTATGGAAGGGGCGTCAACAACCACCTTGTCATTATGAATAATAAGCGTGTTGGCTGTTCCTAAGTCAATGGCTATTTCTTCGGTTAAGAAGTCAAAAAATCCCATAAGTTATTAGAGCGGTATTGAAATTAAACGTGTTAAGCTCATGCTTTTCCACAAATGTAATAAAATTTAGTGCTTAAAATGTCTTGTACCTGTAAATACCATCGCCATTTTATGCTCATTGCAATAATTTATGCTCAATTCATCCTTAATTGAGCCTCCCGGCTGGATTACCGCTGTTATTCCTGCCTTGTCTGCTATCTCTACACAATCCGGAAAAGGAAAAAAGGCATCACTTGCCATTACCGCACCTTGTAAATCAAAATTGAAAGCCTTTGCTTTCTCTATCGCTTGTCTCAACGCATCAACACGCGAAGTTTGTCCTGTTCCACTAGCACATAGTTGCTTTCCTTTCGCAAGAACGATAGTATTAGATTTGGTGTGCTTACAAATTTTGGAAGCAAATAATAAGTCTTCTAACTCATTCTGGTTTGGTTTATTGTTGGTAGCATGAGTTAAATTTGATGCACTATCTGTAATTCCGTCACGATCCTGTACCAAAGCACCATTTAAACAGGTTCTTGTTGTGGTTTTTGGCAGCGTCACAGATTTTTGAACTAAAAGAATTCTGTTCTTCTTCCCGGTCAGGATTTCTACTGCTTTTTCTGAAAAAGACGGTGCGATTACCACCTCACAAAACAATTTATGAATTTCCTCGGCAGTTGCTTCATCGATCTCCGAGTTACAAATTAGGATCCCTCCAAAAGCCGAAACCGGGTCGCCGGCTAGAGCGTCTACATAGGCTTGCTTAATGGTATCTCGTTGCGCCAGACCACAGGCATTGTTGTGCTTCAGAATGGCGAAAGTGGGTGCCTCTCCTGTAAATTCAGACATTAGATTGACTGCAGCATCTACATCCAATAGATTGTTATAACTAAGTTCTTTTCCGTGGAGCTTATCGAAAATAGCATCAAAATCGCCAAAAAAGAATCCTTTCTGATGTGGGTTTTCACCATATCTAAGCACCTTCCCGTTAGTTTCACTAATTTTTAGCGAAGCGATACTGTGATCACTATTGAAATAATTAAAGATAGCCGAATCGTAATGCGAAGAAACATTAAACGCTTTCGCGGCAAAATGTTTTCTGTGCGCAAGAGAGATGTTACCGTTTTCTTCTGAAAGAATTTCTAGCAATTCATCATAATCTTCCATAGAAGAAACACAAAGTGTATCTCTAAAGTTTTTAGCGGCTGCGCGAATCAATGAAATTCCACCTATATCGATCTTTTCAATGATATCCTGTTCACTTGCGCCCGAAGCAACAGTTTTTTCAAAAGGATACAGGTCGACAATTACAAGATCTAATTGGGGAATATTGTACTGTCCCATTTCACGAACATCGCTCTCATTGTCCTGTCGGTTTAGAATACCACCAAAAACCTTGGGATGAAGTGTTTTAACACGACCTCCTAAAATGGAAGGATAATCCGTAATATCTTCAACAGCAATTACATCAATTCCAAGATCGTTTATAAATTTTTGAGTTCCACCCGTAGAATAAATTAGAACCCCTTGTTCATTTAATTTTTTTACAATTGGGGCGAGCCCATCTTTATGAAATACTGAAATTAAGGCCGATGTTATTTTTGTAGAATCGCTCATGGAATTTTAATTAAGACTTGATGTTGTTATGGAAAGGTGCAAAAATAAGTAATTGCATAAGATTATTGTAACATATACGAATAGAAAACGTCATACTTTTGATCTAAATTGAATATTTTAGGAATAAAGAAAGATCGAAGGACCATCATCCTTATCTTCAATGGGAGATTAGATGCATTTTTACATATTAAAATAATACCTTGTACGCATTGAAGGAGGCGATCTTCAAGCAAGAGAACAAATAAATAACTAATAAAAGATGTTAATCTATCTTCGGGTACTTAAAGAGAGTTTTAATTTTGCGATCAACGCCCTTAAAAATAATAAATTAAGAACATTTCTTTCCTTATTAGGGGTCACCATTGGAATCTTCTCAATTATAGCGATCTTATCTGCCGTAGATTCGTTAAAGAGAGAAATAGAAGGAAGTCTTAGTGGATTAGATAAGAATACGATCATCATAATGCGTTTTCCATTTACTTCTACAGATATTCCACAATGGAAATGGAGACAATTTCCCGATGTAAAATACGACGAATATCAATACTTGAAGCGAACTGTGCCAAATCTGGAAGCAGCTTCGTTTGCACTTAATCTATCTCCCGAGGTCATAAAATATGAGAATAACACCGTGTCTAATGTAAATATGGCGGCGATCACTCATGAATATGCCGATATTGAAGAACTTCAAATTGAACACGGAAGGTTTTTTAACGAATCTGAATCTAATAATGGATCTCCCTTGTTAATTATTGGAAATGAAATTGCAAACTCATTGTTTGGCTCTGCCGAGCTGGCTTTAGGCAAAAAAGTGCGATTATACGGAAGGCGATTTACAGTTATTGGTGTCTTAAAAAAAGAAGGTTCGGCACTAGGGGATTCTAAAGATACAGTCGCGCTTTTCCCAACTAACACAGCTAGACGACTTTTTGGAGATAATAATAAATCAACCTTTCCTCAAATAATAATGAAACCGGAAGAAGGAGCAGATGAGGCCGAATTTAAAGCGATGATCACTCAGAAATTACGTCTATTCCGGGGTTTAAGAACTGAAGAAACCGACACTTTTTTTGTTAATCAGATGAAAGGAATTTCAGATATTATTGATAATATTATTGCGCAGTTAAATATCGTCGGACTCATAATAAGCGGTTTTTCACTGTTGGTAGGTGGCTTCGGAATTGCAAATATTATGTTCGTGAGCGTAAAAGAAAGAACGAACTTAATTGGGATTCAAAAATCTCTGGGCGCAAAAAATAAATTTATCCTTTTCCAGTTTTTGTTTGAAGCCATCATCCTGGCAATTATTGGCGGACTAATTGGCCTCGTTTTGGTGTATTTAGTCTCCATTCTGGCTTCATCAATAGCAGGCGATTTCGAGTTTGTACTATCACCCTTTAACATGATGGTGGGAACAGCGATTTCTGCTGTTATCGGACTCATATCCGGAATACTCCCGGCGATTTCCGCTTCAAAATTAGATCCCGTGGAAGCTATTAGAACAGGGATGTAACGAAGTAGGAAGGCATATGCAAAGGAATCGAACAAATGCCAAACTGAGCCTGATGTAGGGCTCAATTTGACATGTTTTATCTAAAGTCTCTTTGAAACGATATTACCTTCCGAAGCGAATATAATGAGGAAGCATAATATTGTTACCCATCGCATCTGTCTCCATAGTATAACCACCCGCAACCCATTCAACTCCGTTGGAGCCGGATCTTCTGGAGGTGTTATAATCACCCCAGCGATTTGTTGTTCTGGTGCTTAATCGTGGATAATACACGACAAAATCTCCCCAAACACCTACGGCATTACTTGGGTGATACGGGCCGCCGCCAAATGCCACGTCCATACCCAGTTCGCCTCGTGAATTTGTGGATAAAAAAGCATCCATAAACGCAAAATCCGGGTTCCAGATCTGAACTTGCTGGTCTAAAGTAAAAGATGAAGTATTTATCTTGGTCATTTGTACATGCGGCTGTGGAAAGCGATCATTTGCCGAAGCTAACCAGGCAAACCATACCGATTCCCCCTGAAGTGCATTTCCGAAAACATAGTGTTTCCAGTCTTCAAAAGGGAGCATCCAGTCCTGAGTAGGAGTGACAGACGAATTAGTACCATTTGGCCAGCTATTTATATTTACGGTTCGCCACGAATAGAATCCGTCGCCATCGCGCATACTGTAAACCCGTAACTGGCTGTTGTTAATGTGTCCTGCCCAATACACGGTGTTTGTCGCATTATGAGTTAAATGAGACCACAAAGCATCGGTCCCTCCCGTATAAGAAAAATTTATGGTTCCTTTAGCAGCGATCTGACTCTGGGGAATGCGAACAACAATGCGACCTGTTCCGTTTTGTGTAGTCCACCAAAGACTTCCGTTTCCAAAAGTGAGATCGTTGTAATCTAAGGTACTTGCTGCATCAAAAATATTACTACTGAAATCCCAATAAGTCCAGGATGTCCCATTACTACTATTAATTTGCTGAGTAGTTTGAGCCGCCATACGAAGCTTGTTGTCACCCGAAGCATTGTTGCGATACTGCAATAACCATACGAACATATCGAATTCCGGTAAATATTCTACCACCTGATCACAGCAAAGCGGTCCGTCGTCATTAGGAAACAAGGTAGTTGGATTGATATATGTGAATGTGGTACCGGCATCTTTCGATAATGCCATCCACGTATTTCCGGTCATTATTACCGTATTTCCATTTTCGGCGACACTAATCTCCGGGCAGCAACCCGATGTAACGGAAGTTAAATTTGGTAACTCTGAATATTTCTTATAAAACAAGGGAGCCCGCATTTCCTTGTTTTTCGGGGTACTGTCGTTAGGAATGTCTAAAGCCCTGATCGTGACCGGGTCGTTCAACGGACTCAGATCTCCAACCAAGGGACCGTCGGGAACGGGAATCGGGTCCATATCGTTCTTAGGGTCACGCTCCGGGGGATCTTCGGCGGGATAGGGGGCTCCTTCCGTAAATTGAGGGTTAACACTAGCATTTAATAATTGTTCCTGATTTTCTTCTTTTGGTTCGCATCCGTTAACAAAAGTGGAGAATGCTACCAGCACGCCTAAAAGGAAAAAGATCCGTAAGCTTTGAAAAGTTTTCATGAGTATAGTATTTATTAGAGGTGTGAATGTTCAACTGAAATTCAAATCTAATAACACTAATTGGAATAATCGATAGCTAAATAGCTGATAATAAGGAGGTTTTTACCTGTTTGTCAAAAGGTTATAGCACTTGTGAAACTTGATCATTCACCCATGTAAGGAATTTTTCATCTTCGGGAGAGAACGGATTTTCGGTGTGAGAATCAATGTCAATCTGACCAATATTCTTTCCGTCCTTAAAAAGCGGGATCACAATTTCTGCTTTAACATACATGCTACAGGCAATGTAGTTGTTTTGAGCTTTTACATCGGGAACAACGAAATTTTCATTCGAAACAGCTACTTGTCCGCAGATTCCTTTTCCGAAGGGAATAACAGTATGGTCTGTAGGTTCACCGGCGAAGGCTTTTAAATGTAGTGTTCTAGCTTCTTCGTTTGCAAAATAAAAACCTACCCAATCGTAATAACCAATAGAAGTTTGCAATAATTCACAAATTTCGGTCATGCGTTGAGCAGTGGTTTCATTATCATTCGCTAAAATAGTTTTAACTTTCGGTCGTAAGCTGTCAAAAGGCATATGCTGATATTTTCAGTAAAAGTATTTGAAAAGGGCAACATAGACCAAAATCAAATGCTGTATTTTTGTTAAAAATAGAGTTTAGGTATTGAAAGCATTGTTTCAGAAATACAAATCGGTAGTACGCTTCGTCGTATTGTTTCTGGGTACCTATTTGCTATTTAGTTTTCTATATTCACTATATATAGATTTTTCAAAAGGGGGCGCATACCCTCCCGATTTTATCACCTACCTGGTAGCAAAGCAAAGTGGCATCATAATTTCTGAATTTGGTTATAATGCAGAGATCATTCCGCACGACGCCAAACCCATGATGAATTTATATATTAATAAGCAATACCTAGCGAGTATTATTGAAGGTTGTAATGCAGTTAGCGTGATTATACTGTTTGTTGCTTTCGTAGTTGCTTTTGCTGAAAAGTGGAAGAAAACAGTAGTTTTTCTATTAACCGGTGCCGTGTTGATCTATGCGATGAACATCTTGAGAATTGTTATTCTTTCAATTGCTATTTATCACTATCCGCAGCATACCGAAATACTTCACGGAGTGGTTTTTCCGGGGCTTATCTACGGAATGGTCTTCATTTTATGGATGATTTGGGTGAAAATACTGTCCCGTAAAACTGAAACCAATAATGAATAGTGCCTTTAAAATAGTAACCCTTGTATTTCTTGTCGGACTTTTAGTTTGTATTCGAATGTTTGAGGACAGCTTGTTTTACGATCCATTATTAACGTTTTATAAGTCTAATTTTAGTCCAAACGAACTCCCGCAATTTGATACATTTAAACTACTTGGGAATTTAATCTTTCGTTTTTTATTAAATACGCTAATTTCATTAGCGATCTTATGGGTAATTTTTCGAGATAGGAGCATTGTAAAGTTATCGGCGGTCTTATACGGACTTCTTTTCCTTATACTTTTTATGACATTCTTAGTTTTTGTGTTTTCTTCAGCAAGTTCTCAGCACATGACCTTGTTTTATATTCGCCGTTTCTTAATTCAGCCAATTTTTTTACTGATTTTATTGCCGGCTTTTTACTTTCAGAAGAAAAAATAGCACAGAAATTGGTATCTTTGTATATAAATTCCGAAGCCTTGGTGTAGGGATTCGAAAGCCTTAAATTTTAAAAATTCAGAAGATGAAAAAAATCGTTGCTATATTCTTATTTACTGTTTCTTTAGTGTTGATCTCGTGTGGAAATGATAAAAAGAATTCCGAACCTGAAGTTATAGAAGTTGAAACCACAAAAGAAAAAGAAGCCTACGTTTCAGAAAAAATGGAAGTGGAATTCAACGATCCAAAAGTAGCAGAGATTTATAAAGAGTATATCGATCTAAAAACTGCATTGGTAAACGCGAACGCTGAAACCGCCGGTAAGGAAGCTTCAGATCTAATGACCGCTTTTGCCAACATAGGAGTCGATGAAGATACATTTATGGCGGCACAGTCTATTGTAGAATCGGAAGATATAGAAACACAACGTTCTGCTTTTGTTTCGGTGACCAACAAAGTGGAGTCTATGTTAGAAGGCGCGATTAAATCGGGAAAGGTTTACAAGCAATATTGTCCAATGGCATTTGGTAACACCGGAGGTTATTGGCTTAGTAATTCGAAAGATATTATGAATCCGTATTTTGGCGATAAAATGCTGAAATGTGGAAGAGTAAGTGAAGAAATTGAGTAGGTTTAAGATAAAATTTAGTAAATAAATTTAAAATTCTTTTACTTTTGTGTCAATGAAACAAGTGATCTCCATATTTCTGTCGGTACTGCTTTTAGCGAGCAGCACGGGAATTTCGTACGCACAGCATTTTTGCGGGGACTACGAAATGGCTTCTATGATCACCTTGGGTCCTAAGCAATTATCATGTGACATGGCTGTAGAAGATGATGCTTGTGCAGATGAAGCGGCACCAAGCCACAACTGTTGTGATAATGAATACACTTCGGTAGATGTTGATGATAACTTCTTCAAGGCAAACTTTAACGTTACTTTCAATTCTCAATTTGCTGCGGCCTTAGTTTCTGTATTTGTTCTTCAGATCTCAGAAGAGCATTCTACCACTCAAAACTCCTACGAGGAATACGATCCGCCACCACTCGTAAAAGACATTCCTGTTCTTTTCGAGACTTTTCTAATTTGATTTTTATCCTGTGAAAACAGGAAAGTTTAACCGGTGCCTTTTATTAAGAGGTGCTCTTTTGTGAATTTAAATCAAATTAAAAAACCATATAGTTGGGAGATCAATTAAAACATACATATTCAATAACGAATTTCGGTAAAAGATTTTTATCTAATACCGTGTTTGTGCCGGTTATGCCATGTTAACTCCTGCTATTAATTAAACATTACATGAATAAATTTCTCTATATATTATTTGTTATACCTTCATTATTCTTTGGTCAGGAGCGGCTGGAAGGAGTGATCTATGAAGCGAGTAACAATGAAACCGAAATTGGCTTAGGAGGCGCAAATGTTTTCTGGCTTAATACATCGGTTGGAACTGTTACCGATCTAGACGGTAATTTTAGTATTCCTTATCAGGATACATACAAAAAACTAGTGATAAGCTATGTTGGATTTAAGAGTGATACCTTAAATATCGTATCGAATACACCGGTAAAACACTCTTTACAGGCAAAGGCAAGTTTGGATGAAGTAACCATTAGAACTAAAAAGAAAGCATCGTCCAGATCTTACTTGCAATCTCAGAATGTTATAAATGTGAGTAGTGCAGAGTTATTAAAAGCAGCTTGTTGCAATTTATCCGAGAGTTTTGAAACCAATCCCTCCATCGACGTAAATTTTGCCGATGCAATTTCCGGAACGAGACAAATTAAAATGCTTGGACTTACCAGTCCGTATACGCTCATCACCACAGAAAACGTTCCTTCCATTCGCGGGGCTTCACAAGCATATGGTTTAAGCTTTATTCCCGGGACATGGGTGGAGAGTATTCAGATCACTAAAGGTGCAGGCAGTGTTGTAAATGGATTTGAAAGTATTGCAGGTCAAATTAATGCCGAACTTCAAAAACCAAGCACAGACGACAGACTTTTCGTAAATGCGTATGGAGCTGCCAATGGGAGATTCGAATTGAATACCCATTTCAATACGAAAGTAAGTGATCGTTGGGATACCGGTTTTTACCTGCATGGAAACCTTCGTGATACTAAATTCGATAATAATAACGACGGTTTCTTAGACATGCCCTTGGCAAATCAGATTAATGTGATGAACCGTTGGCAATATACAGATCAGGAGAACGGATTCGTAAGTTTTATTAATTTCAGGTTTTTAAACGACGAAAAACAAGTAGGGCAAATAGATTTTAATCCGAATGAGGATAAATTCGGTACTGATTTTTGGGGTGGAGAGATCGATACTCAGCGAATAGATGTCTCGGCAAAGATGGGTTATGTAAATCCGGATATTCCGTACCAGAGTATTGGAGTTCAGGCGGCATTTAGCAACCATAACCAGGATTCTTATTTCGGGTTGAGACGTTATGATATACTACACAACAGTTTGTACGGAAATGTGGTTTTTAGTTCTATTATCGGGGATTCCAGGCATAAGTTTAAAACCGGATTGAGCGCAACGTACGACGATTATGAGGAGCTTGTAGAAAGCACTAACTACAACAGAGTAGAAAATTCGGTAGGGGCATTTTTTGAGTACGCTTACGACAATCTAAGTGACCTTACTCTAACCGCCGGAGTGCGTTTGGATAATCATAATTTGCTGGGGACCTTTATTACACCCCGGGTTCATGCAAGATATACCCCCTGGGAGAAATCGGCTTTTAGAGCTTCCATTGGTAGAGGGAAGCGAAGTGCCAACATCTTTACCGAGAACCAAAGCTTATTTTCCACCTCCAGGAGTATAAATATTTTGGATACGGGTGGAAGTATTTATGGTTTAGATCCTGAAATAGCGTGGAATTACGGGATTTCTTATTTACAGGGTTTTAATCTCTTCGGAAGAAAGGCAGATGTAACATTCGATTTTTACAGAACCGATTTTCAGAATCAGGTAGTAGTAGATTGGGAAGACCGAAGACAGGTAAGGTTCTATAATCTGAAAGGAGATAGTTATGCCAACAGTTTTCAGGTAGAATTTAATTACAATCTCTTTGAGCATTTTGACGCACGTTTAGCTTATAAATATTATGATGTTCAAACACAATATACCCAGGAGCAATTAACTAAGCCGCTAACTCCCGAACACCGATTTTTTGCAAATGCATCGTATGAAATCGTTAAGCAGTCCGGGGAGGCAAATTGGAAATTTGATGCGACCTACAACTGGTTAGGAGCGCAGCGTTTATCTAAGACAAGTGATAATCCGATCCCATACCAATTGCGGGAATTTTCGCCTACGGTTGGAACCGTAAATGCTCAGATCACCAAAGTATTTTCTTCAAATTTTGAAGTATATTTAGGTGGTGAGAACATTACCAATGTAAAACAGGATAATCCAATCGTGAGTAGTGAGAATCCCTTCGGACCAAATTTCGACACTACATTTGTGTATGGTCCAATCTTTGGTAGTAGTTATTACGCAGGATTGCGATATAGAATTTAATTTTAATTATGGAAAGTTATTTTTCCTAAAAACCAATAAATAATTTCAGATGAAAAAATTAATAATTGTTACAATTTTACTGCTTACGGGCATTGCGAGTCAAGCACAGAACAAAAATGCAAAAGCAACCCTTGAAGTTGATGGTGTTTGTATGATGTGTAAAGAACGAATTGAAAAAGCTGCAGTGAGAACTAAAGGCGTGAAATCTGCGGTATGGGATGTAAAAACCCACGAGTTGAGTTTGATCTTTGACGAGAGAAAAACAGACTTGAGTACTATTAGTTCGAGTGTTGCGGCTGTGGGTCATGATACCAAGGAAATTAAAGCGACAGAAGAGGCGTATAACAGCGTTCATCCATGCTGTAGATACAGGGATGAGAAGGTTAGAGATGACCACGAAAATTAGGTGATATTCGCGCTGAAAAAAAACTAAAATATTTTAGTTAAATTTTAGCCAACGATGTTAAACCAATCACTTTCTGTTCTACATTTACATAGTTATTTAAATATAATAATTATGGCAACAGCTAAGTCAAACGGTAAGCCTCAAGCAAAAAAAGCTCCAGCGAAAGCTCCAGCTAAAAAGGCTGCACCTACTGCTTCTAAAAAGAAGTAATTTGTGTCTAAGGTTTATTTAGAATGAACCGACAATTCGAAGATTAAAACAACAAGACCATCTCCCTAAAAAGAGATGGTTTTATATTTTAAATCATTTATGGTATTTCCTTTTTACTTCGGAAGTATAGCAAGCAACTTATCACAGCTTTCGATACCATTTTGTGTAGCTTTTAATTTAATACTGAAGGAGCCATTCATACTTTGAATAATATTCTTCAATAACTTTTCGTCTTTAAAGCCGAATTTTCCTTTTCTGAAATCGTCGTAATCTACGTTGTGGATAAAGTAATTTCCTAAATACTCTTTGTGAATTATTTCTTGTCGGTCGTAATCCTTCATCATGATCTTATAGTTCGAATAATGAGCTTCTATCGCTTTTTTTAATTCGAAATCGTCAATTAATTTAAAGTCTCCCGAGTTTATAAGGGTTTGATATGTAATATCTTTGGGTGAAAAATTAGAAATAGTCGCAACGCTGAAAATATCCTGGATGATCGACATCTTATTTTCGCTATCGGTATTTAGAATAGGAAGCACTTTTTTGGAAGCCTTTAACTTGGTTTCAAGTTCACCTACAATTTCCTGGAGTCTTGCTTTATCTGCTTCTAGGTCATCCTTTATATTTACGAGGTATTGATTTTTCTGCGCCTCCTGTTTCGAATTTTCTGCGCATTTATTCATGCTAAATGCGATACTTATCCCAATAATAACAATGAGGATCTCCCCAAAGGCATAGTTCCAGTTTATTTTTTTCATGGTCGTGGTATTAACATCTTTAAAGCTATGAAATAATTGTTTAATCTTAAATACATTGTTATTGGCTGCGTTAGGGATTGCGGCGAACTACCACGCCTTCTCGGCCCCAAGCGGATAGGGGGCGGGCAGGCGTGTAGTGCCAAAAGCCCGACACAGACAGCGCTTGCGAAGGTCTGTGTAACGCCCAAAAAAAAGCCCCTGTCATTAAACAGAGGCCATTTGTATAGGTAACATAGTTACCCAATTTTATCTGTGGCGATTCGCCACTACATCATTCCCGGCATTCCGCCACCCATTGGAGGCATCGCGGCTGGAGTGTCTTCTTTAATATCGATCAAGGCGCATTCTGTAGTTAGGATCATACCTGCAACAGAAGCTGCATTTTCCAGAGCGATTCTAGTTACTTTTTTAGGATCGATGATTCCGGCTTTTAGCATATCAACATAAGATTCAGTTTTTGCATCATAACCAAAATTCTTCTTCCCTTCAAGTATCTTATTGATAACAACCGAACCTTCTCCACCGGCATTTTCAACAATAGTTCGCAATGGTGCTTCTATAGCGCGAGCCACAATTTGAACCCCGGTAGTTTCGTCTAACGTATCAGTGGTTAACTTTTCAAGTTTAGAAATGGCTCTAACTAAAGCTACACCACCTCCGGCAACAATACCTTCTTCTACTGCGGCACGTGTTGCGTGAAGCGCGTCGTCTACACGGTCTTTCTTCTCCTTCATTTCAACTTCACTCGCAGCACCTACATAAAGTACAGCAACACCACCGGCTAACTTTGCCAAACGCTCCTGAAGCTTTTCTTTGTCGTAATCACTGGTTGTTGTCTCAATTTGAGATTTTATCTGATTTACACGAGCTTTAATATCACTCTTGTTTCCGGAACCGTTAACGATAGTAGTATTGTCTTTGTCTATTGTCACTGTTTCTGCAGAACCTAACATATCTAAGGTTGCATTTTCAAGTGTGAAACCGCGCTCTTCAGAGATAACTGTCCCACCTGTTAACACAGCGATATCTTCCAGCATTGCTTTACGTCTGTCACCAAATCCGGGTGCTTTTACGGCGGCAATTTTTAAAGAACCTCTAAGTTTATTTACAACTAATGTAGCTAAGGCTTCGCCATCAACATCTTCGGCGATGATCAATAAAGATTTTCCTTGTTGTACTAATGGCTCTAAAACCGGTAGCAGATCTTTCATTGAAGAGATCTTCTTATCGTATAAAAGAATCATAGGATTCTCCAATTCGGTTTGCATTTTTTCACTATCGGTTACAAAGTATGGAGATAAGTAACCACGATCAAACTGCATACCCTCAACAACATCTACGTACGTTTCAGTTCCTTTAGCTTCTTCTACAGTGATCACTCCTTCTTTACCCACTTTTCCGAAGGCTTTAGCGATTAGATCACCAATAACATCGTCGTTATTCGCAGAAATAGCAGCTACCTGCTTTATTTTATCACTTGAATTTCCAACTTGTGCAGCTTGTTTTTCAAGGTCACCAACGATAATTTCTACTGCCTTATCGATTCCGCGTTTTAAATCCATCGGATTTGCACCTGCGGCTACGTTCTTTAGGCCTTCTTTTACGATAGCCTGAGCAAGAACTGTTGCTGTAGTTGTTCCGTCCCCTGCAAGATCATTGGTCTTTGAGGCAACTTCCTTTACCATTTGAGCACCCATGTTTTCAAGTGGGTCTTCAAGTTCAATTTCTTTAGCTACTGTTACACCGTCTTTAGTAACTTGAGGTGCACCAAACGATTTACTAATAATTACGTTTCTTCCTTTTGGTCCTAATGTTACTTTTACTGCATTTGCTAATGCATCGACGCCACGCTTAATTCCGTCGCGAGCTTCAATATCAAATTTTATATCTTTTGCCATTGTTTTGTTTTTTTAAAGTTATGTAAGAAAGGTCGCCCTTTCTGTTAGCTATTGCTAACATCTCCCTGAGGGAGAAAATAATATAGATTTTATTGAAAATTCAAATTAACTTTTTCACATTTTGAAAATTGTTATTTTAAATTTTTGAGTCATCATTACTAAATGATGGCAAGTATATCATCTTCACGCATGATGAGGTAGTCGTTTCCATCAAATTTTAATTCACTTCCGGAGTATTTTCCATAAAGTACCGTGTCCCCAACCTTTACGGTCATTTTGTGATCTTCTTTTCCTTTACCCACAGCAACAACTTTACCTTGTTGCGGTTTTTCTTTAGCTGAATCTGGAATGTACAATCCTGAAGCGGTTTTAGTTTCTGCTTCTTGTGGCTGCACTAAAACTCTATCGGATAGAGGTTGAATTTTTAAGGCCATTTTTTCTTTTATTTTTTAAGTTACTGCCAATAGGCAGGTATGGTTAAACATAACGGTTCATTAGTCTTGCTACCATTAGGCAGAAATAATGCCAGTACTAATAAACTGACAAATTTTAAACAAAAAATGCCAGCTTATGACAAGCTGGCATTTCTATATTGTATTTCGAGTAATTTATTCGTTCTCGGCCGGAGTGCCATTGTCACTATTTGCCGGTGTATCTGTCGATACTGGTGTGATGATCTCTGTTCCATCCTCAACTTTAGATTGCACTGCATCACTTCCAACCAAGGGAATGTTAGAAAGTAAAATTAATGCAAGCATTAACCCTGCTAATGTCCAGGTACTCTTATCTAAGAAGTCTGTTGTTTTCTTAACGCCACCCAATTGCTGAGTACCGCCACCTCCAAATGATGAAGATAATCCACCACCTTTTGGGTTCTGAACCATAATTACTACGACCAATAGAAAGGCCACGAAAATAATTAGTATTAAAAATATTGTAAACGTACTCATTGTTCCTCTGTATTTATCAATTTTTTGATTGCCCGAATTTGGTCTGCAAAGAAACCACTTTTTTCGGGATTTTTCAAAATTAAAATTTTATATGCTTGTATTGCTTTTTTATAATTCTTTTGTTGCAAATAAACCTTTGCCAAAGTTTCGGTCATTAATGAGTCTGAAGCCACTGTAAACGGCTCCGAAAGGTCTTTTTGCACCAGTTTCTCATCTTGGTTTTTATTTGCGATATCTGTAGGTTTTAACCTGGGATTCTCTTCAATGAATTTATCTATAAGCTCAAATTTTCGAACTTTTATGTCTTTTACATCCTTATCAACCTGATCACTAGCTTCTTCGCCGGCTCTGTCAATAGGTTTCGCTTTTGTGAGTTTTAACCATTCACTAAACGAATGAGTATCGTTTTTAGTAAATTCTAAAGGTTTGTCGATTCCTAATTGCTCTTTAGGAGAAATGTTTTCTTCGGAAACGGTTTTAGGTGTCGTTGAATCTTTACTGGATTTTTCTTCGGAAGGAAACTGTACGAGATCCTGTATTGCGGTTTGTTTTCTCTGAAACAACTCCGGATTTAAGATCGCTTCAGCTTTTTTAAGCTCCTCCTTGATCTTCGAATCGATTTCTAAGCTAATTTGTTCTGAAACATTTTCAGAAATAACTTCAATTTCTTCGGTAGAAGCATCATGCTGAATGATCGCTTCCGAAATTTGATTTTGCGCGAACTTTTCCGAAGTAATATATTCAAACAAAATATCCCGATCTGTAGTGTAAGCAGCAGTTTTCTTTAAAGCATCGTTGTACAAATAACTTTGTTGATTTTTCAAACCCTTTAGCTGCAATGCGCGGGCACTTTGAAAATAAGGGTATTTTTCCAATAATAATGCTAATGATGCCAGATCCTCTTCGCTAATTTTTTGCGGATGCGCTAATAGATATGTGTAGTTTTCGATGTTCAAAATGCTACCAGTTGGCTAAAGATTGATTAAAAATATCCTGAGTGATACGCTCAAAGATAATTGCTACCGCATCATCCAATTCGGAACCAGAAAGCAAAACACTACCTGTGTAATCGTAGTAAAACGAAAAACGTTGTTCAAAATCTTTCGAGTCATCTTTGGTGTTAAAAAACCTAACATTAACCGCAATCGTAAGTCGGTTTTGAGCCGCAGTACTTTGCGAGGTTGCGGTAATTGGAGCCGTGTAATAATCTACGATCTCTCCTTCATAAATAAGATCCCCACCACTGGTAACAAGGTCCAGGCTGGTCTGATTTAACAAAAGATCCTGCAGGTTTTGTGTAAATTGAAGATCGATTCCGGGAATCACTTGAGACGCCGCGTTTCTAAAATAATTAACCTGAAAGGATTTAGTGGTAGAGTAATCAATGTCTGCACCTGTAAATGAATAGGCGCCACAACCTTGAAGGGTGGTTGCCGCAACAATTGATAGGAATAGATATAGGAGTTTCTTCATTTTTTCTTCTGAAAGTATAGCGTTCAAATTACAAATTATATTGTTTAATTTTTCGATAAAGCGTTCTTTCAGAAATTCCCAGCTCGTCGGCTGCGTCTTTTCGTTTACCTCCGTACTTTTCGAGTGACTTTTTAATTAGTTCTAATTCTTTTTCTTGAAGCGAAAGATTTTCTTCCTCCTCAATTTCTTCAGCAAAATCGTATTTATCGCGTCTTTCTTCAGAAGCTATTTCGGGAATATTTAATACTTCGATATCCGTCTCCTCATCTATGGTAGTTTCAGCATCAATAATACTCGCTAGATCCTCGACACTTTCGTCGTCCTGATCGTATATTTTGTTGATTAGCGAAGAATTTTCTTCTTTTACTTTTGCAGCATTACCGCTTTTCATTAGTTCGAGCGTTAACTTTTTGAGGTCATTAACATCTCGCTTCATATCGAATAAAACCTTATAAAGTATCTCACGTTCGTTGCTAAAGTCGCTCTCAGATTTTTTGTTGCCAATTACCGCAGGTAAATTAGAACCCATATCCGGAAGGTAATGTCGCAGTGTATCGAAATTTACTTCGCGGTTTTGTTCCAAAACCGAGATTTGCTCGGCTACGTTTCGCAACTGACGAATATTTCCGCTCCAGCGGTATTTTAGTAGCAACTCTGTAGCTCTTTCGTCTAAACGAATTGTAGGCATTTTATATTTCTGAGCAAAATCTGACGCAAATTTTCTAAACAGTAAATGGATATCTTCGCTTCGTTCCCGCAAAGGCGGAAGATTAATCTCCACGGTACTTAAACGGTAGTACAAATCTTCCCGAAAATCACCTTTATTAATGGCTTCCACCATTTTCACGTTGGTGGCCGCAACAATACGTACGTCGGTTTTTTGAATTTTAGAGGAACCCACTTTTAGGAACTCTCCATTTTCTAACACACGAAGCAAACGAACCTGAGTAGGTAACGGCAGTTCACCTACTTCATCGAGAAATATTGTTCCGCCATCTGCAACTTCAAAATAACCACTTCTAGTAGCCGTGGCACCGGTAAAAGCACCTTTTTCGTGTCCGAAGAGCTCACTGTCTATAGTTCCTTCAGGAATTGCGCCGCAGTTTACAGCAATATATTTTCCGTGTTTCCTGTGAGATAACGAGTGGATGATCTTTGGAATACTTTCTTTTCCCACACCACTTTCTCCGGTCACCAAAACGGAAATATCGGTTGGAGCTACCTGAATCGCTTTCTCTATTGCACGATTAAGCTTAGGGTCATTTCCTATAATACCAAATCGTTGCTTTGTCGCTTGTATACTTTCCATATCGATTACTAATTACTGTTCACTAATTCCCACTGCTTCTCCAATTAATGTAGCACTTGTGCAATTGGTTATTCTCACGTTTACCAGATCTCCCGGTTTGAAATTTTCCTTTGGAAAAACTGCTACGATACTTTGCTCATTTCTACCACTCCATTGTCCGGGATCCTTTTTAGATTCTTTTTCAATTAGTACCTCCGTGATCTTCCCAATAAATTGATTAGTTCTAAAAGCACTGTGTGCTCTTTGTGTATCTACGATTTCGGTGAGACGTCTCTTTTTTGTTGCTTCGGGCACGTCATCTTTAAATTTTCTTGCCGCCATGGTTCCGGGGCGTTCAGAGTATTTGTACATATATCCAAAGACGAATTTAACCTCTTCCATCAACTTCAAAGTGTCTTTGTGGTCTTCCTCAGTTTCGCCGGGAAAACCAACAATAATATCCTGAGAGATCGAACAATTTGGCAAGATCTCCCACATTCGGTTTACCAGTTGAATGTATTCGGCAGCAGTGTGTTGCCTGTTCATTTCTTTTAGTATTCGGTCACTACCACTCTGAAATGGTAGGTGAACATGGTTACAAATGTTTTTGTATTTCGCCATCACATGAAATACTTCTTCAGTCATGTCTTGCGGATTCGAAGTAGAAAAACGAATACGCAATTTGGGTTGAGCTTCGGCTACCATCGCTAACAGATCTGCAAAGGATGTTGCCGTAGCTTTTTGCATTTCAGTAGCAGATTTGAAATCTTTTTTAAGTCCGCCGCCATACCATAAATAACTATCTACGTTTTGTCCAAGCAGTGTGATCTCTTTGTATCCTTTTTCGGCAAGATACTTTACCTCTTGTAAAATACTTTGAGGGTCTCTACTGCGCTCACGACCTCTGGTAAAAGGAACTACGCAAAAGGTGCACATATTATCGCAACCACGAGTGATGCTAACTAGTGCATTAATGCCATTTGTACCCAATCTAACGGGGGAGATGTCACCG
The DNA here is from genome assembly GCA_963974915.1 of uncultured Ulvibacter sp. Lineage (GTDB taxonomy): Bacteria > Bacteroidota > Bacteroidia > Flavobacteriales > Flavobacteriaceae > CAXBES01. Next base: position 25,659 of record CAXBES010000008.1, on the reverse strand, counting down.
TAAGTTTCATCTTTTGATAGTACAACATTTACAGCGTCATTGCCATCTTCAACTTCTTTTAATAAATTAGGAAGGTCTTTGTAGGCATCGGGCCCAACAACCATATCGACGATTTTTTCTTCTTCTAGAAATTTATCTTTTAGTCGTTCTGCCATACAACCCAATACCCCAACTTTCATTTTGGGGTTTATTCTTTTCACTGCATTGTATTTTTCCAGTCGCTTTCTTACGGTCTGCTCGGCTTTATCCCGAATAGAACACGTGTTTACCAAAACAAGATCCGCATCCTCAAGATTTTGAGTGGTGTTATAACCCTGCTCTGCCAAAATAGAAGCAACAATTTCACTATCGCTAAAATTCATCGCACACCCATAACTTTCAATATAGAGTTTTCGCTGATTCTCACCTTTAGCTTCCAGCGTAAGCGTAGTACCTTGTTTAGTTTCGTCTATTAACTTTTCTTCCATAATCTTATCTCATAAAATTGGCCGGAGTATTTCTCAGGTCAATTATAACGCCAACCTTTCGTAGGGCGGATGCAAAGATACAATTAAAACAATGTTAGTGACAAATTGTCAGCTTTCTTTTTTGTAAATTTAGATGCTAATCCCATAAAACTCATTGAGGTGCAAAAAGATATTTTTCAAAAGATAGAAGAAGCCGGAAAACCTGATTTTGGCGATATACTAACCCGAAGTTTCGAATTTTTCAAGCTTGTTTGGCAAGAGGGGCTTGTACACGCCTTAATTACTATGGTGTTAATGTTGCCGGTTATGATAACGATATATGTTCCGTATGTTGCCTTTTTTTTCTCTGCAGGAGCATTTAACAATTATAACCATGACGGAGAATATTACTCACAGGAATATATGGAGCCCGATTTTCTTCTTTATCTACCGTGGATAATTTTGTTCGGGGCGGTTGTATTTGTGTTGATATTTATTGCTCAAGCGGTCGCATTAGCAATAACTGCACATTTTTTTAAAGTTTGCAAGAAAATTGATACAGGAAAACCCCAAGATGTCGGGGGGTATTTTTATTATCTTAAACACGGCAATTTTAAAAAGATGTTCTTGCTTGCGCTGGCTTCCTTCGGAATAGCCTTAGCGGCAACCCTCTTATGTTATTTTCCTTTATTTTATGTGATGGTACCCTTGCAACTATTGGTTGTGATTTTTGTGTTTAATGAAGATCTAAGCGTTTCTGAAATAATAAAAGCCAGTTTTAAGTTAGGGCACAAATTCTGGCTAATAATCTTTGGTTTAATAATAGTGTCTTCTTTAATCGCTCAGTTAGGGATTTTACTATGTTTTGTAGGGGTTTTTATTACTGCTTATTTCGTCCATATTCCTATATACTTTGTTTATAAGGATACCATAGGTTTCAATGATGATCCATTAGTTGTTGAGCCTCATTCAAAATCAAGCAACCAATAGACTGTTTTAGCATCTATTAAATAAAAAAACTATGAAATCACAACGTATAATTTATGTGTTATTAATTGTGCTACTCGCTGTGGGTTGTACTAAAGACGATCCAAAATTTCAGGAGTACACATTGGCAACTCCTGTTACAATTTCAATTGCCGACCTAAGAGCGCAGGTAGCTGTAGAAGCTGCAAGGGATATTTCCGAATCGGGAAAATTGTATGTTTATGGAGATTATATTTTTGTTAATGATATAAATGAAGGAATTCATGTGATTGATAATTCGAACCCTGCTACGCCAACAAAGCTTAAATTTTTACGAATTCCCGGAAACCGGGATATCTCGGTGAAAGGAAATGTACTCTATGCAGATAGCTATATGGATCTTGTGTATTTCGATATTACCGATGTGACGACCATCTCACAATTGGGACGACTTGAGAATGTCTTGCCGGTGAATTTCAATTGGCCGGTTGCAGATGATTATGCAACTCAGGATATCGACTATTCTTCAGAAGTGATAATAGATTGGACACTAACTACCGAAATAAGAGAAATACCATCCTACAATGAAGATATTTTAGTATTTAATTCCGGTAACCAGTCAGCGGTCGATACAGGAATTGGCGGTTCATTAGCAAGATTTAAAATAGTAAACGACTTTCTGTACGCGGTAGATTCGGATAACCTAAATGTTTTTAATATTTCCAATTTATCGAATCCTATCTCAATAGGTAGCAACTATGTAGGCTGGCGAATTGAAACTATTTTTAGCGACGGAAATTACCTGTATATTGGGAGTAACGCGGGAATGTTTATATACGACATTGTTGATCCGGCATCACCTCAATTCGTTTCCGAAGTATCTCATATAATGGGCTGTGACCCTGTGGTTGTTCAGGATGATTTCGCTTATGTCACTATTCGTGGAGGAAATAATTGCCAACAGGAAATTAGTCAGCTAGACGTGATCGATATTTCAAATAAGGCGACACCTTTTATAGTAACTTCTGTAGAGATGGAGGAGCCGTACGGTTTGGGAGTTCGTGGAAATGAATTATATGTGAGTGATGGGAGATCGGGATTAAAACTCTTTAATATTGAAAACCCCGAAACACTGTTTTTAGAGAGTCTGTTTCCGGAAATTTTTGTCTTCGATGTAATTCCCTTAGAAGATAAACTTGTCGTTGTTGGTGACTCTCAGTTAAAACAGTACATTTATACGGGTGGCGATCTGCACTTAATCAGTACACTTAACTTATAAATGCTACTGTTTCGAGGTAGGGAAAGTTTTTGTAAAACAGACTTTCCCTATTTAAGAATACCTTTGTTTTAGTCTTATTATTAAGGTACAAATTGCTGTTAATAGAAGGCTAAAATTTACGCTTCCTAATTTCGTATTAAAAAAATACTATACTTTTGTTCCCCAAACAAAATGATATATGGCAAAGAATCTAGTGATTGTTGAGTCCCCTGCTAAGGCAAAAACCATTGAGAAATTCCTCGGAAAAGATTTTAAGGTAACTTCAAGTTTTGGACATATAGCCGATCTTCCTTCTAAAGAATTAGGGGTTGATGTAGAAGGTGATTTTACGCCAAAATATACTATCTCGAGTGATAAAAAGGCTTTGGTAAAGGAATTGAAGTCATTAGCAAAAAAAGCCGACACGGTTTGGCTGGCGAGTGATGAGGATCGAGAAGGAGAAGCAATAGCCTGGCATCTTGCAGAAGAGTTAGATTTAAAGGATGAGAATACAAAACGTATTGTCTTTCATGAAATTACCAAATCGGCAATTTTAAAAGCCATTGAAAATCCGAGGAAGATTAATTACGATCTGGTTAATGCACAGCAAGCCAGACGAGTTCTAGATAGATTGGTGGGGTACGAATTGTCACCAGTTTTATGGAGAAAGGTAAAAGGAGGCTTGTCTGCAGGAAGGGTTCAGAGTGTAGCGGTGCGATTAATTGTGGAACGTGAACGTGAAATAGAGGCGTTTAAGGCAGTAGGTTCTTATCGTATTGATGCTGAATTTAGCAATGCTGACGGGAGTAGTTTTAAGGCAAAATTGCCAAAGAATTTTGAAACCGAAGCTGAAGCAAGAGCATTTTTAGAAAAAAATATTGAAGCTACTTACAAAGTTTCAGAATTGGTGAAAAAGCCTGCTAAAAAATCTCCTGCGGCTCCATTTACCACCTCCACATTACAACAGGAAGCTTCACGAAAATTGTATTTTTCCGTAGGAAAAACAATGACAATCGCCCAGCGGCTTTATGAAGCAGGACTTATTACATATATGCGTACCGATAGTGTAAACTTATCTAACGATGCGAAAGAAGCAGCTAGAAAAGAAATTGAATCATCGTACGGTAGTAAATACAGTCAGCCAAGAAATTACAAAGGAAAATCGAAGGGGGCTCAAGAGGCTCACGAAGCAATTAGGCCTACAGATATGTCCACTCAGACTATTTCCGGAGATTACGATCAAGAGCGTTTGTACAGTTTAATTTGGAAGAGAACGCTCGCTTCACAAATGAGTGATGCTCAACTAGAGCGAACTAATGTTAAAATAGAAATTAATGGTAAAAAACCCATTACTGAAAATTTCACTGCCAATGGTGAAATGATAAAATTTGATGGCTTTCTAAAGGTATATTTAGAAGGAACCGATTTTGAAGAAGAGGAGCAGGATGGAATGTTACCAAATTTGAAGAACGGTGAAGCTTTAGATAATAAGTATATCACCGCGACCGAACGCTTTTCAAGACCACCTTATCGTTTCACTGAGGCGTCGTTGGTAAAACAATTGGAAGAACTTGGTATTGGACGACCCTCTACCTACGCGCCAACAATTTCTACGATTATGAATAGGAATTATGTTGAAAAGGGAACTGTAGAAGGGGTAGAGCGTAACTACTTGCAGCTCACATTGGAAAATAATTCTCTGGCCGAAAAGAAATTGACAGAAACAGTTGGGTCTGACAAAGGTAAAATGGTGCCTACGGATATTGGACTTATTGTAAACGACTTTTTAGTAGAACATTTTTCCAGCATTTTAGATTATAACTTTACTGCTAAAGTAGAGCAGGATTTTGACGATATTGCCGAAGGAAAAGAAGAGTGGAAGAAGATGATGAAAGATTTCTACGGAAAGTTTCATCCACGTGTTGAGGATGTTTCCGAAAATGCAGATCGTGAAAGCGGAGAGCGAATTTTAGGAGATGATCCTGAAAGTGGTAAACCTGTATTAGTGAGATTAGGAAAATATGGTCCTATGGCTCAAATTGGTGCGCCAGATGATGAAGAGAAAAAATTTGCGAGTCTGAGACCGGATCAGCAGTTGCATTTGGTGACTTTCGAAGAAGTGATGGATCTTTTCAAGCTTCCGAAGACTTTGGGTGTTTATGATGCAGAAGAAGTTGAAGTTAATAATGGTCGCTTTGGTCCTTATGTTCGCTTCGGAAAGAAATTTATTTCCTTACCTAAGGGGATGGATCCGTTAGATGTGGATATGGCTTTTGCGAAGGAGTTAATTGAAGAAAAGAAAAAAGCAGATGCACCTATATATACATACGAATCACTACCGGTTCAGAAAGGAACAGGGAGATTTGGTCCATTCATAAAATGGAACAATATGTTCATTAATGTAAATAAGAAATATGACTTCGATAATCTTTCCGAAGCAGATATTATAGAATTAATTGAAACGAAAAAGCAAAAGGAAATAGATAAATTAATTCACGATTGGCCTGAAGAGGGAATTAGATTGGAAAAAGCCAGGTGGGGTCGTTTTAATTTAATTAAGGGAAAGACTAAAGTAGAACTGCCTAAAACTACAAAAGCCGATAAAATGACGCTTGAAGAGGCGAAATCTATTCTGGAAAAGAAAGCACCCAAAAAGAAAGCGACGAAAAAGAAAGCCACCAAAAAGACGTCCACTAAGAAGTAATAATGATAGATTTTCTCAACCCAGTTACCAAATCTGTTGTCGCCCATAGAGAAATATTGCCGCAGGGCGTTTTAGGCAAGCAAATTAAAATTCATCATAAGGCGGGCGAGATTCCGGACCTTAAAGATGTAAAGTTTGCCATTCTCGGTATTAAGGAAAACAGAAATGACGTTAATTATATAGGTGAAGAAATAAATTTTGACACTATTAGAAAAGCGTTTTACTCGCTTTACCCGGGAAATTGGTCACATAAAATTATAGATCTGGGAGATATAGAGTCCGGAGCAACCGTTGAAGATTCTTATTTTGCTGTTAGAACCGTCGTGGAGGCTTTACTGGTCAAGAACATCATCCCATTAATTTTAGGTGGAAGTCAGGATTTGGTATATGCTCAATATCGCTCTTACGATATTCAGGAGAATATGGTGAATTTCGTAAATGTTGATCCGAAATTTGATCTGGGTGATGCGGAGTTGCCAATTAGCAATATCTCGTATGTTGGGAAAATTATTGTAGAAAAGCCCTATAACTTGTTTAACTACAGTGCTATTGGGTATCAGTCGTTTTATAATTCGCCTGAAGAAATATCCTTGATGGATAAACTGTATTTTGATGCATACAGACTGGGTGAAATTACGGCAGATATTACTTTGGTTGAACCTGTTTTACGAAATGCCGATTTAGTTAGTTTTGATATCTCTGCAATAAAAAGTTCAGAAATTAGTTATAAGAATAACACAAGCCCCAATGGTTTTGATGGCAGAGAGATATGTGCAATAGCTCGTTATGCCGGAATAAGCAACCGTGTTTCCTCATTCGGGATTTATGAATTGAAGGATTTTAACGATGCTAAAAGTGGTGCTATGTTGGTGGCGCAGGTGCTTTGGTATTTTGTTGAGGGAGTCAATTTTAGAGTTAAGGATGATGATTTTAACAATGAAAATTGCTTTACAACTTATAAGGTGCCAATTAGTGACGAAGTTTTAGTGTTTAAAAAGAGCAATAAAACTGGGCGTTGGTGGATAGAATTACCTTTTATTTCAAATGTTAATAATAAATTAAAAAGAAGAACGTTATTACCTTGCACTTATGGCGAATATTTGAGTGCTACAAATCAGGAGATCCCTGAGAGGTGGTTTAAAGCCCGCCGAAAGAATGAAGTATAATCAAGTAAACAACTAAAAGAAGGATTTAAGGGTTTTTTAAGAAAACTTTTGTTTTTTTAAAATTTTATAAATAGGTTTACGCCCTTGAATCTCGAAAATTTAACCTAAATACCTATGAAGAAGTTTATTGCATTTACTGCGATTGTTGCCTTTATGTTCAGTTGTAACTCTGGAGACAGAGGAGAGCTTGTTGGAGCAAAAGGTAAAAAATGGTATCCTGAAAAACCGTACGGAATGACTCTTATCCCAGGTGGATCTTTCATCATGGGTAAATCTGATGATGATTTCGTTGCTGTAAATGATGCCCCAACCAAAACCGTTACTGTTCGTTCATTCTATATGGATGAAACTGAAATTACCAATGCTGAATATCGCCAATTCGTAGAATGGGTACGAGATTCAACTATTCGTCTTCGTTTGGCTATTATAGCAGACGAGGTAGGAGCAACTCCGGGAGACGGAGGTGTTGGTGAATTTGCTTTCGTAGATCAGGAAAACGAAGAAATGACCCCTTATGACCAGTACATGTATGATAATTACTATGGAATGGGAGAAGACTTCTACGCCGGTAGAAAGATCAATCGTGATATAGACCTAATTTGGGATACTGCAGAATACCCGGACGAGTACTACGTTGAGGTAATGGACAGTATGTATATCCCTGCTGAAGAAGCTTACAACGGTCAGCGTACTATCGATGTTGAAAAATTGAATTTCCAGTATACTCAAATGGATATTCAGGCTGCGGCAAGAGACGCATCAAAAAGAAGAAAAGATTTTATAAAGAAAGAAGAAGTAAATATCTATCCGGACACTACGGTGTGGATCAAAGATTTTAACTATTCTTACAACGAACCAATGCATAATGATTATTTCTGGCACGAGGCTTATGGAGAATATCCTGTAGTTGGTGTGACCTGGAAACAAGCGAAAGCATTTTGTGCATGGAGAACATTATATAAAAACTCTTATCAAAAATCCAGAAAACGTAATCATGTAAATTCTTTCCGTCTTCCAGGAGAGGCAGAATGGGAATATGCAGCTCGTGGTGGATTAGAATCTGCAACCTTCCCTTGGGGTGGTCCTTACGCGAAGAATGACAGAGGTTGTTTCTTAGCAAACTTTAAGCCACTTCGTGGAGATTACGCAGCAGATCAAGCATTATATACTGTAGAGGCAGACGCTTACGAACCAAACGATTATAACTTATATAATATGGCAGGTAACGTTGCAGAATGGGTAGCATCTTCATACGACCCTGCTTCTTATGAGTACACATCTACTATGAATCCTAATGTAAACGACCCTACTAATTTGCGTAAGGTGGTTCGTGGAGGTTCCTGGAAAGATGTAGCATACTTTCTTCAGGTAAGTACACGTGACTACGAATATGCAGATTCTGCACGTAGCTATATCGGTTTTAGAACTGTACAGGACTATATGGGAACCGATGTTGTACTAAATGAAAAATTAGGAGACGCAAGATAATTAAGTACCCCCAAATTTTAAATTAAATAAACTACTTAACAACTAAAAACTATTTATTATGGCACAATCAAGATCATCAAAGAAATTATTTAACATGGCTTACGGCCTTGGAGCTTCTATTGTAATTTTAGGAGCATTATTTAAAATTCTTCACTGGGAATTAGGACCACTTAATGGAGGAGTATTATTAGCAGTAGGTCTTATTACTGAAGCGATCATTTTTGCAATTTCTGCTTTCGAACCGGTAGATGATGATCTGGACTGGTCTTTAGTATATCCTGAATTAGCCGGAGGAATGGCTTCAGATAAGAAGAAAAAAGAACAGCCGGAAGACGCTCAAGGACTTTTGTCGAAGAAATTAGACGAAATGCTTAAAGGTGCTAAAATTGATTCAGAATTAATGAACAGTCTTAGTGACAGTATTCGTTCTTTCGAAGGTGCTGCGAAAGGAATGGCTCCTACCGCTGAAGCAATGAGCTCTACTAAGAAATACAGTGAAGAGATGGCATTAGCTGCGGCTCAAATGGAATCTTTAAACAGTTTATACAAAGTACAGGTAGAATCTACCAGCCGTCAGGCAGAAGTACAAGAGCGTGTAGCTGAAAATGCAGAACAATTAAAATCTCAAATGCAACATTTGGCAACTAACCTATCTTCTCTTAACGGAGTTTACGGTGGTATGCTTTCAGCAATGTCGAATAAGAACTAACGATAGTTTTCAACTAAATTATTAATCCTTAAAAAAGAATTAAAATGGCAGGAGGAAAACTATCCCCAAGACAGAAGATGATTAACCTGATGTATCTGGTTTTCATCGCTATGTTAGCATTAAACATGTCGAAAGAGGTGTTATCTGCTTTCGGACTTTTAAACGAGAAAATATCTGATGCTAATGTCGCTTCTACAGAACGTAATGTGGCGTTTATGGACGGACTTGCAACTAAAGCGGATGATGAGCCGGAACAATATGCTGCAGTAAAAGCAAAGGCAGACGAAGTATCAGCAATTTCTGACGAACTAGACACTTATATCAGTAATCTTAAATCGGCTTCTATTGAAAAACTAGAAGACCCGACAGATTATGAAGTGATGGACAAAGCAGATTTCTTTGACCAACGATTTTTCCAGGGTGATAAATATAAGCCTGAAGGACAAGAGTTCATAGATAAGATCAATACTTATCGTACCGAAATGACTAAAGTATTATCTGATACCGCTTTAGCTAAAGTACAAGGTATAGAAGATATTAAGAAATCGATCAATAATAATTTTTCTACTGCCGAGGTTGAAAACCGTGATGGTAAAAAAGTTGATTGGTTAAACTATAACTACGAAGGATTTCCATTAGTGGCATCTTTAACAAAGCTTACTCAAATTCAAGCCGACATTAAAACTACTAAAAGTGAAGTATTACAAAAGATGTTAGCCGGTCAACAAGCGGCTGCTTTATCTTTCAGTAATTATTCAACTTTAATGGAAGCACCAAAATCTGCCTATTATTCGGGTGAAACTTTTGATGGTGCTATTGTATTAGGTCGTACAGATGCGAGTACAAAACCAAAAAGAGCCGAACTTACATTAGATGGCAGAAAACTTGAAGAAGGTAAAGATTATACTTTCGAAGGTGGTAAGGTTATGATGAAAGTTGGTGCGGGAAGTCCAGGAGATCATAAGATCGAAGGATTCCTTTATTACGGTGAAGGTGGAGAAGAAACCGAAGTTCCTGTACAAAGCTCTTTTGCAACGATCTCAAAACCAAACGCTGCAGTAATTGCGGCCGATAAGATGAATGTTGTTTATCGTGGTGTTGTAAACCCTATGACGATCTCTATTCCCGGTATTCCGGATAATAAAGTTAGTGCGTCCGGAGCTGGTCTTTCAAAGGCTTCAGGAAGTAAATATAACATGAGTCCCGGTCAAGGTAGAACCGTTACGATTACAGCAAGTGGTACTTTGCCTGATGGGCAAAAAGTTAACACCTCTTCTGAATTCCGTATCAAGGATATCCCTAGACCAACAGGATCTATTCGTGGTGAAACCGGAGATGGTGGAGCTGTTAGAATGCAACGTCAAGGACTTGAAATTTCCAGTGTAGGTGCAGAATTACAGGATTTCGATTTCGATCTTAATCTTAATGTAACCGGATTTAGCTTTAAAGTTTCAGGACAACCTACGGTTAGAGTTAATGGAAGAAAATTAGATGCTGCTGCAAAAGCTGCCTTGCGAAGAGCTAAGCGTGGTGATGTAGTACAGATCATCGATATTAATGCGAATATCGCGAATAATTCAGGATACAAATTGAAGAAGATCTCTCCTGTAATTATTGAATTAACAAACTAGAATTAAAAACTGTTTTATGAATTTTAAAAATGTTGTTTTAGGTGTTTTTGGACTGCTAATAGGAACGTTTAGTGCGCAAGCGCAAATAAATATCCTAAATGCTCAAACACCGGAAGAAATAGGTAAGAAGACAGAAGCTCAGATTGCCTATGATAATGACGAGCCGCTGCCATACGGCTATGTAGATGAACGCGATGTACTATGGTCTAAAACAACCTGGGAAATAATTGATCTTGATGAACGTGTTAATTTCCCTTTGTATTATCCAATTGATACAAACAACATTGGTTCTGAAAGACGATCGTTGTACGATGTTTTAGTGCGTGGTATTAAAGAAGGTAAAATTGAGGACGTATATGCCGATTCATATTTTACCGAAAAGCGTACTCTAGACGATATCTCAGCTTCTCTGGTATATAGCGATACTACAGATCTTGGTATTGAGCAGTATAATGCCGAAGGATACGTAGACCCTGAATATATCAGAACGTTTACCCTGGATGCAGGAGATGTGCAGGAATGGAGAATTCGTGGACTTTGGTATCTTGACAAGAGACAAGGTGAGCTAAAGTATCGTTTACTCGGCCTATGCCCTGTAGCCGGTGAAGCGCGTTCTAAAGCATTTGAAGATACAGGTATTGATAGTAAAGTTGAACTTTTCTGGGTATTTTTCCCGGGAGCACGTGAAGTGCTACACGAAGCTAAAGCTTTTAACCGAAGGAATACTTCACAGCCTATATCATACGATCATTTGTTAAATTCAAGACGTTTCCACGGTGTTGTCTACAAAGAAGACAACGTACAAGGTGATAGAGGTGTTAACGAATACATTAGTGATAACGCTCTGATGCAACTTTTAGAATCTGATAGAATTCAAGAACAAATTAGAAACATAGAGATGGATCTTTGGAATTACTAAAAATTCATTCTTAATATTAATAGAACCCTCCCTGGTGAAAACTTTGGAGGGTTTTTTCTATAATATCCGAAGCCTTAGTGTAGGATATTCTCCCCATCTTGTTAGATTTTTGGATAGAAGAATTTTATTAACGGCATATTTACGCAGGGCTTTTTCAATATCTTTACAGGGTGAAAGAAGTAGATTATTTAGTAGTAGGTTTGGGTGTTGCAGGTGTTTCATTTTGTGAACAGTTGGAAAGAGGTAATAAAAGCTACGTGGTTTTTGATGCGTACAACTCGCCGGCAACAGAGGTTTCGGGTGGTGTATTTAACCCGGTCGTTTTAAAACGTTTTACTCCTGTTTGGAATGCTCAAGAATTTTGTGCGAATGCTGTTAAATTCTATCATTCACTTTCGGCTAAATTACAAGTAGAGCTAATTACAGATTTACCTGTTTGGCGGATTTTTTACAATGTTGAAGAGCAAAACGATTGGATGGTGGCGAGCGATCGATTAGAATTATCTAATTTTCTTTCTTCGGAAATTCTAAAAAATCTGAATGCGAATATCAAAGCGCCCTATGGCTTCGGAAAAGTCTTGGGGAGCGGCAAGATCTTTCCGAAGCAATTGTTAACTTCTTATCGGGAATACCTTCAGAATAGTGCTAAACTGGTTTCTGAAGCTTTCGATTATAGCCAACTTTCAGAAGTAAACGGAAAAATACCCTACCAGAATTATTCGGCCACAAGAATTATATTTTGTGAAGGAGCTAAGGTGATCGCGAATCCTTTTTTTAAAAATGAACTTTTAATAGGTAATAAAGGAGAGTATATTGTGATAAGTGCACCCAACTTAAAGCTCGGGGTTTTATTAAAAGGATCTATGTTCGTTATTCCGTTGGGAGATGATCTTTACAAAGTAGGCGCTACTTTCGCCCGTGAGGACTACTCCACACATACCACAGATAAAGCCAGAGATGAGATAGTATTTAAATTACAAAAAATGATTCAATGTGATTTCGAGGTGGTTGATCAAATTGCCGGTGTTAGACCCACCACAAAAGATAGAAAACCTCTGTTGGGTGTTTTTACAGATCATCCAAATATGGTATTTTTTAACGGATTGGGTACGCGCGGGTTAATGATGGCGCCGACGCTGGCGGGATGGTTGTACAACTCTTTGGAAAGAAACACACCACTTCCGAAGGAAGTAGATATTAATAGATTTAATTAAGCTGCATTAAGTTAAAAGCATTACACTTTCTTTTCATCGTATTTAAAGAAGAAGTTGATCCAAATATTTCTGGAGATTCTTGTTATGACCGGTAATAGAAGTATAAGGGTGGCAACAATAGCAATAAATGTAGCGAATCTGTCTAATCCAATAAAGAAATATGCAATTATAAAGGCAGCAACGGCAATGGCAACTCCAACAGCATAACTAACGTACATAGCGCCGTAGAAGAAAGAAGGCTCGATCTTAAACTTCACATCGCAGTGTGGACAGCGCTCTTTCATTTTAAGTGTTTCTGAAATTACATACGGATTGCTGTTCGTGTACATTTTGCCTGTGTGGCAAACCGGACAGGTACTTGTGAAAATACTGTAAAGTTTGGTGCTCTTCATCTTTCTTACTTAGAAATGAAACTACATTTTTTTTGCAGTTCAAAATTAAGCATCTTTGCAAACTTAGCTGAGAGTAATCGATAATATTTTTTTATTTAAGTATGCTAAATATTCATAATCTATCTGTTTCCTTCCAAGGAGACTATTTGTTTGAGAAAATTACCTTCCAACTAGGTGCGGGAACGCGCGTAGGATTGGTTGGTAAAAATGGAGCCGGAAAGTCAACCTTACTGAAAATAATTTCGGGAGAACAGGAATATGATGAGGGTGCCATAGCCACAGATAAGGAAACGTCAATAGGATTCTTAAAACAGGACATAGACTTCGAGATGGGGCGTACCGTTTTAGAAGAATCGTATGAGGCCTTTAAAGAAATAAAATCGCTTGAAAAGAAGCTTGAAGAGATCAATACTCAACTCGCAGAGAGAACCGATTATGAGAGTGAGAGTTATCATGATCTTATGGTCGATCTTAACGAAGTACAACATCAGTACGAAATTCATGGTGGGTATAATTACCAGGGTGAAACTGAAAGGATCTTACAAGGACTAGGATTTCAGCGAGAGGATTTTAATAAACTAACAGAAACATTTTCCGGTGGATGGCGAATGCGAATCGAATTGGCCAAACTGTTACTTCAAAACAATGATATCCTCTTACTCGACGAGCCAACAAACCACTTAGATATTGAATCTATTCTGTGGTTGGAAGAGTTCTTAAAAAATTATCCGGGGGCAGTGGTTGTAGTATCTCACGATAAGATGTTTCTCGATAACGTCACCAATCGAACCATTGAGATCTCCCTCGGAAAGATCTACGATTACAACAAACCATACTCTAAGTATTTGGTGCAACGTGCCGAACTGAGAGAACAACAATTAGCTTCACAGAAGAATCAGCAAAAGCAAATAGAGCAAACAGAAAAGCTGATCGAGAAATTCCGTGCTAAGGCGAGTAAAGCGACTATGGCGCAATCGTTAATTAAAAAACTGGATAAGATCGATAGGATCGAAGTTGATGAAGATGATAACAGTGTAATGACCTTACGTTTTCCTATTTCTGTTACACCCGGGAAGGTAGTGATCGAGGCAGAAAATGTTTCTAAAAGTTACGGTGACAAAGAAGTACTTCGCAAGGTGAATCTTTTGGTAGAACGCGACAGTAAGATCGCATTTGTTGGTCAGAACGGACAGGGCAAATCTACCTTGGCAAAAATAATCGTTAATGAGATTCCGCATGGAGGAACACTGAAACTTGGACACAATGTACAAATAGGATATTTCGCTCAAAATCAAGCTGATTATCTGGATGGAAGTAAAACAGTACTCGATACTATGATCGATGCAGCCAATGAAAAGAACAGGTCGAAAGTCCGAGACATCCTCGGGTCCTTTTTATTTAGGGGCGAAGAGGTAGAAAAGTATGTTCGGGTTTTAAGTGGAGGAGAAAGAAACCGATTGGCCCTTGCAAAATTGCTCTTGCAGCCACTCAATGTGTTGGTAATGGATGAGCCCACTAATCACTTAGATATTAAAAGCAAGAATGTACTAAAAGATTCTTTAAAAGAGTTTGAAGGGACTTTATTATTGGTTTCGCACGATAGAGATTTTCTTCAAGGACTCACAAACAAAGTTTACGAGTTTAAGGACAGGAAAATTAAAGAATATCTGGGGGATATCGATTATTTCCTTGAACAGCGTAACCTTCAAAATTTACGTGAAGCAGAGAAAAGGACTGTGATTGCTTCCGAAGCAAAACAAAAAACTACTTCGAACAAAGAATCTTACGAGAATCAGAAAAAACAAAAATCTCTAACTAATAAGTTGAGTAAAACTGAAGCGGAGATAAACAAACTAGAACGCGAGATAAAAGCGATCGATCTGGAGCTTTCCATAAATTATGATGAGACTATTGCCAAGCCAAATTTCTTCGATATGTATCAGGCAAAAAAGGACAAACTAAATAATTTAATGAAAGAATGGGAAAAGGTGACCTTACAGTTGGAAACTTTAGCATAATTTTCCCGACACATTTAAGAAAGATTTAACTTCTGCTAGGTATTGGCTTAGTATTTTTGGTTTTTAAGCTAAAACCTAAACCTGTGCGTAAAATTTTACTATTTATTATTGGAGCTGTCCTCATTATTGGGGCCTTGTTTGCAGCCTCGGCTATTATTGAGAGCAATAAAAAAGTGAGGCCAACGGCAGAGAAAGTCGTGAAAACGGTATTCACCGAAACAGTAACCAATTCTACAGTACCAATTGTAGTTCCTGCGAACGGTGCCTTAGTTGCGAAAAACCGATTAGAATTGTACGCCGAAGTACAAGGGGTTTTTAGAAGTAGTTCTCATGATTTTAAAGCAGGACAGGAGTATCGCAGGGGGCAGACGTTATTAAGTATCGACGCTGCAGAGTACTATGCATCGGTTCAGGCTGCGAAAAGTGATTTTATTAACCTCATCACATCTTTAATGCCGGATCTTCGTTTAGATTATCCGGAGGCATTCCCGGAGTGGCAAAGTTATCTCAACAATTTTGACCTAACCAAAAGTGTACCTCCATTGCCCGAAGTAAATTCAGAAAAAGTAAAATACTTTATTACCGGAAGGGGTGTTATGTCCAGTTATTATAACGTAAAGAATCTGGAACAGCGTTTGTCTAAATACAATATTTCTGCGCCATTTACGGGTGTTTTAACCGAGGCCTTGGTAACCAAAGGAACCTTAATAAGACAAGGTCAGAAATTAGGTGAATTTATTGATCCTTCGGTCTATGAGCTCGAATTAGGAATTGCCAAAAATTTTAGTGATCTGTTAGAATTAGGTGAAAAAGTAGTCTTAACAGTACCTCAGGGAACACAACAATTTACCGGAGTAGTTTCCAGAATAAATAGCAGTATCGATACCAATACGCAAACCATAAAAGTTTTTGTAGAAGTAGCCGGTGAAGGTTTAAAAGAAGGCATGTATATGGAGGCGCTTTTAAACGCCAGAGACGAGCCAAATGCGATTAAAATACCTAGAAAACTTCTAATTGATGAGAAGGAACTCTATGTGGTTCGGGATAGTATTTTAGATCTAATAGAGGTGGATCCTATTTATTTTTCTTCGGAAGAGGTAGTTGTAAAGGGTGTTCCGGATGGAACACAAATTCTCTCGCGTACCGTACCCGGAGCATTTGCAGGAATGCTTGTTAAAGTTGGTAATGTGAGCAATTCTGAAGTCATAGAAAATACTAATTCAACTACCGATTAACATGCGGAATCTTATCAGTTTTTTTATCAGGTATGAAGTTGCCGTAAATGTGGTTATACTGTCGTTTGTTATATTCGGAACCATTGGTATTCTTCAATTAAAATCTTCGTTTTTTCCATTAGTAGATTCGAAGATCATTTCAATAAGCATTAGTTATCCCGGAGCGGCTCCCGAGGAGATAGAAGAAGGAGTAGTGTTAAAAATTGAGGATAATTTAAAAGGTCTGGTTGGAGTAGAGCGGGTAACTTCTGTATCTCGAGAAAATGGTGGGAGTATCTCTGTTGAAATTGAATCTGGTGAAAACATCGACGTAATGCTTTCCGAAGTAAAAAATGCTGTTGACAGGGTGCCTAATTATCCTACGGGTATGGAGCCACTGGTTGTGGCCAAACAAGAAAATATCAGGCAGACCATAGATTTTGCAATTAGTGGTGAAGGGGTAAATCTTTCTTCCTTAAAACAAATTGGGCGTCAAATAGAGAACGACCTTAGAACCATGGAAGGGATTTCTCAGATCTCTATTTCCGGTTATCCTGAAGAGGAAATAGAGATCGCGGTTCGTGAAAATGATCTGCTCGCTTACGATCTAACCTTTGCTGAAGTTGCCGGAGCAGTTTCTCAGGCTAACATTTTAACTACAGGGGGTAACATTAAGACTAATGCTGAAGATTACCTTATACGCGCTAATAATCGTTCGTACTATGGGGATGAGCTTAATAATTTGGTGGTTAGAGCCCGAGCAGATGGTACGGTAGTTCGTTTACAGGATGTGGCCACGGTAAGGGATCGTTTTTCTGAAACACCCAATGCTTCTTATTTTAATGGTAACATTGCTGTAAATGTAGAAATTACAAATACGAACAGTGAAGACTTGATCTCTGCGGCTGAAAAAGTTAACGAGTACATTGAGATTTTTAACGAGAAGCAGACCGGAGTAAAGATAGATGTGGTAAGTGATTCGTCCATTAGACTTCAACAAAGAACACAGCTGTTGTTAGAAAATGGTGGAGTGGGAATCCTACTTGTGCTGTTATTCTTATCCTTTTTCCTTAATACCCGTTTGGCATTTTGGGTAGCTCTGGGATTACCCGTTGCGTTTCTAGGGATGTTTATTTTTGCTTCATCTTTTAACGTAACCATTAATGTGCTTTCCCTTTTTGGAATGATCATCGTTATCGGGATCCTGGTTGATGATGGAATTGTTATTTCAGAAAACATTTATCAGCACTATGAAATGGGAAAAGGTAGAGTTCAAGCTGCGATTGATGGTACAATGGAGGTGTTACCTGCTATTATTTCGGCGATATTAACGACAGTTTTAGCTTTTTCCACCTTCCTTTATCTCGAGGGTAGAATTGGGGATATTTTTAGCGAAGTTTCTGTTATTGTGATGCTTACTTTAATTGTTTCTTTGGTCGAGGCATTAATCATACTTCCTGCGCATATTGCTCACTCTAAGGCACTAGTGAAATCTGATGTAAATAAAGAACGCAAAGGAATTGACAAGCTGTTTTTCAAATTACGGAAATTCAATGAATACGGAGATCGCTTTATGAGTTATTGTCGGGATCGTATTTACAGTCCGGTACTGCGTTTTGCCCTTCAGCAACGTTTTATCACTTTCGCTATTCTATTGGCGATCATGATCTTAACGGTAGGTTCATTTCAAGGAGGAATTATAAAGCAATCTTTCTTTCCTCGTATTGCGAGTGACAGGGTGAGTATTGATCTTTTAATGCCCGAGGGGACGAATCCGAAGATCACAGATTCAATTATTTCTTATGTTGAAGCTGCGGCATGGCGAGTTAATGAAGAGTACACGGTTAAGCAGACCGGGAATTTACAGGTAGTCCAGAACATTATAAAGCGTGTAGGGCCGGGAAATAACAAGGCTTCTTTAAATGTAAACTTACTACCTGGAGAGGATAGAGATTTCGATTCGCAGGCGATCACGAATTCAATTCGTGAAGAGACCGGTGTTGTAAATGGAGTAGAGCGCCTTTCGTTTGGGTCTGGAGGAAACTTTGGTGGAAATCCGGTGTCGGTTTCACTTTTAGGAAACAATTCGGAAGAATTAAAAGCTGCAAAAACCGAATTACGACAGAATTTAGAACTAAACCCTTTGCTTACCGATATCACCGATACAGATCCTGAAGGAATAAAGGAGATCAATGTTGAATTAAAGCCAAGTGCCTATTCTTTAGGTCTCAATTTGAGAGATGTGATGGCACAGATTAGATCAGGATTCTTCGGGTTACAGGCGCAACGTTTTCAACGCGGACAAGATGAAATTCGTGTTTGGGTTCGATACGACCGGGAAAACAGAGAGTCTATAAACGATCTAGACGATATGCGTATTGTTACACCCACAGGTGAGCGTGTGCCATTTGGTGAAATAGCAACTTATGAAATTAAACGTGGTGATGAGTCTATTAGTCATTTAGATGGAAGGCGTGAAATTCAAATTAATGCAGATTTAAAAGATCCTAATGGAAGTCCGGTAGAAATCCTGGACGAAATTAAAAATGTAATTATGCCCGAGATCATGTCGAAGTATACCTCTGTATCGGCATCGTATGAAGGACAGAACAGGGAGCGAAATAAATTATCGGAGTCTGCGAATACAGTAGTGCCGATAGTTTTATTTTTAATTTATATCGTAATAGCCTTTACTTTCAGAAGTTACAGTCAGCCGTTACTATTATTACTAATGATCCCTTTTAGTTTTATTGCTGTTGCCTGGGGGCATTGGTTCCATGATTTTCCTATAAATATTTTATCGGCTTTAGGAATTATTGCCTTGATCGGGATCATGGTTAATGACGGCCTGGTTTTAATAGGGAAGTTTAATTCTTATTTGAAGGAGGGGATGAAATTTGATGAAGCATTATATCAGGCGGGTCGTTCGCGTTTCAGAGCAATTTTTCTTACATCATTAACTACTGTTGCAGGAATAGCACCCCTTTTGCTGGAAAAGAGCAGACAAGCTCAGTTTCTTAAGCCTATGGCGATCTCTATCGCTTACGGAATTGCGATTGCAACGGTTTTAACTTTAATCATTCTTCCTATACTTTTATCGACCACGAATTCGATAAAGACGGGAAGTAAATGGTTGATGACCGGAAAGAAAATTGAAAAAGAAGAAGTAGAACGCGCCATAAAAGAACAGAATGAAGTACATTAATTACTGTTGTATATTGCTATTATTTGTTGGAAGTGTAAACGCCCAGGAATTGGATTTGCTTACCAAGAAGGAAGCGATAGTGGAAACTCTTGAAAATAACTTCGGAATAACGATCGCTTCAAACAATCTATTAATAGCAGAAAACAACAAAGGAATCCTCAATTCGGGATTTTTACCGGCTCTAACGGGAAATGCGGGAGCTAATTACAATGTTGAAGACCAGGAAGTGTCCTTTCAGGATGGATCTACGAATATAGTGGATGGAGCAGAAACTACAAGATATAACGCTTCTTTAAACTTGAGTTATACACTGTTCGACGGATTGGGACGCTGGTATGATTACAAGCGGTTAAAGGAGGAATACGATCTTAGTGAATTACAGGTAAGGGAGACGATCGAGAATACCTTGCTTCAGTTATTTACCGTTTATTTCGAAGTTGCCAGGATAACAGAAAATGTGGTTGTGCTGGAAGAAACCTTTCAGAATACAAAAGACCGATTGACGAGAGCAGAGTACGGATTTGAATACGGACAGAACAACAAGTTAGATGTATTAAATGCTGAAGTGGATATTGTCACTGATAGTATTAATTTAATGAATTCGAGGCAATTGTTGGAAAATACCAAACGAGATCTAAGTGTGGTATTGAATTCTGATCTAACAAGAGATTTTAAAGTGGATACTGTTGTTAGGTTTACCGATAGGTTGGTACTTGATAATTTTCTAACAGTAGTAGATACCAATAATGTTAGATTGCTTCAGGCTGAAAAGAATATAGCGATAAGTGATTATAATTATATGGCCAGTAAATCTGTCTATTTGCCTTCGGTAGGTCTTACGGGTTCCTATGGTTGGAATGAAGGGAATTTTCCTTCCACCAATTTTGCCGCGACCAGTAATACGGTGGGTTTTGCAGCGGGAGTAAGTTTGAGTTGGAATTTGTTTGACGGTGGGAGTGGGATTACCGGTGTAAAAAATGCCAGAGTTTTATCTGAAAATCAGGAGTTGCTTAAATCTCAGATCATTTCCGAAGTAAAAAGAGATATTGCTAATGCACAGGGAGATTACGAGAACAGGATTGCAATTTTTCAATTGCAGGAACAGAATGTACGAACTGCCAAAAATAACTATGAGCGTTCTAACGAGCGTTATAAATTGGGACAGATCACGTCTCTTGAGCTTCGGCAGGCACAGATTAATTTACTGAACGCTCAAACCAATAAAAATCTTGCGAAATATCAAGCGAAATTAGCCGAGTTGCAATTACTACAGTTAACGGGGCAATTATTAAATGTTGAAATATAGTTTTCCGAAGAGATAAAAGTAGAATTAAAAAAGGGGGAAAAGCCTGTCTTTTGTTATTGTTTAAAATTATAACTTGCTGTTTATAAAGCAATTGTTTAATTTTTTATAATTATGGGGGACGAGAACACTTTTAAACTATGTATCACGATGGCGGGTGCCGTTTCTGCGGGGGCATACACCTCGGGGGTACTGGATTATTTATTAGAAACATTAGATCTTTGGGAACAGGCAAAAGAAAAGAACAGGACGTTGGGTGAATCGCATCCTGAATACGATCATTCTATTCCTATGCACAATGTGGAGATCGATGTTATAAGTGGTTCGTCTGCCGGAGGAATTTCGGGAACGCTTACTTTACTGGCTTTAGCCGATAAAAATTTTAAAAGTTACAATAGGTCTAACAAGACTGGTGAAGGGAACATTTTTTATAAAAGCTGGGTAGAAATGGCAGATGACGCCGATAGTGACACCTTAGAAAAGTTGCTTGATGAGGATGATCTACGAACTTATGGGGAGGTAAGATCGCTTTTAAATACTAAGCCTATTGATGTTATTGCGGAGCGGGCTTTAAAAGTTGGTGAACAACGTGCGATTCCTAAATATGCTTCTAATAGTCTTGATGTTATTTTAACCACAACCAATTTAAGAGGGATCAATTTTATGGTTGATTTTGACGATAGTGGAGGTGATACTTCTAAAGGAACGGTCATTACCAATCATGGAGGTTTTTTAAGATATAAACTGAAAAACGATCATTTTCCCGAGGGAATTCCGGAAAATGAAGATGATCTCTATTACGTTTTAGATATCTCGAATCAACATCATATTCAATATTTAAAAGACGCTACCCTAAGCACTGCTGCATTCCCAATTGGTTTGGAGTCTCGTGAGTTGAAGGTCTCTTCTGAATATATTAAGCGCTATCCAAAATACTTGTTTAACAATGCAAAAGGGGTAAGGGCGTTGCTACCCGAAGATGATATTTACACCTTTAACTCTGTAGATGGCGGTGTAATTAATAATGAGCCCTACGGAATTGGACTAAAAGTTTTAAAGGAAAAGAATCCGGAGCATTGTAAAAAGGAAAAATATGCGGTTTTAATGATTGATCCATTTCCAAATAAGGATCACGATGTGGCAGAAACCGGGAGCGGAATAATGGATATTGTTGGGGGTTTGGTAAAGTCACTTCGGAATCAAGTCATGTTTAACCAGGATGGAATATTGGATGCTTTAGACACCAGTGATCGTACAAAATTTCTGGTTGCACCCATTCGGAAAATCGAAAAAAACGGGAAATGGGTTAGACCTAAAAGTGATTTGGCTTCTGCGCCCATTGGAGGTTTTGCGGGTTTTTTACATAAAGATCTTCGGAAGCATGATTTTCAATTAGGCAGAAAGAATTGTCAGAATTTCTTAAGATATCATTTTGCATTAGCTGCGGAGCAAGTTGAAGACAGATTAGGGGTCGCAGCGACTCCGGCTTCCAAGGAGCGATATGAATTTTCGATACCTCCAAAGGATCCTACGGGGGCAAAGTTCTTTCCTATTATTCCGGATATGAGAGTGCTAAGAAATTTTGATGAGCAATTAGATATTGCTACTTATGGTGAAGATGCAAGTATTTCTGTGCTTCCCTTTCCGAAGATATCATTTAAAGATTTCGAAAAGAAATATAAAAAACGGATTAAAAACCGGATCGGGTATTTAGTGAAGTATATGGTGAAGTCTAAAATGCTTTCTAGTTTGGCAAATTTCTTTTATGTTAAGAAGGCGGGATATAAATTTGTTAGTAAGGCATTACACGATCAGTTCAGGGATAATGATCTATTGCAATAATTAACTCTAAAAGTATGCAAGAACATTTTTTTCAGTGTCCTTATTGTTGGGAAGAGATTTCAATGTTGTTGGATATATCGGTATCTCAGCAATATATTGAAGATTGTGAAGTATGCTGTAATCCCATTTCGGTATCCACTACTTTTGAAGATGGGGCGTTAATTTCATTTACATCCGAAAGTATTGAACAATAGGCACTTTCTTGATAGTATTAGCCAAAAGTAAGTCTGAAAATATGTGTTTTCGATGAAATTCGCTAGATTGCTGATACAGAACATTCTATATATTTAAGATGACTACTTTCATTTTCTAACTTTGCGGTATAAAAAAAATCGGAAATTATTATGCAAGTGGATTTTAGTTTTTCACGAAACACTGTAGGTTATATAATTGAAGGAGTTATGGATAAAACGGCCATTCAGAATCTCAAAAATCAAATACTGGAAAAGCTTGAGGAGTTTGATACCATCAACTTATATATTGAAGATAACGGAATACAAAGTTTTACATTTAATTCTGTTTTTATCGCTACTTTGTTTCCTGTTGAATATTCAAGCAGGCTTTCTAAAGTTGCAGTCGTAACCAATCGAAAATGGATTCATCTATTATCATCATTGGACAATTTAGTTGCAAATACTGAAATTAAGAATTTTACATCTGAAGATCGTATGGATGCAATGTATTGGATAACTAAAAATTAAATTTGTTTTATAGGTTCGCATAAGTAGCTGCTTTTTTCCTTATATTTAAAAGAACAAACCTAACCCACCACCAAATGTTTTCAACTTTCAGTTTTTCTGAAGATACTGTTGGCTTTCTTATCGAAGGAAATTTTGATGAAGGAACAGTTTTAAAACTTCAAGAATTAATAAGGCAGAAGTTTCAGCTTTACGATAAGATAAATCTTTATTTAGAGGATAGTAATATTGAAGAGTTCCATTTATTAGCCGTAATTAAAGAAATTAAATTCAAAGTGGCTAATGACAGGAAGTTTAATAGAATTGCCGTTGTTTCTAACCGTAAATGGGTGAAATTATGTGGTAGCATTGAAAATTTATTTTCTAATGCTACTATAAAGAGTTTTTCTACGGAAGATCGTCTGGATGCAATAGCATGGATCGCTAACGGGAGAGGGGACTAGTCTTTATTCCTGCCGGTCATGCTTTTTATAAGACCTTCTTTTATATTTAACCATGCGTAGTTAAAGAAAGATTTTGTTCTGTTAGGTGTGACTTCAAATGATGCTTCCCTGTAATTGTCGGTATCTTTTTTACTGTCTTTAGAAATAAAGATGTTCGCAATCGCAGACAACAATTTATTTTTTTCCTTACCATCTTTATCAAGGATATTTACTTTAAAGTCATCATAATTTATTTTCATATCAGACCGCGCAATATTTCTGTCTCCGCTGGTTGTCATATATGTTTTGTTGAGTGCTCCGGTTAATCTAATTCCTAAATTGGGTTCGGTAAATTGGTTCAAATCTGTTGCATTAATCGCGCCCACATCGACTTTAACTAAAAACCGATCTGTTAGGTTGTTGACATCGAAACTCCAATCTATTGTAAAAGGAGTGTTTTTCATAAACGTTGCGTTTGCATTTATTTTTGTTTTAGAAGGAGATTTATAGGTGTTGCTTACATTGTATACTTTAGCTTCAACATTCTTAAAGGATACACTCCCTCCCGAATTGTCTTCCTTTATTCGCTCCTTATAGATCAAATTACCTTTGTTAACAAACGCTGAATCGATGGTAAGATCAAAAGGTAGTTCTCGCAATAGCTTACTGTAAAGAGGCTTTATGGTGGGGTCGTCTTTTACTAATTTGTCCCTATAGATTGCCGCCGATATTTGGTCGAAGGTTATGGATGAGCTCTTAAAGAAGAGTTTTCTTTTCTGAAAACCAAAATTTATATTCTGAAGCGTTAGTTTTTCCAGATCTACATTGAAATGGTCTCTTTCCTTCGGAATGATCCTGGATAATTCACTTTTCGAGTATTTAGTCTTCAGTTTTATATTTTCGACCGTCGCCGTATGGTTTTTTAGTAGAAAATTTTTAGCTGAAAGATTTTCATAAGGATTCATTTTTACAAATATGGAATCAGATTTAGCGTCATAATCCCCAAACTCGAAGGGCAGTCGGTTAGAAAGAGTAGCTGCGCTTATTAGGATATCGTCAATTTCTACGGTAGTGTTTTCAGAATAAAGAACTATTTCGGCTTTACCTTTATCCAGGATGGTTAACGTTGCATTATCGATACTTAATTCGTCTATTCTAATAGGTTTAAATATTTTCAATAAGGGTTTGGCTGAATCTTTTGGAGGTGTAAAATGATGTTTGTGGTAAATGATTTCGGGTTTCCGAAGCTTAATATCTTCTATTCTAATCTCACTATTTACAAGGTAGTCCCAATAGCTAATGTCTTCTATCACAAATTCTGAAACGTTGACGGTGGTATGTATAGAGTCTTTTACCTTACTTTTAATACCTACCGAAACGTTTTTAAAAGTTAGAGTGCCGTTAAAGCTATCGAGGTCGAGATGTTCGTACGTTTGAGTTATGTTATCTGGAAGGCGAGTCGTGATAAAATTTTCAACTTTATTTTTTAGAAAGGTATTAATAAGGATGACACTTATTAGCAGAGCCACAAGAGCACCGAGGATTGAAAAGATCGTAAAGCGAATTTTTTTTGTCATATATTAAAAATAACGAACAACTTTCTAGCAACGAAATCTTTATGAGTTTTTGTTAAAATTAAATGTTACTTAGGTTTGTAAACATTAAAATCCTTTGTATCTTTGCCGTCCAGATAATTTGTTGGGTTCAATGCCCAAAGGTTTAGAGCCGGGAAAGTTGTCTAAATAATAAGTAAATCGATTTTAATTCGATTTCATAACATACATCGCGGGATAGAGCATTATCCTTCGACTACGCTCAGGACAGGGTACCTACTCGTTCTGTGCAAATAACAATAATAAGTAAATCGATTTTAGTTCGATTTTATAACATACATCGCGGGATAGAGCAGTAGGTAGCTCGTCGGGCTCATAACCCGAAGGTCACTGGTTCGAGTCCAGTTCCCGCTACTAGGAAGCTTCAGAGAAATCTGGAGCTTTTTTTATACTTATAATTTGAAGAAACTTGCTGGACGAGAAGCCTGTCCTGAGCGTAGTGCAACGCAGG
>CAXBES010000007.1:0-174055 GCA_963974915.1 uncultured Ulvibacter sp. | reverse complement strand
CTACGGTAACGATTCAGGTGATTCCTGATAATGGAAACATCACTGTTGCCAATGACGATGCTTATTATGGATTCCCTGATATGGATATTACAGGAAACGTATCGGATAACGATACGGATCCTGAAGGAGACGCTCAAACAGTTAATACGACTCCTGTGAGTGGACCTAGCAATGGTAGTGTTGTTCTTAACGCCGATGGAAGCTTTGTATACACGCCAAACCCTGGATACAGTGGTACGGATCAGTTTGTGTATGAGGTATGTGATGATGGTACGCCACAGGCATGTGATCAGGCTACGGTTTATATTAGTATTGATCCAAATGGTGGTGGAAATGAGATTTTAGCCATTGATGATATCAACGATACGTTTGTAAACATGGCTGTTGATGGAGATGTTAGCACCAATGATGAGA
Source organism: uncultured Ulvibacter sp. (assembly GCA_963974915.1). GTDB lineage: Bacteria > Bacteroidota > Bacteroidia > Flavobacteriales > Flavobacteriaceae > CAXBES01. Next base: position 173,641 of record CAXBES010000007.1, on the reverse strand, counting down.
ATGCTGACGGACCTGCTGGGACAGAGGTATTTACTTTGGTGACACCTCCTGTTAATGGTAGTGTTGTTCTTAACGCTGATGGTACGTATACCTATACTCCAAATACGGATTATGTAGGAGAAGATACTTTTGAGTATCAGGTGTGTGATGGTGGAAACCCGATCGCTTGTGATACTGCGATTGTTTATATTGAGATACAGCCAGTAGGTAGTCCGGACAATGATCCTCCGGTTGCCAATGCTGATACGAATACTACGGAGGTAGATACCCCTGTAGATGGTACGGTATTACCGAATGATTTTGATCCTGATGGTGATCCTATCGTTGTTACCGGAAACACGCAACCTGCCAATGGTAGTGTTGTAATGAATCCTGATGGTACGTATACCTACACACCAAATCCTGGTTTTGAAGGAGAAGATACTTTTGAATACACGATATGTGATGATGGTACACCGGCCTTATGTGATACGGCTACGGTAACGATTCAGGTGATTCCTGATAATGGAAACATCACTGTTGCCAATGATGATGCGTATTATGGTGAAATAAACGAAGATATTACTGGAAATGTAATGGATAACGATACAGATCCAGAGGGAGACGCTCAAACCGTAAACGTTACAATTAGTCCTATTAGTGGACCAACTAACGGTACGGTAGTGTTTGATGCAAGCGGAGATGGTACATTTACGTATACTCCAGGACCTGATTTTACAGGAACAGATCAGTTCGTTTATGGCATTTTTGATGATGGAGCACCGGTTGCAACTGATGTGGCAACTGTTTATATCTTGATAAATCAAACTCCGGCACCTGCAATTGCTATCGTGAAAACAGGAGTGTTCAATGACTTGAATCAAGATATGTGTGCAAACGTAGATGAAACTATTACATATACATTTACTGTAACTAATCAAGGGAACGAACCTCTAGGAAATGTGATCGTAACCGATCCATTATTAGAAGCACCGAATCCTGTAGTTCCAATTGTATTTGTTTCCGGTGACGATAATGGTAATATGTTACTCGATGTTGATGAAACTTGGATATATACAGCAGACTATGTTATAACTCAGATTGATATTGATGCCGGTGAAGTTGTAAATCAAGCAACTGCCGAAGGAACTGATGAGGATGGTACGACAGTGTCAGATCTTTCAGACTTTGAAGATGTTGCTCAAGATAGACCAACTGTAACTGATCTATGTCAGTACGCCGCTATCGCGATCATCAAAGAAGGTGTATTTAATGATGAAAATGGAGATGGATGTAGTGATGTTGATGAAACGATCACCTATACTTTCAGAGTGGCAAACCCTGGAAATGTAAGTCTTTCAGCAATAGATGTAACAGATCCGTTACTACAAGCTCCTAACCCTGTAGTTCCAATCGTATTTGTTTCAGGAGATACAGATAATGATTCCCTACTCGATACCGATGAGATATGGATATATACTGCAACATCTTACGCTATTACTCAGGATAATATTGACGCAGGTGAAGTAGAGAACCAGGCAACGGTAGTTGGAACAGATCCAAACGGAGATGTTCAGACCGATCTGTCTCACCCTACAAATTATGCAGCAGATGCTCCAACAATTGTTGAATTGTGTCAGGACGGTGCGATCGCAATAATTAAGACAGGAGAGTTCAATGATGAGAATGGTGATGGATGTAGTGACGTTGATGAAACTATAACTTATACTTTTACGGTTACAAACCAAGGAAATGTAAGTCTTTCAGCAATAGATGTAACAGATCCGTTACTACAAGCTCCTAACCCTGTAGTTCCAATCGTATTTGTTTCAGGAGATACAGATAATGATTCCCTACTCGATACCGATGAGATATGGATATATACTGCAACATCTTACGCTATTACTCAGGATAATATTGACGCAGGTGAAGTAGAGAACCAGGCAACGGTAGTTGGAACAGATCCAAACGGAGATGTTCAGACCGATCTGTCTCACCCTACAAATTATGCAGCAGATGCTCCAACAATTGTTGAATTGTGTCAGGACGGTGCGATCGCAATAATTAAGACAGGAGAGTTCAATGATGAGAATGGTGATGGATGTAGTGACGTTGATGAAACTATAACTTATACTTTCACGGTTACAAACCAAGGAAATGTTAGTTTAGGTTCCATCGCTGTAACCGATCCATTATTACAGGCACCTAACCCGGTAGTTCCTATTGTGTTTGTTTCTGGTGATACAAATAACAATACGTTACTTGATGTTGATGAAACTTGGATTTATAACGCCGACTATGCGATTACTCAAGGTGATATTGATGCAGGAGAGGTTGTGAATCAAGCAACTGCTGAAGGAACTGAACCAGACGGAACTGTAGTGTCAGATCTTTCAGACTTCGAAGATGTTGCTCAAGATAGACCAACTGTAACTGATCTATGTCAGTACGCCGCTATCGCGATCATCAAAGAAGGTGTATTTAATGATGAAAATGGAGATGGATGTAGTGATGTTGATGAAACGATCACCTATACTTTCAGAGTGGCAAATCCTGGAAATGTAAGTCTTTCAGCAATAGATGTAACCGATCCATTATTACAGGCACCTAACCCGGTAGTTCCTATAGTGTTTGTTTCTGGTGATACAAATAACAATACGTTACTTGATGTTGATGAAACTTGGATTTATAACGCCGACTATGCGATTACTCAAGGTGATATTGATGCAGGAGAGGTTGTGAATCAAGCAACTGCTGAAGGAACTGAACCGGACGGAACTGTTGTTTCTGATCTTTCAGACTTTGAAGACGTGACTATGGATAGACCAACTGTTACCGATCTTTGTCAAGATGGAGCTATTGCAATTATTAAAGAAGGTGTGTTCAATGATGAGAACGGTGATATGTGTTCTAATGTTGATGAAACTATAACTTATACTTTCACGGTTACAAACCAAGGAAATGTTAGTTTAGGTTCCATCGCTGTAACCGATCCATTATTACAGGCACCTAACCCGGTAGTTCCTATTGTGTTTGTTTCTGGTGATACAAATAACAATACGTTACTTGATGTTGATGAAACTTGGATTTATAACGCCGACTATGCGATTACTCAAGGTGATATTGATGCAGGAGAGGTTGTGAATCAAGCAACTGCTGAAGGAACTGAACCGGACGGAACTGTTGTTTCTGATCTTTCAGACTTTGAAGACGTGACTATGGATAGACCAACTGTTACCGATCTTTGTCAAGACGGTGCAATCGCATTAGTTAAAACAGGTGAAGTTATTCAAGATGGTGGTGGATGTCCAACAGTAGGAGATATAATCACTTATACATTCATCGTAACTAATGAAGGAAATGTTAACCTTGATACGATCACGGTTACCGATCCATTATTAGAAGCGCCAAACCCGGTTGTACCTATTGCTTTCGTAACAGGTGATACTAATGGCGACGGACTATTAAATATTGATGAAGCCTGGATGTACACTGCAGACTATGTAATTACGCAAGATGATGTGGATGCCGGAGAAGTAGTTAACCAAGCAACAGCAACAGGAGTTGATCCTGCTGGCAATACGGCTAGTGATCTATCAGACTTTGAAGACGTGACTATGGATAGACCAACAATTGTTGATATCTGTCAATCACCTTTCTTAGGCTTAGTTAAATCAGGAGTAGTGAACGACCTTAATGGAAATGGTTGTGCAGATGTTGAAGAGACAATTACGTATACCTTCACAGTGTATAACGAAGGGAATGTTACAATCACTAATATTGATATTGAAGACCCAATGGTTAATGTAGTTGGTGGACCAATAGATTTAGCTCCTCTAACCCAAGATGGTACTACATTCACTGCGGTGTACTCAATTACTCAAACTGATATTGATAACGGATTTGTTAGCAACCAGGCAACAGCTCGAGGATTATTACCCGATGGGTCAGATATTACAGATCTGTCACACCCAACGAGTCAGTTCCTTGATGAACCAACAGTTACTCAGCTTTGTCAGATAATGTCTATGTCTGTAGAGAAGACAGGAGTATTTAATGATGATAATGGTGATTTAATTCCACAAGTAGGTGAAACTATCAGTTATACTTTCAGAGTGGAGAATACAGGATCAACTACTATTTATAATATAACATTAGTAGATCCATTACCAGGAATTATCATTGACGGAGGACCAATTGCTGTATTAGAACCTGGAGAAATAGATGAAGATACCTTTACAGGTACCTATGCTATCACTCAGGAAGATATCGAGGCGGGTATGGTAATTAACCAGGCTACTGCAACAGGTGAGGATATTAATGGTATTATCGTAACAGATGATTCTGATGATCCAAACGATCCTACCAATGTTGATAACAACGGCGACGGTGAACCAGATGATCCTACAGTAACGATCATACCAAATGTTGATCCTGAGATTCCATTTGAGATTTATAATGGTGTTACGCCAAACGGTGATGGAGCTCATGATTACTTCCAGATACTAGGTATTGAAGAATATCAAAACAATACTATGCAGATCTTTAACAGATGGGGAGTATTAGTGTACGAAACAGAAGGTTACGGAGGTTCTTCCGGAAGTGAGAATGTATTTACAGGTATTTCTGAAGGTAGAGTTACGATCAATGAAGATAAGTATTTACCAACAGGAACGTACTACTACATTCTTAAGTTCCCTGAGGAAAATCCGGGACAGAGTAGTTATGCCGGATACTTATACTTAAATAGATAATAAAAATCAGATAATCTCCGGGAGGATTCCTCCTCCCGGGTTTAAAATATGTAACTATGAAACACAGTTATTTTGCAATCATAATTTTGATTTTGCTAGGTACATTTACAAGCAATGCGCAGCAGGATCCTCAGTATACTCAGTATATGTATAATACTCAGGTGGTAAACCCTGCTTACGCTGGTTCTCGCGATGCATTGAGCTTTGGCCTATTGCTAAGAACGCAATGGGTAAGTTTAGAAGGTGCGCCTAGATCGGGTACATTTACGGTGAATTCACCAGTAGGTTCACTTGATAATATGGGCTTAGGATTATCTATTGTACATGACCAATTGGGACCAGCAACCGAAACAAATATTAATATTGATTATTCCTATACTATTAATACTTCGGAAACTGGAGAATTGTCATTTGGTGTTAAAGGAGGATTGGATGTTTTAGACGTAGATTACAATAAGTTGAATCTGAATCCTACCACTCCCGACCCTAGATTTGAAAATAATATCGATAATAAGTTTCAACCACAAGTAGGTGCAGGTGTTTATTTTAATACCGAAAAGTTCTATGCAGGGGTGTCGGTACCAAACTTTTTAACCACGAAACATTTTGATGAGAGCAGTCTTACAAACGCTTCATCATCTTCAATTGCTGCAGAAAGATTACATTATTTTGCGATCGCAGGTTACGTATTTGACCTAAGTGACAATTTAAAATTTAAACCGGCGACATTGGTTAAAGTGGTAAATGGTTCTCCATTGCAATGGGATGCTTCAGCAAACTTTTTAATCAATGATAAGTTTACAGTTGGTGCTTCCTACAGATGGAGTGCTGCAATAAGTGCGATGCTCGGTTTTCAGGCTTCAGACCAAATATTTATTGGTTTCGGTTATGATTACCAATCAACCGATATTGAAGACTATAGTGATGGCTCCTACGAACTTATGTTACGCTTTGATCTATTTAAAAAACCAGAACGAGTGCTAACGCCAAGATTCTTTTAAACATTCGATAATATGAATACATTATTACAAAGAAGTTTAATTATAGCACTAGTACTTTTATGTACTAGTGTCTCATTTTCACAAAAAAATCAGATAGCTAAAGCCAATAAAGAGTTCGATAGGTTCTCTTATATTGATGCTCGAAAAATTTACCTGAAAGTCATTGAAGACGGTTATAAGTCGGCAGAAATTTATAAGAAACTTGGTGATACTTATTATTGGAATAGTGATTATGACAATGCTGCAAAATGGTATACTCGTTTGGCAAATGAATTTCCTGAGCAAACAGAAGCCGAGTATTACTTTAGAGCATCACAATCTCTAAAAAGCCTTAAGCAATACGATGAAGCAGATAATATGATGAAGGAATTTGCTGCCAAAGGTGGTAACGGATTGCTTCTGAAAAACTTTGAGCGAGATCCAAATTATTTGCAAAGTATTGGATTAGTGTCTAAAGACTATGATCTTGAAAAAGTTTCAGTAAATACGTCTTACTCAGATTTCGGTCCTTCATTCTACCTGGATAAGCTTGTTTATGCAACCTCTTCTAACAAATCTGAAGGTTTTAAAATTTACGAATGGAACCAACAACCATTTTTAGATCTTTTTGTTGCCGATATTGATGAAGAAGGAAAAACTTCAAACCCCAGACCACTTAGTGGCGAAATCAATACATCTTACCACGAGTCGTCAACAACTTTTACAAAAGATGGTAAGACCGTCTACTTTACCAGAAATAATTTTATTGATGGTAAAAGCGGAAAGGATAAGGATAAAACCATTCGTTTAAAATTGTACAGAGCTACAAATAATGGTGACGGTAATTGGGGTGATATTGTCGAATTGCCTTTTAATGATAAAGAATACTCGGTTGCGCATCCGGCACTAAGTGCAGATGAAACAAAACTGTATTTCTCTTCCGATATGCCCGGAACAATTGGAATGAGTGATTTATGGTATGTGGAAATTCTAGGTGATAATATCTATGGACCACCTGTTAATTTAGGGCCAAATATTAATACTGAAGCAAGAGAATCTTTTCCATACATAAGCAAAGAAGGTAATTTATATTATTCTACCGATGGCCTCGCAGGTCTTGGAGGGTACGATATTTATGTTACAAAACTCGATGAAGACGGAATGCCGGGCGAACTCACTAACCTTGGTGAACCTGCGAATAGTAATCTCGATGACTTCGGATTTATTATAAACGAAGAGAAAGGCCTAGGTTACTTATCCTCAAACCGAGGTGGAGAAGGCGGAAGTATCGAAGATGAAATTTATCGTATTCAGGAGAAATGCGTAATAACCATTGAAGGGACAGTATTCGACGCAATTACCGAAGAATTACTTCCGGGAGCGCTTGTTACCCTTCTGGACTCCAACCAAAAAATAATTGAAACAGTTACTGTAGGTGAAGATGCTGCATATAGCTTCACAGCAGATTGTGATTCACAATATGCTATCCGAGGAAGCAAAACAGACTATAGCCCTATCGAAAAACTTGTGGAAACTCCAGATAAATCTGGGGTTATCGTAGTTCCATTGCCATTGCAACCGGTTTGTCCACCAAACGATCTTGGCTGCCGACTTTGTCTGCAACCAATATTTTTCGATTTCGATAGATATAATATTCGTCCGGATGCTGAAATTGAACTTGCTAAAATCTTAGCCGCATTAAGAGAATATCCAGAGCTTAAAATAAACATAGAATCTCATACCGATTCCAGAGCACCTTATGCATATAACGATGTGTTATCTGATAAGCGCGCACAATCTACAAGAGATTGGTTAATTAGTAAAGGTATTGACGCTTCAAGATTAACAGCAAAAGGATATGGTGAAAGACAGTTGTTGGATCGATGTATTAAATTCGATGAATGTGGTAATGAGATAGGTACTTACGATTGTACCGAAAAACAACGACAAGAACCTAAGTGTAGCGATGGTGTAGATTGTACAGAAGAAGAACACCAGCTAAACCGTAGATCCTTATTCCTAATTCAAAATTAGGTCGATCTAAATGATAATAAGAAGACGTTCAGTTTAATATTCTGAACGTCTTTTTTTATTTCCTTTATTTTAACAGTCGCACATTGATATCAACCTATAGCTCAAAATAGCAATCTTTCAGTCATTGAGAACATTTGTCTTTAATTACATCTTCCTATTTTGTATTTTTGAAAAAATTGAAGATTGCTATGACCGAAGAACAAGTAGTTCTTGTTAATGAGAAAGATGAAAAGATCGGGTTGATGCCAAAATTGGAAGCGCATGAGAAAGGCGTACTCCATAGAGCGTTTTCGGTCTTTGTTTTTAACGACAATAACGAGCTAATGCTCCAACAAAGAGCATTGTCTAAGTACCACTCTCCGGGACTTTGGACTAATACTTGCTGTAGCCATCAACGGGATGGAGAAACTTCTCTGGAAGCAGGAAAACGCAGATTGATGGAAGAAATGGGCTTCGAAACTCCACTAAAAGAAACGATTTCCTTTATTTATAAGGCACCCTTTGATAATGGGCTTACCGAACATGAATTGGACCATATTTTAGTGGGTACATTTAACGGATTACCGAAGATCAATATCGATGAAGTCGCAGCCTGGAAATGGATGTCACTAAATGATGTAAAACTCGATATGGAACTACACCCCGATAATTATACTGCCTGGTTTAAAATAATTTTCGACAAGTTTTATCATCACATAGATCTATGAGCTTAACAATTTACAGAAAGGCGCATTTCAATGCTGCACATCGTTTGTATAAAGAGGGTTGGAGTGATGCCAGAAATTTTGATGTCTTCGGAAAGTGTAGTAACCCCAATTATCACGGTCATAACTACGAATTAATCGTTGGCCTTACCGGAGATATTGATCCTGAAACAGGGTATTTGATAGACTTAAAAGTCTTAAAAGATATTATTAAGGAAGAAGTTGAAGACCCTTTCGATCACAAGAATTTGAATGTGGAGGTTGCAGAATTTCACGATCTGAACCCAACCGTAGAAAATATTGCGATCGTTATCTGGAATAAGCTTAGAAAAAGACTGGATAGTAAATTTGAAATTTCTGTCAAATTATACGAAACACCACGAAATTATGTGGTTTATACGGGTTAAGAGATGAGTTTAAAAATAGGAGAAGAACTTCCGGATTTTAAACTGAAAGATCAGAATGGTAATGTATTTTCAATAAATTCGGTGAAAGGTATAAAGCCGGTCGTGATATATTTCTATCCAAAGAATTTCACGCCCGGATGTACAAAAGAAGCATGTAGTTTTCGAGATAATTTTGAAGATTTTTTGGCGGAAGGAGCATTGGTGATCGGTATTAGTAGTGATTCTGAAACGTCTCACAATAAATTTAGTGCTAAATACAATTTGCCGTTTACATTACTGGCAGACACCAAAGGTAAAGTAAGAAAGCTCTTTGGAGTAAGAGCTTCTTTTTTAGGTTTATTGCCAGGGAGGGAAACTTTTGTTTTTAATAAAGATGGAAAACTAACCTATAAATTCCAGGCGTTAAACGCCCAACCACACATTGATATGGCATTAAGTGAATTGCAAAAACTGAAATGAACAAAGAAGACTCGCTATATATCTTTAAGTTTAAACCTATTCTCAAGAATAAAGTCTGGGGTGGTCATAAATTGGCAGATATTTACGGGAAAGGTGATGCGTCTAAAGCAGGCGAAAGTTGGGAACTATCCGGTGTTAAAGAAAATGTTTCTATTGTATCCAATGGGAGACTGAAAGGGATGTCTTTGACCAAACTTATCGAGAAATTTCGGACTCAGTTGGTAGGGGATAAAGTATATGATCACTTCGGAAAAGAATTTCCTTTACTATTTAAGTTTATTGACGCCGAACAAGATCTCTCGGTACAATTACATCCAAATAATGAATTGGCGGCTGCCCGGCATAATTCCTTCGGTAAAAGCGAAATGTGGTATATACTGGATGCTGAAGAAAATGCGCGTCTCATTCTCGGTTTTAATAGAGAGATGAATGAACAAATTTATACCAAGTATCTCTTTAATAACAGACTAACAGAGATTCTTCATTCGGAAAAAGTGAATAGGGGAGATGCATTTTATCTAAAGCCCGGTACGGTACATGCTATTGGCGAAGGTATCCTTCTAGCCGAAATTCAACAAACCTCAGATGTTACCTACCGTATTTACGATTGGGACAGACCGGATTCAAACGGAGAATTAAGAGAGCTACATACCGATTTAGCGCTTGAAGCGATTGACTACAATGCTTCAGATGCCAGATTAAATTATAACGACACAGAAAGTGTGGTAACGAATATTTGCAAGTCGGAATACTTCGAAACCAATAAGATCAAACTTTCCGAAGCTTTCATAAGAGATATTTCTCACCTTAAATCTTTTGTGGTTTACATGTGTATAGGTGGAACAGCAACACTTACTTCATCAAATACTTCCGAAGAAATAAAAAATGGCGATACCGTTCTTATTCCCGCCAGCTTTGATGAAGTTTACTTTGAAACCAAAAATGCTATATTTTTAGAAGTATATGTACCCTAATCTGCTCTAAAGTAGTATTTTTGCCAAAAATTTAATATTATGGCAAGTGTACGCGACTTAAAGAGAGATATAAATTATGTTTTGGGTGATATCATTGAGGCAGTTTATATTTGGGAACTAACAAACCCTGAAAAGGACAACAAAAAAGCTGAAGCGGTTATTGATGAAGCGATCGTAACGTTCGATGAGCTTATTGAAAAAGTAAACGAGAAGAATGTTGAAAACAAAAAACAACACTTCAAATCTATCAATGCCGAGTTGGAAACCAGAGGAAGAAAGTTAATTGATTCTATTAACGCTCTTTAATTAGATTCCTTCTTCCTTACGATTTTTTATATAAGACTCCAGTATTTTACCATACTTGGAGTCTTTTACTTTTGGGGTTAATGAGTTGTAAACCGTGTCAAGATACTTAATATTCGCATCATAAACCTCCGTCAACATTAAGAATGGTGCCGCCTCAGCATCCTTGTGGTTTAAGGCGAAATTAACGGTCATCAAATATTTACTCGCAATTGTGTTTTCCTGTTGCTTTTTGGAGGCGAGAATCAACGAATCATTCCCGTCCTGCTTCGCTCTAAATCCTTTTTCAATTAATTCCAGATTCTTATCACTGTAACGCTTGTTCAATTTGTCGAACTCCATTAAAATGTTTTCATTTCTGGAGCCTGTAATAATAGCGTCTAAATTGAAATTGTCTAGCGATGTAGTAATATTAACCTCTCCCGGTTCTGCAAAAAACGCAACACGATCATCCAGTAAAGAACCGTCCTTAAGTCGAACATAAAGGTAATACAGTTGCGGACTATCAATTTCTTCGGAAAAACTAAAGTTTGAAGCTCCGTTTATAACCACAGAATCTACCGATACCAGTACCGAATCTTCAATCTTCTGAAGCAAAAGCGTTCCCTTTTTTAAACCCTTCACTTCGCCGGTGAGGTGCATTTCGTTGGGGTTTTTAGAACAACTAAGAACAGTTAAAAATACAGCGATTATGGCAAGTAAATACTTCATTATTTTAGCTTTTTACGGGATGGCAAAGATGCTATTTTTTAAGAATACTTCCGAAAGAATACGTGATAAATTATTTTGGGCACAAATCTTACAACTGGAAATTAACTAACGGCAGCTAATTGCATCAAAACCGTACAGGCAACAGCGCCCAAAGTACCAATGGCGTATCCAAATACCGCTAACAACACTCCTACTGTAGCCAAAGACGGATGAAAAGCAGAAGCAACGATGGGAGCCGAAGCTGCCCCACCAACATTCGCCTGACTACCAACCGCCAAAAAGAAATAGGGGGCTTTAATAAGTTTTGCTACCAGAATCAATAATCCTGCGTGGATCAACATCCAAACTAGTCCGATAACGATCAACATCTTGTTTTCAAAAATTAGAGTAAGATCCATTTTCATTCCTATACTTGCAACAAGAATATAGATGAAAACACTACCAAGTTTGCTTGCGCCGGCACCTTCATAACTCCTTGCTTTAGTATAAGATAATAGAATTCCAATTAGTGTTGTAATGGAGATCATCCAAAAGAAACTCGAACTTAAAAATGTGAACATGTTTCTAGTAATTCCCGGCTCTAATCCATTTACAAAATCTTCGAAGAAAGCACTTAAATAACCTGCGCCAAAATGTGCAAAACTAACCGTTCCAAAGGCAATTGCGCCTAAGATCATAAGATCGGTTAAAGAAGGATTTCTCGTCACACTTAACGAATAGGTGGAAACTTTTTCTTTTAGGCTTTCTATCGCAGTAGTATCTGCCTTTAACCATTTATCGATTTTGGCAGATTTTCCAATTCCTATTAAAATAATCGCCATCCAAATGTTAGCAACAACGATATCAACGAATACCATACCTCCGTAAAGCTTCTGATTGTAACCATAAACTTCCAGCATTGCAGTTTGATTTGCACCTCCGCCAATCCAACTTCCGGCCAGAGTTGACAGTCCGCGCCATACGGCATCGGCGCCCTCGCCACCTACAGATTCGGGAGAAATGGAACCTATAAGTAAAACAGCGATTGGTCCGCCCAAAATGATTCCTGCTGTCCCTGTAAGGAACATAATTAGTGCCTTGGGCCCTAAATTAAATACTGCCTTTAAGTCAATACTCAAGGTCATAAGAACTAATGCTGCAGGAAGCAAATACCTACTAGACATATAATAAAGGTTCGAGCTGTTTTTAACAGCCTCGCCAGATGCTGTCACCGTGGTCCAGTCCGGGGCAATAATACCAAAAGTGGTAAGAAGAGCCGGAATAAAATAAGCAACAAAAAGCGCAGGCACAATTTTATAAAAACTACTCCAAAACCCTTTTTCTCTGGAAGAGGTAAAGAAAATAAAGCCCAGAGAGATCATTAAAACTCCAAAAACGATGGTATCATTCGTGAAAAGTGGCGTAGTGTCTTTAATTATTTCTGAAACGGTATCCTGCATAGTGATGGTTTTTGTGCAAAATACAATTATTTTTTTTTAATTTTATTACCTAAATACTATCTAACCAAGTAAACTATTTATGAGAAATTTTTACATTATTTTGACCATATCACTTATTGTCTCAACTGCAAAGGCACAAGATTTTCAGATAGATTGGCAAAATTCTATAGGAGGTAATGACAATGACAACTTAACTATTCTTAAGGCTACGACAGACGGTGGACATATTGCCGGTGGACTTTCTCTTTCAAATATTTCGGGAGATAAAACGGAAAATTCTTTGGGAGCTCAGGATTATTGGGTGGTAAAGATGGACGCGTCCGGAATGGTTGAATGGGACGACACCATTGGCGGTAATAATCTCGATCAATTAATTGATTTAGTACCTACTAATGATGGGGGATACATTTTAGCCGGTTCTTCAAATTCCAACATTTCCGGCGATAAGACTGAAAATTCAATTGGTTTTACAGATTATTGGTTGGTAAAGTTAAATGCAACCGGAGCAATTGAATGGCAGAATACGATAGGAGGAAGTGATCCTGATTTTTTAGTATCTGTGTCAGAAACCAATGATGGAGGGTTCTTTCTTGCGGGGTATTCTCGTTCAAATGTTTCGGGAGATAAAACTGAGAATTCGAAGGGTGGTTTAGATTACTGGGTTGTAAAGGTGAATAATCTTGGTGTTGTACAATGGGATAGAACAATAGGGGGTGATGAAAACGAATTTTTACAGGCTGCAATTCAAACCATAGATGGAGGATTTCTCTTTGGTGGAGTTTCATATTCTAACGCATCGGGCGACAAGTCTGAAAATAGAATGGGAGTTTCAGATTTTTGGCTAGTGAAGTTAAATGCTAGTGGTCAACTGGAGTGGGAGAATACAATTGGTGGGGATGGCGCCGATGTTCTCACTTCAATAATCGAAGCTACAGATGGCGGATTCGTTATAGGCGGGGAATCAGATTCTGATATATCTGGAGATAAAACGGAAGATGCTATCGGCGAAACAGATATGTGGGTGTTAAAAACCGATAATACGGGCAATGTGTTATGGCAGAATACCATAGGCGGTAATGAAGAAGAAATTGTTAATAGTATAGAAAAAACAGCCGATGGTGGATTTATTCTTGGAGGATTTTCAAATTCTAATATCTCGGGTGATAAAACAGAAGATGCCCGTGGAAGTTATGATTTTTGGATCGTAAAAATAAAGGATACAGGGACCATACAATGGGATAAAACAATTGGAGGCAGTGAAGACGATCGCCTTCATTCAATATATGAGAATAATAGTGGAGGATATGTTTTAGGGGGTTACTCATTTTCAGACATATCGGGTGATAAAACCGAAAGTTCTGTTGGGGGTGCCGATTATTGGATTATGGAACTATCTGAAGTTTTAGGAATAGAAGATACATCGGTTGCCGCTTCGGCAGTTATATTTCCTAATCCGGTTCATGAAAATGTCAGGATTTCACTAGATGAAGGACTTATTGATGAAATAAAAGTCTATTCCTTAAAAGGTCAGATGTTAAAAGAGTTAAATGCGTTAAATACAAATTCTGTTTCATTAGATATTTCTGAATTTACCTCGGGAGCTTATTTTTTACAGATTTTTTCTGAAGGAACGAAAACCACCAAGAAACTAATTAAGATTTAATTTTATTCGAGCAATAAAGAGTATATTTATTATAAACGAAGCTTTATTCTTTCTTTTTTGGATGCCTGCCAGCTTTTTTTAAAGCTTCATTAAGCATCCACTCGATTTGGCCATTGGTGCTACGAAATTCGTCTGCAGCCCATTTTTCAATGGCTTTCATCATATCTTCGTTAACCCGAAGGGCAAATGCTTTCTTTTTCGACATATTATTTCTTAATAAACTGGCTTATCGTTTCGATAAGTTCCGGCATAACCGGAATTTTATGATCGTTATAAGATTTCTGGTTTTCCATATCATTTCCCGGAATCTCTTTTAAGATATGGTTCATATTAGTTATGATCTCATAACTGGCTCCTGGCTTCGCTCTATGTAGTGACTCGGCTTCACTCACCTGTACCTGTAAGTCTTTATCACCGTTAATGATTATCACGGGAATATTCAGTTTAGCCAACTCCTCTTTAGGGTTGTACAACATCCAGCTACGAATAAACGGTTGAATTTCCTTTCTGAAAATTGAGGCTAAACCCGGACTGTAATTAACGGCTTCTCCTTTGGTGCGAAGATCGTCGAATGCTTCTCGGGCATTATCTTTTAAACCGGGGGCTTGCTTCCCCAATTGATCTACGATCACATCGTCAATTTCTTGTCCGGCGCCGGCAAGTGACACAAACCCATCTGCACGATCTCGAGCTGCAACCATTCCAACTAACGACCCTTGACTATGACCAATTATATAAATACCGGAAAACTCATTACCATTTTTAAAGTACTCTATTACGGCTACCGCATCTTCAATAAAACTATCGAAGCGAATATCTTTCTCACTCAGGCTTCGATCTTTCATTTGTTTTACGATACGTTTATCATAGCG
Organism: uncultured Ulvibacter sp.; assembly: GCA_963974915.1. Lineage (GTDB taxonomy): Bacteria > Bacteroidota > Bacteroidia > Flavobacteriales > Flavobacteriaceae > CAXBES01. The sequence continues at coordinate 158,362 of CAXBES010000007.1, read as the reverse complement.
ATAGGTAGCAATACCCTTTTCGTAAAGACCTTCGGCCAGAAATCGGAGTGAGTTATTCTTTACCATCATTTGGTTACCGTTTCTATCAATTGGTCCCGAACCTCCAATGATTATCGCTAACGGAATTTTTTCAGAAGTAGTGGGGTTTAAAAGTGTGCCGTCTATTAACGGACTAATACTAATATCCTGAGCATTGAAGTCTCTTTCCTGTGCGAAAGTAATTCCGAAGCAAAATAAAAAAATGATAATATAACTCGTTTTCATAGCTTTATAATTTATGTTTATATGTTTCAAGTGTACTTTTAGACTCTTGTTCTTTCTGAGTACCAATAAGTAACTTCTTACCGTCATTAAACACAATTTGAATGCCAATATTGCCCTTTACATTTAGTGCAGCACCCTTTTTTCTAAACGAAATCATTCGGTAGCCCCAACCGCCATAATCCATGATGGGATTATACTCTCTCACATAGCATTGTGCTATTTCATTCCATTTCGCGGTTTTTAATTTAAACTGAAACGGCCAAAAACCATAATGTATCCCTTGATCGTCGATTCTCGTGACGAGTTTTAATACAAAAGCCACAAAAAACATAAGAATAATGGTTAATAATCCTACCCCTAAAGAAATCCATAGATCGGTAGGGTTATTTTTTATTTCGTCATACGATTTTGCGATCGTTCCGAAAATTATCAAAGAAGTGATAATTAGTAAAATTCGGAACCACCATTGGTCAAATCGTTGCTCTTCTACAAATACTTTCATGGCTCTATGTGTTTAAAGTTCCCGCATTAACAACGGGTGCAGCGTCTTTGTCACTACACAGGATCACCATAAGATTACTTACCATAGCGGCTTTTTTATCTTCGTCTAGATCAATGATCTGTTTTTTACTTAACTCATTTAATGCCATTTCAACCATGCTTACTGCTCCTTCAACGATTTTGTGACGTGCAGCAACAATGGCTGTAGCCTGTTGTCTTTTAAGCATTGCACTTGCGATTTCGTTTGAGTATGCGAGATACCCAATTCGGGACTCAAGTACTTCTATTCCTGCTATTGCCAATCTGTCTTCCAACTCTTTTTCAAGAGCCTCGTTAACCTCGGTCATACTGGAGCGAAGGGTTATATCTTCGGTCACTCCTTCATCGGCAAAGTTATCATAAGGGTATTTGCTGGCTAATTCACGCACAGCCGCATCAGTTTGAATCCGAACAAAGTTTTCATAATTATCAACATCAAATGCTGCTTTATGAGTATCACGTACGCGCCAAACCAATATGGTACTAATTATAATTGGATTTCCAAGTTTGTCGTTCACTTTTAAACGCTCACTGTCAAAGTTTCTGGCGCGGAGTGATATTTTCTTTTTTACATACAACGGATTTACCCAAAACAAACCGTTTTTTTTAATGGTGCCCATATACTTTCCGAAGAGAAGTAATACTCTGGATCCATTAGGGTTTACAAGTACAAAACCCGGAAGTAGTAATAATGAAAGTAAAAATAGGGCAATAAACAACGGGTTCTTAAATGCAATTAAGCCTCCAATACTAGCAACCAGTAGTATGAAAAAAACAAAAAGCATTAAGTAGCCATTGGACGGAAGGATCGTTTTTTCGTTTGACATAACATTAGATTTAATATGATATTAAAATGATATTAAACAAATATAATATTTTTTTTCAAAATCCGGACTATTTTTTTTATTTTCCTTTTAAATGAATAGTATCTTTGTAAAAAGAATACGCCATGAAAAGATGTTATTATACGCTTCTAGTTTTATTTTTATCGATTTCGTTAGTACATGCTGCAGAAGACTGGGGTAGAACCGGGCACAGGGCGACGGGTGAGATAGCGGAGCAATATTTGACTAAGAAGGCTAAAAAGCAAATTGATGAGTTGCTGAACGGACAATCATTAGCTATAGTGTCTACCTTTGCAGATGAAATTAAAAGCGATGAACGCTATCGAAGTTACGGACCCTGGCATTATGTGAATTTTCCTTTTGGTGCACGTTACGAGAATCATTCAAAAAATGAAAGAGGAGATATTATTCGTGCTATTGATACTTGTATAAACGTATTAAAAAATGAAAACGAACCAAAGGAGAACAAGGTGTTTCATTTAAAGCTGTTGGTTCATTTCATTGGTGACCTGCATCAGCCTCTTCATATTGGTCTGGCAGAAGATAAAGGGGCAAACGATTTTCAAGTGAGATGGTTTGATGAGGGAACAAATTTGCATTCGGTTTGGGATACCAAGATGATTGAAAGTTATAATATGTCTTATAGCGAATTGGCTATGAATACAGAAAGATTATCGAAGGCGCAATTGGAATACATAAAGAGAGGAGATGTACTTAGTTGGATGTATGAAAGCAGAAATCTTTGCGAAGACATTTATAAAAACACCAAGAGTGGAGAGAAATTAAGCTATGTTTATATGTACAAATATGTTGACGTAATGCGCTCTCAACTTCAAAAAGGGGGTATTAGGTTAGCAGTTCTCTTGAATGACATCTTCGATTAGCCACAATATTTAATCAATTATCGTTAATTATCTGTAATTCAATATGTTTTATCGAAAACCCACTTTTGTGAGTTTAGTTCAGGTTACATGTTAGTGGGGAGCATCGTTTAAAAAAGTATTTTTGTTGAAGCATGGAGCTACAATTCTAATTCATGCTGAAAATATACGTTCTTTAAAACACAATTTTGTTTAGTTGATCTTCCGAAAAGTTAAATTGATTCTAGCCTTCTCGATCTTTTTAGATTTCGGAATTTGATGCTGCCAGTATTTTTGTGTTTCACCTTTCATTATTAATAAACTTCCGTGCTCAAGAAGTATATTAAATCGAAGACCTTTATCCTGCTTATGTTTTAATTGGAACTTTCTAGTTGTTCCAAGACTTAATGATGCGATAAAGGGGTTAGGTCCTAACTCCTTTTCGTCATCGCTATGCCAGCCGTTACTGTCGTTTCCATCTCTGTACAAATTGAGGAGTACCGAAGTGAATTTTGCGCTGCATTTTTCTTCTACTTTATGTTTTATTTGCAACAATGTTTTTGAGAATGGCTTCGGAAACATGGTGATCCCGGAGTAAGTGTATGGTTTTTCATTATTCCCATACAGAGCTGTAAGTCTGGGTTGCTGATAGGTTTTTCCGAAGAGTTTAATATTATCTTGCTGCCAGGGGGTTTCTGTTTTTAAGACTTCAAAATATTCTGAAGCGATTTCTGAAGGAATGAAATTTGGAAAATAACTAACATCTGCATTTGGCAATTGCAGGTCAATTTTATTTGAGTTGTTTTCCGAAGCAAATAAATCCATTCTAGATATATAAATATGCCCAGTAAATTAGTGCTAGTTGCAATGGGAATCGTATAATTAGCAGCCATTTAGGAAGATTCATAGATGCTTTTTCGTTTTGAAGCATATAAATATGTACCGGTATAAAAAGTATCAATATGATAATAATTCCCCAGGCGCCAATGTTCTGTGTCTTCGGATTAAGAAGTAGAAATCCTAAGATCATTTCGGCAATTCCACTTAAAATTACCATAGTGTCCTGTGACGGTATGTAAGGTGGCATTATTCGTTTGTATAATTTAGGGGTTCTAAAGTGGTTTATTCCAGCCAGAATAAAAACGACTCCTAATAAGTATTGGTGCCATGGTAACATATGATCAAGGTTTTATTAATGTATCTCCACTTTTAACTTGAGGTGTTTCATTGTTCAGCAAGGAGTCTAGAGGTGGTGCACCATCTCCAATTCCGTTATTTGGTTCTACGGCCATAGGCTGTGGTGTTTCTTTTTTGTTATCTCTGCAACTTAAGACTAACAGCAACGTAAAGAATATTAAGATGAAATATTTCATAGGTCTGAGATAATGTTAAAACTAATTCAGTATTCAAAAATACCTATTTTATTTAGAGAAGACTTGTTCTGGAAAATTAAAAAAGCCTCTCAGCATTTGCTGAGAGGCTTTAATGGTTGGTTAATTAACTATTTGGTAAAACTACTCTTTAATTAAGCGTTTTACTGCTGTAGCATTTTCTCCAGTTATCTGAACAACATATACTCCTGCTGCCAATTTAGAAACGTCGATAACTTGCTCACCTAGCGATCCGCTTAGGTCAGTGTTGTTAACTAGTTTTCCGTTCAGGTCGTAAATCATTACTCTTTCAAGTAAGATATTTGAACTGTTGGCAATAGTCACCTGATTTTGAGCAGGGTTAGGATACATTTCGATGGCATTGTCTAACTTATTGTCATCTACTCCTAATACGCTCTCTACAGTAAGTTCGAAAGTACAAGTACCGTCGTTACCGTATTCATCGGTTGCAGTTAGAGTAACTGTGTAAACTCCATCAGGAATTAATTCGCCAGCTGCTGGATCTTGCGAGAAGATCGTTACCGGATCTGTACAGTTATCTGTAGCTGTTGCTAAACCAGTACCGAAATAATCCGGTACTTCATAGAATAAGTTTCCAGGTCCCGGATCAACTGTTTGATCTGCCGGACAAGTAACTTCTGGTCCTAATGCATCAATTACCGTTACGGTAGCCATACATATTGCTGTGTTATTGCTTGGATCTGCAACTAGTACAGATACTAATACTGGTGTACCTATGTCGTCACAGTCGAAAGTATCGATATCGATAGTTGTAACTGCAAATCCACAAGCCTCAACAGAGTTAGTCATGTCTATTAGATCTTCCGGTGCAATTGTAGCTGTACCATCAGCTCCTAATTCTACGGTAAGATCCATACATACCAATACAGGATCAATATTATCAATTACGTTAACTGTTGCGGTACAAGTTGATTCATTTCCACTTGCATCGATCGCAGTAACTTCAATAATATTTTCTCCAACATCCTCACAGTCGAAGTCGATTGTAGTCGTGCTTGCTCCTGCACCCGCAGAATATTGAATGTTACCATTAAATACTCTAGGAGCGAAGGTAGTACCTGAGAAAGGATATCCTTTTCCAGCACCTTCTAAGAATTCAATATTTGCATCTGATGCAAATACAGCACCTGTTGCAGTTCCGTTAGTATAGTTGAATCCACCAGTTGAGAAATCTGTTGGCGTTACATAGAACGCATGAGTTTCACCAGCCGGGATTTGATAATCTAAGGCTAATCCTAAAGGTGTAACTGCGCCGTCGCCGTTGGATACTACTCCAGTTGCAGTTCCAATGAGTGTCCAATCACCAGGGTTATCTTCAGATCCAACCCAAGTTCCGGACTTAGCATATACTTCAACATCAAATACGGCACCTGTATCACCATGAATATCGAACGAGTCGATAGTCACGTCATTAAGTGCATTGATATCGAACATGTTACCGAAGTTACCATTACCACCATCCAACGTAGTTAGAAGAGTTTGAGGTACTGGAGCACCACCACCTTGTGCGCTTATTACAAAAGAGCAATTATCTGTAGCAGACAATAATAAATCTGAAACATTGATCGTTGCCATTCCGTTAGCATCAAGAACTACATCCAAAGGAGTAGAAGGGATATCGTACTCAATAAGTACATTATCAACACCTGCACCCCAAGCAAAGTCGTCATCATCATCATATGTAAAACGTACTTGGAAATCTGCATTCTCGAAAGGTGTAATATCAATAACTCCACTTGGTGTAGGAGGTGTATCTTCTGTAGCGAAGAGCACTTCTTGCCAAGTAGCACCATCCCAAACTTCTACTGTAAAGCTACCAGCACCAATAAAATCCTGTAACGAATAATCGAATGATAATTCTGCAGTGGTAGCACCTGTAATGTTGTAAACAGGAGATAATAATCTAACAGTATTATCTAACTCGCCAGATCCTGCTGCGTCATCATCAAATATAGCTGCGTTGGTTGGGAAGTCGTCCCCTCCTGGCATAACACCAGAACCAAAAGCCCAGTCAAAATTACCACTAACAATTTCAGTAGTCCATCCGCCCGGTAGGGTAGCTCCTTCAAAATCCTGTAGGATAGAGAAGCTTCCAGGCTCACCAATACAAACAATTTCCGGTGCAGTATCATCAACAACTGTAATTACTGCGCTACATTCTGCAGTGTTTCCGCTAGGATCTGTTGCGATAATAGTTACTGGGTGTGAACCAACAGAAGAACAGTCGTAAGTTCCAGCCGTTCCTGATGTTGTTACATCGTAAATAATGTTCCCGTTGAAAACTCTAGGTTGGAAATTACTTCCTGTGAAAGGATACTGTTGTCCTGCGCCTTCTAAGAACTCAATATTTGCATCTGATGCAAATACAGCACCTGTTGCAGTTCCGTTAGTATAGTTGAATCCACCAGTTGAGAAATCTGTAGGCGTTACATAGAACGCATGGGTTTCACCAGCAGGAATAACATAACCCAATGCTAAATTAAGAGGAGTGGCAACACCGTCTCCATTCGAAACTACCCCTACGGCAGTACCTATTAAGGTCCAGTCCCCCGCTGTAGTTTGAGATCCAACCCAGGTACCAACTTTGGCATATACTTCAACATCGAATGTAGCTCCTGCGTCTGCATTAATATCGAATGAATTAATTGTTACTTCATTAAGTGCATTAATGTCGAACATGTTTCCAAAGTTACCATTACCACCTGCAAATGTAGTTTCAAGACTTTCGGTAGTTGTAGTCGCTCCTCCATAAGAGAACGTTACGCCACAGTTATCGGAAGATGATGCAGCAAGATCTGCCGGATCAACTACGATATTCCCACTAGCATCAAGAGATACAGTAATGTCTTGGCAAGTAATCGTTGGTAGTTCATTATCGATAACAGTAATTGTAAACTGACAAGTAGAAGTATTTCCATCACTATCTGTGGCAGAATATTCTATGGTACTTACTCCAACTGGGAATAAAGAACCTGAAGGGTCTCCCATAGTTTGAGTAGTAGGTATTACACCATCTTCAGGGTCAATAGCTATAGCGTCAGCAAAATTTACAATGGCCCCACATTCTCCTGCATCGTTATTTACAACAACACTCATTGGACAGCTAATTACAGGTGGATCACCTGCTGGAGGAGCAAATCGTATTGCATCTCCATCTGCAACACTTGCAGTATTGAATGAATATTGGTAATCTGCATTACTTGTTACGATCCCAATAGTAGCACTTGCGCCACCATCAAAAGCAGTACCTGTGAAATCTACATCCTCATAAACGAATACAATTTCATTAGATCCTTCGTACATAACAAGTTGAAAAGTACCCGCATCAGGGTTACTTGCACCGCTGAAATGTGGTCGATCTTCCCATTGAACGATAAAACGTTGGTTGGGTGCTGTTCCACGAGTTTCGTAATAAACATCACCAGACTCAGTGTCTAAATCATCCCAAAATGGTGCAATTCGTGGAGTTTGACCAGCTAGAACTGCATTTCCTGCAAAAACATCACCTGTGGTAACACCAAAAAGTAACGCTCCGTTATTTCCAATTCTCACATCGGAGGATACAGTACCATCAAAATCGAAGGCAAATGGAATCACTGCGTTTCCTTCACCATCATCTGAAAGGCCCATAGCGGTACCGGTTGCACTAATGTCCTCGAAAGGAGTAGTGTCGGTGTCATCTATCGTGTACTGGGAATACCCCAAACTACAGACAAATAACATCAAAAATAATAATGTAATTTTTCTCATAATTAATAGTTGTTTTAGTTAAAACTTAAATATATGTTAATTTAAAGATAGGAGATATTTTTTTAGTTGAAAGGAATATTTACTAGTTGAAACGCATAGTGAATTAACATTCTTAGTGTCAAGTATATTTAAAAAATTAAAAACCATATAATTAGACTTCGCGGTTGCTCTACAAAAAAATGTTAATAACTTTTTTTAAATACTATAATTTCGCTGTTATGATTTGTCAATAATTTAGTTTTTCAAAAGTTTTTTTATTATTTTGATTGATATTGAAATTTGTTCATCGACAATTTCACAATACAATTTTTTGTTTTTTGGGAGTTCTGTGATGAGGAATTATTTCCGAAGAAAAATATAATTTTGAAAGAAAACAAGACATAAAAAAACCTCCTTCAAAATTAACTGAAGGAGGTTTTTAAAACTAATTATTAAAATACGCTCTATTTGATCATTTCATAGCTTCGCTTAATAAAGGCCGTCATTTCTTCCCCTTTAAGCAAATTCTTGCTCAATTTTGCAAGATCAAGAGCTTGATTCACCAAACGCTGTTTTTTCTTTGATGTTTTCGTGTTTAGAATTTCGGTTACCAGTTCGTGATTAGTATTCACTATTAAATTATACATCTCGGGTAAGCCGCCCATTCCAAACATTCCACCGCCACCTGTTTGCTGCATCTCTTTCATGCGGCGCATAAATTCGGGCTCTGTAATGATAAATGGATTCGCCTTACTATCCATTGATTCTAATTGCACAGAGAATTTTTCGGCTGGAATAACCTCTGTTAGAAATGTTTTAAGAGTTTCCTTTTCTTCTTCGGAAAGTTTAGAAATGGCTTCTTCCTCTTTCTTAATCAGATTATCAATATGATCGCTATCCACACGTACGAAGCTCAAATTTTCGTTACTACTTTCCAGTTTTTGAATTAGATGAGAGATAATAGGAGAGTCTAATAGTAAAACCTCATACCCTTTTTCTTTTGCAGCTTCAATGTACGAATGCTGCTCCTCTTTATTTGAAGCGTACAGTATAACAAGCTTATCATCTTTATCTGTTTGAGCAGGCTTGATCTTCTCTTTTAACTCTTCAAGAGTAAAGTATTTATCCTCAACAGTTGGGTAAACGGCAAAATCTTTAGCTTTTTCGAAGAATTTATCTTCGGTAAGCATTCCGTACTCGATAACGATCTTAATATCGTTCCACTTTTTCTCAAAATCTTCTCGATTATTATTGAAAAGACTTTTCAGTTTATCTGCAACTTTTCTGGTGATATAGCTGGAAATCTTTTTAACAGCACCATCTGCCTGCAGATAACTTCGGGATACATTTAAAGGTATATCGGGCGAATCGATCACCCCGCGAAGCATAGTTAAAAATTCGGGAACAATTCCTTCCACATTGTCGGTTACGAACACCTGATTTTGATAAAGTTGAATTTTATCCTTCTGAATTTGCATATCCTGTCCCATCTTTGGGAAATATAGAATCCCTGTTAAGTTAAACGGGTAATCTACATTTAGATGGATATTAAAAAGTGGCTCCTCAAACTGCATTGGGTACAATTCTCTGTAAAAAGCAGCATAGTCCTTATCTTCTAATTCAGTAGGTTGCTTTGTCCAGGCTGGGTTTGGATTGTTGATAATATTATCAACTTCCTTAGTAGGTGCAGGATCTTCCTCCTTCGCTCCATCCGGCTTTGGTAAAGTTTCAGTTTTTGTTCCGAATTTGATCGGGATGGGCATAAACTTATTGTACTTAACCAATAGTTCACTGATCTTGCTTTCTTCTAAGAATTCGGTAGAATCTTCTGCAATGTGAAGAATGATCTCAGTCCCTCTGTCTTTTTTCTCGGCTTTTGTGATCTTATATTCCGGGGAGCCATCGCATTCCCAATGAACGGCGGGTTCATCTTTAAAACTCTTGGTGATGATCTCCACCTTATCTGCCACCATAAACGCGGAGTAGAATCCTAAACCAAAATGACCAATAATTCCAGCTTCATCTCCTTTTTTATCCTTGTATTTTTCTAAGAATTCTTCAGCACCCGAAAATGCAATTTCGTTGATGTATTTCTCCACCTCTTCTTGCGTCATTCCAATTCCCTGATCTATGATATGGAGTTGTTTCTTCTCTTTATCAACTTTTACTTCGATCATCGGATTGCCATAATCTACTTTAGCTTCACCAATATTGGCAAGATGTTTCAGTTTTAAAGTAGCATCCGTGGCATTCGAAATTAATTCACGTAAAAATATTTCGTGATCGCTGTATAAAAACTTTTTAATTAGCGGAAAAATATTCTCGACCGCTACGTTAATAGTTCCTTTACTCATGGTTTTATATTTATAAATTAATATTTGTTCGTTTTCTTCCGAAGAGAATAGTCAAATAGAATACCAAGAGTAAATCAATGACATGATGTCAGAATCAAGATCATAACTGACATTAAAACTTTAACAAAACTTTGTTCAATGCATTAACATAACTTTTAAACAATGAGTTGTATCTTTATATCATTGAAAGTGGGATAATAGAATTGCTATGAAAAAGAGTTAATAATCTATTATTTTATTGGTTAGGTTGTTTAAAAGGGCGCTAGATTAGCGCCCTTTTTTAATTTACTATTTTTTAATCTCAGTAGACTCCATAATAGCATTTTTATCTCTGTTCTTTACATATTTATCCAACCAGGAATCCTGTTCCCATAGCAAGTGAAGAATACTCTCTTTAGCACGATAACCATGGCTTTCCTTAGGTAACATCACTAATCTTGCCGGAGCTCCCAAGCCTTTTAAGGCATTAAAATAGCGCTCACTCTGCAATGGATAGGTCCCCGAATTGTTATCTGCCTCTCCATGAACTAATAGTAAAGGGGTTTTCATTTTATCGGCATGCATAAATGGCGACATGGTGTAATAGGTCTCGGGTGAGTCCCAATAACTTCTTTCTTCACTCTGGAATCCGAAGGGCGTCAATGTTCTGTTATAAGCTCCGCTACGGGCGATTCCCGCTGCAAATAAATCACTATGACTTAATAAATTCGCCACCATAAATGCGCCGTATGAGTGTCCGCCAACACCAACACGATTTCTATCAATATAGCCTAATTGGTCTACAGCGTCGATGGCGGCTTTTGCATTGCCAACGAGTTGAGTTCTAAAAGTATCATTGGGCTCTTCATCTCCTTCCCCAACAATAGGGAATGCCGCATCGTCCAGCACTACATATCCTTGTGTTACCCAATAAATAGGTGACCCGTAATACGGATATATAAATTCGTTCGGATTTGTAGTATTTTGGGAAGCACTGTTCTTGTCTTTAAATTCTCGTGGGTATGCCCACAGGATCATCGGCTTTTTTTCTTTTTTCTTCATATCGTATCCCACAGGTAGATATAGTGTTCCTTGTAGTTCCAATCCATCGTCACGCTTATAAGTTATTACTTCCTTATGCACATTAGCAATACTTTCATACGGATTATCAAAGGATGTTACCGGCGTTAGATCATTCTTTTTATAAATATTTCTAAAGTAATAATTTGGGTATTCATTCTGCGACTCAATTCGCACAAGGATCTTACCCTTTTTCATATCTATTGCGGTTCGAAGAGTCTCTAACTTATCGGTATAGGTAGACTCATAGATCCTTTTCGTTTTTTTACTTTTTAGATCAAAGGCATCAATAAATGGAAACTGACCTTTGTCAGAAAAACCATCTCCAATTAAATATAGATTTCCATCGTGAATTTCCAGTTGAGGTCGCCCGTATTCATTTTCAGTACGCACAAAATCACCCGGATCGCTATAACGATCCTGATAGTTCCTGTCGTAAATTACCACAGGAGTTTCCGAAGCATTAGAGGGATTAAAAATATATGTTTTGGTATTTCTATCATTCCACCAATAATCGTAAGCAATAGCAATATCATCATTTCCCCATGCAACACCCGAAAACCTGTTTTTAGTCTTTAAAAGTAAATTAGGTTCACCATTAAATGGTGCGGCCAGTTCGTAGACCGCGTCTCTGAAATCGACTTCAATTTCCGGGTCACCTTTGTCTAACGCTTCAGCCCAATACAATGTAGCGGGTTTGTCATCACGCCAATTCATATTTCGTTTACCCATGCGGGTTGCCATAAATCCTTTGGGTTGTACTTCGTTTAACGGAACATCATTGACGAGTTTTACAAAGGTTCCATCCTTTTTATAAATATTGTTTTCGTAGGGAAACCTGTAGTAAGGAACGAGATATGAAAACGGCTTTTTTAAGGTGCTTACCATAATATAATTGCCATCCGGTGAAAAACTCACATCGTCATACATCGCGGTTGGTAAGAAATTGGTTACGATACCTCCAACGGTTACTTTTTTTAATTCTGAATAAGCCAATTGCTCAAAATTCTGTTCGTCGTTAGGATTTTTGAGCAGATCCTGATAAGTTCTGTTTTGTGCTTTTTCTCCATCACTTACCGAAACTGTTGGACCTTCGGGTACTGCCTCCATCGGATCAATAAGTTCTTTTCTGTTCTTCGGAAGCATTTTTACAAGTAATGCATTATTGTCTTTAAACCAATTTACAGCGTTTCTCATATTGGCATTTACTACCGCATCGGTTACTTTTTTGGCCGAAGCCTGTTCGATATCCAGCAGCCAGACTTCAACTCCGTTGGCGGAAGTATTGAGAAAAGCTAGCATTTTCTCGTTTGGAGACCAGCTAAAGTTGGACAAACGGGCATTTTCGGGTAAACCACTCACTTGAGTTGCGTCCTTATCGGTCGCCTTCTTAACTTTTATATTGTTGTAGTAGTTTGTTCTACTACCAATATTGGTTTTAGGATTAATTCGTAGTCCGGCAAGCCGCATTTCTGTCTCCGAAAGTTCTTCTATAGATTTATAGGCATCCCTGTACAGCAAAACTACATTTTCACCTTTGTTGTCAATTACTACGGAAGGTGCCAATGGCGCATTTACAAGGTCCAAAATTTCTTTTGGTGGCTCTTGATACGTAAGTTTTTCTTGTGCCGAAAGCACAGTCGAAGCGAATAGAAAATAGAGGAGGAAGGAAAGTTTTTTCATGTTCATTAAATTTTGTAAAAAGATAATCAAATTTGAAGCGTCATGCAATGCATTAACTATGCGTGCATAATAGATACCCGGTATTTATTTCCCGCAATTCTCCCGAATAGCTATCTTGCCATATTGTTTTTAAAATATTCTCAATGTTTACATCAAAAATTAGCGGATTAGGGTATTATGTACCCGAAAATGTGGTTACAAATGATGATCTTTCAAAATTAATGGATACAAATGATGCCTGGATACAAGAGCGAACCGGTATTGTGGAAAGACGTCATATTAAAAAAGGAGATGGTAATTCTACTTCAAAGATGGCGGTAAAGGCGTCTAAAATTGCACTGGAAAGAGCAAATCTCAACGCGGTCGATATTGATATGATCGTTTTCGCGACGCTAAGTCCCGATATGTATTTTCCCGGAGGTGGCGTAGAGGTCCAAGAAATGATGGGAATGCGAACTATACCTGCGTTAGATGTAAGAAATCAGTGTAGTGGTTTTGTATATGCGATTTCGGTGGCAGATCAATTTGTAAAGACGGGGATGTATAAGAACATTCTTGTAATAGGCGCCGAAAATCACAGTGGGGGTCTGGATTTTACAACCAGAGGAAGAGGTGTTTCAGTAATTTTTGGAGATGGTGCAGGAGCTGCTGTTGTATCGCGAAATGATTCCGGCAAGGGCGGAATCTTATCTACACACCTTCATAGTGAAGGAAAGCACAAGGATGAATTAGCACTTCAGGGGCCGAGTACTGGTTACTGGGTTCCGGAAATTATTAAAGACGATCCGCAAGAAAATATACCTTACTATCCTGTCATGAATGGTCAGTTTGTTTTTAAACACGCGATCGTGCGTTTTTCAGAAGTTATTCAGGAGGGGTTAAAAGCCAACAACTTAAGCGTGAGCGATATTGATATGTTGATTCCACATCAGGCAAATCTAAGGATCTCTCAATTTATTCAGAAGAAAATGAAATTACCGGATTCTAAGGTATATAACAATATTCAAAAATACGGAAATACTACAGCAGCTTCCATACCTATCGCCTTAACAGAAGCCTGGGAAGAGGGTAAGATAAAAGAAGGAGATCTTGTTGTATTAGCTGCTTTTGGAAGTGGGTTTACCTGGGGGAGTGTGATTATTCGTTGGTAAATACCAACCCACATATCAAGGCTTCGCTCATGAAGCCAAATTGAAGATGTTGATATTCTGTGATCAGTAGATAAGTTAAAAGCCTTCCAAAGTAGCAATTGGAAGGCTTTTCTAGGTACCTAAATAGATTTAAAATTTTTTAAAGGCTAATTCAAATAAATTACAAATAGTTGTTTAGGTATATTATATAGACAACATTAATCTGCGATTGTTTCATCTCTTAACAGTATTTAACATTAAAATAACACTTTAAAAGATTCCTCCGCCGGCATCTTTTTCTCTATCATCTCTTCTTTTACGTGATTTTGCACGGTATTTTCCGCCACCAAAACGATACGATAATCCCACATAAACTGTGTTGCTTTCCCAATTAAACTCGCCCGTTTGGGCATAAGGTCTTGACCCGTTGAAAGCGAACTTCATAGTGTCGAAAATGTCGTTGTAGTTCACACTAAATGTTCCGCGACCCTCCCAAAGACTATATCGAGCACCCAGATTAACAAAATACATTGGGTCTACTTCAAATTGCAGGCCTTTGTTCTTTCCTCGATACATTCCGAAGGCAGACAGCGATAGATCTTTGGTTACTTTAAAATTATTAAACATTCTTAAGTTCCAGGCGGTGTTATCAACTTCAACTGTTTCAGAAATAATGTCGTTTACCGTAGGATCGTTTCCGGCATTATTTAAACTTTCGGTGATACCTTTCTGAGTTTGCTGATACAGATCGAAGCTCATATTAAAATTCCACCAATTTGTAGGTTTATAATTGCTTGAGAGTTCTATTCCGTAGGCATTGGTATTATCGAAATTATCGAAAGTGAGGATTACTTTGTTTAAATCGGTTCTGTCAACAAAAACAGCTCTGTTGATTTCATCTTCAATAGCTCTAAAGAATACACCTCCGGTAATACTACCTTTTTCAAAATTTCTCGTGTAATTAGCTTCAACCGAATTTGTAAATTGTGGTTGCAATTGAGTATTTCCGAAGGAAGAAATAAGGGGAGTGCTCCATTCTCTAATTGGATTCACCTGACCTAAGCCCGGTCTGTCTATTCGTCTGCTGTAGCTAACCTGAAACTGATTAGCTTCGGTTGGTGTGTAGGTTATATAGGCAGAAGGGTACACTTGGATATAGTCGTTGCTAAAAGATCGAACCGAATTAGTATCTGCCTTAACTTCTACCGTTTCTGCACGAACTCCCACCTGATACGACCATTTTTCATAGTTTTTTCCGAAAGTAGCATAGGCCGAGTAAATGTCGCGTTTGTAATCAAATGCGGTGTCCGGAGTAGGGATTAGCGTTCCGGTAGACGAAAAGCTTTGTCCCGTAGACGAATAATCTAAATTGGTTTCAAACAAACGAGCCTCTAACCCCAGTTCTAGTTTTGTTGATTCTGAAAGCGGATTTACATAATCTAAATTTACGGTAAGCCGATCTCTTTCGGTATCGACAAAATCTGTGTAGTTGGGTAAAGTAGCTGCTCCTGAAAAATTAAAATTAGCATCTTCATCAGACTCAAAAGTATTGAAGTCGGCTTCTAATTCAATATTATGACCTTCTTTTTCAAAATCGAGTTTGTAATTGAAATTGTATTGAGACGACATGTTTTCGTTGTCGCTAAGAAAATTCTGTTTCTGGTCACGCAACGGATCGTTGTAGTACAAAATATCGGTATTACCGGTTGTACTACCTTCATAAATATTCTGGTTGGTAAAAAAGGAAAGAGTATTGTTATCATTCAGATAAAAATCTAAACCTACTTTGAATAAATTAGATTTTCGGCTATCCAGAAACTCGAACAACTGTTCAGAGTTATCATCCGGTCTAAAAATATGTCCGAAATTTTCATTCTTAGAAACATTGTTTCCGTAATTGCCGTAAAAATTAAATTTTCCATTTCGGTAATTCATATCTAACGACCCATTAAACTTAGCTTGTTTTTCGTAAGTAAGTCCAACACTCGCATTCCCGTTAAAACCAATAGTCACATTTTTATGTAAAATGATATTTATTAATCCGCTCATTCCTTCCGGATTATATTTAGCCGAAGGATTAGTAATGAGTTCTATTTGCTTAATAGAAGTTGAAGGAATTTGTTTTAATAATTGTGCAACGGGTACATTCGATAACTTTCCATCGACCATCACACGTACGTTTTGATTTCCTCTTAGCGAAATAGCGCCAGACTGTTGGTCAACGCTAACCGAGGGTAGGTTGTTCATTATATCGGAAGCGGTTGGACCAGCAGTTGTAAGATCTTTACCAACATTTATCACCTTCCGGTCCAGCTTTTGTTGAATCGTAGAACGTTCGGCAATCACTGTTACTTCATCCAAACCGGCTGCTTCTTCTTCGAGATAGATCTCGCCCAGATCAACATTCCTATTTCCTCGCGAAATTTCGATCTGAGAATTATAGGTTTTATAACCAATAAATTGAATTGAGACTTTGCTTCTTCCTTCCGGAATCTCTTCAATAGTAAAATTTCCATCGTCGTCAGTTACACCACCGGTAATGATCTCGTCGTTCATCGTTTTAACAACGACAGTAACATATGGAATGGGTTGTTGTAAATTTTTGTCAATTACAGTCCCCGATATTTTACCGGGTTTGTCTGTTTCAGGGTCATGTGAGGCAAATGTAGAAAGGCTTGCCATCATGGCAAACAGGATTAGTAGCTGTTTCATTTTTTTGATTGATTTTAAAGTTGTTTTGATGAATATATTTACCTCGCTCACTAAAAATGAAATCACTTGATTAGGGTGATTTGGACGAGGCATATAGAAGTAAGACTAAAAAGTTGAAATTTCGTTACACTATAATTATATTTTAACAAAAAAAACAAGCCCGAAGTCTAGACTTCGGGCTTGTAACTTTACTGCTATTATTAACACTAACCATCAACGTAAAAATTTTCACAGTAAAGCTGAAACGTTTCTATACAATAGACGTACTAATAAAAGTATTGTTACACCAAAACTTTTTTTTAACGAAGTTTTATGAAATGTATAGCTCAGGCATTGTATTTTACATAAAAAAAATAATCCATTGAAAAAAACACTAGTTATTGGCGCTAGCCTTAATCCGTCGAGATATTCAAATCTGGCAATAAACAGATTAGTGAGTTATAGTCAACCTGTGGTGGCTATCGGACTTAAACGCGGTGAAGTTGCCGGAGTGAATATTACCACAGAAAAAGAAGATTTTAAGGATATTGATACTGTTACACTCTACTTAAATCCTAAGCGTCAACAAGAATATTACGACTATATAATTTCACTACATCCGAAACGGGTCATTTTCAATCCCGGAACCGAAAACCCTGAGTTTTATGAACTTCTTCGGAATAAAAAAATAGAAGTTGAGGTTGCTTGTACCTTAGTTCTTCTGGGTACGAATCAATACTAGTCCTAAGTATGTTAACGCTCCATTTAAAATTAGGATGAAAAATCCGAAGTCGAAACTGAAGTATTCAAGACAAATATAACTTATTGCATATCCTAAAAATGGCGTCGCTATTGCAACAACAGGTACATATTTATCGGTTACCTTCCATTTAGTGAATAAACCATATGCGTAAAGCCCCAATAAAGGTCCATAGGTATAACCCGCAAATGTGAAGAGTTTTGCAATTACTGATGCATCGGCGATAAGGTATTTAAAGATTATTATCACTAATACGAGTACTACGGACATGTAAATATGGATTCTTTTCCGAATTTTCACTTGTGTTTTTTCATCGTATTTCTTTTCAATATCCATTATATCAATACTGAAAGAAGTCGTAAGTGATGTTAAAGCGCTATCGGCGCTTGAATATGCGGCGGCTATTAATCCTAATAAGAAGAAAACGGCAATAGGAATTCCCAACCCGGATTGAATGGCGATCGTTGAAAAGAGTTTGTCTTTACTCGCGTCAATTCCGTTCTGCTCTGCGTAAACAGTTAGTAAAAGTCCTAACGCTAAAAAAACAAAATTTACTATCGTAAGCACAATGGTAAACCAAAACATATTTTTTTGTGCATCTTTCAGGTTTCTGCAAGTGAGGTTCTTCTGCATCATATCCTGATCCAACCCTGTCATTACAATCGCAATGAATGCACCGCTAATGAATTGCTTCACAAAGTGATCGCCGGATTTCCAGTCGTCAAAAAAGAACATTTTAGAAAGATCACTTTCTGCTACAAAATTAAATATATTCCCTGCCGAAAGGCCAAGATCTGTTGCTACAAAATAAACCGCTACTCCAACTGCAATCAACATAAACAAGGTTTGTAATGTGTCTGTCCAAACAATAGTTTTTATGCCACTTTTAAAGGTGTAAAGCCAGATGAGAAGAATGGTTATTGTAACAGTAACCCAAAATGGAATTCCCATTTCATCAAATACGAGATCTTGTAGTACTACGGCAACCAGATAAAGTCTGAAACTCGCCCCGACAATGCGTGATAACAGGAAGAAAGATGCCCCGGTCTTGTACGATTTTCTTCCGAAGCGACCCTCCAAGTAACTGTAAATGGAGGTAAGGTTTAATCTATAATATAAAGGTAGAAGTACTAATCCAATAACGGCATAACCAACCGTATATCCTAGAACTACCTGAAAATAACTGAATTTTGATGCTTCTACCCACCCGGGAACCGAAATGAACGTCACCCCGCTTAAAGATGCACCTATCATTCCAAACGCTACCAGATACCATGGCGATTGCTTTCCCGCCTTAAAGAAATCGGAATTACTCCCGCCTCTGTTTGTGAAATGTGAAATTAACAACAAAACGCCAAAATAACCGGCAATTAGTAAAATTATCTGTGAGGGTTGCATAAAATTTCCGACTTACTATTAAATTTCGTAAAAATACAAAGTTTGTTCACCCGAACACTTCAATTTTTTAATACTTTTGATTTCTTTTGACGATCAATGATTTATGCTAAATATTAGTGCTATGAATTTTAAATTACTCTTGTCTTTGCTTTTCTTTCTGAGTGTGTTAACCGTTCAATCTCAAGAATATCTTGAAATGATAGATGCCGGAACATTTACTGTTGAAGAAATTGTAACAAGTGCCGAAAATTATTTTGAGAACCGGGACAAAGGAAGAGGTTCCGGTTATAAGCAGTTTAAACGTTGGGAATACAATGCGATTAGGTTGCAAAATGAGAATGGTTATCTGCCTTCTGCTCTGGAAGAGCTTACCGCTTTGCAGCAATACGAATCTTATTTAAACGAAACGGCTCAAAGTAGAGTTCAGTTAAATGATAACTGGCAGGAATTAGGGCCCACAAGTTGGAATGCAACTACGAGTTGGAATCCAGGAGTAGGTAGAATTACAAGCATCGCGATAGACCCATTGAATAATAATCATATTATAGTTGGAGCCAATACGGGAGGTGTTTGGAAAACACTCGACGGCGGAGCAACATGGGTGCCTTTGCATGACAACTTTACAAATTTATCTGTATATTCAGTTGCCATGGATCCGGGAAATTCGGATATCTATTTCTTCGGTTCTAACGATGGTTTAATTTTTAAATCGGAAGACACCGGTGCGACCTGGGATCTTCTAAGCGATGCGGGAAGCTCTATCGTGAACAAAATTTTAATCCACCCAACTAATTCCGATATCATGTTCGCTACCATGCAAAATGGAGGTATTAAGCGATCTATTGATGCGGGTGCGACCTGGCAGCAAACGATTGTTGAAGGTAATGGTTACGATGTCGAATTTAAACCCGATGATCCAATGGTGGTTTATGCTTCCGGTACCGGCTTCTACAAATCTACAGATGGTGGAGCGACATTTACAACGGTGATCGGTTTTTCTAACGGACCAAAAATGATCGGTGTTTCACCAGCCGACGCAGATATTGTTTACGTTGTAGAAGCAGATTCGGGAATATTTGGCGGATTTTACAGTTCCACTAATGCCGGAGATACGTTTACAGAACTTCCTCACGGAACCACCAATTATTTTGGATATAGTACAACGGGAAATGACATGTCGGGACAGGCACCTCGTGATATGGATATCGCGGTAAACCCTGCCGATGCCACCGAAGTACACATTGCCGGAGTTCTTACCTGGCGCTCTACAAACGGCGGCGCTACTTTTACCTGTACAGCAGATTGGATTCCTAGTGAAGCTGCCAATGCCAATATTGGTTATTGCCATGCAGATGTGGATATAATGGTTTTTGACGGGAGTACCTTATATGTTGGTACAGACGGGGGTATCTTTAAAGCCGAAAATACTTCAGATATTACATCAAATTATTATACCGATATTTCGGAAGGATTAGGAATACGACAGTTTTATAAAATAGGGGTTTCTCAAACACCAGATGTGTTGATTACCGGTGGCTCACAGGACAACGGAAGTTCTTTTTATTCGGAAGCTGACGGTTGGAAAGACTGGATTGGTGCCGATGGGATGGAAGGTTTTGTAGATAAAGATAATAATGATATAATGTACGGGATGATCCAGTTTGGCGGAATGTATCGTACAGACGATGGCGGAAATTCGTTTGGAAACATCACAAATCCGGGACCCGGTTCGGGCTTATGGGTGAGTCCGTTTGAGCAAGATCCCGAAATTACCAATACAATTTATGTCGCTTACGATGGTATCTATAAGTCGAGTAATAAAGGGGCAACCTGGACATCAATTTCTCAAACTTTTAATAGTTATATCACCAACTTTAAAGTTGCTCCTTCAAACAATCAGATAATGTATGCTTCCAGAGGATTTTTAATGTATAGAACCGATGATGGAGGTGCGACAAACTGGACGCAGATTTCCAGTCCAACAGGAAATGTAAATTCTATCGCGATTCACCCAACAGATCCTAACAAAATAGCTGTGGCTACCACAGGCCTCGACAGCGTTTTTGTATCACTTGACGGCGGACAAACCTGGGAAAATTATAAAAAGAACCTTCCTAATTTTACAGCCCTGGCGATTATTTGGGATGATAATGGGCAGGACGGATTGTATTTAGGGATGAATTATGGGATTTACTATATCGATAACACCTTTAATGATTGGCAGCCGTACTCAAATAATTTACCCAATGTAATCATCAACGAATTAGATATAAATAGCACCACCAATATGTTGTATGCGGGAACCTATGGTCGCGGACTATGGGCATCTCCCTTAAAGGAAGTTGTTTTAGGTGTAAACGATCGCTTTGACCAGTCTAAAGTACTTCTATCTCCAAACCCAACCAACTCGCAAGTCACGATTTCACTGGGAGAGAATTTCGTAACAGATATTAGAGTGTTCGATGTTAGTGGTAAATTAATGATATATAAAGCAGACGAACTTATTGCAGGATCTTATGTGCTGGATGTAAACGTACTTCCTACGGGTGTTTATTTTGTCCGACTTTCTTCGGAAGCAGGATCGGTAACGAAAAAGCTGATTAAAAATTAACTGCTAAAGTCTATCGTAATATGCTTCAGAGAATTCAACCGTTATCTGAAGCATTTTTTTTATCTTGCCCACAATAATTGCCCTATGGATTTTTCTTCGAAACTACTTGAAAATGCTGTTAACGAGATGTCGCAACTTCCCGGTATAGGAAAGCGAACAGCACTTCGTTTGATTCTTCATTTATTAAAACAACCGAAGGATCAGACACAAAGGTTGTCTCAAAGTCTCCAACAAATGAGAGACGAAGTTAATTTTTGTAAGAGTTGTCATAACCTAAGCGATACCGAGATCTGCGAAATATGCGCAAATCCTAATCGAAATGAACGTATTGTTTGCGTAGTTGAAGATATTCGGGATGTAATGGCAATAGAGAATACGAGTCAGTTTAGAGGGAGGTATCACGTGCTGGGAGGGAAGATCTCACCTATGGACGGAGTAGGACCGGGAGAATTAAATATTGCCAGTTTGGTTGAAAAAGTGAAACAAGGCGCCATAGATGAGCTTATTTTTGCGCTTAGTTCAACCATGGAAGGCGATACGACTAATTTTTACATCTTTAGACAAATAGAAGGATATAATGTTCTTACCACAACCATTGCCAGAGGTATATCTGTGGGAGACGAATTAGAATACGCCGATGAGGTTACGCTGGGGCGTAGTATTTTAAACAGAATTCCATTCGAAAACTCACTCAAAAGTTCGTAATACTTTGAAATTATCTGTCGTTATTCTCAATTATAATGTTCGTTATTTTCTCGAACAAGCTATTCTTAGTGTGCAACGTGCTATTAAGAATATAGATGCAGAGATCATTGTAATAGATAACGCTTCAGAAGATGGTAGTTGCGAGATGGTGAGGACACGATTTCCTAATGTCCGACTTATAGAAAATTCAGAAAACGTTGGTTTCAGTAAAGCGAACAATCAAGCTGTTGCTGAAGCCTCGGGAGAGTATCTTTGTATCTTGAATCCCGACACGGCAGTTTCCGAAGATACTTTTATACAGTGTATTAATTTTTCTGAGGGCGTTGAAAACATGGGAGCTCTAGGTGTATATCTGGTAGATGGCACCGGTAATTTTCTTCCTGAAAGTAAAAGAAACCTCCCAACTCCAATGGTTTCTCTTCTGAAACTCTCCGGATTTACAAAACCATACTATGCAAATACTATCCCTTCCGAAGGAAAAGGAGAAGTAGCAATTTTGGTAGGTGCTTTTATGTTTTTAAAACGATCTGTTTATAATGAAGTTGGCGGATTCGACGAAGATTACTTTATGTATGGTGAAGATATTGATTTGTCTTATAAAATAACAAAGGCGGGTTACAAGAACCATTATCTAGGGAGTACTACGGTGCTACATTATAAAGGCGAAAGCACTCAAAGAGACGCAGCTTATTACGATCGTTTTTATGGCGCGATGTCTATATTCTACAAAAAACATTTTCATTCAAATCCGGTGTTTAAAGGATTGGTACAATCGGGAGTTTCCTTGGGTAAAGCCAAAAGTAAACTGGGTAATGGCAAGAAAGCTTCTTTCGGAAATCAAGTTAACAAAGCATACGTTTTTACCGAAAATCTTAATATGTATCGTAAGCTATCAGAAAAGATGGAAATTGAATTAACCACAGCTTCAAAATCGCTATTTGACGACAGTTCGTTTAGGAATTGTCTCTTTATTTTTGATGTGGAATATATGTCTTATTCACAAATATTTTCGGTGATGCATGCTTTGAAAAACAGAAATAATCAATTTCGTATTCGTCCGCCGCGCTCCAATTTTATACTAGGTAGCGATACGAGCGATGAAAAAGGTTCGGTTATAGTTTTTTAGAATTTTAAAAGCAAAACCTGCAAAAATTGACTAATTTTGCAGTCGCTTACCAAGGAAGGTGAGTAAACAAATAGAAACCTACAAGTAAGATTGTTAATTATGGCAAAATTTGAATTAAAACTTCCAAAAATGGGTGAAAGTGTAGCAGAAGCAACACTTACTAACTGGCTCAAAAATGTTGGAGATACCATCGAAGCAGATGAAGCTGTACTGGAAATCGCAACAGATAAAGTAGATAGCGAGGTGCCTAGTGAAGTTGATGGAGTTTTGGTTGAAAGACTTTTTGAAGTGGATGATGTAATTCAAGTAGGTCAGACAATAGCCATAATTGAAACTGAAAGTGATGTTGCAGCAACAGCAACTCCCGCTCCCCAAACCGAATCGACGCCCCAAAAAGAGGTAGTTGCAGAGGTAGCCGCTCCGTTGGAAGCTTCCAAAGAAGAAAATCCTGTTGCTATTGAGAGTAGTGGAGATCGTTTTTACTCTCCATTGGTGAAGAATATTGCAAGTGCCGAGGGAATCTCACAAAGTGACTTAGACGGGATTCAAGGAACAGGGAAAGATGGGAGAGTAACAAAGAATGATATATTAGCCTATGTTGAAAATCGTTCGTCACAAAGTGCTCAACCTGCACAGGAGCAAGCACAAAAACAACCTGCGTCAGAGTTGGTTAAACCTGCCTCTAATCAGCAGCCTAAAGCGAAAGCTCCGGTATCTGTAAACGGAGGGGATGAAATCATTGAAATGACCAGAATGGGTAAAATTATTGCCCACCATATGGTTGAAAGCGTGCAAACCTCTGCGCATGTTCAATCTTTTATAGAAGCCGATGTGACCAAGATCTGGAACTGGCGTAAAAAAGTAAAAGATGCGTTTGCGAAACGCGAAGGTGAAAACCTTACGTTTACTCCAATTTTTATGGAGGCTGTTGCAAAAGCGCTTAAAGATTTCCCAATGATGAATATTTCTGTAGATGGAGATACCATTATTAAAAGAAAGAATATCAATTTAGGAATGGCAGCTGCATTGGGTGATGGTAACCTTATTGTTCCTGTTATAAAAAATGCCGACCAACTAAATTTAGTTGGCATGAGCAAAGCTGTGAACGATCTTGCCGGTCGTGCTCGTGAAAATAAATTAAAACCTGATGAAATTCAGGGAGGAACCTATACGGTGACTAATGTAGGTACTTTTGGAAGTATCATGGGAACTCCAATTATTAGTCAGCCGCAAGTAGGAATTCTTGCTTTAGGTGCTATTAGAAAAGTGCCTGCCGTTATTGAAACTCCTGAAGGTGACTTTATAGGTATTCGTTATAAGATGTTCTTATCACACAGTTACGACCACCGTGTGGTAAATGGAGCTCTTGGAGGTCAATTTGTAAAACGTGTTGCCGATTATCTTGAGGGATGGGATAGTAACCGGGAGGTGTAGAGATATAATGATATTGCTCAATATCTTTTTTCAGAAAGAAATATAAAACCGTATTAAATACTACCTTTGCACTTTAAATAATTGCAATGGATTTAAAGCTGAAAAAACCGATCTGTTTCTTTGATCTTGAAACTACCGGAGTAAATATCGCAACCGACAGGATCGTTGAAATTTCTATTTTAAAAGTCTTTCCCAACGGAAATAAAGAAAGTCATACCTGGCGCGTAAACCCCGAAATGCCTATTCCAGCAGCAACTTCTGCGATCCATGGAATTACAGACGAAATGGTTGCTAATGAACCTACTTTTAAAGAACTGGCACCAAAAGTGCACACGCTTATCAAGGACAGTGATCTTGGCGGATATAACTCAAATCGTTTCGATATACCTCTCCTGGCTGAAGAATTGTTACGCGCCGAAATTGATTTCGATATGAAGAAGGCGCAATCTGTGGATGTGCAAACTATATTTCATAAGAAAGAGAAAAGAACCCTCGAAGCTGCATACAAATTCTATTGCGATAAAGACCTAACCGATGCCCATAGTGCAGAAGCAGATACCAATGCGACCTACGAGGTCCTTGAAGCACAACTAAAAAGATATGATGATCTGGAAAATGATATTGATTTTCTTTCAAATTTTAGCGCACATAAAAGTTTTGCCGATTTTGCCGGATATATAGGTTATAATAAAGAAGGGGAAGAAATTTTTTCCTTCGGAAAGCACAAAGGTAAGAAGGTTGAGGAAGTAATGGAAAAGGAACCGGGCTATTTTGGTTGGTTGCTGAATGCAGATTTTCCATTGTATACAAAAAAGGTGTTAACCAGAATAAAGTTGAGTAAGCTGAATACCAAATTGTAAGTACTGTTATGAAAATTATTTGTGTTGGACGAAACTATACGGCTCATATAAAAGAGTTAGAAAACGAAAAACCAGAACACCCTATCTTATTTCTAAAGCCGGATACTTCCATTGTTTTAAAAAAACAACCTTTTTTTATTCCCGATTTTAGTAATGATGTACATCACGAAGTAGAGATCTTGGTAAAGATCAAAAAGATAGGAAAGCACATCGACAAAAAGTTTGCTCATAAATATTACGATGAAATAGGACTGGGAATAGACTTTACCGCCCGAGACCTTCAACAGGAACTTAAAGCAAAAGGGTTACCCTGGGAAAAGGCTAAGGCTTTCGATGGAGCAGCTGTTGTAGGCAATTTCTTACCAAAATCAACGTTTAACAGTGTCGATACTATTAATTTCAGTCTAAAAAAGAATGAAACTGTAGTTCAGGAGGGCAATACAGCATTAATGTTGTGGAAAATTGATGAGTTAATCGAATATATTTCAAAATATTTTACTTTGAAGATAGGAGATATTATATTTACCGGCACTCCCTCCGGAGTTGCGAAAGTTACTCCCAACGATACCTTAACAGGTTTTATTGAAGATAAGGAAGTATTTTCCGTAAAAGTAAAGTAAATGAGCAAACATTATTCTATTGAGAGCCTTAACGAAATCGCTGGTGGCGATCCGGATTTTATGGCTGTGGTAGCACAAACATTCTTAGAGGAGATTCCACCAGATCTAACTTCTATGGAAGAAGCGATTGAAAACGATAATAAAGAATTGGCGTACCAGTTCGCACATAAGATGAAGCCAAATCTGGAAATGTTTGGGATTGAACTTCAAAAAGAGATCACCTCAATCGAGTCCTGGTCTAAAACATCGAAGAGTAATGCTGTGATCACTGATCATGTTCAAACTGTAGGTAGTACCTTACGCGCTGTTTTTAAAGAATTGAAAGAAGATTTCCCTTCCTAGATGCTAGCTGAGATAATCACAATTGGTGATGAAATATTAATCGGACAAATTGTAGATACAAATTCTGCTTTTATTTCGAAAGAACTCAATAAGGCAGGAGTGCAGGTATATCAAATAACTTCAATTCAGGACGAAAGACAACATATACTCGAAGCACTTTCCGAAGCAAAAAAAAGAGTCCAACTGGTTTTGGTAACCGGGGGATTAGGTCCCACAAAGGATGATATTACCAAAGAGACATTCTGTGAATTTTTTGATGATTATTTGGTCGAAGATGCTTCGGTGAAGCAAAACATTATCGACATTTTTCATACCCATTTAAAACGGGACCCCTTACCTGCCAATTTAGATCAGGCGCTTGTACCTTCAACTGCTACTATCCTTCAGAATAAGAACGGAACAGCTCCCGGAATGTGGATGGAGAAAGATGGGGTAGTATTCGTTTCCATGCCGGGCGTTCCGTACGAAATGAAACATTTGTTAACCGAACAAGTCCTTCCGAAGGTATTAACAAAATTTAAACGCCCTTTTATTTATCATAAAACCTTACTCACCTATGGTCAGGGAGAAAGTATCATAGCGCAACGCATTTCTCATTGGGAAGATGCCTTGCCGTCGCATATCAAGTTAGCCTTCTTACCTTCACTAGGCAGGGTGCGACTTAGATTGTCGTCTAAAGGAATTAACGAAAACGAATTGCACCGGGAAGTAGATGCTCAAATGCAGGAGCTACTCGATATTTTGGAAGATATAGCGGTAGGATTTGAAGATGAGCACACCATCGAAGAACGCATCGGGATTTTGTTAGCAGAAAAACATCAAACCTTAAGCCTTGCAGAAAGCTGTACGGGAGGAACGATAGCCGAAAAGATCACTTCGCATCCGGGTGCTTCAGTTTATTTTAGAGGTAGTATAATTCCTTATGCTACTCAATTGAAATCTGAAATTTTAGGAGTAGATCCAAAACTCATTGAAAAGTATAATGTGGTAAGTATTCCTGTAGCCGAAGCAATGGCTACACATGCACAAAAGCTTTTTACAACGCATTATGCGGTCGCAACTACGGGAATTGCCGGTCCCACAAAGGGCGATGGAGAGGACGAGGTGGGTACGGTTTGTATTGCGGTCGCCACTCCAAGTGGGATAATAAGTGAAAAATTCAGCTTTGGAAATAACCGTGAAAAAGTCATTGGAAAAGCGACAAGTAAAGCCTTCGAAATGCTTCTAAAAGAAATTTTAAAAAACTAAATTTCTTTTGTTGCGCATCACAATAAAATTACTTAAATTTGCAGCCTGTTTTAAAATAACTATAAATATTTTAAGGAAATGTCAAGAGTTTGTGAGCTTACAGGTAAAAAAGCAATGTTTGGGAATAATGTTTCTCATGCGATGAATAAAACAAGACGTAGATTTAACGTAAATCTTGTAAAGAAGCGTTTCTACATTCCTGAAGAAGATAAATGGGTAACCCTTCGCGTTTCTACTTCAGCATTAAAAACGATCAATAAAAATGGAATTTCTGCAGTAATTAAAGATGCTCGCGAGAAAGGCTTTTTTAAATAATAATTGCATAACGATTAAAGTCTAGTATAATGGCTAAAAAAGGAAACAGAGTTCAGGTGATATTAGAGTGTACCGAGCATAAAGAATCGGGACAACCGGGTACTTCTCGTTACATCACCACTAAAAATAAAAAGAACACTCCAGACAGAATGGAATTAAAGAAATTTAATCCTATTCTTAAGAAAATGACTGTTCATAAAGAGATTAAATAAAATATAGTGTCATGGCAAAGAAATCAGTAGCATCATTACAAACAGGATCTAAGCGTTTAACCAAAGCAATTAAAATGGTTAAATCGCCAAAAACAGGCGCCTATATTTTTACTGAGTCTATTATGGCTCCGGAATTAGTAAACGACTGGTTAAATAAAAAATAACCTGTTTTTAAGATATTCGATCAAAGCCGCTTTTTATAAAAGTGGCTTTTTCTATTAAACCCCGTACCTAATACGGGGTCTTTTGGTTATAACCCTCGTAGAAATTGATTGATTACTGTTTAAATTGTTGTAATTTTGCACCCAATTGGGCGTTCCCGAGCCACTCGCTAACACGAGGTCTCGGTCTGGCTATCGTTACTACACGCCTGCACGCCTAAGCGTGCGTAGGCGGGGTAGTACACTCTATCCTTAACGCCTTGTGAATATGTCAACTAACAAACCTATAATTGCTTTAAAATGAGCTTTTTTAAAAAAATATTCTCCAAAGAAAAAAAGGAAACCTTAGACAAAGGTCTTGAAAAATCTAAAACCTCCTTCCTTGATAAATTAGGAAAAGCGGTCGCGGGAAAGAGTAAAGTAGATGATAGTGTTCTGGATAATCTGGAAGAAGTTTTGGTTTCAAGTGACGTTGGCGTTTCTACAACGTTAAAAGTGATAGATCGTATTGAAGCGCGTGTTGCCAAAGATAAATACTTAGGAACAGACGAACTCAATCAAATTCTACGTGAAGAAATTGCCGGCCTCCTTAGTGAAACTAACACCGGTAATGCTACCGAGTTTACAATTCCTCAACAAGATGCTCCTTATGTTATTATGGTAGTAGGCGTAAATGGGGTAGGAAAAACTACCACCATAGGAAAACTGGCACATCAGTTTAAAAAAGCAGGAAAAAAAGTAGTACTAGGTGCGGCAGATACCTTTAGGGCGGCAGCTATAGACCAATTACAAATTTGGGCAGACAGAACAAACGTACCAATTGTTAGACAAGAAATGGGAAGTGATCCCGCAAGTGTTGCCTTCGATACGCTTCAAAGTGCTGTAAATCAGAATGCCGATGTCGTGATTATTGATACTGCAGGACGTTTGCACAATAAGGTCAACCTTATGAACGAACTAACAAAAGTGAAACGAGTTATGCAGAAAGTAATTCCCGATGCACCACACGAAGTACTTTTGGTTTTAGATGGCTCTACAGGGCAAAATGCCTTTGAACAAGCCAAACAATTTACGGCAGCCACAGAAGTTACCAGTTTAGCCGTGACAAAATTAGATGGAACCGCCAAAGGAGGAGTCGTAATTGGTATAAGCGATCAATTTCAAATTCCTGTGAAATATATAGGAGTA
The DNA here is from genome assembly GCA_963974915.1 of uncultured Ulvibacter sp. Taxonomy (GTDB): domain Bacteria; phylum Bacteroidota; class Bacteroidia; order Flavobacteriales; family Flavobacteriaceae; genus CAXBES01. Next base: position 128,815 of record CAXBES010000007.1, on the reverse strand, counting down.
GGAGAAGGTATCGAAGACCTTCAAGTTTTTAATAAAATTGAGTTTGTGGATTCGTTTTTTAACTAAATTCACAGCCAAATTTATGTAAAATGATACATCCACATACCGAGTTGCAATTTATAAGCGACGAAATTGGCTACGGGGTCGTAGCGACCAAATTTATTCCTGCGGGGTCAATTACCTGGGTGTTAGATAAATTGGATAGAACATTTACGCCACAACAATTTACAAAATTAGACAAGCTCTATCAGGATATTCTCGATACCTATACCTATAGAAATAGTAAGGGGAATCTAGTGCTTTGTTGGGATAATGGGCGTTTTGTAAATCACAGTTTTAAAAGCAATTGTCTTTCTACCTCCTACGATTTTGAAATTGCCGTACGGGATATTCAGCCCGGAGAAGAGCTAACAGACGATTATGGGTATCTCAACGTAAGTGAGCCGTTTCGCGGTATCGATGAAGGCACAAAACGCAAGACAGTGTATCCGGACGACCTAAAGAATTTTTATAAAGTATGGGATGAGCAGATCGCTTCAGTATTTCCAAAAATTAATAAAATTAATCAGCCATTGCAACATATACTTCCGAAGAAAACACAACAAGAAATAGATTTGATCATCGAGGGTAAAAAGAAAATAACTTCGATCCTTAAAAATTATTATCAGGCGTAGTCTTTGTAAATTAATCGTGTTGCAAAACCTATATTAAAAGGTATCTTTGCACTCCAATAAATATTCGATGCGAACTAAAACCATTAAGAAAAACAAGATCAATGTAGTGACCCTGGGTTGCTCAAAGAACGTCTATGACAGTGAAGTGTTAATGGGGCAGTTACGAGCGAATAACAAAGAGGTTGTTCACGAAGAAGAGGGAAATATAGTTGTTATCAATACCTGTGGCTTTATCGCAAATGCAAAGGAAGAAAGCGTTAATACTATCCTCGAATACGTTCAGAAAAAGGAAGATGGTGTTGTTGATAAGGTTTTTGTGACGGGTTGTCTTTCCGAACGATATAAACCGGACCTTCAAAAGGAAATTCCTTCGGTAGATCAATATTTTGGTACTACAGAACTTCCGGGACTGCTAAAAGCCTTGGGTGCCGATTATAAACATGAGTTGATTGGAGAACGTCTCACAACTACTCCTAAAAATTATGCTTATTTAAAGATCGCCGAAGGTTGCGATAGACCGTGTTCTTTCTGCGCCATCCCGATCATGAGAGGAAAACACAAAAGTACTCCTATAGAAGATCTCGTTACAGAGGCAGAAAATTTAGCAGCCAATGGCGTGAAGGAGTTGATATTGATCGCACAGGACCTTACCTACTACGGATTGGACCTTTATAAAAAAAGAAACCTCGCCGAGTTACTTCAAAAACTGGTTAAAGTTGAAGGTATAGAATGGATTAGATTACACTATGCCTTTCCTACAGGATTTCCAATGGATGTTTTAGAGGTTATGAAAAATGAACCAAAGGTTTGTAATTATATAGATATACCCTTACAACATATTGCCGATCCTATCTTAAAATCGATGCGTCGCGGTACTACTAAAGCAAAAACGACCAAACTATTACAGGATTTTAGAGCCGCTGTACCTCAAATGGCTATTAGAACGACCCTAATTGTTGGTTATCCGGGGGAGACCGAAGAAGATTTTGAAACACTTAAGAACTGGGTGCAGGAAATGCGATTTGAACGCCTAGGATGCTTTACCTATTCACATGAAGAAAATACACACGCGTATAATCTGGAGGACGATGTGCCCGAAGAGATAAAAATAGATCGTGCTAATAAGATCATGGAAATTCAGTCACAAATCTCGTGGGAGCTTAATCAGGAGAAGATCGGACAAGTATTTAAAGTGGTGATCGATAGGAAAGAGGGTGGTTATTTCGTAGGGCGAACCGAATTTGATAGCCCCGATGTAGATAATGAGGTGCTTATTAATGCCGAAGAAGGTTACTTGCGAACCGGAGAATTCTTTAATGTAAAGATCACTGCCGCCGAAGATTTTGATCTCTATGCTGAGGTGGTGAAGTGACGCTAAGTCATCCCGACCTGAATTCTGAGTTGATATGATGACGACAAGTCATCCCGACCTTAATTCTGAGTTGGTATGGTGACGACAAGTCATCTCGACCGAAGGGAGAGATCACATCATCTTAATAATAAGTATCACAAAGCTTCAAATTAATCGTATTTTTACTTCAAAATAACCACCATTTTGAACATAGTGAAAAATTTCCATATTTTTATTTTTTGTCTTTCCCTGATTCTTGTCTCAGCTTGTAAGGACAACTCCAAGACAAACAATAATTCTCGGGCTTCTTCCGAAGAAAAAACGCAAATAGTACAAATTCTAGAAAATCCGGTTGTAGGAAATAGTGCACTTCCACGACTTTTCAGTAATGGTAGTGAGTTATTCTTATCATGGGTGGAAACAAGAGACACGCTTGCTGTGCTTAATTATTCAGCTTTCAACACCGGAACCTGGACCCCTCCCGAAACAGTTGTATCCGGTGCCGACTGGTTCGTGAATTGGGCAGATTTCCCGGCAATTGCTGAGAACAATGGTAATATTCTAACTAACATTTTGCAAAAATCTGCAGATGATACTTATACTTACGATGTAAAGTTAAATCTGTTTACGGCAAAGGATACAAGCTGGAATAAAGACTTTATCCTTCATGATGACAAAACTAAAAGTGAGCATGGCTTTGTTTCCATGCGTCCTTATGTTGCAAACACGTTTATGGTTACTTGGCTCGACGGACGAGAAACTGTTGGAAATTCGCATGGTGAAACTCATGAAGACGGACATGGCAACGGACAAATGACTTTGAGGGGTGCATTGGTATTTGAAGATGGGTCTATACAATACGACACTTTATTAGACGATCGTGTTTGTGACTGCTGCAATACCAGTACCGCTATTGGTACTAACGATGTAATTCTCGTGGCATATCGCGACAGAAGTGAAAAAGAAATTCGGGATGTCTCAGTAGTAAGATGGGAGCAGGAAACGGGTTGGTCTCAGCCCAAAAATATTGGTAATGACAACTGGGAAATACCGGGATGCCCGGTTAACGGACCCTCCATCGATACTTACGATGATGGAGCAGCAATTGCGTGGTTTACAGCAAAGAACGATAAGCCTAAAGTGCAAATAGTTTTTTCTGATGACAATGGGTTAACCTTCGGACTCCCAATTCGCGTGGATAGTAATGATACTTCAGGAAGAGTTGACGTTGCGATGATCTCCAAAGGGTCTGCTTTGGTTTGTTGGATGGAAAATATTGATGAGACTACCGTGATCAAAGCTATAAAGATTAACAGTAATGGCTCAAAAGGTGAGGCTGTTGTGGTTGCTACAACAAGTCCCGAACGTGCCAGCGGATTTCCACAGATGGAAGTCATGGGTAATAAAGCTTTCTTCGCATGGACCGATGTCGATGGCAAATCTAAATTGGTAAAAACAGCTTTTGTTGACCTGAGTAACTTATAGTAAAAAGAGTGAATACACTTTTAATAATAGGTCATACGTTTCCCGAACCCTCTACCACAGCAGCGGGAAGTAGAATGATGCAATTAATTTCTCTTTTTTCTGAAATCGGATATCATATCTGTTTTGCAACTACAGCCGGTACTTCGGAAAGATCTGTGAATCTCGATAGGAAGGGAATTTCTATTGAACATATTACACTCAATGATAGTGGTTTTAATGAATTCATAAGTGAGCTTAAACCCTCGATCGTACTTTTTGATCGTTACATCACCGAAGAACAATTTGGCTGGCGCGTCACCGAAACTGTTCCTGAAGCATTCAGGATCTTAGATACTGAAGACTTACATTTTCTACGGAAGGCGAGAGAAGAAGCTGTAAAGAAGGGAGCATCTTATGACAAAGCATATCAGTTTACCAAAATTGCAAAGAGAGAAATAGCGAGTATTCTAAGATGCGATCTTTCACTTATTATTTCGGAATTTGAAATGGAATTGCTCCAGGATAAATTTTCAGTTTCTCCTAAAATCCTTCATTATTTGCCTTTTTTGGTCGAAAAACCTTCCTTTATGGGCAAAAATATACCAAAATATGAAGAAAGGAGAGATTTTGTAACTATAGGTAATTTACTTCATAGCCCTAATGTAGATTCAATTTTATATCTGAAAAGAGAAATTTGGCCGTTAATTAAAGCCGAATTACCCCAAGCCAGCATTCATGTTTATGGTGCTTATGCGTCGCAACAAGTTTCAGAATTGCACAGTGGTAAAGAAGGCTTTTTAATTAAAGGCTGGACCGAAAGCGTTTCCGAAGTAATGAAAAATGCCAGAGTTTGTTTGGCCCCCATACGGTTTGGAGCAGGGCTAAAGGGAAAATTGTTAGATGCGATGCTTAACGGAACACCTTCGGTAACTACTAAAGTTGGAGCAGAAGGAATAAACGGAACGCTTCCTTTCGCAGGAAGGATTGCAGATAGTGCTCCTACCTTTGCGCAGGCTTCAGTTAGCTTGTATAATGAAGAAAACATCTGGTGTGAAGCTCAGCAAAATGGTTGCAGAATTGTTAACGATCGTTTTCAGAAGAAAGATTTTTCAGAAGTATTTATCAAAAGAATTGTTACTCTTTCATCCCAACTTAATACACATAGGGAACAAAATTTTATTGGCGCGATACTTCAGCATCATACTCTTCAAAGTACAAAGTATTTAAGCAAATGGATCGAGCTTAAAAATAAGTCTTAATACAATTTTGCTAAATCACTTTCCGCAGCTATATGACCAAACGATGCCCAGTCATCTTGCGCTACGATTTGTTGTAGAACGATCTCTGCCTGAGGTTTTTGCCCCGTGTAATACAACCAGTTGCCCAGGGCATATTTTAACGCACTATCTGAAGGAGCGTCTTGTGAGTCGGTATTATTGATTTCGTTCAATTCCAATTCGCCCTTGTAGAATAGGCAGGCACGATGGTAGGCGGTATTTTCAATTACATTCATATCTGCGGTAATATTTCGAAGGTAATTTTTTCCGGCTTGAGGTCTTCCCAATCTATTGTGGATCATATAGATCCAATGTGTTGCGGATACAACATTATCTGGATTATTAGATGTTTCCAGACATTTTTTATACGCTTGTAAAGAAGCCTCCATTTCGTGCTGCAAATAATAAGCTAAACCCAGATGATAATAAATATTTCCATGTAGGGTACTCACCGGGATATTTTGCTCGTTAGGCATTCCGTCCTCTTCTACCTGATTCTCTTTTCCTTCTATCATCGCGGCTGCACGGGTAAGGTCTACAGTAGCTTTATCAAATTCGCGCACAGTGATATAACGGTGTCCGCGATGACGGTACAAACGAGGTTCGTTAGGATATTTTTCTATTCCTTTTGTATAAATAGCGATTGCTTCTCTGTAGTCACCTTTGTAAGCAGTAAAACGTCCCATCCATATAATATTCTCTATGTTATCCGGATTTTTATCGTAGGCACTTTTCTTCTCATTATATCGCGTCATCAATTCTTCTGAAGGTTCTTTAGAATACAATGTATCACCCAAAAGGGAAACTGCTTCATAACCCGGGTAGGTGATCGTAGCTTCCTGGGGCATAGCTGAAACTTTTTTAGTTTCGGCATCTTTACAGCTAATTAGCATAATAAGTGTACAAAGGAGCAAGGAATATTTCATGTGTGTGTTTGTTATTATTAAAGTAAATATACTCGTTTTATAGAAAAATGAGGCATAGAGTTCTCTTCAAATACAATTGTAATATTAGCGACGCTATTGTCTAAATGCATCGACTTAGATATGAAAATACGTAATAATACGTATTGATTGCCATCTTGTTTCTGGTTACTTTTATATCGTTGACGAAACATAAAATTCAACTATTCTGTGAGGGAATATTATTACTCCTATTCTTCCCATTATTGCTACGGTGGGGATGAAGGGATTCAGAAAGGCTCGCTAAGCTTTAGTGGGCCTTTCTTTATATACAAAAAGTTTCTACATTCATGAGTTATTAATAGAATTTCAATTAGTTTTAATCTTTTAATCCATTTTTTTTAATGTCCTATAATATTGTACTCATAGAACCTGAAATTCCGAATAACACCGGAAATATTGGTAGATTAAGCCTTGCAACCGGTAGCACCCTGCATCTCGTAAAACCATTTGGGTTCGAACTGGATGACAAACGTGTAAAACGCGCCGGATTGGATTATTGGCAACATATTGATCTAAAGATTTACGACAGTGCTGATGAGTTTTTTAAGATTCATAAGGACAAAAAAATGGTTTTCTTTTCCAGCCATGGCAATAAGAATTTTTGGGATATCGAGTTCGAAGACGACCTGTTTTTTATCTTCGGTAAAGAATCTGTCGGACTCTCTTCTACTATTACAAAAAAGAATTCTGAAAAATTATACAAAATTCCAATTCACAGTGAACACATACGGAGTATTAATCTTGCTAATGCAGTGGCAGTAGTGGTTTACGAAGGGTTACGTGCTCAAAACCTACCTTCTTAACATTAAAAATGATTTTGATAGCCAAAAAAGTTAAATTTTTAAATTTTGCCGGTCTAAAATCAGACGAATGAAACAGTTCCTTCGTTAAGTAGCTATATTCTTACAAAAAGTAAGTATTCTATTACAAATTTCTAGGAAATTAGAAATCTTTGGGTTAGTTTTATCCCCTGACCCTGAACCTACTATCCCCTTAATTTTACTTTGTGCTTTAAAATTCAACTAAGATGGAAAAAGCATTAAACTACAAGTTTCAACGTCGTTCGAATAGTTATTTCGAATGGTTGTACGAAGTTATCAAATCGGAAAAATATTTCGAAGCAGATTCAGTGATCGTATTCGATTTTCAGGAAAAATCTGCTAAATAGTGTAGCACTAATCCGGCATCTTCACAGCCAAGACAGACTTCAGAAAGTATACATTCTGAAAAAATATCAAGTCACTGTTTACAGTGTAAACTTATTATTGTTTACAAAGAAGATACTATTCACAAAGAATAGCTTTCCATTTTCCCAGAAAGATCTGAAAAGTACGTCGTCAACCAGATACACGATACTTCCGCTACCCATTCGGGCCTCGGCAAAAACGACCGAGTTTTCAAGTCCTTGTTTGGCATTATCTCCGGAAAACCCGGAGAGACTTTGTGCGGCATCCTTAATGTAACCAACATTATAGCCATCGTCTAAAAACTTATACGAACTACCTCCCAATTTTAAAGTATGATAGGTGTCACCATACCCAAAAGCCATTGGGTGTGAAGGGTCTAACGTAATTTTATAAATACTTCCGGTGATTAAATTGGTTACATTTTCTCGCTCGCGTTGATCATATGGAGTAAGATTACCTTTATTCTCTTCTTCTTTATCCTTATCAGCATTATTTTCGGTTAGATCGAAACCGTCTTTTCCGGCGAACGCACCGGCTGCTCTACCTAAAGTAATAACCTTTCCGCCACCTCTTATCCATTCTTTTAAGCTTGATAGAACATTATCGTTTAAAATACGTCCGTACCAGCCTTCCGGCATTATTAAAATATTGTATTTACTCAAATTAATGTTTCTTAAGTCGTCGGTGTCAATATGAGTTACCGGATATTTTAATTCATTTTCGAAAAAGTGCCAGGTAGATCCGTAGCTTAATGATGATACGCCTTCACCGCGCAACATTGCGATTCTTGGAGCATTGATCAATTTAACATCCGGAGATCCAAAATCGGTTTTGTTGTCGCTAAAACTAGTGGACGAGGCATATAAGTTGCGCTCGTGTTTATTCGCGATTTCCGCAACTTTTGAATCGAAGTCTGGATTATTCCTGTTATCACTTCTCGTTATGATCAAACTCCCGCGGTCAAACGTTTTCCCTTCAAATTGTAATTCTTTTTCAGAAAATCTAACTTTAATATCGCTTGTTAACAATTCGGCTAGAAAAGCAGCATCATCGAGGCTGTTCCATTTTGCAATATAGCCTGCCGAATTAGGTGAAGCTACCGTATTTCCCAGATGAGTTGGAAATTCACGATCTGCAGTAACAAGCGTAGAACTGGCTATTGTTTCCAGTCCATAAGCGTAAGGAATACTCCAGGCTGTAATATCGTATGTAAGGGGATCACTTAATTTAGCATCCGGTTCAAAAAGAACTTTTACCATCTTACCCTTTGGCTGGTTGGTGCTTACTACAAGTGCTTCAGAAGCATTCATGCTTCCTTGTTTCCCTTGAGAAAAATTGTAACCACTTACCGTTCCACCGGAGGCAAAACCATACTTGATCTCATGTTTCCGAAGTAATTCAGTAACCGCCTTTATCTTATCAGGATTGCCTTTCAATACATAACTCTTATACTTTAGATCATTATTGGTAAAAAATTTCTTAAACTCCGTATTCAACTTCGCAGCATTCTTAGCGCTCATTTCAACGGTTGATAATCCGGTGGTGGTATGATGCTCCATTCTGTCTACTAAAGTAAGCACATATCCCTCGTCGGTTAAAATTCCCAAGCCTGCGCGTCCGTGCCCTGCCTGCTCATAGGTCATACCGATCGCCCCCATAAAAGTTGGATATGTATCCCCATAACTTGGGTATAGCAAATCGAAACGTTCTCGCGTAAAAAACAACCAGCCTTCCTGGTCGAAGTATTTTGCATGGTTCTTCCCGATCTGTGTCTGGAAATCTCTCTGGAATTGAGTAATAATTTCGTGATACGGCTCGGCAGCCGGAGCGAAGTAATAAGGTTCATTGATTCCTTGCTCATGAAAATCTACATGAACATGTGGCATCCATGTATTGTACACTTTTAAGCGCTGTTGAGTTTCAATTTGAGTTGCCCAGGCCCAATCTCTGTTGAGATCGAATAAATAATGATTTGGTCTTCCCCCGGGCCATGGTTCACTGTGTTCGGCGGCATCCTGACTAATATCGTAGGGGGTGGCCTTAACCTGATTGTACCAATTAGCATAGCGATCGCGCCCATCCGGATTGACACAGGGATCGAGAATTACGACCGTATTTTCTAGCCACGCCTGCTTTTCGGTAATAAGCTTATAGACCGTATTCATAGCAGCTTCGGTGCTGGAGGCTTCGTTACCGTGAACGTTGTAGCTCAACCATACAATAGCCGTCTCAGGATTCGCACTCCCATTCTCTAATCCAATGTTCTTTAAATTATCCCTTCTAATATTGTCAATATTGGCCATATTCTTTGGGGAAGAAATTATCGCATAGGTCAACGGACGCCTTTCATTAGTTTTTCCATAAGTACGATATGTAACCATCTCACTGTTGGCTGCAACATGCTCAAAGTAATCTACTACGTCTGCATGACGAGAGAATTGAGTGCCGATTTCATAACCCAGAAAATTCGAGGGTGATTGAAGTTGGGCAGTTATAGAAGCTGAGATAAATAAAAACAGATAGAAGAAATAACGCGTCATTTTATAAATTTTGATTGAAGGCTAAAACTACTAAAGTTTTACCAAATTCTGTATTACGAATTCTTAATTCTCAATTAAACTGTATTTTTGTGTTTCTATTTCCGAAAAATTTATGTCTGTCCACACGATTGATTACCAAAATACAGGTTACTTTTCACAACTAATATGTGATTATCTTGCTGAAAAGGAAATGATGGATCCTTTCTTCGGAAACTTCCCGCGGATAGAAAATTTTGAACAACAAATAAAACTTAAAGAGGCAACCTTCTCTCACGACATACGCAAAAAGCTGGCTGAAAGATTATTGGTTCAATATCAAAATATCGCAATTTCGCAGCCTACTTTAAGTAACATAGATCTCTTGCGGGAGAAAAATACTTTTACCATAACTACTGGCCATCAACTCAATCTTTTTACCGGTCCGCTTTACTTTTTGTATAAAATATTCTCGGTCATAAATCTTTCAGAAAGTTTAAAGAAAAAGTACCCTAAATTTAATTTTGTTCCGGTTTATTGGATGGCGACCGAAGATCACGATTTTGAAGAAATTAACTACTTTAATCTCTTCGGAAAGAAAGTTGCATGGAATCGGGAAAGTGGCGGTGCAGTTGGAGAGCTGTCTACTGAAGGGCTATCTGAGGTGCTAAAAGATCTGGAGAGAGATCTTGGAAAAAGCGACAACGCTAAAAAGCTTATTACACTTTTTTCTGAAGCTTATACGAAACACCAAAATTTAGCTGAAGCAACTCGATTTTTAGCGAATGAACTTTTTGCAGAACACGGTTTGGTCATTCTCGATGGAAACGACCATGAATTAAAAAAGGAGTTTATACCTTATGCGGCCAAAGATATAACTGAAAATTTATCGTTTCAGCAAGTAAGTAAAACCACCGAACAACTCACTTCACTGGGATATCAAGAGCAAGTGCATGCACGTGAAATAAATTTGTTCTATCTCGACAACGGAATACGAGAGCGTATCATTGAAAAAGAAGGAATTTATTATGTAAACGATACCGAACTTTCATTTACCGAAGGTGAAATCTTAAAACTATTAAAAGAGGAACCACAAAAGTTTTCTCCTAATGCGCTATTAAGACCCTTGTTTCAGGAAGTGATCCTTCCCAACCTCTGTTATGTTGGGGGTGGAGGCGAATTGGCGTATTGGTTTCAGTTAAAAGATTATTTTAAAGCAGTAAATGTCACTTTTCCTATTCTCTTGCTGCGTAACTCTGTTTTGCTGGTTCCCGCAAAGTTTTCAGAAAAACTTGACAAGATGAACGTCGAGATAGATTCGTTGTTTTTAAAAGAAAACGAACTTCGATCTGCGTACACCAAACAAATTTCTAGTATTAAAATCGATTTTACTTCTCAAAAAAAACACCTTCAGAAGCAATTTAAAGATTTGTTTGATTTGGCGAAAAATACAGATGCCTCCTTTGTTGGGGCGGTTGCAGCACAGGAAAAGAAGCAATTAAACGGACTGGATCATTTAGAAAAGCGATTGCTGAAAGCGCAAAAACGAAAACTTTCAGAAGAACTAAAAAGGCTTACCAATATTCAGCAACAACTATTTCCGAAGCAAAGCTTACAGGAACGAACCATTAACTTTTCTGAATTTTATTTGGAGCACGGTGATACTTTGTTTTCAGAATTAAAAGCCAATCTCGATCCATTAGCCAACCAATTTACGATCTTAGAGCTATAGTTAAAGTAAATTACAACGTTGCGAGTCGGCTATTAAATAAATAATCTTCATAGATCTTATTGTAATATACTTTTCTTTCTATCGATTGGATCACCTCAGTCGAGAAATCAGCCTCATACATTTCGCCCATTACATTAAGTCCGCCGGGACTAAACACATTAATCTCCATTAATTTATCTCCCACAATATCTATCCCTACTAAAAACATTCCATCCTGAACTAATTTTGGTCTTACGATTTCAGCAAGTTCTAGAATGGTATCGGTTATTTTTACTTTTTGTGGTCTCCCACCGGCGTGAATATTACTTCTAATATCGCCACTGGCGTTTACTCGTTGCATTATGGCGTATTTTCCGTCCTTTGTTTTTAAAGGCTCTCCATTCATTAGAAATAATCTCGTGTCTCCGTTTTTGGCTTCTGGAAGGTATTCCTGTGCGATTACATATCCGTCGCGACAAATAGCGTCAATGGTTTGCGTGAGATTATGCTCGTTCTTTTTATCCATCATAAAAACGTTAGTTCCTCCCGAACCTTGCAGCGGTTTGAGGATCATTTTTTGCTTCTGTTCCTTGAAAAAAGCTTTTATTTCATCATGATCCCGTGAAATGATCGTTTTTGGTCGTAATATTTCGGGAAAATGTTGGAAGTACATTTTATTAACCGCCCCTGCCAGACTGCTTGGATGATTTAAGACTATTACATTATCTCTGGCGGCAATTTCACCAAAAATAAAGGCTGCGTTTTGTGCCCACTCCCGTTCGTTGATCTCATCCGATGGGTCATTCCGAAGAAACAATACATCTAATTCGGCTGAAGTGATCCTGGTAAATTCTTCTTTTTGTACAGCTTTAAAATAGGTCTCCTGATTTTTAAAGTTTTTGTCGCTTATCGTTTTGCAACGCGCCGAAAGATGTCCATCACTTGCGTAGGCGAGTTCTCCAACCCCAATAAAATACACTTGGTGCTCTCGTTTATAAGCAGCAAAACCTAATGCAGGTGTCGTGAAATTAGGCTTTTCGGTATCATGGTCGTTAATAATAAATGCAATTTTCATATGAGTATGTTTTTAGTTTAGTAATTGGGTTGGTTCTATACCCCTTTTTAACAGATCGAGGCGTTCCTGAACATTCTCGCGTTCCAAGAACCTGGGAAGCACGGGCGCGTTTAAAACGTTTCGGTGTAAGAGCTCTTCAATAAGATTTACGTGATTCGTGTTAAACTTTCCTGTGTACAAAGTCTCAAGTTTACCTCCCTTTTTTATATAATTTAGTACCTGCAACAATCCGGCTAAATACACGGCATCTTTTGTGAGTCCGCCACCTCGATAAATCCTCATGGTGATAAAGAATGCAGTTTTATCCGGAAAATTATGCTGATTAAAAAGCAGGTTAAAGGTTTCAATAAAACTAATTCCCGAAACCAGCGATTGCGCCGCTAAAACACGTCCGGCAAGTAGTCGTAATCTGTTTTTGGTTAGGCCGCCAACCAGGTATTCGGCTAATACTGCAAGTCCTTCCTGAAGTTGATCATAACCGGCAAAACCTGTATACATTTGTCTTATAGGTTGCTTTTTACCGTTACAATAGGTAAGAATGTGAGTAGCAACTTCATGCTGTATAAGCGCATCACAACGGTCTGCATCCATAGAAAGTTGATCACTAATTAGTAGTGTTGTTTCTGAAACCATTATACCTGCGACGTCTTTTCTAATTTCCGACTTCAATTTAAGTTTGGGGAAATGTTGTTGGTAATATTCGATTTCTCTTTGGGCATGGGCCGCAAATTCTTCAGAATTCATTTTCTCTCTGTCGTGGATTGCATCTCCCTCAGGTAATTGCTTTAAAATGACCCTGGCATAATTCAATACATCTTCATCAACCGCTCCATAAAGACTTTCACCAATAAATCTGAAATTGTCGGTACCACGCTCCTCGAGCATTGTTAATTGCTTTTCAATTTCTAATCTTTTATCTCGTAAAATATAGGCGATCGTTGGATCATCTATCATGTCTAATGGAATATCGTATAGTTTTCGTTTCTCAATTTCGGGGTCGAGTGCAATAAGCCGATAGTTAAAAGATGGTTCTTTGGAGTAATTATTCTTCTTAAATTTTTCCCATTGTTGGATGCTGTTAACCGGGGTGGTTCGCAACAAAAAAGACATGCCTTCGCTAATTTCGGCCAACGACTTATCTGCTTGAAGAGTGATCTTGTCAATATTAGTTTTCCCAAGCATCAAATAATTTTGATACGGATTGGACGTCTGTACCCTTATGAACTCGAATACTGTACGTTTTAAAATAAGTGAAAGCTTAGAAACAAACTTTCGGTAGAAAATGGAAAAGATCTCATTTTCTTCCGGGCGTTCGTAAATAGTTGGCACTGCTAATCCCAGAATTAGAGTTCCGGACTCCTTAGAGTCGTCAACTTCCAAAAGTGGCTTAAGATGCGAGGGATGTCTCATCGCGGTATCTTTTACGTTTGCAGATATCTCGGGATAGAGGGTTTTTAATTCATCGATTCCATCGACCATTGCCTTTATCGTTGCCGGAGCCTTTTCTTTTGGACATGAAATTTCAAATTCAGCTTCGTGATCTTCTCTTAGCGGCCACATTTCAATTATTAAAAATGCGTTGAGTTTTTTGGAGATCTTTTCTGAAAGACACTCGAGAAGATTAGAGATATCTACAGAGTCCTTTATAATAAGGTAAGAAGCTTGTGTTTTTAGCAAACCGGAAAAATAAGGGTCATCTTCCTTAAATCTGTAAACACAGATATATGGTAGAAGCTTATCAATATGCAGTAATCCATTTTCGGGGAGCGATTCGTTAATCGGTAATTCGTCCTCTAAATTTTTACATACACTGTTTATTATTCCCTGTGCTATCATATAAACTTAAAGTTAGCACAATTGGAATTTTTTCTTCTGAAAGCACCGTGATATTTAGCATAGATTTAACGCAAAATTCAAGGTTATAACGTTTTATTCTGATTTGAACAGATCTTAATAAAAATCTGAAAATTTTTTGAAATACGTTTTATGCAACTTATTTTTTTAAATTACTTTTGCCTATGCAAAACAACGTCCTCATTTTAGATTTTGGATCGCAGTACACGCAACTAATTGCAAGACGTGTTCGTGAATTGAATATTTACTGCGAAATCCACCCTTATCACAAGATTCCAGAAAATTTAGATCCCTTTAAAGCCGTAATTCTATCCGGTAGTCCACTTTCGGTTCGAGCCAAAGATGCCGCGCATCCCGATTTGTCAAGAATTAAGGGTGCGATGCCTTTATTAGGAGTTTGCTACGGGGCTCAGTATCTCGCACATTTTAATGGTGGGAGTGTGGCTCCTTCCGATATTCGTGAATACGGTCGTGCAAAATTGTCTAAGATCTACGATCATGAGGGATTGTTCTCTAAAATTCCGGAAGACACACAGGTATGGATGAGTCATAGCGACACGATCGCAGAACTGCCGAAAAATGGAGTGAGATTAGCAAGTACAAATGATGTTAGCAATGCAGCATACAAAATTGAAGGAGAGGAAACTTTCGCTATTCAATTTCATCCCGAGGTGTATCACACAACACACGGAAAACAACTGTTAGAGAACTTTTTAGTGAATATAGCAGGAGTACAGCAAACATGGACTCCCGCCGCATTTGTTGATACAACCGTTCAGGAATTACAAGATAAATTAGGAAATGATAAAGTAGTTCTCGGACTTAGTGGTGGGGTAGATTCCACCGTTGCAGCTACCTTACTTCATAAAGCGATTGGAAAGAACCTGTACTGTATTTTTGTAAACAACGGATTACTTCGGAAAGATGAGTTCGAAAGTGTATTAGATCAATACAAAGATATGGGATTAAACGTAAAGGGGGTTGATGCTTCGGCTCGCTTTTTGAAAGCTTTAGAAGGTGAAAGTGATCCTGAAGCCAAGCGTAAAGCCATAGGTAACGCATTTATAGAGGTTTTCGATGATGAAGCACATCTGGTTAAGGATGTAGATTGGTTGGCGCAAGGGACGATTTATCCCGATGTTATTGAGAGTGTTTCGGTAAACGGACCCTCGGTTACCATTAAATCGCATCATAATGTGGGTGGGCTACCCGATTTTATGAAACTAAAAATTGTTGAGCCATTGCGAATGTTATTTAAAGATGAGGTTCGTCGGGTTGGAAAAGAAATGGGTATTGACTCTCAATTACTAGGAAGACATCCTTTCCCGGGACCGGGATTGGCAATTCGTATTCTCGGAGACATTACCGCCGAAAAAGTTCGTATCTTACAGGAAGTTGACGCAATTTTTATCAACGGATTACGCAAGTGGGATCTTTACGACAAAGTTTGGCAAGCAGGAGCAATACTCTTGCCGGTTAATAGTGTTGGTGTCATGGGAGATGAGCGTACATATGAAAAAGTGGTTGCGCTTAGAGCTGTAGAATCTACCGATGGAATGACCGCAGATTGGGTTAATCTGCCCTACGAATTTTTGCAGGAAACATCCAACCATATAATAAACCGTGTAAAAGGCGTTAATAGAGTAGTATATGACATTAGCTCTAAACCACCCGCAACAATAGAGTGGGAATAGCTAAAAACTAAAGCATAGATTTTAATCTACGGCCTTGTAAATAAACCTCATATTCATGAAAATATTAGTTTATCTAAGTTTCCTTCTTGTAATTACTTCTAGCTGTGGTTCTATTGCTCAGGAGCAGTATAAAACACATTACGTTAAAGAGGGAGAAACAGTATACAGTATTGCTAAACAATACGGCGTAACCACTGAAGCGATCTACGCGTTAAATCCGGATATTACGAACGGGATTAAAACTAACTCCATTTTAATTTTACCTCAAGAAGGATCGGTTGCTAAAGCCGATATCAAGTTTAAAAAGCATAAGGTAAAGCGTAAGGAAACACTTTTTAGTATTTCGCAGCATTACAATATATCTGTCGATGATATTAAAAAGTACAATAAAGATCTCTATTCAAGACAGTTGAAAAAGGGCGACAAAATTGATATTCCAATTTTTCCTAAAGATCCGGAGACCGGAAAAACTATCACTGCGACCAACGAAAACAGTAGCTCGAACAATGCAAAACATACAGTACTTGCTAAGGAAACTAAATTTGGAATTGCCAGAAAATACGGAATTTCAATCCCTGAATTAGAAAAGTTGAATCCCATGATGGGAGAAAATCTTCAGATAGGCACTGTGCTCAATGTTCCGAACGAGGAAGTAACATCTTCGGCTACAATAGAAGAAGAATATTCGTTTTATGAAGTACAGCCCAAAGAAGGATTCTTTAGGTTAAAAGTTAAACTGGGTCTTTCCGAAGAACAAATCGTAGCCTTAAATCCTTACGCTAAAGAAGGGCTTAAGGAAGGAATGATTCTGAAAATACCGAAAGAAAATTTCGAGGTGCTCAACACCGGAAATGCCGTTACGGTTGATCTTGAAAACAGAATTGTAAACAAAAGTAAAAAGCATCTCGCGTTAATGTTGCCTTTTAGTTTAAAGAAAGCGGTTAACGACACGTCACAATCTAATTCTGAACTTATTAAAGATGACGCTTACCTCAGAATTGCCTTAGATTTTTACAGTGGGGTATTAATGGCAGCCGATTTTGCCAAAGACAAAGGCATTTCGGTAGAAATTGATGTTTATGATACCGAAAGAAGTGATGCCAAAGTAGGGAGTATTATTGCTCAACAAAACTTCAAAGATGTAGATGCGGTAATTGGCCCCTTACTTCAGAAGAATGTGCAAAAAGCCGCTGCCTTGCTAAAGGATAATAAAACTCCGGTTTTTTCTCCTCTTAGTAACCGTGAGATGAAGTCGTATACTAATTTCTTTCAAACCCTGCCTACAGATGAGATGTTGGAGAAGGCAATGCTCAACTATATAAAAGAGCATCACACCGGGAAGAATATGATCCTGATCTCAGACGACAAACGCCGTGCTCAAAAAGCTGCGATCGTTGCTGCGATCCCGGGAATAAAAACTTTAGTGCCCAGAGAAAAAGGTTTTTTATATGAAGTGGATATTGCACAGAAGATAGAAGCAGGAAAAGAAAATTGGGTGATCCTTGAAACCGGGGATCCCGTGATCTTAAGTAATGTTATTGGATTGCTCAACGGAATGCCGGCAGACCATCAACTTCGACTGTTTACTTTAGATAAGAACAACTCTTACGATTATCACGATGTTTCGAATTTGCACCTTGCAAAACTTAACTTTACGTTCCCTTCTGTAAATAAAAGCTATGATTATAAAGAGAAGCATCCGTTCTTGGTAAGTTATAAAAATAAATACGGTGTGCTTCCTAATAGATATGCAGTAAGAGGCTTTGATATTACTTACGATGTCTTACTTCGTTTGGCGAGTGCGGATGATATCTATGAGGCTTCCGAAGGAGATTTCGAAACCGAATACATTGAAAATAAATTTCACTATTCGAAACAAATGTTTTCCGGATATCAAAACAATGCTTTGTATATCATAAAGTATATGAATAACCTCCAGTTTGAAGTCGTAGAATGAGCACATCAAAAGTAACGTATCTAGGTGACCTTCGTACCGAGTGTGAACATCTAAAATCGGGAAGTACTTTTGTGACGGACGCGCCAACCGATAATAATGGGAAAGGGGAGGCTTTCTCTCCTACAGATACGGTCGCCACCGGTCTGGCAAATTGTATGCTCACCGTGATGGGGATAAAAGCTCACGACTTAGATGTAAAATTAGAAGGTTCGGTTGCAATAGTAACAAAAACCATGGCGAGTAATCCACGTCGAATTAGTAAAATTGAGATCGAAATAGACCTTCCGTCCCATATTTCAGAAAAGCATAAAAAAATTCTCGAAAATACCGGAAATACTTGTCCTGTGCATCATAGTCTTCACCCAGATATTGAGAAAAAGATCGCATATAACTGGGGTTAACTTAGAGTTTTATCGAATTTCTCGCGTTGCGAAATCAAAAATTCCAATAATTTCAACTTTTTTGCGTTTATACATGCAATGAAATTAATTGGAACTATTATCATATTATTCTTTACTTTCTTTTCTTCGGAAAACGACAATGTAAAAATTGAATGGAATGAGTCTAAACGACTAACCTGGGCAGATTTTCAAGGCCACCCGCAAGGTGCTGCAGACTATGTGGCCAGTACGAATTCTGGGATCTCTTTTTCTTTTTCTTATTCTGAAAAAAACGGTAAACGAAATCTGGAATATACGGTAAAGAGTAATTTCTATCCGAAGCTTTCTTGGTACAAACCCGATCTGGTTTCAGAATATATTCTGAAGCATGAACAGGCACATTTTGATATTTCAGAGTTGTATGCCCGTATTCTACGGAAAAAACTTTCCGAAGCAAACTTTTCGGAGAATCTGAAAGAGGAAATTGAACAAATTTACGAAGGAAACGAAATGGAGCGTAGAGCAACTCAAAATAAGTTCGACGACGAAACAGACCACTCTAAGATCCTTGAAAACGAATACAAATGGCGCAAGTATATCGCCGAGCAGCTGGAATTGTATGAGCAATGGAGATAGCGACCAAGGTACTCCAAATGCCGAGCACCTAATTAAACTTGCCAACTATAGAATGCCTTTTGGTAAGTACAAGGATCAACTACTTATAAATATACCCGAAGCTTATTATACCTGGTTTAAGCAAAAAGGGTTTCCGGAAGGGAAATTAGGAAATATGATGCGGGAGATGGACGAGATAAAGGTCAATGGTCTGGAGCATCTCATTAGGCCTCTAATTGAAAAGAAACCGCGAAATCGACTATTTGATTGAAGACTTAAGACTAAAGACCAAGGTCTACTTTACCTCATTGAATAACCTGTTTCCAACTTACAGCCCCGCGCTTCCTATTTTAAATTTCCGACCCTTCAACCGGCTTCCCGATTCAATCATTGAATATTGAACTTTCTGTATTGCCTTCCGCAATAAATCCCCTACCTTTGCATCCCGTATAGTTAATATAGTTTCGGTATTCATGAGCACTACAAAATACATCTTCGTTACGGGCGGGGTTTCATCATCTTTAGGAAAGGGAATTATTGCGGCATCGCTGGCTAAATTACTACAGGCCAGAGGATATCGTGTTACCATTCAGAAATTAGATCCCTATATAAATGTGGACCCGGGAACCTTAAACCCTTATGAACACGGAGAATGTTATGTAACCGACGACGGGGCAGAAACCGACCTGGATTTGGGGCATTATGAGCGTTTTTTAAATGTAAAAACTTCACAGGCCAATAATGTGACTACGGGACGTATTTACCAAAGTGTTATTGAAAAAGAGCGTCGAGGAGAATTCTTAGGGAAAACTGTACAGGTAATTCCGCATATTACTAACGAAATAAAAGAGCGAATTCAATTGCTTGGTAAAACCGGCGATTACGATATAATCATAACAGAAATTGGCGGAACCGTAGGAGATATTGAGTCACTGCCATATATAGAGTCTGTCCGACAATTAAAATGGGAAATGGGCGATGACAATGCGCTTGTAATCCACTTAACACTGGTTCCATATCTTTCGGCCGCAGGAGAATTAAAGACAAAACCCACTCAGCATTCAGTAAAGACCCTAATGGAAAGCGGAATACGAGCAGATATTCTGGTTTGTAGAACCGAACATGAGCTTTCCAGCGACCTTCGCAGAAAATTAGCACTGTTTTGCAATGTTAAACAAGATGCAGTTATTCAATCTATTGATGCATCAACTATTTACGATGTGCCAAATATGATGCTGGAGGAAGGTTTGGACACAGTAACACTTCAGAAATTAAATTTAAAAAACCCAAAGGAGCCGGATTTGGAGCGTTGGAACCAATTCTTACAACGCCATAAAAACCCAAAAAGTGAAGTTACTATCGGCTTAATTGGTAAGTATGTAGAGCTTCAGGATAGCTATAAATCTATCTTAGAGTCATTTATTCACGCTGGAGCGGCCAATGAAGTAAAAGTTAAGATTGAATCAATTCATTCTGAATATCTCGATGAAAAGTCGGTTGAGAAAAAACTTTCTGGTTTAGATGGAGTTTTAGTCGCACCGGGATTTGGGGAACGTGGTATTGAAGGTAAAGTTGCTGCGGTGAAGTATGCCAGAGAAAATAATTTGCCGTTTCTGGGAATATGTCTGGGAATGCAAATGGCGGTTATTGAATATGCAAGAAACGTTCTTGGGATAAAGGATGCGAACTCGATAGAAATGGATGCCGATACTCCAAATCCGGTGATCAATTTAATGGAGGAGCAGAAAAACATTACAAATAAGGGAGGGACAATGCGTTTGGGGTCATGGAAATGTGAATTGAAAGAAGATAGTCTGGTCAATAAGATCTATGGTACTAAACTTATTAATGAACGTCATCGTCATCGTTATGAGTACAATAATATGTTTAAAGCCCAGCTGGAAAAAGCAGGTATGGAGGCTACTGGTACTAATCCCGAGACAGGTTTGGTTGAAATTATTGAAATCCCTTCACACCCTTGGTTTGTAGGTGTTCAATACCATCCCGAATACAAAAGTACGGTTGCTAATCCTCACCCATTATTCGTTGCTTTTGTAAAGGCCGCCGGCGAACATGCTAAAAACGGGTAATACGACAATATGACGGAAGTTATAAAAGGGGCGGGATTATTGGTAAGATGCATTTAAGAAATTAGAATATTACTTTTTGAGTTTTTTCGGAATAACAGAAAGTATAGAGATAAAAACGATTTAAATAGACCCCAAAGCAATTTGGGAACGAGCATGGAAGAAAAAAAATTTGATGTAAACTCACTCATTGGGTTTGTTTTAATAGGAGGTATATTAATTTGGATGCTTTATCTGAATAAACCTACCGAAGAAGAAATTCAGGCGGAAAAAGCGAAAACCGAAGCTGCCGCAAAAGAAGCGGAAGTTGCTGATCAAACTAAGCAAAACGATGTTCCTTTAACCAAAGCAACACAGGAATTGGCAAATGCAAACCCCGGTGACTCTCTAGCCTATGAGAAGTTGAAAAATCGTTTGGGATCGTTTGCATATTCTGGCACTTTGCCTTCAGCTACCGACAACACAACGGTGATCGAGAATAACGTCTTGTCTCTAACCGTAAGCAATAAAGGTGGGTATATTTCCGAAGCGCGATTAAAAGAACACAGTACCTACGATTCTATTCCGGTATATCTTATTAAGGATGGAAATTCAAGTTTAAATCTTCAGTTTTCATCAGAAAACCGACTCTTAAATACACAAGATCTTTTCTTTGAGCCTTCTTTAACTCAAAATGGCGATAATAGCGTATTGACAATGCGCTTAAAGACTTCTGCAGATACTTTTATTGAATATCGATATGAGCTATCACCAGATGAATATATGCTAGATTTTAGTGTGAGATCACAAGGTTTAGACGGTGTGATAAATACTTCTCAGCCAATGTATCTGGATTGGAAACTCAAAGGGTATCGTCATGCAAAGAGTATCACTTATGAGAACAGATATTCGAGATTAACTTACGAATATGAAGAGGATAAACACTCTAAATTATCTCCCACCGGTGAAGATGACGAGGTTGAAAAAGATGTGAGTTGGATGAATTTCCGACAGCATTTCTTTAGTTCAATGCTATTGACCGAAACTCCTTTTAAAGAGGTTACATTATCGTCTATAGATCTTGTTGAAGACGAAGAAATAGATACAGTTTACACCAAGCAATATGGAGCCAAAATGCTTTTAGAGCCAAAGGGTGGTGCTCTGGCTTATGATATGAATATGTATTACGGTCCAACAGATTACCAGATCTTTAAAAAATACGACCGTAATCTTGACGAAGCCATGCCTTTAGGTTGGGGGATTTTTGGTGCGATCAACAAATACATAATTATTCCTTTGTTTGGATTGTTAAGTGGATTCTTACCTGCCGGAATTGCGATCATCGTATTAACTATTCTTATAAAGTTAGCATTGTCACCGGTGCAGTACAAACAATACGTTTCTCAGGCTAAAATGAAGGTGTTAAAGCCGGAAATTGATGCGATTCGTGAGAAATATGGTGATAACAAGATGAAGATTCAGCAGGAAACCATGAAATTGCAGAATATTGCCGGGGCGAGTCCGTTAAAGGGTTGTCTCCCCGCACTCTTGCAGATTCCGGTGTTTTATGCCTTGTTTACCTTCTTCCCAACGGCTTTCGATCTAAGGCAGAAAAGTTTTTTATGGGCAGACGATCTTTCCAGTTATGATACGATAGCCGAGCTGCCGTTTCATATTCCGTTTTATGGAGACCATGTTAGTTTATTCCCTATTTTGGCTTCTATTGCGATCTTTGTTTATATGATGATGACTACAGGTCAAACTATGCAGGCACAACAGCAGCCCGGAATGCCGAACATGAAGTTTATCATGTATTTATCACCCTTGTTCATGTTAGTATTCTTCAACAACTACGCTAGTGGACTATCGTTGTATTATTTTGTGTCGAACTTAATAACGATAGGGATCATGTTAGTGATCAAGAATTTTATTCTTGATGAAGATAAAATTCATGCGAAGATCCAGGAGAATAAGAAAAAGCCGAAAAAGCAGAATAAGTTTCAGAAGAAAATGGCCGAAATGATGGAACAAGCCGAGCAACAGAAGAAAGCAGGAAAGAAGTAAAGTACAGATTCAAGTCTTTATGGCATCCTTTTTGAAAATTGTGATACTCAATAGAACTGCAATTTTTACGTTTATCTTTTATAATTAAACTTCTGTCAATGAAATTTATTTTTTTGATTTTCTTCGGAATGATCTTCTATCCAATCGCGAGTATAGCGCAATCTGATATTAATCAATTGGATGCGCAGGGAACACGTCATGGGGTATGGAAAAAAATGTACCCCGGAACACAACAAATTCGCTATGAAGGTACTTTTGAACACGGTAAAGAAGTAGGGACTTTTAAATTTTACTGCGAAGAGTGTAAAGATCAACCTACTGCAGTAAAAGAATTTAATAAGAACAATAATATTTCGGTAGTGAAATACTATACCATCAGGGGTAAATTGGTTAGTGAAGGTAAAATGGATGGTAAAAACCGAATTGGGGAATGGCTTTACTTTCAGAAGAAATCTAATGATGTAATGACTAAAGAGTATTACACGAATGGTGTTCTTGATGGAATGAAAACAACCTATTACCCTGAAGGTACCGTTGCAGAAGAAGTCCCCTATAAAAATGGTGTAATCGATGGAGTAAGCAATTACTATTCGCCTAAAGGTGTTCTACTTAGAAAATTGAATTATAGAAACAATGTTTTGCAAGGTCCGGCAACTTACTACGACGGAAACGGAAATGTGAGTATTGAAGGGCAGTATAAGGATGATAAAAAGGACGGACTCTGGAAATACTATAAAAACGGAAAGGTGGAGCTAGAAGAAGTCTACCCGAAACCCTTGGAACCTATAAAGAATTAAGTTTATTTTTTAAGCCTATTAATAAATTCCAAGGTCTTTTAACAGGGTTTTGGAATTTTTTTATTGGTGCTATTTTGTTGTAATTTTGTACCCTTATTATGAAAAAACAAAGAGTCGTAGTTGGTTTAAGCGGAGGAGTAGATTCCAGCGTCGCAGCCTATCTTTTAAAAGAGCAGGGTTACGATGTAATTGGACTTTTTATGAAAAATTGGCATGATGATTCAGTTACTATCTCTAAGGAATGTCCGTGGTTAGAAGATAGCAATGATGCTATGCTGGTTGCGGATAAACTGGGAATACCTTTTCAAACAGTAGATCTTAGCGTTGAGTACAAAGAGCGTATCGTTGATTATATGTTTCATGAGTATGAAATGGGGAGAACCCCGAACCCTGATGTTTTATGCAATCGAGAAATAAAGTTCGATGTCTTTATGAAAATTGCATTGGAACTCGGTGCAGATTTTGTCGCTACCGGGCACTACTGCAGAAAGGGAATTGCCACTGTACTCAATGCTGAGGGACAAGATCAGGAGGTGTACCAATTACTTTCAGGTAAAGATCCTAATAAGGATCAATCTTATTTTTTATGTCAGTTGTCTCAGGAGCAATTGGCGAAAACACTATTTCCCATTGGTGAGTTACTGAAATCTGAGGTTCGTAAAATAGCTTCAGAACAGAGGTTGATCACAGCCGAAAAACGCGACTCCCAGGGGTTGTGTTTTATTGGCAAAGTGAGATTACCCGAGTTTCTTCAGCAGCAAATAGCGCCAAAAGAAGGGATGATAGTTGAGATATCTTCAAATTATTCGGGATATAATGAAACTACACCTATATTTAATTCCGAAGAAGAAAAACTGAAGTATCTCTCAACCAAAAAGCAGTATTCGGTTTCCGATGGAAGAAAAGTTGGAAAACACGAGGGAGCACATTACTTTACCAAAGGGCAGCGAAAAGGTTTGGCGGTAGGTGGAACTCCGGAACCCTTATTCGTGATCGATACGAATGTAAAAGAGAATGTAATTTATACCGGTCAGGGGAAAGATCATCCCGGTTTGTATCGAAGAGGTCTATTTGTTAAAGCGGAAGAGATTCATTGGGTGCGTGAGGATCTGGCGATAGGAGTTGATGAAACTTTAGAAGTCATGGCGAGAATTAGATACAGACAGCCCCTGCAAAAAGCTATGTTACATCGCACCCATTCGGGACTTTATGTTATATTTGATGAACCGCAATCTGCAATTTCGGAGGGACAATTCGTCGCTTGGCACTTAGGTGAGGAATTGATAGGTAGTGGGGTAATTTCCTAAAAAAAATTATTATGAAAAAATTATTATTCTTTGTAGCACTATTGGTTACTCCATTTTTATATGCGCAGCAGGACGCTCTGGTTTTTTTATTAGATAAGGAGAACGTAGCTGCTTCAATCGCAAATCCGATTAGTATTTTAACTCAGGATGCATTAGACAGAAAAGCCTTGCATGGAACTCCAATTGATGAAAGAGACGTTCCGGTAAACGAAAATTACATTACTAAATTAAAAAATACTTCGGGCATCTCAGTGCATGCTAAATCGAAATGGATGAACTGTGTTTATGTAAGAGGTACACAGTCTAATATTCAGAATCTGGAAAACCTTCCCTTTGTTACTGAAGTCGAATTTATGGATAAGAGTTTAAATTTTGCTCCCACCACGACCTTGACCTCTAATAAATTTATCATTGAAGAGGAGCAGAGTCGAATCGAGTATAATTACGGCGCCGCTGCAAATCAGACCGAAATGCTTGCGGTAGATTTTTTACACGAATCAGATTTTACAGGTGAAGGCATGGTAGTGGCAGTGATGGATAGTGGTTTTCCTAATGTGACTACGAATCCGGCTTTTTCGGAAATAAATATGGATGGCCGACTTTTAGGAACTTACGATTTTGCCGAAAGACAAGTAAATGTCGATGGAACGGGATCACATGGTGCCAAAACATACAGTGATATTGCAGCATACCTCGAAAATCAATTTGTAGGAACGGCTCCAAACGCTTCTTTTTATCTTTTTAGAACCGAATATGCACCAACCGAGAACCCTGTTGAAGAGGCCTGGTGGGTTGAGGCATTAGAACGTGCGGATAGTTTGGGGGTAGATGTAGTTAATACGTCTTTGGGTTATCAGGATTACGACAATCCTAGTTATGACCATAGTTATCAGGATCTTGACGGACAAACAACAATTGGAGCTCGAGGGGCTAATCACGCTTTCGATAAGGGAATGTTGTTGGTTACTTCGGCAGGAAATGATGGTGGCGGATTTACTTATGTGGGTACACCGGGAGACTCTCCGGGAATGTTGACTATAGGAGCTGTAGATTCAGATGGTGAATATGCTTCTTTTAGTTCCATAGGGCCAACAGTTGATGGTAGAATTAAACCCGATGTGATGGCGCAGGGAAGAGATGCAGCAGTTGTTGATGAATTTGGTTTTGTAACATTTAACAACGGTACTTCTTTTAGTTCACCCATTTTGGCGGGTGCTATAACGTCACTTTGGGAAGCCAGACCGCAAACAACCAATGGACAGTTAATGCAAATAGTTAGGGAATCGGCACATTTGTACAACAATCCAACCGATGAAATGGGCTATGGGATTCCTAATTTTGAAGCAGCCTATAATGCACTTATACTATTAACGATCGAAGATCGACTCTTGGAGGAAGAATTCGCGATTTACCCAAACCCGGTAGTTTCAGATTTGAATATTTCGTTTCCTGAAGGTATAACGAATGCTAAAATTGAAATTTACAATGTTCTGGGGTCTAAAGTTTATGAGGCGCTTGTGTCTGCTTCCAATAATAAGTTAAATCTTTCTCATTTGGTAAGCGGTATGTACATCGCGCAGGTATCTTCAGATAATAAAACGAATAGCTTCAAATTAATAATAAAATAGTGACAAACAGAATTACAGAACTCTTCGATATTAAATATCCAATAATTCAAGCCGGAATGATCTGGAACAGCGGTTGGCGATTGGCAAGTGCTGTGAGTAACGCCGGAGGTTTAGGGCTGTTAGGTGCAGGGTCTATGTATCCCGATGTTTTAAAGGAGCACATCATTAAGTGTAAAAAGGCTACGAATAAACCCTTTGGCGTGAACGTACCGATGTTATACCCTAACATTGAAGAGATTATTGAAATAATAATTTCGGAAGGAGTAAAGATCGTCTTTACCTCGGCGGGAAACCCAAAAACTCATACAGCGCGTTTAAAAGAACACGGGATAACTGTGGTTCATGTGGTTAGTAGTGTGAAGTTTGCTCTAAAAGCTCAGGAAGCCGGAGTGGATGCGGTAGTTGCCGAGGGTTTTGAAGCCGGAGGTCACAACGGAAGAGAAGAAACGACCACTTTTACCTTAATACCCATGGTAAAGGAACAACTTGACATTCCGCTTATTGCCGCCGGCGGAATAGCAAATGGTCGTGGTATGTTGGCAGCTATGGTTCTTGGTGCCGATGGAGTACAAGTGGGGAGCAGGTTTGTTGCTTCCGAAGAATCCTCATCCCACATAGCATTTAAACAAATGGTTGTTGATGCTAAGGAAGGCGACACCTTGCTTACACTTAAGGAGCTGGCTCCGGTAAGGATGTTGAAAAACAAATTTTTTAGCCAAGTAATGGAGCTCTATACTACAAATCCAACCAAAGAACAATTAAAAGAACTTCTGGGTCGTGCGAGGGCGAAGCGTGGAATGTTTGAAGGAGATCTAGAGGATGGCGAATTGGAAATTGGTCAGATAGCGGGCTTAATTCATGACATTAAACCGGCTGCACAGATCGTTGAGGAAATGGTTTCAGAATTTAATTTAGCTAAGAAGCAGGTTTCGGAGCTATAGTTTATTCTTCAATTTGAAATTGAATATAACCTTTACCATTAAAGTACCATATGTACTTTGAATTCGCATAAAAGTTATAGATGATTCCATCGCTCTTTACAACATTTTCCTTTTTACTATCCTTTTCGAAATAAATTCCTGGAGGTGTAATAGAAATTCCTCTTGCCAAGCAGCATTCACTTATTTTTTCTTCTTCCATTAAAACGAATCTATCAAAACCTTCTTCGGTTTGATGGAAGCTCATTAAGTAAACTTTGTCATCCTGGTCCTGCATAAACGCAGCATGGTCTGTAAAACCATCACCATTAAAATCGCCCTCGATCGATACACTTTTAGGATACGATATTTTCTCTTTGATCCCTTCGGTATTATTGATATCGGTAACAAATTCCGGTTGTAGCCATAAGGCTTCAGGAAGGATCGTATAACTTTCCATTTCATCATTCATATACTGTGCGAACTTATCTCCCTTTTCCTCAAAGCCTTTATTATTCTTTACTTCGGAATTACTTTTTTTCTTAGATGAACTTTTATTTTTCTCAACTTTTTCTGAAACATCTTCAACTTTGTCATCTTTTTTCTCTTTGTTCTTACAAGAGATCATAATAACAAGGGTGAAAAGCAAAACGAGAAATTTAAAATAAGGTTTCATGAGTATAAGTATGATAATTATAGTATTTTAAAGATACAATTTAAACCCATATTATTTAAACAGAAAATCTTAACAATTGTTAAAACTGAGATTTGGCGAAGCTTAAAGTATAAAGTGTTGAGCGCTATGCTTTTTCCGCGATTATAAATAAATAATCGCCAAGGCTATCGTTGTAGTTTTCAAAAGTAGTTCTGAAATTATCGGTATCGAGGTCACTTCGAAGCTTTTTTAGACCTAGATCCACCTCTTCTTCATTGGCGACAGCAGCAAACGACGATATTCCTGCTCTTATTTCCGGGTTGAAATAAATTTCCGGATCGTTCTTACCACATTGCAGGAAGAGGTCTTGAAGATCGTTCATTACATAGTAGTTTTCGGTTCTTTGCAGAGCTAGATGAGCCAAGTTGAAAGCTTTTCAAGGTCGTGCATTGTAGGCATTAAGCGCATAGAGTTCTTCATCATATTAGGAAAATAGGAGTTTAACCAATAACTTTCCATCTGCCTGGGCGTGGAGTGAAAAATTACGAAACGGCCACCCGGCTTTAAAACCCTGCCTATTTCCTGAAATCCCTTTTCCAGATCTTTCCAATGATGGATAGTTAGAAATGCTGTGACCCCGGCTAAGGAACTATTCGGAAGATCAATGTTTTCGGCAACACCTAAACGATAGTCAATTTTCGGATTTTTCAGTTTGGCCTTCGTAAGCATTTCCTGAGACGGATCTATCCCCATGATATTAACCCCTAGTTCATACAATTTATTGGTATAGTTGCCGCTTCCGCAGCCAATATCTAAATACCTGCTATTTTCTTGTGGATCTAGATTTTTATAGAGTCGGTTTAAAAGATACGGATCGGCCTTTCTGGTTTTATTATAGGTCTTTCCAATTGTATCATATTTTGCCATTTTACAGGTAATTTTTCGATATTATTACTCCGAATATTTAAAGCTACGAATTAAGCATCGCCTTTAACCTTGTGTCTTTATTTCTAAGGTCTAACCCACCTTCGTAAACAGATTTAAGGTTCACCATATAAAATGCCCAGCCGTTATGGCACCCTAAACGGACATCGAGTTTCGATTTTTCATCGAGAGGAATGTTCGATTGTTTTAGCGAAACGATAATTCCATCGTGATAAGGTTCTAAATTCACATCTACTATACAATCACCGGCAAACGTAAACTGAATATGATCCCTTCCGTTTACATTTTTTATAATTCCCTCTTCGGTTCCGTCCCAAAGAAACCATTGCCACGTATATGAATATCCGCTTTTAATAGCTTCATTTTTGTTTATTGTATTACCTTCTTTAGAAGAAAAACCCGCATCGCTTAAAAACCAGCGCTCAATTTCTTTAGGAATAGTCCATGCTTTATAGAGTTGCTCCATAGAAGCCTTTACAGGTATTTTTTGGGTGAACTGCGTCCAATCAAAATTTTCCATAAACTTTAAGATTTGATCTTAAAGGTACTTAATAATTTAATTAAAGTGTTAGTTGTTAGTGTTTTAGTATAAAAAAAAAGCCTCCCGTAAAACGGGAGGCTTCTGCATTTAAAAAAGTTAAAGCGTATATTATAAAACTTTTACGTTTACGGCGTTCAATCCTTTTTTTCCTTCAGTTAGGTCAAATTCTACCTCGTCTCCTTCACGAACTTCGTCGATTAATCCAGAGATGTGTACAAAATGTTCTTTGTTGGTTCCTTCTTCAGTGATAAAACCAAATCCTTTGGTGTCGTTGAAGAATTTTACTGTTCCTTTGTTCATTACTAATAATTAAAAATTTATATAAGTTGCGAAGGTAGTCTTTATTTGGATAAAAAATGTGTTTATACCATATATTTTTAAATTATTGATTTTTAATATCTTAAAGTCTGTGAGCTAGAATTCTTGCTTTAGTTCCGAAAGTCCCCTAAATTAGCCATATTCGTAAAAATCGATGTACCTTTGACTCAAATAAAAATCATGGCTTTATCTAACAATGATATCTTTAAAAAACTGCGTGTCGCCCACAAACTCCGTGATGATGATATCGTGAAAATATTAGAACTAGTAGATTTTAAAGTCTCAAAAAGTGAACTTGGAGCCTTTTTTAGGCATGAAAGTCATCCTAAATACGTAGAATGTGGCGATCAGATCTTACGTAATTTTTTAAACGGTTTGGTAATTCATCTTAGAGGTCCTATGCCCCCTAAAAACAACAAAAGATCTCCTGATAAATCTAAAAAAAATGATTAATGCTGTTGAGTTTTCTTCAGAAGTGATTGTTTTACACCTTCAAACCATTCGTTTTTTAAGATACTAAGAACAATGCTGTCTCGTCTTCGGGTAGGTCCGCCACAATTATTCCGAAGTATTCCTTCTACAATACATCCAATACTTTTCATTGCTGCAATACTTTGCGCATTTTTCGCATCGGCTCTAAATTCTACACGCTTAAGATCGAGCTTTTCAAAAGCAAATTCTAACATTAGCAATTTACAATTCTTGTTTAAGCCGGTACCCTGAAATTCTTTTCCGTACCAAGTGTACCCTAATTGTACCGTTTTATGCTGAGGTTGATAATCGTAAAAACGGGTAGTCCCTGCAAATTTATTCGATCTCTTATCGAATACCACAAACGGGTAACTGTGATTATCGCTGCGCCCTTGTAATGCGACCTCTATGTACTTCTTTAAATTTATTAAACCACTTGCGCTAATTAAAGAGTAAGTCCACAAGTTGGGTTCGTTGATAGAAAATGAAGATAGATGTGAAAAATTTTTGGTGGTCAACGGACTCAACCTTACAATTTCATTCTCGAGAATATATTCTTCGGAAAAATCTAAGTTCATTTTATGGATCGGACTAAATTTCTATGGGTACTTGATTTTTGAGAATGTCATCGAACGTTTCCCTTTTTCTAATCAAATGTGCTTTTTTATTGTACCAAAGTACTTCTGCAGGTCTGTAGCGTGAATTATAATTACTCGCCATACTAAAGCAATAGGCACCTGCATTGCTAAATGAAAGAATATCACCTTCTCGAATTTCTGAAATTCTTCTGTTGTTTGCGAAGGTATCTGTTTCACAAATATAACCTACAACGCTGTAAAATCGCTCTCTTCCGTCGGGATTCGAAATATTTTCAATTTCGTGTTGAGAACCATAAAGCATAGGGCGAATTAAATGGTTAAAACCACTGTCTACTTGAGCAAAAACAGTAGATGTAGTTTGTTTTACAACATTCACCTTTACAAGGAATTTACCGGCTTCACTCACAAGAAATTTTCCCGGCTCAAAAGCCAGGGTTAACTCTCTTCCGTATTCTTTTGCAAATTCGTTAAATCGGGAAGACAATTTATCACCTAATTCTTCTACATTCGTTTCAATATCGCCGGTCTTGTAAGGCACTTTAAATCCACTCCCAAAATCGATAAAATCTAATTCTTTGAAGTTGGTCGCTGCCTTGAATAATATTTCCGAAGCATATAAGAAAACATCAATATCTAAAATATCGCTCCCTGTATGCATATGAATTCCATTAATATGCATCTTCGTATTCTCAACAATTCGAATAATATGAGGCATTTGATGTATGGAAATTCCAAATTTACTGTCTATATGACCCACTGAAATATTTGTATTTCCACCTGCCATCACATGCGGATTAATACGAATGCATACGGGTATTTTTGGGTGCTTAGTTCCAAATTGTTCTAAAACAGAAAGATTGTCGATGTTTATTTGAACGCCAAGCTTCGCCGCGATCTCTATCTCTTCCATAGATACCCCATTTGGCGTGTAAATAATATCTTCGGGTTTAGCTCCCGCTTCTAAACCTAATTTCACTTCTTGAATTGATACGGTGTCTAATCCGCTTCCCATTTTTACAAGCAATTTTAGCACCGAGATATTAGACAATGCCTTTACAGCATAGTTCAATTTTACCTGTTTAACCTTTTTGAAAGCATTTGTTAAGCGTTTGTATTGCGCTTCAATTTTAGAGGCGTCGTATACGTATAACGGACTGTCAAATTCTTCTACAATGGTTAAAAGGTCCTGATGCTTCATAATTTTCTGATTTTAAAAATGAAAGGAGCAAAATTAAAACGTCTCAGTCAATTGAACACTAATAAAAGCATAAAATTTGAAGTATTTGTTTTAGAAATAAATCCTAAAACAAACTATTGATAATATAAGCGAAAGGTCTGTAAAAAAGATTAGTGCAATCCTAGAACATTTGTTATTTTTGCTGTTCCTAAAACCGATTAAGATCCTATTATGAATTTACACGAATATCAAGGAAAAGAAATATTAAATAGTTTTGGCGTTGAGATCCAACGTGGAATTGTAGCCCAGACTCCTGCTGAAGCAGTAGAAGCAGCTAAAAAGCTCACCGAAGAAACAGGAACAGGCTGGCACGTAATAAAAGCACAAGTGCACGCCGGTGGTAGAGGAAAAGGTGGCGGAGTTAAATTGGCCAAGAACCTCAAAGAAGTTGAAGAACTTTCAGGAAATATCATTGGGATGAACCTTATCACCCCTCAAACAAGTGCTGAAGGTAAGAAAGTTCATCAGGTATTAGTCGCAGAAGATGTTTATTATCCGGGTGATAGCGAGCCGGAAGAGTATTATATGAGCGTACTTTTAAATCGTTCTAACGGTCGAAATATGATCATGTATTCTACAGAAGGAGGAATGGACATCGAAACAGTGGCCGAAGAAACACCTCATTTAATTTTTACAGAAGAAATAGATCCTGCAACAGGTTTATTAGGATTTCAAGCGCGAAGAGTAGCCTTCAATTTGGGCTTAAGCGGAAAAGCATTTAAGGAGATGACTAAATTCGTGAGTGCTTTATATAAAGCCTACACCAATAGTGATTCTTCTTTGTTCGAGATCAATCCGGTATTAAAAACCAGTGATGATAGAATTATCGCGGTAGATGCGAAAGTAAGTATTGACGATAATGCGTTGTTTAGACATAAGGATTATATGGCAATGAGAGATCTACGTGAAGAAAACCCGATTGAAGTGGAAGCCGGGGAAGTAGGATTAAATTATGTTGATCTTGATGGAAATGTAGGTTGTATGGTAAATGGTGCCGGACTGGCAATGGCAACCATGGATCTAATTAAACAAGCCGGAGGAGAGCCGGCAAACTTTCTCGATGTTGGAGGTACCGCAGATGCCGAACGAGTGGAAGCAGCATTTAAGTTAATTCTACGCGATCCAAATGTTAAAGCTATTCTGGTAAACATCTTTGGAGGTATTGTTCGTTGCGACCGTGTTGCCGAAGGTATTATTGATGCGTATAACAACATGGGAACTATCAACGTACCTATTATTGTTCGTCTTCAAGGAACTAACGCAGATATTGCAAAAGAAATGATCGATAATAGTGGACTCGATGTACAAAGTGCTATTGAGTTTCAGGAAGCTGCAGATAAAGTACAGCAGGTGTTGTCTTAAGTTATAGAAGTTTTCCTTCTGAAAAGTCTCGTTCTCAGGTTTCTGTGAGCGAGACTTTTTTAGTTAAAAATATTAAGGTTGCGTTAATATAACGTTAAAAATCAGATATTTAGTAACACTTCAATCCTTTTGATAGTCTATTAGATATATCAATCTTTTAAATCGAACAGTTATGAAAAAACTAAGTGTAATGTTTGCAGCCATTGGGTTGCTAATTGGAACCAGTGTTTCTACTGCAGCAGTAAGCGTAGAAAAAGAACCAACAACGACTTCGGAAGAAATCACACAATTTCTTGAAAATCCCGAATTTATTGTTTATGAAGATATGATAGCCTCGGTTGCCTTCGTTGTTAACAAGGAGAACGAGATCGTGGTCTTATCTGTAGAAACCGAAAACGAATTGCTTGAAGGGTATATTAAGAACCGACTTAATTACCAAAAGCTACAAACTAACGTAAAACAAGGAATGCCTTATACAGTTCCGGTGCGAATTGTATCATTGCCATAAGTTTTATATTAGATTGTTTGATCCCGGACTAATCATCCGGGATTTTTTTATGCTATAAACTCTTCGGAAATTTTATATTTTCAAACTTTTTCTTAGTATTGCGTTATGAATAAACAGACAAATAAAGCGCTTCTCAGTGATCTAATAATGCTCGCTCACGCCGATGAAAAAGTGACCGATGCTGAATACGAATTTATTTTACGACTAGCCGATAGGATGAATATGTCTAAAAATGAAGTGGACGAACTCTTTAAAGACCCACACCCGTCTAAAACGCTGTTTACTGAGCTTGAACGCATTACACATTTCTACCAATTAGTTCTTTTAATGAATGTTGACCGTGAAACTCATGAAAAAGAGGTTATCGCAGTTCGAAATTATGGACTAAAAATGGGGATTCGGCCCGGTGTCATAGATCAAATGCTTATTAGAATGGAGGAATACGAAGATAAGATTATTCCCAGTGACGAGATCATAAAGATCTTCCAAACCTATTATAACTAAAAGTTTCCTCTTAGAGCCTCTAAAACCTCGCTATCCCTTTCAGAATTTAGGGCACTTAAAGCTTCGTTTATAAGTGTCTTGGCCTCTTTAGAGATAGATTCCTTGTATTTTGCATTTGCAGCCGAACAGTTAAGCAAGTGCTGCAACATCCATATTAATTTTTGGACAATTATAGGGTCGTGCTTGCAATAGGTGCGCAAAGAAGCCATGACGTTATAAAGTAACTCACTAAAATCGATAGTTGCGATCTTAATGAGTAAGTTTTGGTCATTTACATAATATTGATGGTCTCGCTTTTGCATTCTCAGCGCAAATAATTCGGTGAGATAATCGATAGCATTTATAGCTGTTCCAGGGTCGTTAACACCGGGCGACATCGCTTTTACGGCAATTTCGGTTATTTGTTTAAAAGCCAATATATAGTTGTCGGAAATTAACTCGCCTCTCGAAAAACTAATATTTGAATAAATATCATCCAGAGTTTTTTTCTCAAGTTTTTTATCCGATTTAATAAAACAAGTGTTTTTTAAGACGTAAAGTCCTTGTGGTACAGTAATATAGATCTTAAGCTCTTGTTCTTTACATATCTTACCAATATTTTCCAACGCTACGTTCTGAAAGTATCCGCTTATAATCGATTTTGAAACTTTCCAATTGTCAGTGTCCGGAAACTGTGCATCAAGCGTGCTTTTTGCTTCATTGTCAATATTTAGTTGCAAACGTTGTTTTGCCACATCGTAAATTGAATCCAAAATATTATTGATCTGGATGCTTTGAGACATGTTGTGGATAAAGTATATGAAAGCAATTAAGCATACAATTGTAAATGATATACCTAGTAAAACCGAGAGACCGGGTAACGAATATTTCTCACTGGATGGTTCTATAGCAAATAGGATAAATATATTATAGAGTATGGTGGCGAGGTAAATTCCTAGAATAAATTGATGTCTTTTATCCGAAATCAAACCCGGAAGCAACCTTGGTGAAAAATTACTCGAAGCCTGACTAAGCAATAACATCACCATCGAAAAACTAAAAACCATAAGTGAGATAAGTCCGCCAATACAAACACTTAAAATAGTTAGAGCGGTATCTCCATTTTCAATTACAAGTTGAGGTAAGATTTCAATTAACTTTGTAGAAATACCTTTTTCCTCCAGAAATAACATTAGAAAGGCCAAACCAAATCCAAGCAGCGCCAGGAGGGCAGGGTAGAAGATAATGTTGCTCTTTACAACATTTAGAAAGGTTAAAATTTTAAAGTAAAGATTTTTCAAGTAGCTTTTATTGAATTCAAACTTAAAGATATTGATATTTTATTTCTACAATTATAATTATATCATAAAACAAA
The DNA here is from genome assembly GCA_963974915.1 of uncultured Ulvibacter sp. Taxonomy (GTDB): domain Bacteria; phylum Bacteroidota; class Bacteroidia; order Flavobacteriales; family Flavobacteriaceae; genus CAXBES01. The sequence goes on along the minus strand of CAXBES010000007.1, from coordinate 92,822 downwards.
AATCCTTGTATTACTCTCATGAAGAGTTTTACCTTTTTAAAAACCACAACTCGATAACACCTCCGGAGCTTCAAGTAGATGCTAAAATTTTCATTATGAGGTTTTTACAAATACCTTTTCGTTAAAGTGAAGTTAAACTTCGGTCAAATGATGAAATTGACTCCTAAATTTGCCTCCAACAACTCACAATTATCAATAAAGTTTTACGAATTTTGTAGGGTTATTATAGGTTCATCATAAATTGAAATATAATTCCCTCAATTTTTATTTTGTTGCGTATTATGCAGAATTTGCTACATGCTATCCCCAATAATAAAGCAACATTTGAAGAGAATGGTTGAGAAATTTCATAATTGAAATTTAATTTGGTTAGTTAGTTGAAAAGAGCCACACGTTACTCAATCGGCGTGTGGTTTATTTTTTCTTATCTATCTCTTCTCCTTCCACGAGTACGTTCTCTTTTTAATGCCTCAGGTGCATTATCTGAAGTCTCTACTGCTGCTCTTAAGCTTTTTAGTTCTTCAGAAGTAAGATCACGCCACTGACCAATAGCCAGATCCCCTAACGTAATATTCATAATTCGAACACGCTTCAAGGCAACGACATCATATTCAAGATAGTCACACATTCTTCTAATTTGTCTGTTGAGACCTTGCACCAAAATTATTCTGAATACAAATCTACTTACGCGCTCAACTTTACATTTTTTAGTGGTGGTCTCTAATTCATGAAGAGGTACTCCATTACCCATTTTATGTATAAAATCATCTGTTACAGGCCTGTCAACAGTTACGATATATTCTTTCTCATGCCTGTTTCCGGCCCTAAGGATCTTATTTACAATATCCCCGTCGTTAGTCATAAGAAGTAGTCCCTCGCTGGGCTTATCTAATCTTCCCACATGGAATATCCGCTCTTTATGACCAATAAAATCTACAACATTCCCCTCTACACGCTGGTCTGTAGTACAAGTAATACCAACAGGTTTGTTTAATGCGATATAAACAAGGTTGTCATTTTGAGTAATTAGTTTACCATCTACTCTAATTTCATCGCCCGGCATTGCCCTGTCACCTAAAGTCATGACTTCCCCATTAACAGTAACTCGTCCCTTTTCAATTAAGGTATCGGCTTTGCGTCTAGAGCAAAAACCGCTATCACTAATAGCCTTGTTTAAACGTATAGAATCTGGATGGTTCATAGAATACAAAGGTACTATAAAGAGAAGAGTTTAAGAAAAAAGTTAAACTTAGTTTAAAGGGAGTTCTATCATGTTTTCATTTAGCTAATTTTAAGTTTTTAGACATATACCATGGCGATATTAGGTTCAATAATTAAAAGAGCAATTGATTTAAGTGATTCTTTTTCTTCGGAAAGTTCTCCGGTTGAAGAACAAAAAAAGGTTTTAAAAAATCTTTTGGAAACTGCTAAAGATACTGCCTTCGGAAAGTACTACGGATTTAAAAAAATCCTGAATTCTGATACACTAGAGCAAGCCTACGCCGAAGCAATTCCTTTTCATGACTACAATAAAATGAGGCGCGATTGGTGGGATCGGGTTATTGATGGGCTTGAAGATATAACCTGGCCGGGTAAACCCTCGTATTTCGCACTTAGCAGTGGAACAACCGGAAAAACGAGTAAACGAATTCCTGTTACAAGTGCCATGATCGACGCTATTAGAACTACCGGAATTAAACAAGTTAGTGCCTTGGCAAATTTTGACCTTCCTCCCAACTTTTTCGAAAAAGAAATAATGATGTTGGGTAGTTCTACAGACCTGAGTGAACGTGGAGAGTTTCTGGAAGGAGAAATTAGTGGAATTACAGCCAGCAACATTCCGTTTTGGTTTCAAGGGTATTATAAACCAGGGGAAGACATTGCCAAAATTGACGATTGGGATGAACGGGTACAGACAATTGCCGAACGCGCTAAAGAATGGGACATTGGAGCCCTTAGTGGGATTCCTTCCTGGATGGAACTGATGATGAAGAAAGTGATCGAGCATCACCAGGTCAAAACGATCCACGAGGTATGGCCAAACTTGCAGGTTTATACCAGTGGAGGCGTGGCGTTCCAGCCATACGAGAAAAGCTTTAATCAATTACTGTCTAAACCTATTACTGTAATTGACACATATCTGGCTTCAGAAGGGTTTATTGCATTTCAGCAGAGACCCGAAACACATGCAATGAAATTGGTTACAGATAACGGAATTTACTTCGAGTTTGTTCCCTTTAAGCCAGAGTATATAAATGAGGATGGCTCTTTAAAACAGGATGCACCTGTTTTAAATCTTTCCGAAGTAGAAAAAAATCAGGACTACGTGTTAATTATAAGTACAGTATCTGGAGCATGGCGATATATTATAGGCGATACTATTATTTTCACTGATATCGATAGAGCCGAAATCATTATTTCCGGTCGGACTAAATTTTTCCTGAATGTCGTTGGGTCACAGCTTTCAGTAAATAAGATGGAAACTGCGCTTCGTGAGCTCGAACAAAAATTTGATATCGAAATACCCGAATTTACTGTAGCTGCAGTCCCTATTAAGGATGATTTCTACCATTGTTGGTATCTTGGGACTGAGACAAATATAGATAATGCGAAACTTTCCGAAGCACTAGATATAGCACTTCAAGAAGCGAATAAAAATTATAAAGTTGCCAGGAGTAAGGCCTTAAAGGGAGTAAAGGTCACCACAGTTTCTCCGGGCGTTTTTTACGATTGGAATGAAAAGAATAAGAAAAAAGGCGGGCAAGTTAAGATGGAACGAGTTATGAATGAAGAAAAATTCTTCGAGTGGGAAGCATTTGTCCAAACGCTTAATTAGTTGGTAGAATTTTCATTAATAAGGTGCATTACTTCCTCCGGAGACATATACAATCGCCGAATACGATCTTTATATCGCTTCGATAAATTAGCATGATCTAAAATAAAGTTCTTGGTTTTAAGAATGTAATCACCCATCCCATGCGCAATTGCAAAGGTGTCTGCCGCACGTTCAACCTCTTTAATGTGACGGTTCGAAAATAAATATTTGAATCCGAAAATTAGCATTCCCATACTCGATCTATTGCGATAATCCATTACATGTCCCAATTCATGTCCTAACCACCCTATAACAACCTCACTGGGAATATCCTCAATAGTAAATTCTTCATTTTCTATCTGGATCCTCCTGCTTATTAGAATAATATACCCCCGCTTTTTACGGGACTTAAAGAAGCTCGTAAAAAGCGGTTGAGCTTGCATGGTAGACTTTTTAATATTATCCTTAAACTTAAAAATTATCTCCGTATCCTTCAATTCGGGAAAATAAGAAAGCGCTGTGAGCGCTTCATTATATATACTTTCGGGAATCGTTTTATTGTCTAAATTAATCTCCTCAATTGATATCATACTTATTGGAAAATACAAAAATGCAAAAAGAAGCTGTGTTAAGGGCATTGTAAAGTTTAAGGTATTTCAAAAATATAATCAGGTTACACTTCTTCTAACTGCTTTTGATAACTTTTTATTTTATCTCTCAATTTTGCCGCCATCATAAAGTCAAGATCTTTAGCCGATTTCTCCATCGCTTTTCTAGTGTCCCTGATCTTTTTTTCAATTTGAGCCTTGGTCAGATACTCGTTTTCATTTTCCGCTGCCAGAGTTTCAGCAGTTTCAAATGTGTACGCTTCTTGTTTCGACTTGGTCAATGAATTCTCAAAAGATTTCCTGATCGCAGTGGGGGTAATATTGTTCGCTTTGTTATATTCAATTTGCTTTTTTCGGCGATATTCAGTGCCATCAATAGTTTCTTGCATACTTTTCGTGATCTTATCGGCATACATAATTGCTTTTCCGTTTAGATTACGAGCTGCTCTACCTACAGTCTGAGTTAGAGAGCGGTTACTTCTAAGAAAACCTTCCTTATCGGCGTCAAGAATCGCAACTAGAGAAACTTCAGGAAGATCCAGACCTTCTCTTAATAAGTTTACACCTACAAGTACATCAAACAAACCTAATCTCAGATCCTGCATAATCTCAACACGTTCTAAAGTGTCCACATCGCTATGAATATAACGACACCGTATTTGAATACGAGTAAGATATTTGGTCAGCTCCTCAGCCATTCTTTTCGTAAGAGTAGTCACCAAAACACGCTCATCCAACTCAATACGTTGTTGAATCTCCTCGATAAGATCATCAATTTGGTTCAAACTGGGACGCACTTCTATTGGCGGATCTAAAAGGCCTGTCGGACGAATAATCTGCTCTACATAAATTCCGTCGCTTTTTTCTAATTCATAATCGGCAGGAGTCGCACTCACATAGATCACCTGATTTTGCAAGGATTCAAATTCTTCAAACTTTAGGGGTCTGTTGTCCATTGCAGCAGGTAAACGAAATCCGTACTCCACTAAATTCTCTTTTCTCGATCTATCACCACCATACATAGCTCCCACTTGTGGAATAGAAACATGACTTTCATCAACGATCATTAGATAATCATCGGGAAAATAATCTAACAAACAGAAGGGTCTGGTTCCCGGTAATCGCTGGTCCAGATAACGAGAATAATTTTCAATTCCGCTACAGTAGCCAAGTTCGCGTATCATTTCAAGGTCGAAATTAGTGCGTTCTTCAAGGCGTTTTGCCTCCAAATGCTTTCCAATCTCCTTAAAGTAATCAATTTGCTTCACCAAATCATCCTGTATCGCTCGTATTGCCCCCTGTAATACATCGGGAGAAGTCACGAACATATTGGCGGGATAGATAGTTAAGCGATCGTATTTTTCAATAACTTCATTGGTTTGTGGATCAAAAGCTTCAATTTCTTCGATCTCGTCTCCAAAAAAATGAATTCTGAAGGCATTGTCTGCATAACCGGGAAATACATCTACTGTGTCCCCCTTAATTCTGAATCGGCCGTGAGAGAATTCTGCTTCAGTTCTCGAATACAAACTTTGCACTAAACTGTGTAATAATTTGGTGCGAGATATGATCTGTCCCGATTGAAGGCTTATCACATTCTTCTGAAACTCTACCGGATTTCCAATTCCGTAGAGACAGGATACTGATGATACTACTAGAACATCACGCCTTCCCGAAAGTAGGGAGGAGGTGGTGCTAAGTCGCATCACTTCGATCTCTTCATTAATAGAAAGATCTTTTTCAATATAAGTTCCGCTCGTTGGTATAAAGGCCTCCGGCTGATAATAATCATAATATGAAACAAAGTATTCTACGGCATTATTCGGAAAGAGATTTTTAAACTCGGTATATAGCTGCGCGGCCAGAGTTTTATTATGAGCCAAAATCAGCGTAGGTTTTTGAACCTGTTCAATCACATTAGCAACAGTAAAAGTCTTACCACTTCCGGTGACACCCAGGAGTGTCTGATATTTTTCTTCGGAATTAATTCCCGATACTAACGCTTTTATGGCGCTTGGTTGATCTCCGGTGGGAGCAAACTCTGAAACGATCTTAAATTCCATTTTTTCTTTTTCTATGCCGTACAAAAATACTCAAAAATGTTGAAGCGAAAATGCTAATTAACTAGAACCTAATGGCTTTCCGAAGCACTATAACCTATAGAATAATTTAAATCCAAAAGCTAAATTAAAACCGTAACGCTTGCCTTCTTTTCGGTAGTGTCCTACAAAAAACTCCCAATCATCGTCATCGTCGTGATATTCATATTCATCCAGATTTATGATATTCGAAAAACTGACATTTCTATACCTGGGACCGGCACCTACATAAATATTCATCCCTACTTTTGTTCCGAAGGGAATCATAACGCCGTATTTTAAATTGAAACCATATTTTTCTCTTTCGTATTCGGCAAAATCGTACCTAACCCTTATGTTACTATTGTTGATCTTATAGAAATCATCTCTAATATCTTCGCGGTGTTGTACAATATAAAGTTCTCCCGAAATATAATGATTCACTTTTTTGGTCGGATTAAAAATATAATAAACCTCCGTTCTCGCTTCCACTAACCGGTAGTTATCACTATCATCAATATTATACATTCTTACCGTAGTAGATTCATTTCCATAACCAAGATCCACGCTTATTCTTAATTCTTTATTTAGGGATTGAATGTATCCTACTCTAAAACGCGGCGCGATCGGGTCAACAGGAGTGGCGAGATCAAAAGTTAAAAAGCTTGCTTTAGCATTCGGAAATTCATCAGATGTATTTTCGTTTTGTGCGAACAACGTGATCGAGAATACAAAAAGCAAGGGTAATAGGGCAATTTTCATAAGTAATACTTTTTTTCATAGCATTACAAATGTAGAGATTATTACTTATTCCAACATAAATATTACTTGTTTGATAAATAACCTTTTAATTGTTCTTTGATGAAGTAGTTCCATCCTCCAATACAGCTTTGGCGGGTAAATTCGGGAATATGGTCGGGGAAATCTTCTAAAATTTTCATTTCTAATTTTAATTCTACGAAATTTTCTTTTTTCTGAAGTGAGAAAGTTACAATAGCGTCTCCGGCATATTCAAGATATTTCCAGTTCAAGGTCAGTTTTTTATTCTCTATCACTTCGGAAACAGCCCAGGAATGAGTAAAGATTCTATCACTGTTTTTAACCACGAATTGTGTTCGAAACCCAATTCGGGGCTCGAAATCGGGGATATTGTCGAAGAACCATTGGGTCATTTCTGAAGGGTCTGTGATCGCGCGCCAAACTACTTCTTTTGAGGTGTTAAAACTTTCTTGAATTACAATAGGTGGATCGGTTTTTTTCATCATCTATTTTTCGGCAATAATTTCAACCATAAGCGGGCAACACAATGTGGATCCGGCAGTATTTTCTATGGTGTTCAAATCGGTGAATGCATTTTTCATTTCTTCGGAAGTAAGATAACCGGCATCCACCAATCTAGGAAAATAACTATAATAAAAGGTTTTAGGCCATTGCCATAAAAAACTTGTAGGCGTTGCTAATTTCGACATGATTCTAACATTGGTAATTTTCATTCCCATTCCTTCTAACATGCCTGGAAGTTTGCGTCCAATATTAATGATTCCTTCCGAATCGTTGAAGCTTTTAAAGGCAGCTGCAATAGCTTTATTTAAAAACTCAAGAGATGGCTCGGTTTGATGTGATTGCCAATCGTAATACTCTTGAATGACCATTCTTCCTCCCGGTTTTAATGCATCATATACCTCTTTTAAAATTCCGGATGGTTCGGCCAGCCAGGCGAGTGCCCATCTGCAAAACATCCCGTCGAGACTGTTAGAAGGTAGTTTCATTTGATCAAAATCTGATAAAACACTTTCAATATTTAAATGATGTAAATTGGTGACCTGTTCTAAATGTCTAATGAAGGCTTCAGATCGGTCAATACCAATAACTTTCCCTTCTGCTCCTGCGATATAAGCCAATTCTTTAGTGCAAAATCCCGGTCCGCAGCCTAGATCGAGCAGGGTGTCCCCGGCTTTAAAATTTGCTAGTTTCCAGCCGTTTTGCGCCTCTTCTGCCCAAACCTGATGTTGTACTCCTAGTCGGTGTAACTCCTCAATATCTGTTCCGAGGATATAGGCGTTTTCTTCTTTCATTTAAAAGCTGTTAAGTGACAAATTGTTCTTTAATAATTTACATAGATCCATCCAAGATAAGGTTCTTGGAAATTTGGATCCATAAGTCGTAACACATAATAATAAGTGCCAACAGGCACCGGTTCATCTGCTCTGAGAATTCCTTCATTAGGGATTCCATCCCAAAGTCCTCCTTCATTTCCACCCTTATAGATTAAGTTTCCTTCTCTACTATAGATGGAAAGTTCAAAATCGTTGAATACATTAAGTAATCTTTCAATAATAAAAACATCGTTGCTGCCATCGTTGTTTGGTGACATGCCTTGATAAATAATCGGCGCACAATTTTCAGTAGTTAGCAAAAAGGAAGCTGTAGTAAAGCAAATTTCATTTTCCAATCTCACATAAATAGTTTGCGGATCCGATAAATTCTGGTAATTATCCGGATTTGCGATTGGATTGCTGTTTGCTATCGCATCGTCGAGATTGGTGAAATAAGTAATTTGATCATTGGGGTTCGTTGAGATAAGATCATTCTGAACATTCAGATCGAAGATAGCGGTATTAAAACCTTCATCACAAAGTAACAGATCCGGTAAGGTTGGAATGGGAGGGATGGACATGAAGTTAACCACAATTCCGAAGAAATTATTACTCTCATCTAACTCAAAAACAACTCCGTTTCCATTCCCACTGTCATCTACTACTGCATCTAAAACAAACTGATCCGGTACCGAATCGGGGATGGTAATTGAAATATTTCCTTGTTCATTGCCCATTATCGGAATCTCCTCTAAGGTTTCAGACTGCCCCATTACAACTCCGTTGATATAAAAAGCAATGGGGGTGTTGGAAGGAAGAGGGGCCGTCCCTAATGTATTTGAAACTGTGTATTCAATAAAAAGGTCTCGTTGCCTGCATGCGTTTAAGTCGTTGTCTACCGTGATGGTGGCGTCGGGCAACGGACAGATTATTATCTCTATTTGAAAGCTATCAACCACAAAACAATCGGTATTATCCACTCGAATCCAAATTGTTTCGGGATTCGATACATTTAGATACATATCAGGATCGGGAATCGCATTTACATTATTTTGGGCATCTTCTTCAGAATGGTGATATGTAATAATATTTATTGGATCAATAAATTGCGTTGCCTGAGTTAGGTCGAATAATTCTATACCAACGATATCACATTTTTGAAGATCTGTAAGGCCTATTACCTGCGGAAAAGCCAGTAAGTGTATATCAACGGTAAAGTCATTGTTTTCTTCATTTAACTCGTTCACGATACCATTTCCTGTGCCATTATCATCAACCGAAGCTTTTAAAACAAAATCGGCCGGGATGTTATTCGGTATGGTAAGATTTATACTCCCACTTTCAGAACCGTCGATAGGAATTTCTGTTGTTGTGCTGGTCAGACCTATAAATGTCGCGTTGGCATAAAAGGCTATCGGAGTATTGGCAGGTAAAATATCGGTACTATTTACATTGTAAACCGTATAATCTACGTCGAAATTTCTATCGCCACAAACATCACCTCCGGCGAGATTGTCTATTTCTATTGTGGCGTCTGGTAGTTCGGTATTAAGAACAGTAATTATATTGTTGACCATTACGAAATCCTGATTGGAAGTTAGCTGAATAGTCGCACTGGTATCTCCGGGGCTTATGTTATTTTCTATATTATAAACGTCGATATCCATATTGTATAACATCGACATATTGGTAAAACTATTTGTACCATTAAAGGCGTTATCGGCAGGATTTAGTGGCGGATTACTAATAATATTGCCGTTAATTCTAAGGGTTTCATTATTCGCGAGGCTGAGATCGCCTTCCCATGCAAGGAAACCAATTTTAGCTCCCGTATTATCAAGTACATTTAAGTTTTGCAGGGTAATATCCAAAACCGAATTTACCGCCGAAACCCCTTGTAAACCATCAAAAACATTGAGTTGATTTTGCGTAAGTGATGGATCTTCGTAGATAACAGTTACCGCCCAGCCACCAAAATTTGTGGTATTTCCGCAGTATTCGGGGATTACTTGTGTAAGGTCTAATTCGGAAAGCGTATAAATTCCATTACCGGTTTGTGTAACTATAGTGGTTACATCGGCAAATGCGGCAAAGTAATTGAATGGCGGACTTATCTCTTCGCTGAAGGTTCTGGCTGCAATGATCTCATTTCCATTGAAACTTACTGTAAAATCCCCATCACCTACACCTGCCCAATATAAATATGCCGCGACAATTTGCTGTTGAGGTAAAAGGTTTAATTCGGCACTGCTCTCTGTCAGGATTTCACATGGAGCCGGAGGCGTCTGTCCTGTATTTTCATCAAGATTTAAGGTGTTTCCGAAGGCAACGTAATCGAAGCGCCCATTAAATTGTTGGAATAATTCCACTTGTTGAGCCAAAACTGAACACGGAATAATAAATAGTAAAAGCACTGTATATTTTTTAACCAGCTCCATCATTTTATTGATTGCAAGCTAAATATACATAATATCTTTCGTTAGAGATTACACTTCTCTCAAATGATATCCTTATTTATAAATCCCGACGTTTTAAAATAGCATAAGACCAATAAATAAATAAGAAGGTCCATACCAAAACGATAACAACTGCGCTCAATTCTACGTCGTAAGTTTTTGTAAAACTGTCACCTAACTGGTTTGCAGCAGATTGAACCGCACCTAATCTGGTGAAGGGCTCTTTAATTAAATTAGACATTGCTTCTAAAGGGAAGAACTGTGAAATATTATCAGCAATATCTGTTCCTCTGAAAAACTCCCATTCTAATAGTCCGTAAATTATTTTTTCTATAATAAACCAAATAATAAGGAATCCCAGTGCAAAAGCGGAGCGTTTTACCAGAACACCTAAAAAGAGGCAGAAGGAAAAGAATGTGACCAGCTTTAGGAAATAGGCAAATAAATATTCCATATCGCTAAATATGATGCCTATTTCATTGTAATCTGAAAAGCTCAAACCAAGGATCATGGAAACGATAAAAAGGAATAGGGTAGAGATCACCGCGAATAAAATAACAGTCAAGAATTTTGATAACACAAATTCCTTTTTACTTAAGCCGTCAATTAAGTTTTGTTTAAGAGTTCTGTAACTATACTCGTTAGACATCATCGATACAATGACAACTGCCAAAAAGATCTTTAAAATGGCCGCCATAAACGAATTAAAATGCCAAATGAAAGGAAAGTTGAATATACCCTGATCCGCAACTCTGAAATTAAAGTCTCCGAAGTTAAACTCTATGGAAGCAATAAGCGCAATAAAAGTTATAAGTACAAAATAAACGATGGTAATTACCTTCGCAGATTTATTATATCGTATTTTTTGTAATTCTATATTGAGAAGTCGTAACATGGCAATTAGTTTTGGTTTTTGGTAAGTTCAAGGAATTGTTCTTCGAGGCTTTCTTTACGTTTCACGAGATGCGAAAGCGTGATGCCTTTGTTAAACAGGAATTGATTTAATTGCGACGCATCCATGGGTTCGTTGAGATAAGCTATTAACAGATCTCCATCAAGTTTCATGTTTCCAATTGCCGAATTTCCTTCTAAAGACGCCTGCAATCTTTCCATATCGCTACTTTGTAGTGTAAAGAAACCATGACTGGCGTTCATTGCATCTACTAAGCCCGAATACAAACTAACTCCTTTCCGAAGTATTACCACATGTGTACACACTTTTTCAACTTCATCTAAAAGGTGTGAGGCCAATAAAATAGTAGTTCCTTGGGAAGCAATTTTTTTAATGATCTCCCTTATTTGATGTATTCCTTGTGGGTCTAAACCATTGGTAGGTTCGTCCAGAATAAGTATTTCGGGATCGTTAAGCAAAGCCGAAGCTATTGCCAATCGTTGCTTCATACCTAATGAATACGTTTTGAATTTACTGTGTTGACGATCCTGTAAGCCGACTATCTCAAGCTTTTCTGAAATCTTAGCGGTAGAGACCCCTTTAATTTTACATACCAGTTCAAGGTTCTGATAGGCCGTCATATATGGATAAAAGTTAGGTCTTTCTATAATTGCTCCAACTTTTTTTAAAGCATCATGGGTAGAGCCTTTTCCGTCAAACCAATGAAAATCTCCCGAAGTTTTGTTTACCACATTTAAAACAATGCCGAGAGTAGTGGATTTACCACTGCCATTGGGACCTAAAATGCCATAAACATTACCTTTTTCAATAGAAAACGACAGATTATCGACCGCCGTAAGAGAACCAAATTTCTTGGTGAGATTATTTATAGTGAGAATTGTATCCACAGATTTTGTTTTGGTGATTAGTTAGATGTATGACGAATCACATCAAAATTTGTTACAATTTTAAAGAATTCATTATGCATTAAATGGACAGATCTGAATAGATCCTTAAATTAATTTTTTGAATCAGATGTTCTGTTTACGACTTCTGTTCTTTGTTGAAGTAAACCAAATAATAGTACATCTGCTTTTCTTCATCCCAACCTTTTTCAACAAAGCGTTCTGCGCTCTCAGGGTTTATAAAGTCCATCTTTATCTGAATGTTCGTATCCAGATTGATCACATTCTTGATCTTTTTTCTGGCGGCAGTAACTGCGGTATTTGAGATCGGGAAGGAAGTAAGATCCTCGATTTTGTACTTAGGTGCCTGCTCCGTTTTGTAGTGTCTAAACTCCGGAATAAGATCCGGGTTGTCTATCACTTCATTGATAAAATTAGACTCCTCGAAGGCGTCATTTTTTGCGAAATGATTTACTGCACGATTCATAAACAGAACTTCCTCCTTTTTGTCTTCTGCCGGTAATACTACATCTTTTGCAAAGTCCTGACAGAATTTTAGATATTTTTTAGTTTGAAAGTTTTCATCTTCAAAAGCATCAACGCCCAAAAAGCTTTCTAGCCAATAACGTGCGTCATAGCGGTTACTATCTACCGAAAGTACTTTGTATCCCTCTTCTTTTTTAAAGTCGAAAATCAAACAACCTTTGTCTAATTTATTTAGGTTTACCCCTTGTTGAAGGTAGGCTTCCAACTGATTCTCCTTTTCAGAAAATTGAAGGAAATCTTGTTTTAGTTCAGATTTAAAAATGCCTATAGCATTCACTTTTTCATTGTCGATCTGCAAATTTTCCATAAATGCCACATAAACTTCACCGCTTTTTATGTGAGGATGCATTGATTGATCGTAAAGATGCTTCGTAATTTTTTTACTGTGTTCGTGAATCGTATTTGGGGATGCAAAAACTTCAGAAGCGATAGTGTACAACTCATTAAACTCAACATCTGCTTCATTCGTAAAATGATAATAATTCTCTTCTTTATCACGAAAAGGTTTCAGAAAAAACTCTTTTAATAAAGGTGTAATTTCATCATCCATTTTATAGGTTTCTTCGGAAAGTAAAATGGGTTCATTCTTACTTTTATTTCCAACTCGGTGAATTGAAAGTGATGTAATGTGAGCAGAATATAAGTTGATCATTTGAGGTGTATAAGTGTTGAATTATGAGATTATTTGAATGTATTGGTTGAGCTTAAAACGAAGTTAATTCCAATTTTCGTCGAAGTCTAAATTATCATAATCTTCGGGGTCGAGATCGTATTCTTCATCAAAACCATCATCGTCCTCTCCGCCTTCTGCGATAAACTCTTTGTCCGGTGCTTCATCCGGGATTTCCCCATGTGCGAACATCAGATTGGGATAGATCATTCCAACTTCCGGTTCTGCAATTTCTGCTAGTTCCACCAGAAAAGTCCACATATTTAGGAAGTCGTAAACATAGATTAGTTTGGTCTCATCTTCTGAAACTACATCTTCAACAATCGTTTCATTCATTACACGCAGTTGTCCGGGTTCTTCACTCATATCAAAAAGTGCGATCTCTTCATTCTGCTCCCACACTTCATTACTGGTGTAAAAAGATGCCATTTCTTGTCCGCCAAAACCAAAAGCCTGTGTAATGGCATTATGAAAATCTTCCAATGTCGCAGTAGCTTCTATTTCAATATCGCGAAATACATCTTCATGCGTGTCTAGAATAACTCTGAATCGGTAAATCATTGTATAAAATTTATCGTGCAAAGTTACGATTTATTACCTCTTTTTCTGAATAAGATGATATCCTTTTCAATAATTAAAAATGTTTTTTGGGTAACAAAGATCAAATAATGGAACAGTTGGGTAAATACATTTATTAATCTCGGCTTTCACAATTGAAAGTGTTAATTAAAACCAACAAACATGAAAAAATTATTTTTACTGTCAGTAATTTCTATTTTGAGTCTGATCTCCTGTCAGAAACAAGAAGAAAACTTAGTTGAAGGAAATGGCGAATCGCTAATTATGAACACTCAAACCCGAGCTTCAAACCAGCTCGATACCGGAGAACTTATAGATGTATCCGAGCTAATTGATGTTTATGAGAGTACTATTTACAATGTAGAATACAAATTATACGATACTCCGAAGCAATTTTTAACTACACTCACATCTAGAGATAACACTGTTGAATCGATCACACTCTTCGATGATTGTCGCAATGGTGATCTCGCTCTAGGTGTTTATATGTATTCTTCGAACACAAAAAATCTAACTTATAATTTTTATAAGGATGTGCAGAGTTTTGTTGAGAATATACCTTTCGAAACAAAAAAGGTAAATGATATCTTGATTGATGACATAATGTACGAGCGGGATATGAAGTTCCCGGGCTGTGCGGTCTCTGTTTTCTATTCCGACCAGTGGGAACAGGGAAGTTATAATGCAAATTATAACGATATGAGGCTAGAAGCAGCACTAGTTCCGGCAGATGAATTTGTTGATGCCCCTGCGGCCTGTGGATGGACTCCAAACTGTCTACGTACAAGTGGGAATCAATGTAGAGGGCATAGTTGTGGTACTGTATCTTGCGGTGTAACAAGACTTGAAACTAATCTTGTTGAGAGAGAATACCCAAATTACGTTTATTATGTTACGGAAGTAGTTTTAGAGGATGATTATTACAAGTTGAGAGATGAATTTTTAAACAAATCTGATTTAGGGAAAAAGTATGTTCGTGTTTTTTATCAAATTCAGGATCACCTAATGGAAACAATGGATACAAGAATGATAGGGAAGATATTAGGGGTATTGCCAGCTGTAAATCGAGCAATAGGAAACCTATTGGACAACTCTTATACCGGTGTAATCGTAGATAGAGGATTAAAAGGTAAGATCACAGATATTATTGATGCATCAATCAATAACTCGACCAGTGACTTATACAAGAGTACTTTGACACAGCTACAAAGAGATTTTGATGGCATTGTCGATCTTAACAAAGCCGATGTGTATCGCTATTTCGATGTAAAGTAGCCTAATTTTTTAACAGTAGACTTTCATGAACCGGAAGTCTACTGTTTATTTTTTATAATAAACACAAATTTAACTTATGAAAAGATTCTTATACCTATTTATCATTGTTGCAACTGCGATTTTTTCTTGTGACGTGCAAGAGAGTGAAGTTATTAATGCAAATGAAGGATACATAAATTATCAAAGTAAGAGCGCTGTTCCTGCTACAAGTCGCGTGGAAGTAGTAGGTGGTTGTGATTGTATTGGTGATTGTACAGGAAGAGAATTAAGAAGGTTACAATACCCTAATCACGAATACTATCAAGAGAATGTTATTTTAGAAAATCGTTATTATAGTTTTAGAGATGATTTTTTATCTAAATCAAATTTAGGCCGTCAATATGTTGCTATGTATTACGATAGTGGAGACGATTTTATGGCAATTCTAGATATGGAAATGATCGGAAGAACGCTCGATGTTCTACCATCCATCAATGACGCGATTACAAATTTATTAGATACTTCATACAATGGTAAAATAGTGGATACCAACTTAGCAAATAAAATCAATGATTTTATAGCTGTATCCATAGATAAAACGGAGAGCATCTCATATAAAAACTCATTAATTCAACTTCACAAAGATTTTAATAACATTGTAAATATCAGCAAAACCGATGTATATCGATATTTTGATGTAAAATAGCGAAGTCAAAAATGGTAGTTTCAATATCTTCTTCGAGGCTACCGTTTTTAATTTACCTACTAAACCTATGTAAAGTAAAAGTCATAGCTGCTAATAGGAAAAAGGCTACTACCTGATGCAAGACACCTAACACTACCGGCACTTGGTATATTAGCGTAAATACACCCAAAATAAATTGAACCAACACTAGCAGCAGTAATAAATTCACGCCATTTTTCTGCGGAAGGCTTAGTGTCATTTTATTCGATCTCCACCAGATCATTCCAATAATGGCGACAACAATATACGCCAGATACCGATGTACAAACTGCACGCCACTCTTTCCTTCAACGAAATTCTTCCAGACCGGGTTTTGTTCGATAGTAACCGTTTCATGTATTAATTTACCGTCACTCATTAGAGGCCAATGGTTATGAATCCAACCTGCATCCAGACCCGCTACAAAGGCACCCCAAATTATTTGGAGGATAAGCAAGGTTAAACCCACTCTAATTAGGTTTCTGAAACCTTTATCAACTTCTTTTTTAATGGGATACCACAGATCTAAGGCAACCCAAAATGTGTAAGCGAAGGTGATAAAAGCTGTAGTTAAGTGCATTGCCAATCGGTAATGACTCACATCCGGTCTGTCTACCAGGCCACTTTTAACCATATACCAGCCCAGGAAGCCCTGAAAACCACCAAGGAAAAGCAGAAACAAACTTTTTCTAATCGTTGGTTTGGTGAGTTGTTTTTTCAGAAGAAAATATACGAACGGAATCACAAAAACCAGTCCTATTAACCTTCCAATTACACGGTGTAACCACTCCCAAAAATATATATCTTTAAAATCCTCTAGTCCGAAATGGTTATTTAATTTTTGATACTCAGGGTATTGTTTGTAAAGATCGAACGCTTCTATCCATTCGGCTTCGTTCATTGGAGGAATTGTTCCGGAGATCAATTTATAATTTGAAATAGACAGCCCCGAATGGGTCAAACGAGTGATTCCACCAACAACAACCATTATAAAGATTAAAATACAGCCTGTAAGGAGCCAATAGATTACTTTTTTGTTGTCTTTCATGTTTCAAGTAATATGTGGATAGATAAATTTCGACATCGTATCGAACTATTTTTTTGCGGCTGTGAGTCCAATTTCTTTCCCTTTATCTAACATAAATTGATGTGCCGCATCATATTCGTTAGGAATATGGCCTTCCAGAATTGCCTCCTTAATTGCATCTTTAATTATTCCAATTTCGCGAGATGGTTTCAAGTTAAAAGTTTTCATGATCTCTTCCCCGGAAACCGGAGGCTGAAAATTTCTAACATGATCACGTTCTTCAACTTCCACTATTTTATCGCGTACCAGTTTAAAATTGTTATGATATTTTTTAAATTTCTTTGGGTTTTTAGTGGTTATATCTGCCTCACAAAGGGTCATGAGGTCATCAACATAATCGCCGGCATCAAAGATCAACCTACGTACCGCACTATCGGTAACATCATTCGCAAGAACGATGGGTCTGGAGCTCATCAACACCATTTTCTGAACGAACTTCATCTTGTCATTTAGAGGCATTTTTAATCGCTTAAATAACTTATAGACCATTTTGGCGCCAATAAATTCGTGTGCGTGAAAGGTCCAGCCAATTTTTTTGTCGAAACGTTTTGTAGGGGCTTTACCTATATCGTGCAGTAAAGCGGCCCAGCGCAGCCATAAATTATCGGTTGTTTGGGCAATATTATCAACAACCTCTAGGGTATGCCAGAAGTTGTCTTTGTGTCGCTGTCCCTCTTTTTCGTCAATGCCCTGAAGAGCAACCAGCTCGGGTAGGATATACTGTAATAGATCGGTTTTATGCAACAAAGCAAAACCCTTCGATGGAGTATGGGAAGCGAGTATTTTGTGAAGTTCATCCACCACCCGTTCCTTAGAAATGATCTTTATACGTTCAGCATTTTTTGCGATAGCTTCCAGTGATTCTTTCTCGATCGTAAAATTTAATTGCGTCGCAAATCTAATTGCCCGTAACATTCGTAATGGATCATCGCTATAGGTAATATCGGGATCTAAAGGAGTTCTTATTATCTTGTTCTTTAGGTCGTCGATTCCATTAAAAGGATCTAAAAGTTCACCAAAATTTCCTTCGTTTAAACTAAGCGCAAGTGCATTTATGGTGAAATCTCGTCGGTTTTGATCGTCTTCTAAGCTTCCGTTTTCTACTGCCGGATTTCTGCTTTCTTCGGAATAAGACTCTTTTCTGGCTCCAACGAATTCCAGTTCTATCCCACCACTTTTTAACATGGCAGTCCCGTAATTCTTAAAAACTGAAACCTTTGGATTTCCGGGAAGTAGATTCGAGACTTCTTTCGCAAGATCTATTCCGCTACCTACTGCAACAACGTCGATATCCTTAGCATCTCCACGTTTTAAAATTAAGTCTCTAACAAAACCTCCAATCACATACGTTTCGAGATCAAGCCTTGAAGCTGCCTTCGAAACAGTATTGAAAATAGGTTGATTTAGAGCGTTCTTAAAGTTGTTTTTATTCACAGCGCAAAGATACGATACAGCTATGCTGTAACCAAGATAGGAGGATTATTTTTTACCGAATTAAATGGTAATTTTTGGATAATTTTTTAAATTAAAATCTAATAAATGGGAAGTATTTATTCCCGAATCACTTTTACAGATCCGTCATTTTTCAACTTTATAATTGCAGAGGGTTTGTCCGATTTCTTATTTCTATTGTGTGATACCATATAATCTACTCCTTCAATAATCTCTTTTGAAATCTGATCAAAACTCGTTGGCGTTTTTGCTCCACTCACATTCGCTGAGGTAGATACTATTGGCCGTCTAAATTTTCTAATTAACTGCTTACAGAAATCATCCTGAACAACTCTAATAGCGAGGGAGTTATCTTCGGCAATAATGTTTTCGGCAACTCTAATTGGGTCATCATAAATAATAGTCGTAGGCTTCACCGCGTATTTCAGAATATCATATGCAACTTCCGGTACGTCTTCAACAAACTGATTCAGCATTTTAAAATCATGCACCAGGCATATCATTGATTTACTTTCTGCTCTTTTTTTGAGCTTGTAAATACGATCAATTGCCTCCGGATTAGTTACATCGCACCCTATTCCCCAAACCGTATCGGTAGGGTAGAGGATTAAACCTCCACGCTTTAAAACAGCTAATGCATTTTCAATTTCAGTTCTCATCTATAAATGTTATTTGTTGTTGATGTTTTAAAGATTCGGCTTGCGAATTACTTTTAGTTACCGTAGGTAATAAGTACCACTTTTTGGGTTTCAGGAGAAATACTAGAGCGAGATACTTTCGTATTAAAACATACTTTAAGTAGCCATAATGCTTCCTGATTACGTATAAAAAGGAGATATAACTTTCCTTATTAATCGATTTGGAAACCCCAATACTTACGCCTTGATGATGCATCACTTTGGCTTTAGGAACCAAGATACTACGATAATTCTGTTTTCTCAATCTATTGCAAATATCCATCTCCTCCCAATAGAGAAAAATATGGGGGTCGAATCCTCCTACTTTCGCAAATGCTTCCGAAGAAAAAAATAAAAACGCTCCGTTCACCCAATCGGCTTCAACAGGTTCGATGTATTGTTTTTTACGTTCAGGATAGCGATCGGGGTTGTTCTTTTCTAAAAAACCTCTTCCAAAGAGCAACCTTCGGAAACCTTTATTGTGATCAAAAGACGGGACGAAATTTTCGTGTTCGTCATAATTTTGTGCAGTACATACCCCTACTTCTGGATGCTGCTCCATATAACTATAGAGAATTGATAAGCAGTCGTTCATCAACATCGCATCATTGTTTAAGAATAATAGATATTTTGCATTCGCAAATTGAACTCCCTGCATGTTTCCACCCCCAAAACCGGTATTTATGTTACTTCTATGCAGAATGATGTTATCTTGCTTGGGAAAGTTTTCTTTTAGAATTTTATATTCAGCAAGGACGGAATTATTATCTATCACAATAATTTGATAGCTAATCCCTTCAGAAGTCTCTGTAATCACCTTATCAATACACTCTAAAGTGTATTTTGAAGAATTGTAGTTGATGATGATAACTGCGACGTCTTTCATCTTACAAACTTACGCCAAAATTGATTGATAAACTTCCAAATAGTGTCTGGCGGTTTCGTTCCAGCTAAAACTCTTAGCTCGTTCTATATACCAATCCTGATAGAATTTTCTATTCGAATTATAAAGCTGCATCCCATCTGTAAAGACTTTCGCCATATATTCCGGATCATAATGATCCCAGTAAAAACTGTGCTCCCCGCCAATTTCGGGAAGTGAGGTGTTGTTCGATATAAAGACAGGCTTTCCAAACCGCATAGCCTCGATGGGTGGAATTCCAAAACCCTCTCTCAATGAAGGAAAAACAAACGCATCGCAATTTTTTAGGTAATATTGCTTGTCGAAATCTTCAATTTTCCCCGTTTGAAATACACGCGATTCTAATTGGTGTTCCTTTACCATAGCAGTGAGTTTATCTGCATAGATAGAACTGTTATTTCCCGCCAAAACTAAATTGTAATCGGATAAAAAACGCAACATTTCAACAAGGCTCATAAAATTTTTACGTTCGCTAAAATCGCCTATTGTAAAGAGGTACGGACCTTTTACAGGAGTAGATGGCGTAAAATCTTCAGGAAGAGTAATATCTGTGATGGTATTTCCATTGTAAATGACATATTCGGGTACATTTGGTACATCAAAATGTTCGTTGGTATCTTTTCTGGCAAATTCTGAAATGTACACGATCGCATTACAGCGTTTTAACTTTTCATTGAATTTTGCCCGCAATTGCTTTTGTAATCCCGCAGATCCTTCAGTAATAAAATGAATATCGTGAACGGTCATTATATAAGGAATATCAAAAAAAGGCTCGATCTTGATATTCTGATTTAGCGAATGCCAAAGATTGTATTTGGTTTTTATTCTGAAGGGCTTGTGTCGTGTGATCGACCTGTATTTTTTATATTTAAAAGCCCCGCCAAATTCGGCTTTTAGACCTTTAATATCCTTTGCATGTAATACTAATTTTAACCCTTTTACCGGATTGTCTGCAAAGGCACTTATAAGATGATAATTAAACTGACCAAAGCCCGAATACTTATTCTTTAAATTGTGAGATTCTAAAAATACCTTCTTCATTTTCAGTCAATTTTACGATAAAGCAACCACAAATTCACATATCGTTTAAATACTGAAAATGCGCTCACATAAGCCAGGATAAACCCTTCTTTTCCGTCAAGAAAGCCCAAACGGATCACAAATTGATGCCAAAATCTGTAAAACGGACGAAATAAGAAATGAAATAGCGTGGGACGTTTCTTTTTTTTGTAAAGCATCTTTGCCTGCAGTGCACTGTAATTATGCATTTTGGCAGTATAATTATCGAATGTTTTATAGGTATGGTGTGGAAGATGACATTTTAAAACTGCGGTTTCTCCCTTGACTTCCAAAGTCTCATGTACCAGATTTGTATTGTAACTACAGTATTTTTTATTAAAAAAACGGACCACTCTATCATTTTGTAAACCACTGTATTTAATGCGTTTGCCCATAAAGTAAAAGTCTCTTTTTACTTCGTATGCTACCGCGGTGGGGTCATGAAGTTCTTTCACTATTTCTTCGGAAAGAGGCTTCGTCACTTCTTCATCAAGATCGAAAAAAACGACCCAATCATGTTTTGCTTTTGAAAGGGCAAAATTCTTTTGAGCCGAAAAGTTATCAAATTTTCTTTCGTAAAAAGTCACCTTCTCGTTTTCTGAAGCTATTGCACGCGTTTCGTCCGAGCTTAGGGAATCAACGATAATAATTTCGTCGGCAAACCAGAGACTTTCAAGAAACGATCTCATTGTCCCGGCTTCGTTGAGGGTTATGGCCAAAGCACTAATTTTAACAGACTTTTCCAATAGTTAGGCGTAGTTTGCGTAAAAGTAATAATTTTACAGCGATAAACTCGAAAACAACCGTGGCTAAACTTCCCGTTCTAATGTACCATGATGTGACTTCTCAAGCAGGGAAGGGACTTACTATTGGCATAGATATGCTGGAATCACAGTTTGCTTATTTGGCAGACAATGAATTCCAAACCTATCATTTTAAGGAGTTACTTTCGCTTAAAAAACTACCGTCGCCCAGGAACATCGTTATCACATTCGACGATGGATATGTGAGTCAGTTAGAATTTGTAGTTCCCCTCTTAAAAAAATATAAGTTGAAGGCGACTTTTTTTGTACCCTTGTATTATCTCGGAAAGACCGATGAGTGGAATACGAATTCGCTACCAATTATGACCGACAAGCAGTTACATACACTGGATCCTTCGGTTGTTGAACTTGGTTTTCACAGTTTTTACCACAAAAAATATCATGAGCTTTCTGAAGCAGAAATTGAAGAAGATACACTAAATTGCTTCAAGGTTGTTTCAGAACACAGCCTGCCTTTTGCTCCGGTGTTGGCGTATCCCTACGGAAAATATCCAAGAGATATTTCAGAAAAAAAGAAATTTATTAAACAATTAGAAAAGCACAAGTTTCACTACGGTTTACGAATTGGAAATAGAGTAAATCGCTTCCCGTTTCCAGATCCCTTCGAAATTGAAAGAATTGATGTGAAAGGCGAATTTTCTTTAAAGAAGTTTAAACGGAAGGTTAAGTTCGGGAAACTATTTTGAGTTTCTTTTGTGAATTCATTTCGAACCTGCCCGCCGGTAAGGCAGGCGGAAGAGAGAAATCTCGCTTAGGTGGTATGCTCCCCGTTTTTCTTAGTGTAATTATAACCACTCCGTTATAAAGTCTATCGCATTCCTCGTTGCAACAAGAGTAACTTTACATATCTTTCAAAAACGCCATATGCATTCACAGCGGCTACGGTCATTCCCGGAATTCCATCCCTAAAACCGCCTTTTA
Organism: uncultured Ulvibacter sp.; assembly: GCA_963974915.1. GTDB lineage: Bacteria > Bacteroidota > Bacteroidia > Flavobacteriales > Flavobacteriaceae > CAXBES01. The sequence continues at coordinate 70,257 of CAXBES010000007.1, read as the reverse complement.
GAATGTACGATCTGAAAAATCGATAAGTGGGTTTTATAAACAGGTGAAACCAAGAGACTTTTTTACCTTTCTTAAAAAGCTGCTCGGCCTGAAACCATGCGTACGATTCTTTTTTTGTAATGTAGTTGTTTAAACCTTTGTATGTATAGTGAAGCATTTTGTTTTTCAGTTTGCCAATGCTTCCCCTGCATTCCAGTTTTTCGTGTACATTTCCGGAATATTTTGCGCCTTCTCGCTGTACCAATCTAAGCACATCATCACTGTGATGATACAAAAAACGGTTCATGTAAAAGTGAGGAAAGTTGATCTTATAGCCTCCATGTGCCGGATCTTTTAAGATCTCCTTGATCTCTGCTTCCATAGAGTGGCTTACACGCTCATCGGCATCTACAAAAAGAACCCAATCGTAAGTAGCTTGCTGCAGTGCAAAGTTCTTCTGACCGGAAAAATTATCGAACTTTCGTTCTAAAATTTTTGTTGCATAGGGTTCTGCGAGTGCAACAGTATTATCGGTACTAAACGAATCGATAATTATGATCTCATCGGCAAAGGCAACCGATCTTAAGGCGTCTTCGATATATAAAGCTTCGTTGAAAGTAGGAATAATAACAGTTAGCGTACGCATACCACAAACTTAGGAAATGTTCATGGAATTAACTTTATCTTTGAGCTTCATTATCCATACCGTATATGAAAAACACTTGTAGAGTTTGTAATAATACCGAAGGAAATAATCATTATCGCGCAAAGGAAATGATGTACGGACTTAGAGAAGATTTCGATTATTTTGAATGTGCTAATTGCGGTTGTCTTCAAATAGTAGATTTCCCGGCAGATATGTCGAAATACTATCCCGGTGATTATTATAGCTTTTATCAATATGATGGAAAAAAGTTTGAAGGTCTTAAAGGGGCAATAAAGAAAAAACAATACGCTTTATCTGCCTTAGGTGGAAAATCTTTTTGGTCGACCATAGGTAAACTGATCGGAAAGAAAGAGTACAGGATATTCTCTCAGTTAAATGTAAACAGAGAAACCCGAATTTTAGACGTTGGCTGTGGGAATGGTAGAAATTTTCAATATCCGTTGGCCGAAATCGGATTTAGGAATCTTCTGGGCTGTGATCCTTATTTACCGGATGATATTCATTATCCTAACGGATTGGAGATAAAGAAATCTGAAGTCTTCGAAGTGGAAGGAAAGTGGGATATGATCACCTACCACCATTCGTTCGAACACCTCCCAAACCCCAAAGAGCACCTCAAAAAAGTACACGGGCTGTTGGATGTCGATGGAGTTTGTATTATCCGAATCCCTACAGTTAGTAGCTATGCATGGGAGCATTACAAAGAAAAATGGGTGCAATTGGATGCTCCACGGCATTTCTTTTTACATTCAAATAAAAGTATGACGCTTCTTGCCGAAGAATTGGGCTTCGATCTATACAAAATTGACGACGATGCAAATCACTTTCAATTTACGGGAAGTGAGAAATATCTTAACGACATCCCATTGTCGGCGCCTAAAGACAAGGGTATTCTCGCCTCCATAAAGAGAAAGTGGAAAAATTACAAGTACAATAAAAAGGCAAAACGCTTAAATCGCCTGGGGAAGGGAGACCAGTCCGCTTTTTATTTCCGAAAGAAATAGCGTTATCTTTGCGACTATGAAGGCATTGGATACGTCTATTATTATCAGTACTTACAACGCGACTTCCTGGCTGGAAAAGGTGCTTTACGGCTATAATAATCAGACATATAGAATGTTCGAAATAGTTATTGCCGACGATGGCTCCAACCATGAAACTAAAGCCTTATTAGAACGTATCCAGAAGGAAGTTTTTTATCCAATAGTGCATGTGTGGCATGAAGACAATGGATTTCAGAAATCGCAAATTTTAAATAAGGCTACGGTAAAATGCAGTACACCATATATTATTATGAGTGATGGCGATTGTATTCCACGGAAAGATTTTGTAGAGCAACACGTTAAGTATAGAGAAGAAGGATACTTTCTTTCCGGGGGTTATTTTATGCTTCCAATGGCTATATCTGAAACAATCACCAAGGAAGACATTTACACCGAGCGTTGTTTTGATATTGGTTGGTTAAAGAAAAACGGCTTACCTTCTTCATTTAAAAATAACAAACTTACTGCAGGGCCTATAAAAGCGGGATTTTTAAATGCTATAACGCCTACCAATGCCAGTTGGAACGGACATAACGCTTCGGGTTGGAAGGAAGATATCGTCGCGGTTAATGGATTTGATGAGCGTATGCAATACGGCGGTCAGGACCGTGAATTGGGGGAACGATTGTTTAACTACGGCTTGAAGAGTAAACAAATTCGATACAATGCAGTAGTTATTCATCTAGACCATCCGCGTGGCTATAAAAATCAGGAGTCCATTGACAAGAATCTTGCAATAAGAAAGACAACGAAGGATGAACACAAGAAGTGGACAGACTTCGGAATTGTTAAAAAATAGCTTCAGAATGGTTCCAGTTTCGGTAATTATTAGCACTTACAACCATCCGGAATGGTTAAAAAAGGCCTTGTGGGGCTTCGAAGTTCAAACAGAAACGAATTTCGAGATCATAATTGCCGACGATGGTTCTTCCGAAGAAACAAAAAGAATAATTGACGATTTTAAAAGTAATTCACAACTCAATATCATGCATGTTTGGCAGGAGGACAACGGCTTTCAGAAAACTAAGATTCTCAATAAAGCCATTGTAGCTTCACAAGGTGATTATTTAATTTTTACAGACGGGGATTGTATTCCCCGCAACGATCTGGTAGCAACCCACGTAGCCCTGAGAAAACACAACTGTTTCTTGTCGGGAGGGTATTTTAAACTCCCAATGGATATTTCCGTAGCAATAACAAAAGAGGATATTGAAAAACAGCGATGTTTTAATGCAAATTGGTTAGTGTCAAAAGGCTTAAAAAAGACATTTAAAATTAATAAGCTAACCTCTTTTGGCTTTAAGGCGAAATTTCTAAACACCGTAACGCCAACAAAAGCTACATGGGACGGGAACAATGCTTCAGGTTGGAGAGCAGATATTTTAAAAGTGAACGGTTTTGACGAACGCATGCAATACGGCGGGGAAGATCGCGAGATGGGAGAGCGCTTAATGAATTTAGGGGTAAGGCCTTTGCAGATTAGATACAGTGCCGTCACCCTTCATTTAGATCATGAACGAGGGTATGTAAAGGATGAAATGTTAGCTAAAAATGCCAACATTAGAAAGGAAACGAAACGCAACAAAAGTATCCGGACAAATTATGGGATAGAGTAAGAAGTTACTCGTTTCTTTGCTTCAGCTTAAATCACGGGGATTTTTTAAGGTGTTTAATTTTACGATACGCTCCTACCTTCCAATAGCGTAACTCCTCATTTGTAGTGACCGTTTTAAAATCCAGTTCTTCCAGTCTCTTATTCTCTTTAAAATACTCCCAACAACCTATTCCTTCTCGATAAATAGAGGTTATAATGATACCATTGTCATTAAGGTGATCGAGCATCCGGTTAAGAACATTGTTCTTTTCAGAATCGTGGATATAATAGAATACTTCGTTAAAAACTACTACATCAAAATTCCGTGTTGGCTTATATGTAATAGCATCGGCAGCTACAAAATCACTCTTCGGAAGATGTTTTTTCTTTGCCAGATCTATGGATACTTTCGAAAAATCTAAACCTAAGAAATAACTAAATGAAACTTCGCCCATTCTTTGAGTAAGCACCCCGTCTCCACATCCAATATCAAAAATACTTGGGTTTTTGATAGCGTATTTCTCAATGAAATCTACTATTTGTTGATAGCGCTTTGCTTCTTTTTCACTTTGTAAACTATCCCAACGGCCACTTTTATACTGCTTATTCCAACGCATCCTACGACGCCAGTGATGAAATTTATCAAGAATATTCATATTATTTTACTGCGTTGGTTAGTCGTTGCGCTAAAAAAGGTTTCATTTTCTCAAGAATCATTTCAGGGGTTAACTGATTATAGAGTTCTTCGGGATTTTCTTCTATTCGTCGCCTTTCTTCCAAGGTAAAGCTACTAAAAAGATCAGGTTTTTCTTCTAAAAGATGTATGGAATCATGTTTTTGTCCATCTTCGAAACTGCACCAGTGTTCTTTGTTTACATAAGGGGAGTAGATGGTAAATGTAGGTTTGTGAAGCGCTTTCGCAATATGCACACTTCCTCCTTCATTGGATACTAAAAGGTCGCATTGCGCCATGAGTTTTATAAAACCACGTATGGAATCCTCATAAATATCTAAGTTGATCTTTTCTTTAAATTCGCAAAGTTCGTAGATCTTCTCGGCCTCTTCTCTTTGATGAGGCGCATAGTTAAACAGCAGCGTAGCGTGGTATGTTTTTGCAATATAGTCGATTAGTGCTGCAATGTATTTGTATGGCATCGATTTTTGCGGTGTACTTCCCAAAACACCAAGCATGATCACGGGTTTTTTCAGACCGGCAATGCTATTGTGTTTTTTTTCTTCGGAAGTGAGGAAGATCTTAGGTTCGTTATCCGGTTCTTGTAGTTCGAAGACCGAAGCGATCATATTTATTCGGTCTTCAATTGCTTTACCACAATTTTTTGAACGTTTATCCAGAAAACTAATAGGATGTGTATAAAACGGAAGCTTCAAGGATTTATGCGCTCGTTTGAGTCCGATGCGATACTCAGCCCCCGAAAACAAGCACATCATTCTGCTTTGAAATTTGGCGTATGGGTCGAAAATAATATCGTAGTTATTCTTCCTAATTCTTCTAATCATTTTAAGAAGATTCGGGATTTTTTTTAGTTCCTTGTCCTTTACCGAAATGATCTCATCGATATTTGGGTTGTTCTCCAGGACTCCCGTGGTATAATCGTAGACAAAGTAGGTGATTCTCGATTGCGGAAACACCTTTTTTATATTGTTGGCAATGACCGAGCTAATGAGTACATCCCCAATTCGTTTGTTTTGTATTACGAGAATTTGCTTCATAAAGATTACCTTCGCAAAGTACTTAATTTTTAAAGGTATTAAAATTAAAAATGCATTCAACTTTCGTTGTACATCCTAAATATGAAGCATTGACTCCAAAACTGAAAGAGGTACTTAGTTCTTTTTCAGAAATGGGTGAATTTGTCACTAAAGGGGAGCGTAATGTGATAAAGAAAGTTAGTGTAGACGGATTGGAGTTAAACATAAAAAAATTTAAGACTCCAAACTTATTTCAAGGGTATGTATATCAGTTTCTTCGGAAAAGTAAGGCGAAGCGTTCATTTGAGTATGCTGCAAAGCTGATAGATCTGGGTATCAATACGCCTTTTCCTGTTGCTTATTCTGAAAGCTTTTCGAACGGATTGAAAGAGAGTTTTTACATAAGTGAGCACGTAAATTATGATTTCGATTTCAGGAAATTGATCCACAATCCGAAGTACCCTAACCGAGAGGAAATTTTAAAGCAGTTTACGGCCTTTACATTCAAATTGCATGAGAATCATGTAAACTTTTTAGATCATTCTCCCGGAAATACCTTGATCATTGACAAAGGTAACAATGAGTACGACTTCTATCTTATCGACTTAAACCGAATGCGTTTCGAAACGTTAAATTTTGACCGTAGAATGCATAATTTCAGACGATTATGGCTTTCGAAAACCAAAGTAAAGATCATCGCCGAAGCCTATCGAAAATTATACAAGAAAGATTACGGTGAGACCTACGAACTACTTCTTAAGCACAGTAGGGCCTTTCAGAAAAAAGTGAACTCTAAAAAACTACGCAGAAAGAAGAGAAAGGAGTTATAAGCTTTTCAAGATCTTTTGGTGATCTTCATATTATTACTTTAAATAACCGAGTTCTATATTCGTTAATTATTAAACAGCTACATCATATTCTCTTAGCGCATCATTTAAAGAGGTCTTTTTATTGGTACTCTCCTTTCGGGTTCCAATAATTAACGCACAGGGAACATTAAACTCGCCTGCAGGAAACTTTTTGGTGTAGCTTCCCGGGATCACTACAGACCTGGCAGGAACAACACCTTTCATTTCTTTAGGTTGTTCGCCTGTAACATCAATGATCTTTGTGGACGCTGTAAGAACCACATTGGCACCTAATACAGCTTCTTTTTCTACTCTTACTCCTTCAACTACTATACATCTGGAACCTATAAACGCATTGTCCTCAATAATTACCGGGGCGGCTTGTAAGGGTTCTAATACACCACCAATACCCACACCTCCGCTAAGGTGAACATTCTTTCCAATCTGAGCACAACTCCCAACAGTTGCCCATGTATCTACCATAGTCCCTTCATCTACGTAGGCGCCTATATTTACATAACTAGGCATCATGATCACGCCTTGGGAGATATAGGCTCCATATCTTGCAACAGCATGAGGCACCACTCTAATCCCTTTTGCTTCATAACCCGATTTTAACGGAATTTTATCGTGATACTCAAAAATTCCGGCTTCCATTGTTTCCATTTTTTGAATTGGAAAATACAAAACCACTGCTTTCTTTACCCACTCGTTTACCTGCCAACCTTTAGAAGTTGGAGCAGCACAGCGTAATTCGCCTTCGTCGCAAAGACGTACTACCTCGCGAATTGCAGCAATTGTATCGGGATTTGTAAGTAAGGAACGATCTTCCCACGCATTTTCAATGGTTTGTTGTAATTGGGTCATTTTTTCAAGATTTGGTTACAAATATAAAGCCTCACTTCCAATAAAATGCTCAATTGTGGTATAGTATTTTGTAATGACTTATTTTTGCAGCGAAAATGGGAAGAATTTTAGCGATAGACTACGGAACAAAACGAACTGGAATTGCCATCACAGACGAATTACAGTTAATTGCATCCGGGTTAACCACAGTAGACACACCAAATCTGCTCACTTTTCTGAAAGAATATATGGCTTCAGAGAAGGTGGAACTTGTTTTGGTGGGTGAGCCCACGCAAAAAGACGGGAGTCCGTCGAGCGTAGAAGAGCATATTCAGAAGTTTTTAAAGGTTTTTACCGAGTCCTTTCCGAAGTTAGAAATAAAAAGAGTGGACGAACGCTATAGCAGCAAAATGGCGTTTCAAACCATGATCGACAGCGGACTCAAGAAAAAACAACGTAGAAATAAAGCATTAATTGATGAAATTAGTGCGACAATTATCCTACAAGAATATTTATATAATAAGTAAAAGTGTACTATTTTACACAAATTAAAGATTAAAGAATGATTTTACCCATTGTAGCCTACGGAGATCCGGTTTTACGAAAGGAGTGTAAAGAAATTGATAAAGACTATCCTAATTTTGATACATTATTAGACAATATGTTCGAAACAATGTACGCGGCGAAAGGTGTTGGACTTGCCGCCCCGCAAATTGGATTGCCAATCCGACTTTTTTTAGTAGATGTTTCTCCTTTTGCAGACGATGAAGATCTTACAGAAGAAGAACAAAAAGAACTTGAAGGATTTAGAAGAGTTTTTATCAATGCGCGAATTCTCGACGAATCCGGAGACGAATGGGCATTTAATGAAGGATGTTTAAGTATTCCCGATGTAAGAGAAGACGTCTTTAGGCAACCGGAAATTGTTATCGAGTATCTGGATGAGAACTTTAAAAAGCACAAAGAAACTTTTAGTGGAATAATCGCCCGGGTTATTCAACATGAGTACGACCATATTGAAGGTATTTTGTTTACCGATAAACTTTCTCCTTTAAAAAAACGTTTAATAAAAGGTAAGCTGGCGAACATAAGTAAAGGGAAAGTAAGTATCGATTACAGAATGCGTTTTCCCAATGCTAAAAAGAAACGTTAACACCTTTGGAAATTAAAAGTAAACCAAAGATATTTGCCAGCCGAATAATAAATGGTTCGTTTGCAGTAAGTAGTAAATAATTATTTTATGAGTTTAGAAAAAGTATTATCAATTTCCGGAAAACCGGGTTTATACAAATTAAATACACAAACGCGTAACGGCTTTCTTGCAGAGTCTTTGATCGATGGGAAGAAAATTAGCGTGAGTGGACGGCACAATGTGAGTCTGCTTAGTGAGATAGCAATTTACACTCTTACCGAAGAGGTGCCTTTAAGAGAAGTTTTTCAGAAGATTTCTGAGAAGGAAAATGGAGGAGAAGCTATTAACCATAAAGTTTCTAAGGATGAATTGGAAGAGTATTTCTTCGGAGTTCTCCCGGACTATGATGAAGATCGTGTGTATGCAAGTGATATAAAGAAGGTGGTTCAGTGGTATAACCTTTTAACCAAGAATGGCTATACAGATTTCTCTGAAGTTTCCGAAGAAAATGAAACTGAAGAAACAACCGAGGCGGTTAAGGATAAAGCCGCCAAAAAAGCCGCCCCCAAAGCGAATGCCAATGCTAAAGCCGCCAATGCAAAGGCATCTTCTGCTAAAAAAGGCGCCGGAGCAAAGAATACCGCTGCCAGAAAAAAGTAAGTTCTCAATAAAGTATATCAAGCCTGTTGTTCAAATTTTGAACAACAGGCTTTTTTGTTGATTTGTTTTTATAACTCTTTTTACTTCTAAAAAACTATTGTGCTAGCTTTGTTTCTATGAATTCTAGAAAAGACCAATTGAAGGCGTTTGATAGGCTTTTAACCATTATGGATGAACTCCGGGAGCAATGCCCGTGGGATAAAAAACAAACCATGGAAACCCTGCGCCATCTAACTATCGAAGAAACGTACGAATTAGGCGACGCCATACTGGAAAACGATCTTCAGGAAGTAAAAAAGGAACTTGGTGATGTTTTACTGCATATTGTTTTTTACTCGAAGATAGGAAGCGAAACCAACGATTTCGATATTGCCGACGTGTGTAATGAAATTTGTGCAAAATTAATTTCCCGTCATCCGCATATTTATGGAGATGTCGTGGTGGCCAACGAAGAGGAGGTAAAGCAGAATTGGGAAAACTTAAAACTGAAAGAAGGGAAGAAAAGTGTTTTGGAAGGTGTTCCAAGATCGCTGCCGGCTTTGGTAAAAGCCAATAGAATTCAGGATAAGGTAGCCGGAGTGGGTTTCGATTGGGAAGAACCACAGCAGGTATTTGAAAAGCTTCAGGAGGAATTGGGAGAATTACAACACGAGGTAAAAGAAGGGAACCAAACTAAAATAGAATCTGAATTTGGCGATGTCCTCTTTTCAATGATCAATTACGCGAGATTTTTAAAGGTTGATCCGGAGAACGCCTTAGAACGGACCAACAAGAAATTTATTAAACGCTTTCAGTACTTAGAGGAGAAAGCGAAAGGCTTAGGTAAATCGATGAAAGATATGACTCTTGCCGAGATGGATGTGTATTGGGAAGAGGCGAAGTCTCTGTAGTTTTTAATCTTGACCTTAATGGTGTATAGACCTCATAGTTTAATCCCGAAAAACAATCAATCTATCATCAATACTAACTTGTGAAAAACCAAAATTCTCTTGGATCCATTTTATACTCTTTATGGAATAGAAAACCACATGAGTACTATCATTTTTGTAATACCAGTCTGAAAAACTCTCTTTCTTCGGAAGTAAATGTGTCATACAAATAAGACTTCCTTTAGAATTTAAAAGTTTCCGAAGCAATTTAAATTCGGAAGCAGGCGAATGAAAATGCTCTATCACTTCACAGCAAAAAATAAAATCGTAAGTATTGTGAAGCGCATCTTTATTAGGATAGAAAAAAGGATCGTACAAATCGACCTTATACCCTTTTTCATTTAGCATTTTAGCTACAACAGGACCGGGACCTGCACCAAAATCCAAGCCTTTTTTAGCCGGATCAAAATTAGCTAGAATATGTTCCACTACTGGCGAAACAAACGCGCGATAGCCTTCATCATCTACCCGGTTTTCGTGTTTTAAATACCGTTTCTTTTCTTCGGTGCGATTAAGAAAAATTGATGGTGACTTAAATACAATTCCGCAGTTTGGGCATTCAAAGAAAGAGAATTCTTCACTTGCTAAATACTGCCCGGTGAAGGTATGTTGACACAAAAGGCAGGCAGGATTCATAGTCTTTAATCTTGGCGCATGGATTTTATTTTAGAAAGTTTAGCCTTCCAAACTTCAAGTTGCTCCTTATGACGCGCAATATTTGAATGGACTTCCTTTACAAGCGGATTATCGTCATCTACGTGTTGAAAGAACCCTAGGTTGTTTTCCAACTGACGAATTTCACCTTTACTTTCTTCAATTTTCTTCGATATAAAGAATTGTTCGTTTTGTAGTTTTCGCTCGTCTTCCTGTGAAACCATTGAGCTAACTTTATTCTCAAACTTAATGAGCTCGGTTTCCTTTTTACCCAGATCCAATTTTCCGAAGAGCACGTCTAATTTCTTATTAAACTTTTGTTCAATATTTTTCTTGTTATACGGAACTCTTCCAATACTTTTCCAATCCTTGATCTTTTGCTTAATAGTACCTAGATCTTTTTTATGGTCTCCACTTAATTCAAGTTTATCAAGAGCTTCCAACATTTCAGATTTGGCGTTAAAATGTTCCATTTCCTCTTTGTTGGCTTCATTCTTTTGTGCGTGCAGTCGGTCGAAATAATAATTACAAGCCGCTTTAAACTGTTTCCAGACCTTATCACTGTCTTTACGGGGCACATGACCAATATTTCTCCAGTCTTTTTGGATTTTCTTCATCAAAGGTGTGACCACATCAAAATCGTCACTTTCCTTATTCTCTTCGGCGATCTTTATTAATTCCCGCTTTTTTTCAAGGTTGGTGTATTGTTCTTTCTTCTGATTTTTATAGAAGGCATTTTTCGCCTGATTAAATTTTCTCGTTGTATTTTTAAAAGAATTCCATATTTCCTTGTTCTGTGACCTTGGAACTCTTCCAATTTCGAAATATGCATCTCTAATTTCCTGAACCTTTTTTATCGCGTTTTGCCATGCTTGGTGGCTTGTTCTTTCGGAGTTTGCAATTTCCTCGATTTGCGCAATAAGTTCTGTTTTTTTCTCGTAGTTCTTCTCAAACTCTTTTTCAAGTTCTTTTAAGCTTTCGTGACGCTTGTCGTGAATGATCTTTGTGTACTCACTAAATTTATCCCAAACATCTTCCCGGTACTCCTTGGCAACCGGACCAATCTCCTCCTTCCACATTTTGTGCAACATCTGTAATTCACGAAAAGCCTTGTTGATGTCCGGCTCCTGAGTTAGTTCTTCGGCGCGAATAATTAATTTAAGCTTCTGATCGAGGTTATGCTTAAAATCCAGATCCCTGAATTCCCTGTTTAAATGTAGAAAATCGTAAAAATTCTCAACGTGATGGTGGTATGTATTCCACACGGTATTGTACTTATCGCGAGGAATCGCACCGGCTTGATGCCAACGTTCTTGAATATCCTTAAAGTGCTTATAAGTAGTATTTATATTCTCTTCGGCATTGAGCAATCCTTTCAATTCCTCAATTAGATCGTTACGCCTTTCGAGATTTGCCTGAAGGTCCTTTTTTAGATTTTTATAATGATTATTTCGCTTTTCTTTATAATCGAAGTAAAGAGAATTAAACTCCTTTTTTAGCGGGGTGGAGTAATGAAAATCGATTATATTTCCACCTTCGGCTAAGAATTCTTCTTTTTTCTGATTTAATTCCTCCTGAAATTTAGCATTAAACTCAGTCTTAATTTCTTCAACATCATGCTTTATCTCAAGTATCGATTTAGACTTTAACAACTCCTGAAGTTCTGCGATAAGTTGTTTTTTAGAGAGGTCGTGATAGTCTTTTTGTGCTTTTTCTTCGGAATCGTCCTCTTCATGTTCATCGTCGTCTGAAGAGCTAACTTCCTCTTCCTCTTCATCCAAGTCGTGTTCATCTAAGTCTTCAGATTCTGAAGCAGGAGAGGATTCTGAAACTTCTGAAGTATCAGCTTGCACCTTTTCTTCTTTCTTTTCTTCTGTAGCTTCCGAAGGTTCATTTCCGGAGTTTTCCGATTCCGGCATATTAGGTTCCTCCGATGTGGTTTCGGTTATCGGATTCTCAATATTTTCTTCAGCTTCTTTTTTTTCGGTGGGAATATTTTTGTCTGACATCTATTTCAATGTTTAGGTTCGTTTCGAATTGAGTTGTCAAGATACTAACAACTGCGCAAACTGCAAAGAACGACGGCAGTTTTTGGAATTATTAATAAAGAATCTAAGATTTCCAGATTTTCCAGGACTTTTTTGCCTGGTATTCCAACATCTTCATACCGTTACTTACACGAGCTCCTTTGGCGTATCCCATTTTAAGAAATTCGGTTTCACGCGGATTATAGATCAAATCGAAGAGCACATGGTCCTTGCCAATGTATTGAAAGGGAATATTTGGAAATTCTGTTGTGTTAGGAAAGGTCCCAACAGGGGTGGTATTCACTATTAAATAGTGGCTCTGTATTATTTCTTTGTTCAAATCCTTATATGTGAGCACACCATCTTTCTTTGTTCGTGATACAATTTTAAACTTGAAATCCATTGCCTCCAGTACATAAGTCACTGCCTTAGAAGCTCCTCCCGAACCCAGAATTAATGCAGTCTTTTCTTTTAATGGAAGTAGGTCTGCTAATGCTTTGGCAAAACCATAGTAATCTGTATTGTATCCTGCCAGTCTTCCGTCTTTTAAAAATTTTATCGTATTTACGGCACCAATTTTTTGTGCTTCTTTATCAACACGGTCCAATAATGGCAATACACTTTCTTTAAAAGGGATGGTAATGTTCAGGCCTTTTAGATCTTCTGTTTTAGAAATGATCTCTTCTAGTTTTTCGATACATTCAACATCGAAATTGTGATAAGTGTCGTTTCTGTTTTCCTGTTCAAATTTTGCTGTAAAAAAGGTCTTAGAGAAAGAATAACCTATGTTATGTCCTACTAATCCATATTTAGCCATTTTTAGGGGTCTTTGCTTTGTGATACCAGTCTAAACTGAGTACGATGGTTATGCCAACGAAAATAAAAAAAATAGCGACAATAGTCTCGACAGAAAATTCTGATGGGAAATATCGGTCATATCCCATGATTATTTCCCTACCATTGGCGTCATACTGGACATTGCCTGCTACATCCAAATCTAACAATTTTTTTTTCCAGGGCCAAACTACGCCAAGTGATCCGGCAATAAAGCCAATTATCACGGCATAAGTTGCTTTTTTATAACGATTTAATACGTATCCTAGTAAATGTGATAATGAAACTAGGCCAACGAGCGAACCCAATGAAAAAACTGCAAGTACTTTTAATAGCTTGATGCGCTCCGGATCGTCAATAAACGAAAAATCTATTTGAAACAGATCGGCGAAAGTATCGTATAATGCATTTACCGAATCAACTAAGAGTAGTACATAATTGCCAACTAGTATTAAAATAAAACTTCCGGATAGCCCCGGAAGTGTCATTCCCGACACACCTATTATGCCGCAAAAAAAAACAAAAATAAGATTACTGTTTTCTTTGGCGGGCTCCAGAAAGCTAATACTCACACCGGCAATTATTCCGCAAAGGAGGTAAGCGATATATTTTCTGTTCCATTCGCCAAAATCTTTTGCAATAAAGTATATGGAGCCTATGATCATTCCGAAGAAAGCACTCCATACATACAGTTCGTAATTGTCTATTAGGTAGTCGAGCAATTTTGAAACGCTAAAATAGCTGATGACCATTCCGAAGATAAGTAAACCTAAGAATCGACCATTTATGTATCTGTAAAAACTTTTAAACCTCCCATTAAATAATAGCCCAAATGCCTTCCTGTTTATTTTTTGAAGCGAATAGATAAATTCTTCATAGAATCCGGCCACAAAGGCAACAACACCACCTGAAACACCCGGAACTTTATTAGCCGCACCCATGCCTAATCCTTTTAAGACCAGCCAAACTTTGTCTGAAAAGGTGCGGTTCTCGTACATTTACATCTCTTTTTTGTTGGAAGCAATACGTTCCAGTAGAAAAATACTTAAAAAGCCAATTACAGCGAATACAATAGCATATAATACCTGAGCATCATCCCCGTAAGTGGATGGTAAAATACTTCGTTCTAAGAATGGTACTTTTACTCCATCGTGACTCGTTCTATATTCTAAAACTTCTTTCCAAGGCCATATTTTATTGAGAGCTCCAATCATAAAACCGGTAAGAATCGCTAAAATTAGATTTTTATGATGTTTAAACATCCAGTTAAGAACACGTGAAAAGACTTTGAGTCCAACTATGGCGCCAGCTGCGAAAACGATGAGTTTCATAAATGCTTGAGAGAATAATTCCCAATTTAACTTTGTAAGTCCGTCACCTAATTGGGTTAGAGTTCCTATTACCGATTGGTATGCACCCAATAATAACAAAATAAACGATCCTGATATACCGGGTAGTATCATGGCAATAATTGCAATAAATCCTGCTAAGAAGAGGAACCATGTGTCTTCAGGTGAACCAAAGGGTCTTGCAAGCGTAATGGAGTAGGAGAGTGCTGCAGCGATTAGAATCGCGATTATTATTTTCGGACTCCGGGAAGTTATTTGATTTCCTACGTATAGGATACTTGCTAAAACCAGTCCGAAGAAAAATGACCACACTAAAATTGGATGATTAAAGAGGAGCCATGTAATTAATTTAGCTAAAGAAAGTATACTTATAAGTACTCCCGAAAAAAGCGCTACCAAAAAAGACAAATTGTACTTTTTCCAGGCGGTCCCAAAACCTGCTTTTCGCCAAAGTTTAAAGAAACCCAGATCGAGGTTATGTATGGTCTCAATGAGTTCTTCATAAATCCCTGAAATAAAAGCGATGGTGCCTCCGGAAACACCGGGCACTACGTCGGCGGCTCCCATAGCCAGACCTTTTGCGGTTATTGTTAAATATTGAAGTAAACTACGGGACGGCATATTATTTTTGAGTTAGCCTCAAAAATACACAAATTATAGAGAAGGATTTTTGTGTTTATTAATTATTTCCTGAACTGCTCCCCTTGCATATACTGAAGGGAATAACTCTTCAATTATCATGATAAAATCTCTCTCAAATTTAAGTCCGTTCTTTAGGTGATAGCTACCTTTAGTATCTTCGTTTAAATAGAAATGTACGCCGGCCAATCTGAATTCAATTTCTGCAGATTCCGGGTAGAATTCTGCTGCCTGATGTAAATTATTGATTGCTGCTTCGTATTCACCTAGTTTAATAAGAATGTCACAACGAGTAAGCCATGTTTCCAGTTCGTAATTTCCAAGTTCTAAGGCACGTCTAAATCCAACTTCGGCTTCTTCAAAATGATTTAACCTATTGTTGATCTTCGCGTACCGTTTCCAGTATAGTACATTCTCGCTATCAATATTTATTGCTTTATCAATAAAATAAAGCGCTTTTTGGTAGTCTTTATTTTTTATGTAAAAATCGGTTATAGCGATCCATCCCTTATCTAAAAGAGAATCTTCTTCAACGCACTTGGTATAGAATTGAAGTGCCAACTCCTGATTTCCCAGTTTTTCATAGCATTTTCCTATTCTTAATAGCGCAAAAGAGGTGGGGTCGTCTATTCCCAGGGTGATCGTATAACTTTCTATCGCATCCTCATATCTTTTAAGCTTTTCCAGAACTTTTCCTTTTTCAAGATATGCGCCAATAAATCTGTCGTCACTAATTATTGCAAAATCGAAAGCTGCCAACGCTTTTTTGTGGTCTTTAAGCAAAGAGTATTGCTTTCCAACCTGATGCCATGCCACTTCGCAGTACGGATTTTTATTCAGAAAATCGTTTAAGTAATCTATAGCCGCTTCATGTTGCTCTAAAAATTCGAAACAGTAGATCACATTGTACAGGGCCGAAAAATCTCCTTCATCTTCTTCGAGACATTTCATAAAATATATCTTGGCATTTTCAAAATCTTCAAGAAACAGGTATTCCATACCGATTAATGAAAGTACATCACTCTCATCGTTGGTGATCTCAAGGGCTTGTTGAAGTAAGCTTATAGCCTTTTTATGTTTATCGCGTCTTGACAATATATTCGCTTTCTGAATATAGATCTCTTCATTTGATTGCTCAAGTAGATACAACTGATCTAAAAGTTCGTCGGCTATGTCCAGTTCATTTTCAAAAATATACATCTCTACCTGAAACAATTTTAAATTTGTTGAGGTAGGGTGTTGTTCCAATCCTAATTTAGTTGCTTTTTTTGCGAGCGCTATTTTTCCATTCTCAAGATAATGGTGAATAATATCCTCGAACTCTTCTGAGTCAAAGAAGAGCACACTATTGGTTTTAAGCATGGATTCAAATCGGGAAAGGGAGAAATTGTTATGCTCGTTAGGGCTTAATTGCATACGCAGCTGTTTAACTGTTTCTTCTATTTTAAAGATACTAATGTAAAATAGAGTTCAATAGTTATGCCGTGATTGTTGTTAACACGGTTATTAACAGATTTTTCTTACTTTAATTTACTGAAAAACAAGGGGTTTATGCCTCTATTTTTTGTTGAATTTCATTGAGCACCTGCGTCATAATGTCACAGCCTTCTTTTATTTCCTCTTCTGAAATCGTTAAAGGAGGTGTTATTCGTACGGCTCTTCCTTCAAATAATAACCAAAAAAGTATCAATCCACGGTCTTTACATTTTAATATTACTTCGGAAGCAATTTCTGGGGTTTCAAAAAGTGCCGCCAACATTAAACCTTTACCGCGTATTTCCTTAATTAGCGGATGATTTAGTAACCCTCTGAAGTAATTTTCTTTCTGAAGTGTTTTAAGTATCAGGTTAGTTTCTGTTAATTCCTGCAATGTTGCCAATGCAGCCGAAGCGATGACCGGATTACCTCCAAAGGTTGTGATATGTCCCAGTTTCGGATTGTCCTTCAGTAAATCCATATGTGCTTTCGATGCTGTAAAAGCACCAATTGGGAGTCCGCCGCCCATTCCTTTTCCCATCACCAGGATATCGGGAATAATTCCGAAGTGTTCAAAACCAAAAAGCTTTCCGGTTCTACCAAATCCCGGCTGAATTTCATCCAAAATTAATAGCGCACCAACCTGTTTACATTTCTTTTTTACCTTTTTTAGGTAGTTATTTTGTGGTACAATAAATCCTGCCCCTCCCTGAATGGTCTCTAACAAAACCGCTGCAGTATTTTCGGTTATCTTATTCAGATCCAATTCATTATTAAAATGCAGCGGATGGCAGTCGGGGAGTAGCGGACCAAAAGGTGCTTTCCTTTCCTCGAACCCCATAACGCTTAAAGCCCCGTAGGTGTTTCCGTGATACGCGTGATGTGCGTATAGGATTTCAGATCTGCCGGTTACACGCCTGGCGAGTTTTATGGAACCATCAATAGCTTCAGTGCCACTATTTACTAAATAAGTGGTTTCAAGTGGATGAGGTAAATTATTGGCAAGCAATTTTGTTAACGCCACAGCTGGAGATTGTATATACTCCCCGTAAACCATAACATGTAAATACTTATCCAACTGATTTTTTACAGCATCTACCACACGAGGATGACAATGCCCTAAAGAACAAGCTGAGACTCCCGCGACAAAATCGAGATGTTTATTGCCATCGGTATCAAAAATGTAGCTTCCTTTAGCATGCGAGATCTCTACCCCAAGTGGATGCGGCGTGGTTTGTGCCTGATATGTAAAAAAGTCTTTTTTCATTAGTCCACCATCAATTTACCATACTTTTAACCAGAGCCTTCTTCTTTTTTCTGAATTGAATCATTTTTAGGTAACCCTTCCATTAACTCATCATCTCTCGTCTTTAACTTAGGATCATCTTCTCTATTCTGAAAGTCCTTAGGTTTCAACTTAGATTGTTCCGGAATTTCAAGTTCGTCTTCGGGAATATCTTCAAAAAACTCGCCTTCATCCTCGGGTAAGGGAATCCCTTTAATTTTTGGCAGGACAGGAGTTGGCTTGCCTTTAAACAGATCCAGTTTTTTTAGTAATCGTTCGTCGCCTCGCCAATTGAAACCGCTCAAAACTCTGGCGTTATTAGGGAACTGAGACGGCGGATAAACTTTTCCTTTTGCTTGTTTGATAAAACGGATGCCCGAGATCTTTTGTTCCTTCAAATACATTTGAATTGAACTTGATACCGTGTTGTTAATTCCCACTAATTCATCTTTATCATTTCGGGAATAGAAAATAACCTCGGCATTTTTAATGATATTTACCGTGTCCAGTTCGTTGTTCGTAAACAAACCAATAAGGCGTTCACCTTTTGTCTGATTATAGCCATCCCCTAAACTATCTTTCTGTGCTAAAAAGGCGTTGTTAAATACTTTAAGCGTGTCTAGTTTTTCGGTCTTGGTATTGGAAAGCAGGTGAATTGTATCTCCGGTCATCTGATTTTCACCACTCCACAGTACTGGATTTCGGAGTAATTTTGTAATTCCTAATTTCTGATCCACAAAGATGGAATCACATTTTCCACTTGTTGGTTGCTCACCTTCAAGTCCTTGTTTAAACAGACGTGCGCGATAGAAGCCTTTTATTATTCTATTCTCTGGTTTCCCGGTAACTCTTAGGGTATCTGCGTGAATATAAATAGAATCGTTATCACGTAATGTAACTGCTACAGCTCTTTTCGTGATAAAAACAGAGTCTTTGGCCCGAAAAACTTCGGCATAATGACCTCTTATTATACTCTTATTTACGGTATCGAGAACGCGAATATTATTGGTTGCGGAAGCAAAACTTTTATTTTGATCAAAGTAAATACTATCTCCATAAAGAATCCTGTTGTTATAGTCAACCCTCGAATTTTTTACAAAGTAGCCTTTTTTAACTCTGGTGTCGTAATAGCCACGTTCACAGTACACCGTGCTGTTTTCTGTGACAATGGTAGATTCTCCATACAGATAGGCACCCCCACTTTCCGAATAGAAATCGAGTTGTGGAGAATTTACCGTGTAATCGGGATGTTTGATCTCTACATTGGAGATGAATTGATACTTTTTACTTTCGGCATAATAACGACCAATTCTACTGGTTAAAACGCTCGCTGTGTCTCTAACTGTACCACCACTGCGGTAATAGGCTTGTTGCTTTATTCTATCAAAGTAAAGGGTGTCGGTTTGCAGAGTAGTTTTCGGTTCTTTAAAAATAACATCACCGCTCGCGAATGCAAATTGCGTATTACCGTTATATTCGGCATATGCACTGTTCATATTAACCGTATCTGCTTGAGAAATTCGAACGCTCCCGTAGGCCTTTACAAAATTATCTTTAAGGTAAACATAGGCTTGATCGCACCACATTTCCACCCCTTCATGTACAATGTAAACTTGTCCCGAATCGTCTTTGGTGTAAATTACAGCATCGGGAAATTCTGCTTTTTTTTCAAGATAACCCGACTTAATATCTACTTTTTGCTTTGGTTTTTCCTCTTGTGCGAAAGAATTTATTCCGAAGAAAAAAATAAGTAAAACAAATATGTATTTCGATATGTTCAATACTAGGTTTATATGATTTCAATAACGGAAATACTACAGAAAACGTATCCTAACGGTGGATAGTCTGTTTTCTGTCCGGTCCAACAGAAACGATCTTAATAGGTACTTCCAATTCCTTTTCTAAAAAGGAGATATAATCGTTTAATTCTACAGGGAATTGTGATGCATCGCTCATTTTAGTAAGATCTTCTTTCCAACCTTTCATTTCGGTATACACGGGAACCACATTTTCCGGTTCAATATTATACGGAAGATGATCGATTGTTTCACCATTGTATTTGTATGCTGTACAAACCTTTAAGCTTTCAAAACCACTTAAAACATCGCCTTTCATCATCATTAACTGAGTTACGCCATTAACTTGAACAGCATATCGCAGCGCGACTAGATCTAACCAGCCGCAGCGTCTAGGTCTTCCGGTAGTAGCTCCAAATTCGTTACCAACGCGAGCCATAGTTTCCCCGTCTTCATCAAAAAGTTCTGTAGGGAAGGGGCCGCTACCAACTCTTGTTGTATAGGCTTTAAAAATTCCGAATACTTCTTTTATTTTACCCGGGGCGATACCAAGTCCTGTACAGGCACCGGCGGCTGTGGTGTTCGAAGAAGTTACAAACGGATAGGTTCCGAAGTCGATATCCAGCAGTGAGCCTTGTGCGCCTTCAGCCAATACCGTCTTGCCGTCTTTCTGAGCTTGATGCAAATATTCTTCGCTATCAATGAATGTAAGTTCTTTTAATACTTTAATAGCATTAAAAAACTCTTTTTCCAGGTCTGCAAGGTCGTATTGCACATCAACGTTGTAAAAATTGATCATGGCTTCATGCTTATTAGCGAGCGCACGATATTTTTCTTTCCAGTTGCTTAGTTCCAGGTCTCCAACACGAATACCATTTCTTCCGGTCTTATCCATATACGTTGGACCAATACCTTTTAATGTAGAACCAATTTTTGCTTTTCCCTTACTTGCTTCGGAAGCTGCATCGAGTAGTCGATGCGTTGGTAAAATAAGATGTGCCTTTCTGGAAATAAGCAGTTTTTTCTTTATATCTAAATTGAATTGAGACAAATTGTCCAGCTCTTTCTTAAATATCACGGGATCGATAACAACTCCGTTTCCTACCAAATTGATAGAATCCTTATGAAAAATTCCACTTGGGATGGTGTGTAAAACGTGCTTAATACCATCAAACTCCAGTGTATGTCCGGCATTTGGACCTCCTTGAAATCGTGCGATTATATCGTAATTGTTGGTAAGTACGTCAACGATTTTTCCTTTGCCCTCGTCGCCCCATTGTAATCCAAGTAGTAAATCTACTGCCATAATATGTTAAGAATTGGAAGTTTTTTTATTTCCGTAGAAATAAAGAGAATGATTTGTAATTTCTATATCGAAAACTTCTTCGATAGTTTTTTTAATTGATTGAATGCGTGGGTCACAAAATTCGATCACTTCGCCGTTAGACAATATTACGTGATCGTGTTGTTTATCGAAATAAGACTTTTCGTAATGTGCTTGATTTTGCCCGAACTGATGTTTTCTAACCAGCTTGCATTCCAGAAGAAGTTCTATGGTATTGTAAAGTGTTGCCCGACTCACACGATAATTCTTATTCTTCATATTAATGTATAAAGATTCGATGTCGAAGTGATCGTCATGATCGTAAATTTCCTGAAGGATCGCGTATCGCTCAGGTGTTTTTCGGTGACCTTTTTCTTCGAGGAAACCTGTAAAAACGTTCTTTACAATTGCCTGATTATTTGTATTGGTTTTAGAACTCATAATAACGCGCCAAAGTTACTCAATTATACTCTTGTAACTTTATCAATTCCGTTTATTTTTTTAATGTTTTGAACAAGGTTATCCAAGGAAGACTTATTTTTTACCACAACGGTGATCTTCCCTAGAAAAACGCCATCATTACTGTCAAAATGAACACTTTTCATATCGATCATTAAGTTGTTCGATACTACTTTAGTGACTTCATTGACAAGTCCAACAGCATCGATCCCGGTAATTTTGAGTTCAGCTTTAAATTCGCGCTGGGTAGAATCGATCCACTTTGCAGGCATAATACGGTAGCTGTAATTACTCTGAAGTTGTAATGCATTCGGACAATTTTGCTTATGTACTTTAATACCTTCATTTACCGTTACAAAACCGAAAACATCATCTCCGGGAATAGGATTGCAACAGTTCGCCATTTTATAGTCCAGTTTTTCCTCTTCTTTTCCGAAGACAAGCTGATCGTACTTCTCGGTAATTTCATCCTTAGCAATATCTTCAGGCTTGTCCGGTTTTCTAATACGGTTTTTAAAGAACGAAACAAAAGCATTGCTTCTGGAAGCCGCGAAATCTTTCAGTTTTGGATTGTCGATGATCCCTGCTCCAACGCGGTAAAACAGATCTAAACTGGTTTTTACTTTAAAGTAAACTACCAACTGATTAATAGTTCGTTCGTCTAAAGTGATTTTAAGAGATTTCAGCTTTCTTGCTAAAATCACCTTTCCTTCTTCGGCAATTTGTTTCTTTTCGTCTTTTAAGGAAGATTTAATTTTTGAACGAGCCCGTCCTGTTGTTGCATAATCCAGCCAGTTGGCACTGGGTTTCGCTTTTTCGGAAGTAATAATCTCTACTTGATCACCACTTTTTATCTCATGACTTAACGGAACTAACTTTCCATTTACCTTTGTTCCTCTGGTGTGGAGTCCAACTTCTGTATGAATGTGAAAAGCAAAATCTAAGGCCGTAGAACCCTTGGGGAGTGAGTATAGGTCTCCTTTTGGCGTAAAGACGAAAATCTCTTTTGCATATAAATTGAGTTTAAATTCTTCCACAAAATCAACCGCACTAATATCCGAATTCTCTAAGGTGTCTTGTAATTTATTTAACCAACTCTCGAGTCCGGCGTCATCCTTTTCCTTATTCTTGTATTTATAATGAGCCGCAAAGCCTTTTTCGGCAATTTCATTCATTCGCTCACTTCTTATTTGCACTTCTACCCATCTGCCTTTGGGTCCCATTACCGTAATGTGCAAAGCTTCATATCCCGTAGATTTTGGTGATGAGATCCAATCGCGTAATCTAATTGGGTTAGGACGAAAATGATCGGTAACGATAGAATATATTTTCCAGGCGATGAATTTTTCATTTTCCCGATCACTTTTATAAATGATCCTTACCGCAAACTTATCGTACACTTCGTCGAAGGTGACATTTTGTGCCATCATTTTTCTACGAATGGAAAAAATTGATTTAGGTCTACCTTTAATTTCGTAATTCAATTTTTCGTCATCTAGCGAATCCTTAATTGTTTTCGAAAAAGCTCTAATGTATTCGTCCTGCTCTTCCTTACTTTCTTTTATCTTACTTAAAATGTCGTTGTAAACTTCCGGTTCTGTGTATTTGAGACCGAGGTCCTCCAGTTCAGTCTTGATATTGTAGAGTCCAATTCTATGCGCCATGGGAGCATAGATATATAGTGTTTCGGAGGCAATCTTTACCTGTTTATGCGAAGGCATGGAGTCCATGGTTTGCATATTGTGCAAACGATCGGCTATTTTAATGATGATCACTCTAATATCTTCATTGAGTGTAAGCAGCATTTTACGAAAGTTCTCTGCCTGTAGCGACACATCCCCGTCGTATGGCATATTGGATATTTTCGTCAAACCATCTACAATTCTTGCGACTGTTTCGCCAAACATTTGCTCAATATCGGTAAGGGTATAGGAGGTGTCTTCAACAACATCGTGCAAAAGAGCTGCAGCAATAGAAGTTGCGTCCAAGCCAATCTCTGAAGCCACAATTTTGGCAACAGCAATTGGATGGAAAATATATGCTTCGCCAGATTTTCGCCGTTGATCTTTATGGGCGTCAACGGCAACATCGAATGCAGACCTTATTAGTTTCTTGTCCTTTGCAGAAAGTGTTCGGTAACTAATCTTCAGCAACTCTTTATATTGCCTGGCAAGCTCTTTTTTCTCTTCTTCTAATGCGGCTTCTGTCATAAATCTAAAGTACTACTTACGAAAGTAATAAGCAACAAAATTCATTCCCACTTAAAATTGCAGTACGTTTTGACAGTCCAAATTATTTAGAATGCTACAACATTTAAACAAAAAATCAATTTTTGAGATTTCTAAAGCGTTGTAATAATGTAGGATGTGAATAATGAGCAAAAACATAGGCAGGATGCGGCGTAAGATTGCTTAAACTATTCTTGGATAATTTCTTCAATGCCGAAATTAGCGGTTCTCCTTCGTATGTCGTTTTGGCATAGTTATCTGCTTGATATTCAAACTTTCTGGATAGGTAATTCATAATGAGTCCGGTGATCTCGGAAATAGGACTATATAAAATTCCAAAGGCAATTAAACCAATGTGAAATGAAGGCTCATTAACATTTAATGCTTCGGAAAGGATTTCATTTCCCACAAAAAGTGAAAGTATCCATAACGTAAATCCCGTCGTTATGATAGAAGCGAACAAATTAAATACAATATGTTTCTTTTTATAATGACCAACTTCGTGTGCCAGAACGGCTACAATTTCTTCATTGTCAAGGTCGTTGATCAAAGTATCGTAAAGGGTTACTCTTTTTTCACTTCCGAAGCCCGAAAAATAGGCATTTGCCTTGGTACTTCTTTTAGACCCGTCTATCACAAATATCTTATCCAGTGTAAAACCTACTTTTTGAGCGTAGTGTTCGATCTGAGAGCGCAACGGACCTTCTTCTAACGGACTCTGTTTATTGAACAAGGGGACTATGAGTCGGGCGTAAAAGAGATTCATAAATATCGTAAAAAACGCGACCAACGCCCAAGCGTACAACCAAAAATCAGATCCAGTGGTTTCATAAAACCAAACGATGGCTGCGAGTATGAGTCCGCCAATAAGAATCATCATGAACCATCCTTTCAGTTTATCGAGGAAGAATGTTTTTACCGTCGTTTTATTGAAACCGTATTTTTCTTCAATTGTAAAGGTTTGGTAATAGCTAAAGGGTGTGCTTAAAATATCACTGGCGAGCATGATAATTCCGAAGAAAACTAAAGTGATCACAATAGTATTATCCGAGATCGATCTAGCAAGATTATCTACGTAAGCAAAACCATCGAAAAAAAAGAATGCCAGTGTTGCGACCAGTGAGATCACAGATGTAAAAAGACCAAACCTGTAATTCTCACGTTTATATCGCTGCGATTTTTGATAGTCCTCTTCATCGAACACATCTTTTAAAGGTTCCGGGATGGGATCGTTATAGTGCCGGGCATTTAGGTAATTAAGAATTTTGTCAACTATGAAGTTGAGGATCAAAATACCGATGATTATATAGAAGAGAGTTTGTGGGGGCATAAATGTAATTTTCAATTTTCAATACCCAATAGGCAATTTGAAATGACTACTTTGTTCTTAATTTTCGAATCCGCGTTGTCTTTTCGCCTCAAAAATAAGAATTCCGGCTGCAACAGACACGTTCATTGAGTCTATTTCACCTTGCATTGGGATACGTATATTTTGTGTGCTCTCATCGCGCCAAATTTGTGATAATCCTGTGGCCTCCGTTCCTACAACGATAGCAGCAGCCATCGTATAATCACAGCTGGAATACAGCACAGATTCCTGCAAGATTGCGCTGTAAATGGCAATATTGTGCTCTTTTAAGTAGGTGATGATCTCAAGAGTATTTCCCGTGACGATGTTATTGGTAAAAATACAACCCACGCTGCTTCTAATGATATTTGGATTAAAAATATCAGTTTTTGGGTTTGCGATAATAACAGCATCTACGTTCGCAGCATCTGCAGTACGGAGTAAAGCCCCAATATTTCCGGGCTTTTCGGGAGCTTCAGCTACGAGAATTAACGGCTTGTTATGGCTAAATTTTAAATCGTTTAAAGAATGCTGCTTGGTTTTGGCAATAGCAACTACGCCTTCGGTACTTGTTCGATAAGCTATTTTATGATATACTTCGGAAGAAACCTCGATCAACTCGGTTTCTGTACCTAACTGATCTTCTAGAGCTAATAATTCTTCTTCAGAAATAATTTCGGAAGAGAACAAAACAGTTTGCAACGAGTATCCACCTTTTAAGGCAAGTTCAATTTCGCGTTGTCCCTCAATGAGAAACAATCCTGTTTTTTTACGTTCTCTAGACTTTTCAGAAAGTAATATGCATTGTTTTATTAACGGGTTCTGAAGACTTGTAATCTGTTTATGCATTGGGCAAAGATATTCATTTGAAAAGTAGTATAACTCATTTATAAATGTAAGTGTTTTGTATATTGCTAAAAAAATAAATAATGAAAGAATTTTTACTTCTTATATTTCTCTGTACGGTTACAACATTTCAGGCTCAAGTCACCGCAAATCCACCTGATCCTATTATGCAATGCGATGTTTTCAATACGGGTGACGAAATGGAGGAGTTTGATCTAATACAGCGTGAAACCCAGATCATCAATGGTCAATCTAATGTGGTGGTTACATTTCATGAAACTTCGGGAGATGCACTAAGTGGAACCAATGCCTTTTCGAATCCGGAGGCTTACGTGAATATCTACAATCCGCAGCAGGTATTCGTCCGACTTCAAAGTACAGCCGGTCAAGGCTGGGATGTAACTACTTTAGAGATTGAGGTAGTTGAAACTACAGCACCGGAACAGCAACCAAATGATCTTTATATTGATGATGGGGATGGCGACGGATTTGCAGAATTCGACTTAACTGTTAATAATTCGGTTATGATTGGAGGCTTAAATGGAAGTGATTTTTTAATTGAATATTTTATCACCGAAGACGACGCCTTAAATAATGCGAATGCGATCACAAATCCCACTCAGTATACGAATATTGTTAACCCGCAAACCATCTATGTGCGTTTCGCCAATTTAAATAACGGGTGTTTCGCATTTACATCCTTTGAGATTGAGGCAGATGAGCTTTTAGGTGTTGAGGAAAATAATGTAACTGAGGTTCGTGTTTTTCCAAATCCTGCTTCAGATAGGGTGAATCTAACTTCTCCTTTCTTTTCTTCGGAAAGCTTAGTAACTCTGTTCGATGTTAATGGGCAAACGATCTTTTCAGAAGTAATAAAGGAACAGGATAATAGTTTGACGCTTGATATTTCGAAGCTGAAGACGGGAATTTATTTTATTAGAATTGCTTCGGAAGGTACTACAAGCGTTGATCGAATTATTAAAGAATAAAATGGAAATTCATAAAGGTTTCTAAAAGGCTCTCGACCAATACGGAAGCTTTTATATTTTTATACTAAATCAACAACTATTATGAAGAAAATTTCCCTTTTATTACTGCTGTTTATAGCCTTTTCCGCCTGTAAGAACGAAATAAAGAAAGAAGATGCAGCACTTGAGGTGGAAGAAGTTTCCGAAGAAATTCAGGAAAAAGTGTATCCACA
The DNA here is from genome assembly GCA_963974915.1 of uncultured Ulvibacter sp. Taxonomy (GTDB): domain Bacteria; phylum Bacteroidota; class Bacteroidia; order Flavobacteriales; family Flavobacteriaceae; genus CAXBES01. The sequence goes on along the minus strand of CAXBES010000007.1, from coordinate 43,383 downwards.
AACCATAGCTGCTGTTTTTGAAGCGCATGGAGGTACAGCGCATTGGAACAAAATGAACAATCTCTGTTTTGAAATGGATGGTAGCAATGGTAACGAGATCCATACTACATCCTTAGGTAACCGACTGGTAAAAATTGAGAACAAAGACTGGGCGATTGGCTATGATGGTGATAATGTATGGCTGCAGCAACATAAGGAGGATGCTTATAAAGGTAATGCGAGATTTTATCATAACCTGATGTTTTATTTTTATGCGATGCCTTTTATTTTAGGGGACGACGGAATTAACTATGAAGTTTTGGAGCAACGTGAACTCGACGGAAAACTATACAATGCTACTAAAATATCATACGATGCCGGGGTGGGAGATTCACCTGAAGATGAATACATCTTGTTTTCGGATCCGGAGACGAATAAGATGGTTTGGTTAGCTTATACTGTGACGTTTAAAAGTGGCGAAAAGAGTGATAACTGGAATTTTATCAAGTATGATAAATGGCAGGATGTCAATGGCTTGTTACTACCCGAGAAACTTACCTGGTATGAAGTTGAAAACGGGAGTCCGAAAGGCGAGAAGCGAGACAAGATCTTTAAGAAGGTCACGGCTACAGAAACTGTTTTAGAAGCTTCAGTTTTTGCTAAACCTGAGGGTGCGGTAATTATTGACTAAAATATCGCTACAAAAAAATAGGGGCGGTCGTTTACGACCGCCCCATAACATTTTATACTAAGTGTACTTATAAAACTTTTACGTTTACCGCGTTTAATCCTTTTCTGCCTTCGGCAAGATCGAATTCAACTTCATCGCCTTCACGAATTTCATCGATTAATCCTGTTACGTGGACAAAATGTTCCTGATTTGAACCTTCTTCAGTGATAAAACCAAATCCTTTAGTGTCATTGAAGAATTTTACTGTTCCTTTACTCATAATATGTATTTAAATTAATTAGTAATGATTAGTCAAAGATAGTGCCATAAAATAAATGCACAATGAAGTAGATATGTTAGTGCTTTACAGATCTTAAATACATTCGTTCAACTTTCTCCCTGGCCCAAGGGGTTTTGCGTAGAAAAGTAAGACTCGATTTTATAGAGGGGTTACTCGTGAAACACCGAATATTTATTGTCTCTCCCATTTTTTCCCAACCGTAGACTTTTACAAGATGCTCCAGCATATCTACCAACCTAATGCCATGCAGCGGATTGTTTACTTGCGATTCTTTTTTAAGTCGTTTTTTCTTTTTATCATCCATATACTAAGGTATTAATGTACTTCAATTCTTTATAAAATAAAGCTAAGTATGAGCTTATATGTCTGTGACACGGCTTAAATATTAAATTTAACGTTAAATAAACATATTCGATAATTATGAATAGGATTTTTAATTATAAATTTGTCTCATAATTATGAAAAACCACCGCTCTTATATTATTTGTAACTTAAATTGGAAGATTTCCAATGGTTAGAGCGTAGAAGATATTTAAATTTCGAAAAGCGTTCTAACCTCAAATTAGAGCGCTTTTTTTATTAATAAAACTTAAGATTTGAATCAACATTTGTCCATATGTACTATTTATAAACGAATGCAATCGCGTAATGTCATTTTTATGCGTCATTGGGGTTGAATACACATTAATTTTTAATTGTTGATCCCTTTGATTTTAGTTTGTCAAAGGGATTTTTTTTTACAGCGTTATGAGAAATATTTTAAGTGTTAAAATTAAAAAGGAAAAGGTTATAGCAGAGTTACTAAGTTACGCCTGGGTGCTATTTGGTTCTCTTATTCTTTCAATTGCATACGTGTTATTCATTATTCCACACACCCTCGTGCCGGGTGGAATTATGGGATTGAGTATCGTTATCAATGAATTAACTTCCTTGTCTATTGGTATAGTGGCGTTGGCAATTAATATTCCGTTGCTTTTTTGGGGGACAAAGGTCTTAGGAAGAAAAGTTGGAATAAAGACCGGATTTTCCATGATATTGGTTTCCTTGTTTATTGACCTTTTTAGCATTATAACTCAGAATAAAGTTTATATCGATGATATCTTGGTCTCAACACTTTTTGGCGGTGTGATAATTGGGGTAGCTGTAGCTATGGTAATGAATGCAGGTGCTACCACAGGTGGAAACGATATCTTAGTCAGAATTATCGCTACGAAAGTGAAACTACCTTACAGTCAGTTAATTTTAATAGTCGATGGTATTGTCATCCTGTTAGGAATTTTCGTTTTTGAAGATTTTACAATGGCAGCTTACAGTATTATTGCGATCATAGCCATTAGTAAAACTATTAATTATTATATCAAGAAATCTGTACAAAATAGAACTGTGTTAGTCTTTTCTTCGAAGAATTTACTTATTCAGGAAGAGTTGTTGTTAAATGAGAATAGTACGAAAGGGATCTTAAAGCTAATTCATCATGATTCTAACGACAAGTTGATCTTGATCACAAAAAACAATACGAAACTAGCGGTGCTGGAGAATCTTATTTACAAAATAGATCCGGAAGCGAATGTAGCAGTTCTCGAATCCAACAGCCTATAATATTTTAAATGTAAGGAGCCTGCATTTTGCAGGCTCCCTTAAGTTTGTTTAATGCTCGTATTTTTCGCTGTATCGCTGCCAGAGTTCTGTCTGGTGGGTCTCCAAAGATATTTCGCGACCATCAATAAATGCATTGGTAAGTTTATTGGTTCTCATGTCTAAGGCATCTCCTTCTGAAATAAACAAAGTCGCACTCTTTCCGGTTTCCAGTGTGCCGTACGCATTATCAATTCCCAGAATTTTCGCCGTATTCCCGGTTATTAACTGAAGAGCAACTTCTTTATCCATTCCTTGTCCAGCGACCTGCCCCGCGTAAAAAGGTAAGTTTCTAGCCTGAAAATTTGAAGTACCACTATTTTCGATAGCTACCAGTAAACCGCCATCAACCAGCAATTTTGGAAGTTTATAAGGAAGGTCGTAATCGTCATCAGCACTTTCCGGAAGATTATGTGTATGTTGTACTAATACCGGGATATTGTGCTGTTTTAAAAAAGGAATTACCTTATGAGCATCATACCCTCCAACTAAGACCATACTTTTTACACCGTTTTCCTTAGCAAGAGTTACGGCATCAATGATCTCTTTTTCTCCTTCGGCATAAATGTATAACTTCTTGGAACCGTCAAATAACCCTTGCATTGCCATAAAACTTTCGTTTTTAGAAGTTGTGCTTCCTTTTCCGTAGGCAACCGAATTGGCAAAGAACGACTTTAACTCATCTATTTCTTTGTTATAGTCCTTGTTTGGTTGATACCCTCTGGGTTCCCCCATCCACCAACGTCCTCTTCTAAAGCTTCGAGGCCAGTTTAAATGGACTCCATCGTCAACTTTAATAGCAGCATCTTCCCAATTCCAGGCATCAAATTGTACGATAGATGAGGTTCCCGAAATTCGTCCACCCTGGGGTGCTATTTGTCCCAGTAATACTCCGTTAGGGCGCATGGATTCTACCACTTTACTTTCGGCATTATAAGCGATCAAACTTCGTACATGGGGTATAAACTCTCCAATTTCATCCTGATCATCACTTGCCCTTACCGCGTTAACTTCAACAAGTCCTAAGGGCTTTGCCGGTGCTATGATCCCCGGGTACAGGTGTTTTCCGGTCGCGTTTATTTCTCGCCCTTTTGTTGTGGTGTTCGCACCTCCTATAGCGGTGATCTTCCCATCTTCAAAAACGATAACACTATTTTCAATTACTTCACCGTTACCTATATGCGCTGTGGCACCCTTAATCGTAATAGCACCGTTTTGAGCCTTTGCAGGTGTTTGTTGTGCAAGACCCGTAAAACCAAAACACAATGCTAGTAAAATTATAATTTGTTGTAAATTCTTCATGGCTTGTTAGTTTATGGTTTCACATTCAAAATTCTTATTTCCTTTTTTACGTGGAGGTTTTGTTTTACCACCACCTTCTTTCTCTTCAAGCATCATCTTGGTTAGCTTATTTCTTTCGGCTTGAATAGCATTGCGTTTTTGAAGATCTGCATCTTTATCAAAATATACCGTACCTTCAATAATTGTTTTTTCAGCCTTTGCGTATACAGACAGAGGGTGATCACTCCACAATACCAGATCGGCGTCTTTTCCTTCTTTAATACTTCCTACTCTATCATCGATGTGCAGGAGTTTTGCCGGATTAATAGTTACCATTTTCCAGGCTTCTTCTTCGCTCATTCCTCCGTATTTAACGGTTTTCGCTGCCTCCTGATTTAACCGTCTGGACATTTCTCCGTCGTCGCTATTAATCGCAACAGTGACTCCTTCTTTCGCCATTATTGAAGCGTTATAAGGAATCGCATCGTTAACTTCATATTTATAAGCCCACCAATCACTAAATGTAGAACCTCCCACACCGTGTTCTTTCATTTTGTCGGCTACTTTGTACCCTTCCAAAATGTGGGTAAAAGTGTTAACTTTAAAGTCGAAACGTTCTGCAACTTTCATTAACATATTTATTTCACTTTGTACGTAAGAGTGACAGCTAATAAATCGCTCACCATTAAGAATCTCGGCAAGAACCTCCATTTCAATATCTTCGCGATAAGGTTGCCCGCTTTTCTTTTTCGTATCGTATTCTTTAGCTCGGTTAAAGTAGTTTACGTACACCTGTTCAACTCCCATTCTGGTTTGAGGAAAACGATTAAAACTCTGCCAATTAGACTGCTTAACGTTCTCTCCAAGAGCGAATTTTATAAACTTCGGACTGTTATCATAAATAAGGTCATCTGCAGCTTCACCCCACTTTAATTTTATAATTGCCGAACGCCCTCCAATAGGATTCGCAGACCCATGTAATATTTGTATGGAAGTCACACCCCCGGCAAGGTTTCGGTAAATGTTAATATCTTCAGGATCTACCACGTCTTCTATAGAAACTTCGGCAGAGGAGTTGTGGCCTGCTTCATTGATAGATAATGCGGCAATATGCGAATGTTCGTCTATCACACCCGCCGTGACATGCTTTCCTGTTGCATCAATGACTTTTGCTCCACCGGCACTTAAATTCTTACCAACTTTTGCAATTTTTCCATTTTTAACTAATACATCAGTTTCGCTAAGTACACCGGCATCTTCTCCGGTCCATACCGTAGCATTTTTAAAAAGCAAATCTTGCTGTCTCGGTTTAGACTCGAATCCGAAACCTACGTTGGGATAGGTAAGCGGGACTACTTCGAATTTCTTCGGAATATCCTTTTTCTTGTTTTTTTCTTCTGAATCGCCTTCGGCTGTTGCATTTCCGGTGCGGGTTGCTGTGAAATTAGTTTCGATGCCATTCGGAAGTACCAAGCGCCCGGAGATCGCTGTCCCCGCTTTCGGAATGATCGCAGTGGCTCGATATACATCATCGTTCGCTTCATCTGTAAATGATAGCGTGATCCAGTTTTCAGAATAACTGATCTTTGATGGGTAGTTAGTATCTCCAATTTTTACTTCAGACTTAGGTTTAGCTGTCTCTCCTGTGATGGATAAGTTGTATGTTTTACCACCGGCCGAAAGAGAATAGGTGCCACTTAGATCTTTCTGATCTTTAGTGTTGATCACATTTTTCTTCCCTTGCACCCAATTTTCGTAAATCGTAGTTTCTTTGTCAAAAATATCTCCGGACGTTATAATAAAATTCGCATAACGACCCGTTTGTAAAGAACCAATCTTATCACTTTCACCTAATAGTTGCGCAGGTACTGTAGTAAGTGCTTCCAAAGCCTTGGTTTTGTCCAATCCGTAGGTAATCGCTTTTAACAGATTTCCTTTAAATTCTGATGGTTTTTTTAACTTATGGGTAGTCAGTGAAAAAGTTATTCCATTGTCCGAAAGTACTTTTAAATTAGTAGGAGCTTGATTCCAGGCTCTCATATCTTCCAAGGAAACATAACTTGCCATATACGGGTCACTTAGATCGTATGCTTCAGGAAAATCTATAGGAATAATGTAATTGGCATTGGTTCCTTTTATGCTTTCTATCGCTTCGTATTCGTTACCGCCACCAACGATTACGTAATTTATTCCAAATTGATCACCAATCTTATCGGCTCTTAGGTTATTATCTTTACTGCCAGCTTCGAAAATGGAGATTTTTCCACGGTTTTCTATTAAGGCTTCAAGCGATCTGTCCTTTGTTTCAACATTTCCTTTAGAATACCAATCGGCATCAATATACATTTGTCTTAACAATGCCATGGCGCCCATTAGAGATGTAGGGTACGATTGTCTGCTCGTCACACTCTTGTCGAATGAAAAATGTTGTGTAGAGTTATCCTCAATTATTCTTTCCGAATCACCACCCGCATCATTTAGAGCTACTAAAACTCCCGTTCCTCTGGCGATCCCGTCCATAAGATGAGTATTTACCACTCCAAAACCTTCTTTTCGAAAGTCTTCTGCCAACTTTTTGTCATATTTAAACTTGTCTATGGCATTGGTTTCGGGCATGATGTGATCATTCCAATAGAAACCTTCTCTGCTTCCTTCATATTGAGGAGAGCGACCTCTACCTTCAGCTCGTTTTGGTTTTTCAACACCAAAACCTGAATAAGGATCAATAAAAGAAGGATAAATATGCTTTCCTTCCACATCAATAATTATTGTATTAGAAGGAATAGTAACAGATTTACCGCTGGCAACTACTTTACCATGTTGGATGAGTAAAGTTGCATTTTTGATAACCTGGGTTGGAGTTACATAGAGGGTGGCATTTGTAAAAGCTGTGTAGTTGTTATTGTCTTCTTTAACTCCGTCATTTTTTGGAAAGTAATCTTGTGCATAAATACCAAAAGCACAAAAAAACAGAAGAAGCAGGATGCTCGTTTTTTTCATATGGTTGGTAGATTTTTGTGATTTCTAAAGATAGGAATGCAAACTAATTTGGCAATACCGAAAATAAGCTTTAACAACTTATTAAGATTTCACCTAAAACGGTTTATCTTCAAAGTAATTTACTACCAGGGCAACCATATAGCTATAGCTCATGATCCCTTGGTTTTGATTGTTCGCTTTTAAAAACTGATCCCAAAAGAGTTTTGAAAATGTTTCAAATGGGTTTTTATAGCTCGCCCAAAAGTCTCGCATCTCTTTATAGCTGGCTAAGATCCCGGGGTTCACGGTTTCTATTAGTTCGTTGTAAGAGTCCATATCACGTCTGGCGATTTCATTGATACAATAGCGCAAAGCAAAAATATAACCGGAATATTGAATATACGGATCGTCATTATGGAGCGTGGCTAGGGTTGCAATAAAGTTCGCCTCGTTTTCTGCAGCATAACCTAGCTGGTGTGCTTGCTCATGACAGCTAACCACGGGGAATTTATAGGTTTTAATTAGGTTGTTTACCTGTGCCTCTCCCGAAAAAGGATTGAAATAACCACTATACCCCATATAGGTCAGTCCTAAACTCCACCCACTTTTCTTTATACTTTTAGGTGAATATGCCAAACTGGGATATTCTTCTTCCAAATTTTGATATCCCTCAATAGATTTTTTGAACATTTCCTTCTGAGAATACGGTAAGTCAATTTTTACAGAATCGGGATATCCAAGCGACCTGTGCATAGCGTTCGATTTTGCAATAAGTCGTTTTGTTGTTGAAATGAGCTGTTCGGTGGTATAATCGGTTTCCAGTTCTATAGTTTTATGAAGAGGATTTCTGTAATAATTAAGGCCCCAAAGCAAATTGAATACAAAATATACAATTGATAAAGTTGCTACTATATCGGCAAAAAACCAAACAGGTTCTTTGGTAATGCGTCTCCCGTTTTTATACAGCCATCGTAGCGCAATAATAGCGATTAGGGGGTAAAAAATATCACCAACCGAAAATGGAACCCAACCAAAAAGATATCGAGGAATTTTTGAGAGAATTGGATAAAGCCCCTGACTGTAATAATTTTCAATAAAATCGGGGAAATTCTTTAGAATTTGAAGAACAATAACCTGTAAAGGCAACAAAAGGGTGAGGATAACTTTAGTTCTTCTTTGCATATCCCAAACATACAAAGAAATCTTTTACAACATAGTTTTTAAAGCGCGGTGAAAACAGTAATTTTGTGGGAAATTGAAAAATAATACAAATAAAACTGTCCGTGTAGGAGATAATTATGAATGAAGCTATCAGAAACCTCGAACCAAAAGCACTTTGGAATAAATTTGCCGACTTGAACGCTGTACCACGTCCTTCTAAAAAGGAAGAGCGGGTTATAGCATTTATGAAAGATTTTGGAAAGAAACTTTCACTGGAAACTATTGAAGATGAAGTGGGCAATGTTATTATAAGAAAGCCTGCAACTTCAGGGATGGAAGACAGGAAACCTATCGTGATGCAGTCTCATTTAGACATGGTACATCAAAAAAATAACGATACGACCTTTAATTTTGATACCCAGGGAATTGAAATGTATGTTGACGGAGACTGGGTAAGAGCAAAAGGTACTACTTTGGGAGCAGATAACGGACTTGGAGTTGCTACCATTATGGCGATCTTAGAAAGTGATTCTATTGCGCACCCTGCCTTGGAAGCCTTGTTTACAATAGATGAAGAGACCGGTATGACCGGTGCGATGGGACTTAAAGGCGGCTTATTAAAAGGAGATATTCTTCTCAATCTGGATACCGAAGAAGACGATGAGATAGGAGTAGGCTGTGCAGGAGGAGTTGATATTACCGCGACTAAAAATTATGAGCAAGTTGCTGCTACTGAAAATGCAAAGGCGTTTAAAATAACCGTAAATGGTTTACAGGGCGGTCATAGCGGAATGGATATTATTAAGGGACTGGGAAATTCCAATAAAATGATGAATCGAGTGCTATACGCTGTTAATAACTTAGCCCGGGTTTCAGAGTTGTTAGGAGGTAGTCTTCGGAATGCAATACCACGCGAAAGTGTTACAACTGTGGTCGTTTCAGAAGATAATAAAACCGAGTTTCTTTCCGAAGTAAAAAAAGTAAGTGATGCTATTTCTGAAGAATATAAAACTCTTGAGCCAAATCTTTCTATAAAGGCAGAACTAATTGAAAATGTCCCGGAGCAGGTAATGTCGCAAGAGGATCAAACGCTGCTCCTGAGTTCGGTTTATGCTGCACATAACGGGGTTTATAGAATGAGTCCGGCAATTGAAGACCTGGTTGAAACTTCGAACAACATTGCAAAAATTACAGTTTCTAACGGTGATATTAAGATAGAATGCTTGACAAGATCTTCTGTAGAATCTTCCAAAGAAGACCTAGCAAACTCTTTAAGATCTAGTTTTGAATTAGCAGGGTTTAAAGTATTATTTTCGGGAGCTTATCCGGGATGGGCACCAAATATGGAAAGTGATATTTTAAAGGTGTTGGACTCATTGTACGAAAAGATGAATGGAAAAAAAGCCCATGTTGCGGCTTGTCACGCAGGATTGGAGTGTGGAATTTTAGGACAAAATTACCCCGAGATGGATATGATCTCCTTTGGTCCAACTATTAAGGGAGCACACTCTCCAGACGAAAGAGCGAGCATTTCTTCTGCACAGAAATATTGGGATTTTGTATTGGAGATCCTGAAGAATATTCCGAAGAAATAAAAAGTTAGATTTTAACAATTATTTATCCAGACACATGGTTGAATATTTCATAGCTATTAGTAATTTTAAGTATTAACATTTAAAAACGTAACTATGGGATTATTCACATTTATTAAAGATGCCGGGGCCAAAATATTTGGCGGGAAAACATCAGCAGAGAAAAAAGCTGAGGAGAAGGCAAAAAATGAAGCTAGAGAGGCTGCCGAGGATAGACAAGCAGAACAACATCTGGCGGAGGTTATTTCAGATTTGAACCTGGAGGTGGAAAGACTTAAGATCTCCATTGATGATGACTTAGCTACTGTTAGTGGAATGGCAGCGAATCAATCAACACGTGAAAAAGTGGTATTGGTCATTGGAAATTCTGCCGGAATTGCCAGTGTACAAGATAACATGGAAGTTGAAGTTCAGGAACCACAAGCTACATTTCATACAGTTGAAAAGGGTGATACCTTGAGTAAAATTGCTAAGAATGTATATGGAAACGCTATGAAGTATCCTGTGATCTTTGAGGCAAACAAGCCAATGCTTACAGATCCTGATAAGATTTATCCCGGTCAGGTGCTAAGAATACCTCCCTTGGATTAGATCTAAAAATTGGTCAAGTAAAAAAAAGCCTCCTTCAATCTGAAGGAGGCTTTTTTTTACAATAAAACAGTTTTATTTACTCGGCATTCATCATCTCTAATTCGAAAATTAGATCTGCATTAGCGGGTATAAGTCCGCCGGCAGCACCTCTTTCCCCGTAACCTAAGTGTGACGGAATAAACAAGGTGATCTTATCGCCTGGAGCCATTAAGAAAAGACCTTCCTTAAAGCCGGGGATCAATTGCGCATCCTTGCTAATTTTAACTCTGGACGGAGCATATCCACCTCCGGCTAATTTTGCTTCGTTTAGCATTCCGTACTCTTCTTCTTTAGATTGGATATTCGAGTCGAATAATTGCCCGTTAGTTAAAAATCCGGCGTAGTTCATAAGAATATCATCTCCTTCGGAAGGCTTTGCCGCACCACTTTTTTCGTTCCAGTACACTTTTATACCAGATGGCATTTCTTCAGCCTGTTCTTTAAGAGTTGCAAAATTAGCAGCTGTTTCGCTAGCAATTTTCTCAACACGAGCCATTTCTTCTTTCTTTTTAAGCTCGATCGCTTCCATCTCCTTTTCGAACACAGGGATGTTAGCTTTTCCTTTATTGATAATGTTTACACTCGTAATCGTTACAGGATCAATAGGTTTATCGCCCGGTTTCGTTGTTGGTACATTACCAATAGAGTCAACAACTTCCTGTCCAATTACAACCTCACCAAATACGGTGTGTCTGCCATTTAACCATGGAGTTTCTTTTAAAGTGATAAAAAACTGACTTCCGTTAGTTCCTGGACCTGAATTAGCCATTGATAGAATTCCTTTTTTATCGTGTTGTAGACTGTCTACGATCTCATCAGGGAAACGATACCCCGGATTTCCGGTTCCATCGCCATTTGGGTCTCCTCCTTGAATCATAAAATCTTTTATAATTCTGTGGAATGTAAGTCCGTCAAAAAATCTTTTACCTTTATAAGTAGAATCAACCATTTCGTTCGTTCCCTCGGCTAGTTGAACGAAGTTTGCTACTGTTAAGGGAGTTTGTTCGTTGTATAATTTTGCCACAAATGTACCTTTGTTCGTTACAAATTCGGCGTAAACACCCTTCTCTAGATCAGGGTATTTGTTCTGGCAAGATGCAAATGCCAATGTTAGAAATAATACTAAAATGGATACTTTTTTCATAAATTAATTTTCTTGGGTTTGTTCGATTGATTTTAAGGTTACAGTACTCTGAATGGGAACATTGGTTCCCAGTTTATTATCGATTCCGTAATAGCCATATGCTTTATACGACGGAAAAAGGAAAGTAACAGTTTCTCCTTCTTTCATAAGCTTTACGCCATCTCGTATTCCCGATATTAAGTCTTGATTTGTCTGGTCTACTTTGTAATTTTGTATTCCGTTTTCTTGTTCCGAAATGATCACATTACCGTTAAGGTCTGAAATATTATAGGTGAAGGTGATAACATCGCCCATTGTAGGCATAATTACTGAGGAAGAATCCTTGGTTTTATAGTAATACCAAAATCCACTATCTGAAGCCAAATACGAATTTTCTGTATCTGCGGCAATGATCTTTTTAATACTCTCTTTTTCTCTTTCGTATAACTGTTTGTTCCTTTTTGCAGACTCTTCGATAAAAGATCCTGAAGCTTGTTGCACAGGACGCCGTGCTTCCGGACTTTTGCATGAGACCAAAATTACACTTAGGAAAAATAAGCAATATAACTTATGTAGCATTTTGTAGGGCAATATTATAGTCTGGCAAGATACTAATAAATTCAGTAATAGTATTGTCCAGAGCGAGGGAACTTCTTCCTCCGGCGGCATTTGTATGGCCCCCACCATTATAATGGTTTCGGGCAAATTCGTTAACTGAGAAATTTCCTTTGCTTCTCAAGGAGATCTTTACAATGTTTTCTTGCTTATTTTCAATAAAAATAACTGCGAAAACAATGTCTGATACAGATAGGGCATAATTTACAAAACCTTCGGTATCGCCTTTCCTGAAATTATGTTCATCCAGATCCTTTTGTGTTAATGTGATGTATGCTGTACGGTGCTTCGGAAGGATTACGAGATTCTTTAAAGCCACTCCCAATAATTTGAGTCGGTCGGGACTATTAGTATCATATATATTTTGATGGATGTCTGAATTATTTGCCCCCGATTCTATAAGGTGAGCAATCACTTTGTGTGTTAGTGCCGAAGTTGATGGAAACCTAAATGAACCGGTATCTGTCATTATTCCGGTATATAAGTTTGTAGCTATGTCGGCATTGATCAAATCGGTTTTTTCCAGGGCAGCGATAAAATGATATACCATTTCGGCGGTCGAACTCATAGTTGTATCACTATAGGTTGCCGCAGCGTAATCCCCGGGTTGTTGATGATGATCTATCATGATAAAAGAAGCAGAGCTCTCTTTTAAAGGGACTTCCAGATCTCCAACACGATTTAGCATATTAAAATCCAGGGTAAAAATGACTTCCGCGTTTTCAATCGCTTCTGTACTCTTTTCAACTTCCTTTTCATGAATTACAATACTTTCATTTTCAGGGAGCCATTTTAAAAAATCGGGGAAATCATTAGGCATGATCACAGTAGGGTAGTGTCCAAGGTGTTTTAAGAAAATCGAAAGCCCTAGGCAAGAACCAAGTGCATCCCCGTCCGGATTCTTGTGTCCTACTACTACAATTTTTTTAGGTGTGTTTAATAGTTGCTTAACTAACTTAATTGTTTCTTCATTCATAAGGTGCGAAGATACGATTTATTAACTTTTTAGTAATAATGTATTCTGTACTTTTGAAGACTGATAAAATCATACGCGATGAGAATATTTTACATTTTAATCCTCTTACTCTCATTATTTTCTTGCAAGTCGAAGTCCCCCGAAGTACTTTCCGAAGAAAATAAAACCGAAGTTTCTTCCAACAAAAAAGATCCATTTACGATTGTGTTTGCGAGTTGTAATGATCAAAACCGGGAGCAACCACTTTGGAAACCCATTCTTGAAAATAATCCGGACGTTTTTATTTGGGGTGGAGATAATGTCTATGCCGATACGCCGGATATGCAAAAAATGAAAGCCGATTACGACAAAGTTTTAGCGAATCCCGATTATGCTAAACTTGAAAAGAATACTACGGTGATTGGAACCTGGGATGACCATGACTACGGAAAGAATGACGCTGGAGTAGAGTGGGAGATGAAAGATGAAGCCCAACAGGTATTGCTGGATTTTCTAAAATTCCCCGAAAACGATCCGTTAAGGAGTCAAGAAGGGATGTACTATTCCAGAAATTATAATACAAATGACGGCAGTGTAAAGGTGATATTGTTGGATACGCGTTATTTTAGGGATTCACTCAAAAAAAGTACTGTTGAAGGTTGGAGGTATGAACCATGGAAAGAAGGTGAAGGTGGAACCATTCTTGGCGATACCCAATGGAAATGGCTTCAAAAGGAGCTTGAAGATACCTCGGCAAATTTTAATGTGATCGTAACAAGTATTCAGTTTTTGGCCGATGAACACGGATGGGAAAAATGGGGTAATCACCCTTCCGAAGTAAAGAAAATGTATGAAACCATAATAAATGCAAAGGCTAAGAATATTCTTCTCTTAAGTGGTGACAGACATTTGGCTGAATTCTCTGTAAATGAAGTTGACGGATTGGATTATAGGTTGGTGGATTTTACGACCAGCGGACTTACACATACATTTCCCGATAATCCGGAAGGAGCTAACAGATACAGAGTTGGAAAGGAAATAAGAGACCTTAATTTCGGCGTTTTGAGATTTAATTTTGAACAAGATGAGGTTCAAATGGAAATTAGAGGTGTAAATAATAAATTACTGGAAAGCCTGACACAACAATATTAAAGTATTGTTAGGCTTGCAATTGAATACTAAAAGTGTAATTTTGCACAAAATTTAAAAATTTGTAATGAGAACAGATAGAACGTTTACTATGTTAAAGCCCGATAGTGTTGAAAAAGGACACATTGGAGCTATTCTTGAAAAAATTAATGCAGCAGGTTTTAGAATCGTTGCGATGAAATTAACGCAAATGACTACTGCCGATGCAAAAGAATTTTACGCAATTCATAAGGAGCGTCCTTTCTTCGGTGAATTAGTAGAGTATATGACACGTGGTCCTATTGTCGCTGCAATACTTGAAAAAAGCAATGCGGTTGAAGACTTCAGAACCTTAATTGGAGCTACCAACCCTGCAGATGCGGCCGAAGGTACAATTAGAAAATTATACGCTGCTTCTATTGGTGAAAATGCCGTGCACGGAAGTGATAGTGACGAGAACGCAGCGATCGAAGGGGCATTCCACTTTTCGGGAAGAGAGATGTTCTAGAATCATAAATCAAGAAAAAAATCCCCTGATGATCAGTTTTATTTCATCAGGGGATTTTTTTTGTCTGAAGCCAAATGCTATCTCAAAACTAATTTCTTGATCAATTGCTTTCCAAGTTCTTCGTTCACCAATCTAATTATCTTTTCTTTTCCGTATGAGAGTTCTTCCCGTAGAACCGAGGAACTAAGTTCAACATAGAGCGTGTCTCGGTCTAACAAAATATTGGTTGTGTAATTTGAAATAGCCGTTCCCATAACTTTATGCCATGTTTCTTTCACTTCAACTTTATCTAACCCCTTATCGAGTTTATTAGTTTCAATAAATTCTTTTAAAACATCTCCAATACTTGTATATTCTGCATTTCTTTTAGCCAATGTAATTATCTTTTAACTGATTTGTATATGAAGTTTCGAAAACCTTGACGTTATCTATTCTCCAAAATTAAACTTTTTAAACCTGGAGTAATAATAAATCTTATTATCTCTGTTCTTTACGGTTAAAATACTGTCTGTAGCCGTTAAAACTGTTTCCTTCCAATTGTCGAAAGGGGTTTCGTAATAAAGCCGGAGGCTATCATCCTCGATCTTTATACTAAATTTCTCTGCGGTACCATTGGTGACAAAGGTCCCATCAAACTTAGGAGCTACCTTCGTTCTAACTCCGTAATCTCCGGTCACTTCAATAAAATCTATAACGCTATTAATACTAAAAGATTTTTTAGTACCATCTGTCATTTCTACGGAAGAAATTTCCCAATACCCTGCTAGATGCTCCTTTTGAAGCTTCGGATCCTGTTTAGAACAGCCTACGATTGCTAAAACGATTAAAAAGACTATATACTTAACTTGCATTACACTTCAGTTTTATGTGATTTACTTTATTAGCGAGAATTAGTTTTTATAAATTCATTGCTGCTCCAATTCCCTGCTCTTTAACTTCACAGCTCAAACATTTTATAACTTTGATGTACTTCTTTAATTACTTTCTCGGTCCTATCGGCATGGGTATCGCTTATAAATAATTGTCCGAAGTTTTCAGCATCGACCAGTGCGATAATTTGGGCTACTCGCTGCTCGTCTAACTTATCGAAAATATCATCTAAAAGCAAGATGGGCTTTACTTTTTTCTGTTCGGTTATAAAATCGAACTGTGCCAATTTCAAAGCGATCAAGTACGATTTTTGCTGCCCTTGAGATCCAAACTTTTTTATAGGATGTTCATCGATTTCAAAACTGAGGTCGTCCTTATGAATTCCGAAGTTTGAGTACTGACTCAGCTTATCTTTGTTGATGTTTTCTTTCAGAAGGGATAATAGATCTTTTTCCTGTAACTGACTCTTATAAATTAAATCTACAGATTCATTACTGTTGCTTATCGCACGGTAACGTTCAAGAAAAATTGGTTTAAATATTTCCAGAAAATCACTTCGTTTTTTATAGATCTCACTGCCATACGCACTTAGTTGTTCGTCATAGATAGTCAATGTATCTTTATTGAAGGTATTATTAGCCGCAAAATACTTAAGTAACGAATTTCGTTGCGCCAATACCTTATTATAATTGATTAAATTCTGAAGATATTGTGCATCGCCTTGTGAAATAACTCCGTCGATAAACTTACGACGTGTTTCACTCCCTTCTATAATTAGATCTCTGTCTGATGGAGAAATAATCACCAAGGGTAAAAACCCAATATGTTCACTAAACTTCTCGTAGGGTTTTGCGTTGCGCTTAATGATTTTCTTTTGCCCTCTTTTAGCGCTTACTAATATTTTTTCATTGCGATCTTCTTTCTGATATTCCCCTTCAATTACGAAAAAATCTTCTCCATGTTTGATATTCTGACTCGTTATTGGGTTGAAATAGCTTTTTCCGAAGGATAAATGGTAAATAGCGTCTAATACATTGGTCTTTCCTACACCATTATGACCTACGAAACAGTTAATCTTAGGGTCGAAGTCGAAGATTTGAGATTCAAAGTTCTTGTAATTGAGAAGTGATAAATTTTGTAACACCATAGTATTAAGGCTAATGCGATCTTTTAAATTGGATTGTTTTTTTCTGAAGGAGACCAAAAACCGACTTGCAAATTATTGAAAAATAAGAAATCTTTTCTCTTTTAAATTCTAATAAATATTTTATTTTTGCGCTTCAACAAAGAAAATTATGGCAACATACAAGAAACGTGGGGGTAAACCTAGAACCAAAGCTGAAAAGGACACAGTTATCGAAGAGAACAGTGCAACGGCTGAGGTGTTTAATACCCTTGACGAAGGAGCTTCAAAAACAGAAGCATGGGTTGAGAAAAATCAGAAATACATCCTTGGTTTTATTGGCGTTGTAGCAGTTTGTGTATTAGGGTACTTGGCATTCCAGGAGTTTGTTCAAAAGCCAAAGGAAGCTGAAGCAATGAACGAAATGTATAAAGCACAGTCTTATTTTGAAACCGCTTTAACTGGAACAGCAAAGGATTCGTTGTATAACTTATCTCTTAACGGAGGTGAAGGAAAATACGGTTTCCTCGATATAATTGACAATTACGGAGGAACAAACGCGGCAAATTTAGCTAATTATTACGCCGGTATGGCTTATCTTAATACTAATCAGTATAAAGAAGCGATTGATTATCTGGAAGATTTTAAGAGCGATGACGAAGTATTGGCGCCACTTGCCAAAGGAGGTATTGGTGATGCGTTTGTTCAATTAAATCAGAATGAAGAGGCACTCAAATATTATGAGACAGCTGCTACTATGCGCGACAATGATTTTACGACTCCAAGGTTTCTATTGAAAGCCGGGATCGCGGCTTTAAATCTAGGAAAAGCTGATGTCGCAATGAAGCATTTTAAAAACATTGAAGATAATTATCCAACTTCCGCTGAAGCTCCAAAGGCTGTATTATATACAGGGAAGGCTGAGGCAATGAAGTAATAATGGCTACAGAAAATAAGAATTTATCTACTTATGATAAAGCATCAATCCCAAATGCGAAGGACTTTCGGTTTGGGATTGTTGTTTCTGAATGGAACCACGATATTACCGAAGGTATGTTCCAGGGAGCTTTCAATGCTTTAAAAGATTGTGGAGCTATTAATGAAAATATTGTTCGTTGGAATGTACCCGGAAGTTTCGAACTAATTTACGGTTGCAAAAAAATGCAGAAAAGCTACGATATGCTCGATGCTATTATTGCAATTGGAAGCGTGATACAAGGGGAAACCAAACACTTCGATTATGTATGTGAAGCGGTTGCACAGGGAATAAAAGATCTTAATATTGACAACGACATTCCTGTCATCTTTTGTGTGCTAACCGATAATAATCTGCAACAGGCCATAGATAGAAGTGGAGGAAAGCACGGTAATAAAGGTACCGAAGCTGCCATAGCCGCTATTAAAATGGCACAACTACGCAAAGACTCAAAGTTTTAGTCTGCAGTGGCAATCTAAGTTTGTGATCATATTTTTAATTTCACCAATCACCAATCACCAATCACCAATCACGAACTAATTTAACTCTCCCTAATTCATTTCGGCACTATAATTGTTTTAAAGTAACTGTGGTTTACACTTCAAAAACTGCCGTATTTTAAGTAACTTTGAAAACACAGAAATTATGGGAATTCTAAAAACACGTAAGAACAAAAAGTTTGATTACACCCCTCGTTATTTTGATGATAAGGGGGAAGGAAGTCCTTTTCAAATTGAGCATAAGTTTGATAAATTCCGGAACACAGTAGGAGAAAATTCCAGTCTGAAAGGAAAATTTAAAAATGCCTTAGAAGATCTAAAAGACAGATCTGATAAAAGGTCTAATAGAACGGTATTTTTAATTGTTTCACTTTTAGTACTTGTCTTTCTTTATATAATAGATTTCGATTTGTCAATTTTCCTAAATAATTAATGGCAGACATCATTCAACTTTTACCAGATCACGTAGCAAACCAGATTGCTGCCGGAGAGGTCGTACAGCGTCCTGCATCTGTGGTAAAAGAACTTATTGAAAATGCGATAGACGCAGGAGCATCAGAGGTTAAATTGGTAATAAAAGATGCGGGTAAAACATTAATTCAAGTGATCGATAACGGAAGTGGGATGAGTACCACAGATGCGCGTCTTAGTTTTGAGCGACACGCAACTTCAAAGATCAAAGTCGCCGATGATCTTTTCAATCTCCACACCAAAGGATTTCGTGGCGAAGCATTAGCTTCTATTGCTGCGATCGCACATGTTGAATTAAAGAGCAGGACTGAAAATGACGAAATAGGTACAAAAATTACTATTGAAGGTAGCGAGGTAACCTCTCAAGAGGCAGCAGTTGTTCCAAAAGGGACTACGATTTCGGTTAAGAACCTGTTTTATAACATTCCGGCACGTAGAAATTTCCTGAAAAGCAATCAGGTGGAGAATCGTCATATAATCGATGAGTTTCACCGGGTAGCACTGGCACATCCTCAAGTAGCTTTTGCAATGATAAGTAACGGGAGTGACGTTTTTAACCTGCCCGAAAGTAATTCGAGACAACGAATTGTAAATATCTTCGGAAACAAAACAAACGAGAAGCTTGTTCCCGTTGAAGAAGAAACTGAAATTTTAAAAATTAACGGTTTTGTTTTAAAACCCGATTTTGCCAAGAAAAGCAGAGGCGAGCAGTTCTTTTTTGTCAACGATCGTTTTATTAAAAGTGCCTATCTGCACCATGCAGTATTGTCGGCATTTGAAGGTTTAATAAAAGATGGAACACACCCCGGATACTTCTTGTTTCTGGAGGTTGATCCTAAGTCTATAGATATTAATATACATCCCACGAAGACGGAGATAAAGTTTGACGATGAGCATGCGATGTACGCTATGTTGAGGTCTACTGTAAAACATAGTTTAGGACAGTTTAGTATAGCTCCGGTATTAGATTTTAACAGAGATTCGGGATTCGATACACCATACGAATACAGTAAAAAGACGGCTTCGGTCCCAACTATAGAAGTAGATAAAAATTTTAATCCTTTTCAGAAGGAAACGACATACAAATCTGGTAATTTTCAGTCAAGAAAAGAGAATCCGGCTTCGTGGGAGTCATTATATGTTGGCTTGGCAGACGAATTAACCGTTGATAAGCCTTCCGAAGAAAGCATTTCATTTGAAAGTGATGAGGTTACGGGTACGCTATTTGATCGAGATTCGGAAGAGACAGGTCAGACAACCTTCCAACTTCAGAATAAATATATTATAAGTCCGATAAAATCCGGAATCATGGTGATTCACCAAAATCTGGCTCACCAGCGAATCTTATATGAAGAGCTTTTAAAAAATATTACGGTACAGGAAGCGGTGAGTCAGCAGTTGTTGTTTCCATTGTTGCTACATTTTTCTGTTCCTGAGATGGCTATTCTGAAAAAAATAAAGGAACAATTGGAGCATACGGGTTTTGTATTTTCTAATATTACCCAAGAAAGTATAGAAATAAGTGGCCTTCCCGTAGCGTTGTTAGAGAGTCAGGCGCAACAAGTCCTGGCCGAACTCATCGAATCTATTACCAATGAAGTCCCCGATGCAGGGTTTAGTCAGAATGATCTTTTAGCAAAGAGCATGGCAAAAAGTATGGCAGTAAAATCTGGAGTCGCATTGAGTAGAGAAGAGCGAGAGCACATGATAAATAAGCTGTTTGCTTGTAAGGAACCAAGTGTTTCACCTTCTAACAGACCGGTTTTAATTACTATGAACGCAAACGATTTTGATAAAAAATTTATTTAAATGGGAAGATTAACAGAAGCGGTAAAATTTTTGATCATCATAAATGTGATGGTCTACCTGGGCTCCTTAATGTTGGGAGATGTTGCTTATAAACTGTTCTCACTTTATTATTTCGAGAATCCGAATTTTCAATTTTGGCAGCCTATTACACACATGTTTATGCATGACAGGAGTAATTTTATGCATATTTTCTTTAATATGTTTGCCTTGTTTATGTTTGGTTCTCCTCTTGAATCGCGTTGGGGTAAGAGGAAATTTCTGTTTTTTTACTTCTCGGCCGGAATTGGAGCAGCTTTAATTCACAATGTAGTTGGGTATATTCAGATACAGACAACCATGGACGCGTTACTTTCCGGGGGTTGGAGTTCTCAGGATATTTCTAATTTTCTAAGTACCGGAACCGGCGGAAGTCAAGCTATCTTGGATACAGTTCCAATAGATAGGATTAATAACATGTTTGCTAACTTTAATACTCCGGCGGTTGGTGCTTCGGGTGCGGTCTATGGGGTTTTGGTGGCCTTCGGACTCATGTATCCAAATGCGGAACTGATGTTGATATTCTTGCCAATTCCAATAAAAGCGAAGTATTTTATTCCCGGATTATTACTGCTCGATCTGTTTTCCGGACTTACAGGTTTCTCTTTGTTCGGGCAGAATATTGCCAATTGGGCGCATATTGGTGGTGCATTGTTCGGGTTTATTATGGCGTATTACTGGAAGAAAAATAGTTTTGACGATCATAGATGGGACTGATAAATGACAACGAATAATCTAACATATCAATTTAAGACAGCTAACATAATCGTAAAGCTAATAGCGATCAATGTGGGCATCTTTATTTTAGTTAACCTGATCGCGTTTTTTATGCAAATGGGTCAGGGTACCCTGGCGAAATGGTTTGTACTTCCCGATGATCTTGGCAAATTGATCCTACAGCCCTGGTCGTTATTTACTTATAGCTTTCTTCATTTTGGTTTTTGGCATATTCTGTTTAATATGCTTTGGCTGCATTGGTTTGGAAGGTTTATTTTAAATTTATTTTCTGAAAAACGCTTCCTCACTGTATATCTTCTTGGAGCTTTATTTGGTGGGCTTACCTACGTAGTGGCTTATAATATATTTCCTGTTTTTTCCAACACCAAAGGATTCTTAATTGGTGCTTCGGGAGCTGTAATGGCGATCATGGTCTTTATTGCCACATATACACCCAACACAGCAGTTAGGATCTTTACATTTACTATCAAACTATGGCAGATCGCAGTGTTTCTATTGGTCTTTGATCTTGTGCGTCTCCCAACTTCCGGAAATGCAGGAGGTTTATTGGCACATTTAGGGGGTGCGTTTTTTGGTTATATCTATGCGCAGCAATTGAGTAATGGAAAAGATATTGGTAAATGGTTTGAAAATTTAATAGATTGGGTGCAACAATTATTTAAACCTAAAGAGAAAAAACCATTAAAAACGGTTCATCGAACATCCCCGACCCGCAGTAATACTGCTAAAAAGAATACTGTTTCCAAGTCTGACAACCAGAAAAAAGTGGACGCTATCTTAGATAAAATTGGAAAGAGTGGTTATGAAAGTCTTACAAAAGCCGAAAAAGACTTTTTGTTCAAGGCCGGTAAGGAAGACTAGATAAAACGCGTTATTTTGAAGAAATTAGGTTTTTTGGGGAAAATACTATTTTGGGTGAATACAGTCGTAGCGCTTCTGCTGGTGATTTGTTTTTTTGTTCCTTATTTAGCGCCAAAGACATTTGCTACAATTTCTATACTTAGTGTGTTCACTTCCCCAATATTGGTCATCAATTTCATTTTTGTGATTTACTGGACGCTGCGACGTAGACGACAGGTGTTTTTATCACTAACCTTGCTAATAATCGCTTTTTTTGTATTTCCCACTGCGATGAAGTTTTCAACAAGAGATGATGCTTCAGAATATAAAAATACCTTAAAAGTGTTATCGTATAACGTGAGATTGTTTAATGCCTACGAAGAGAATTCGTCTGTTAATGTTTCAGAAACCCTTTCAGAATTATTAGAAACACAGGATCCGGATGTAGTTTGTATTCAGGAATACTATAAAAATGTCCACCTAAAGTTTCCGAAGTATCCATACCAATACATTCATTATAAAGTCACCGACCAAAAGAAAGGGGCGCTTAAAGAGAGTATTCTTGGTCATGCCATTTTATCTAAATATCCCCTTATAAACGGTGCGGCATTCGATTTCTATGGAACCTACAATAACTCTATCTACGCCGATGTGATAAAGGATACTGATACCATAAGAGTCTATAATTTGCACTTAAATTCTTTGGGAATTAAATCTAGTGTGAGTTCTCTTCAGGATAATGATAAAGAAAAATTGCGCAAGAGATTGGCCGGGGCGTTTATTGGTCAGCAGGATCAATTAGAATCGGTGCTAACTCATAAAGAAACATCGCCACATCCTGTAATCATGTGTGGGGATTTTAATAATACTCCGTATTCGTTCGTTTATAATAAAGCTTCAGTGGGGATGCAAGACGCATTTTTAGAGCGTGGGAGTGGGATAGGAGCTACGTTGTATTTCGACTTTTACCCGATGCGAATCGATTATATATTTTCTTCGGAAGAGTTTCATGTTTCAGATTTTGTGACAATTAAGGAAACCTTCTCAGATCATTTTCCGGTTATGGCGACCTTTGGCTGGGATTAATTTTATTTCTGAAGAAAACTATAAAATATCGTCGAAGATCTCTTGACTCTCAAGATAATTCAAGGCATTAGTACCTTCATTAAATAGAAGATCCAGAACCGAAAGATTAGGTAGAAACCCGTGATTCTCTTCTAAAACTTGAATGTAGGGTTGAAGGGGGTATTTTGGTTCTTTCTTTACGTTTATCAAATTTCTAAGATCTATATGTTTAGAGTTCTTTTCGTAAGACCGGGTGTAAGAAGTAGCGACAGTTAGCCCAAGCAGGTCACAAAGTATTTCATGAATACGAACGTTGTGCTCTAGGAGACAGGTAACGGGTTTTGTAAATAGTTCCTTTAGATCATCTTCGTAAAATTCGAAAAAAGGCGAGGTGCGGTACGCACTTTGGATGGATTTCCAGTGATGTGCCTGCCACGGGAATTCGTTTTCCACTGCAACCTCCGCCATTTTTTGTCGGCTGCCATCTTTGGCATGTTTTACAGGCACACTGAGTAGCAGTTTACCATTACTGTGTGCTATATAAGCTCTGTTGCGGTATGTTTGTTTTTGATAATTGTCATGAATTTCGAAAATCACGTCCTTCGACTGTGCGATCGCAGTCATTTGTGCGATCGAGGGAAAATATGAAGGATGGATAAGGATAGTGTTCATCTGTCAAAATTCAAATAACAACTAAGGAAATCCTCGATAATTACGCTTTTTTACGGCGTTTTCTGAAGAAATCAAAAATAAACCAACCGGCTACCAGAATTATGAAGTATTTGAAATAGGAAACCGGCTCGCCGTCTCCGCCAACTGTAGTAAACATTCTATCCCATCTAATCTTATTGGCAATTCCTTTGGCATTACTATCCCAGCTCATCCATACAAAGACAGGTTTCCCAACCACATGTGTAAAAGGCACGAATCCCCACATACGGGCATCCTGCGAATTGTTTCTGTTATCACCCATCATCCAATAATAATCTAACTTAAAGGTGTATTGAGTAAGGGGATTTCCGTTTAATAGCACTTGAGTCCCGGACTGCGAAATTTTATTGTCAATTCCTATCTCACTTCCTTCATAAACCTCAATAATTCTTCTGTAAAGGGGTAAAGTTTCGGGTGTTATATTAGCTGTTGCACCAGCTTTGGGGATGTAGAGTGGGCCCATGTTATCTGTATTCCATTGAACCAAACCACTATTTGGAAATATTACTTTAGTATTAGTTATTATATTATTATTTTCATCATAATATCTTTGAATGTCCATTTCACCTGAAGGACTAATTGCTCTTCTAATTGAAGCTACATTGGGATGATTCTTTAATCTATTGGCAACATCTTCAGTAACAGAAGCAATTCTAAATTCTCCGGTTTCTTGGTTGAGTTCAACAGTCCCGTCAGTTATCCCATACAATTCGTATAATTGATTTTCACTTAATCTAGACTGTGGTGACTTATATTTAACCCAATAAGAAAATTCTAGCTTAGCCCTACTCGGCAATACATTTTGCTTTCCATTGATAAAAACATAACCATCGCGAATTTCTAAAGAGTCTCCCGGTAAACCAACACAACGTTTTACGTAATTAGATTTCTTATCTAGCGGTTTTATATCTACAGGACTACGAGGATCGGTAATGTTGGTAAGTGTATCAGGCGGCCAACTAAATACTACGATATCATTTCTTTTTATCTTCTGAAATCCGGGAAATCTAAAATACGGTATTTGTGGTTTCTTTAAATAGGACTTCGTTTTTATTACCGGAATGGTATCATGAACCATTGGAAATGAAATAGGCGTCATGGGTGTACGAGCTCCATAATGGAATTTACTAACGAATAGAAAATCTCCGACCAATAGTGTTTTTTCTAAAGATGAAGTAGGGATCGTAAAGGGTTGCATAAAATAGGTATGAACGATCGTAGCCGCAACCACAGCAAAAAGAATTGAACTTATCCACTCACCCGAAGCGCTACGCGGACGCAGACTTCGATCCTTGATATGAGTAAGTTTTTGAGTATAATTGACGTAATAAATGTAGAGTCCGAAGGTGACCACTCCCAAAATAGTATCCGTAGTGCTGTTTTTTCCAAAACTCCTTAATGTTTCCACCCAAACAACGGGAAACATAATGAGGTTAACAATGGGTATAAATAATAGGATCGTCCACCACCATGGTCTGTTAATAATTTTCATCAGGATAATGGAATTGTACACCGGTACTGCTGCTTCCCATGCCTTTCTTCCTGTGGCAATATACATTTTCCAGGTTCCTAAAAAGTGAATTACTTGTACGATCAAGATAAATAATAACCAACCGGTCCAACTCATAATTTTATTTTTTTATTCTGAAACACTAAGCCTTCAAAATATTATTGTGAATTTTATTTAATGCCAAGTACATCTTTCATGGTGTGTACTCCTTTTTTATTCTGAAGCCATTGAGCAGCGATGATAGCCCCAATAGCAAAACCATCTCTACTGTGTGCTTCATGTTTTATTTCAATTTTATCAATTTCTGAATCATATGAAACAATATGTGTCCCTTTTACATCTGCGATCCGCTTTGCTACAATATTAATTTCTTCTTCGCTCTTTGCATCCAGGTTCCAGGTTTTTTTAGCCGAATTTTCAATAATTCCTTCAGCGATCGTGATGGCCGTTCCACTTGGAGCATCTTTCTTTTCGGTATGATGTATCTCTTCAATGGAGACCTTGTACTCGTCCCAAGGTTGCATAAGTTTTGCAAGATATCGATTCAGATTGAAAAATAAATTAACTCCTACGCTGAAATTGGACGCATACAGGAAGCTTCCGTTACGCTGTTCACATAACTTTATGATTTCATCATAGTGCTCCAGCCAACCGGTAGTGCCAGAAACGACCGGAATATTAAGCTCAAAACATTTCTTTAAGTTAGCTACAGCCGTTTCAGGTGTTGAAAATTCGATAGCAACATCTGCCAATTCTATATCTCCTTCCGAAGAATTACTCGAACTTTTAAACACAACAGTATGTCCTTTGCCTGAAGCAAGTCGCTCTATAGTTTTACCCATTTTGCCATATCCTAAAAGTGCTATTTTCATTTAAATTTATAGGTGAGTGACAAACCGTAGTTGGTTTGAGCATTTATTGGATTCAAATCTAAATTGGGTTGCAGTGATAAGTCGTCGCTAACGTTGTATTGTCGTAAATGCGCATCCACATTTGCGTCAATGATATTCACAAGATAGAATGCCAACGATACGATTATACTAATGTCTTTATTTTTTTGTGCAGACTGCTGTGCATCGATCAAGCGTTCGTTAGAAATAACGGGAGTTGTACCGCTTCCGTAGAACTCGTCGTCTGTAAAACCTGCTAACCTGCGTTTGTATGCATTTCTGAAACGATCGTAATCATTGTCATTTTGAATATAAAAATACACTCCCGCTGCCATTCCTGCATAGATAATAGGGATTTTCCAGTACTTCTTATTGTAAGCCTGTCCTAAACCGGGAACCACAGCCGAATAAAAAGCAGCTCTTTGTGGAGCAAGAGGATCATAGAGTTCTCTTACAGTGTCTTTAACTACGATGATACCCTCCTGTTTTTTTACAGTAAGGGTGTCACTGGTTTGCGCAATGAGTGTAGCTGCGAAAAAAAATAAAACAATAAAAAGTAGGTTACTTTTCACCTTTTATGAGCTTGAGAATACGCGATAAATCTTCTTTATTCTGAAACGGAAGCACCAACTGACCTTTTCCGGTTTTTGCTACCTTCACCGATACTTTACTATCTAGTAATTGAGTGAGTTCTTTTTTTGCGTCCTTAGCATAACCGGGAATAGAAGGTTTTTTTGATGCAACTTTTTCTTCCGGCGACTTAAAAGTACGTACCATCGCTTCGGTATCTCTAACAGAAAGCTTATTACTCAGTATCTTTTCATAAATATCCAGTTGGTCTTCAGTATCTTCAATATTGATCAATGCTCTTCCGTGGCCCATTGAAATAAACCCATCACGCATTCCGGTTTGGATAATGGGATCTAACTTTAGTAATCTAAGGTAATTAGCGATCGTAGAGCGATTTTTTCCTACACGGTCACTTAATTCTTCCTGAGTCACATCAATTTCTTCGATGAGTCGTTGGTAAGATAAGGCGATTTCGATAGGATCAAGGTCCTGCCGCTGAATATTTTCGACCAGTGCCATTTCAAGCGATTCCTGGTCGTTAGCAATTCGAATGTATGACGGGATCGTCTCTAAGCCAATTAATTTGGAAGCGCGAAAACGACGTTCTCCACTTACTAATTGGTATTTATTAAAGTCGAGTTTACGAACCGTTATGGGTTGAATAACTCCTAATTCTTTTATGGAAGAGGCGAGTTCCCGAAGCGATTCTTCGTTAAAGCTTGTTCTGGGTTGAAACGGATTTACTTCTATAGCGCTCAGGTCGAGTTCTACAATGCTCCCAACTACTTTATCTGCGTTCTTATCGGAAACAGATTGAATATCGTTAGAAGGGTCTTTTAACAGTGCCGAAAGCCCTCTTCCTAAAGCTTGTTTTTTTGTTGCTTTTGCCATCTATTTCTAGTGGTTTTTCTCAATTAATTCTTGCGCCAAACTTAAGTAATTATTGGCACCTTTACTACCTGCATCGTAACTAATAATGCTCTCACCATAACTAGGTGCTTCACTTAAACGGACATTTCTTTGAATGATTGTTTTAAAGACCATTTCATCGAAGTGCTTTTTTACTTCGTCTACAACCTGATTAGAAAGACGCAACCTCGAATCGTACATTGTTAACAGCAGGCCTTCTATATCGAGTTCGGGATTGTGAATTTTCTGTACACTTTTTACTGTATTCAATAACTTACCAAGACCTTCAAGCGCAAAATATTCACATTGAATAGGTATGATAACCGAATCGGCCGCTGTAAGTGCGTTAAGTGTTAACAATCCCAATGAAGGAGCACAATCTATCAAGATATAGTCATAAGAGTCACTTAAGCCCTGAATTGCTTCTTTAAGCATGTACTCTCGTTTATCCTTATCGACCAACTCGATCTCTATCGCTACTAGATCAATATGCGCGGGTATTATGTCTAAATTGGGAGATGAAGTAGAAACAATAGCTTCTTTTGCCTTAACCGAATGTTCGAGTAATTGATAAGTTCCAAATTCAACTGCTTCAACATCCAAACCTATACCAGAAGTGGCGTTTGCTTGGGGATCTGCATCAATTAGTAGCACTTTTTTCTCTAAAACACCTAGAGATGCGGCTAAATTTACTGAAGTTGTTGTCTTTCCTACTCCTCCTTTTTGGTTTGCAATTGCAATAATTTTACCCATTAATTTACCATAGAATTAAGGATTAAAAATACGACTAATAAACCGAACAGAAAATGAAATTTGTTAACAGGAAGTGAACAAAATGTTTTTACTTTACAACGCTAGTGTAAAGAAAGATATTTTCCCTGTTTTTAGAACGGATCATCAGTGGTAGATCTATAACGGCAAATAGTATAAAATGATTTCTGTGAAATCTGTTCATTTTTAAGTATTTACCACCACACTAAAACTTATTTATTCTTTTTAGAACGGATCATCAGTGGTAGATCCATAACGGCAAATACTAAAAAATGATTTCTGTGAAATCTGTTCATTTTCAAGTATTTACCACCACACTAAAACTTATTTATTCTTTTTAGAACAAATCATCAGTGGTAGATCTATAACGGCAAATACTAAAAAATGATTTCTGTGAAATCTGTTCATTTTTAAGTATTTACCACCACGCTAAGACTTATTTATTCTTTTTTGAACGAATCATCAGTGGTAGATGTATAACGGCAAATAGTATAAAATGATTTCTGTGAAATCTGTTCATTTTTAATTATTTACCACCACAATAAGACTTATTTATTCTTTTTTGAACGGATCATCAGTGGTAGATCTATAACGGCAAATACTAAAAAATGATTTCTGTGAAATCTGTTCATTTTCAAGTATTTACCACCACACTAAAACTTATTTATTCTTTTTTGAACGGATCATCATTTCCAGCATATCCCACATATCTTGGGGGATTTCTTCCAAAAGATTCATTTGTCCGGCGCCTTTAAGCCATTCACCACCATCAATAACAATTACTTCTCCATTGAGATATGAAGAGAAATCGGATACCAAATAAGCAGCTAAGTTTGCCAGTTCCTGATGATCGCCCACCCGCTTAAGAGGGACTTTCTTGGCCAGATCGAATTTTTCTTTTAATTCGCCGGGAAGTAAGCGATCCCAAGCACCCTTTGTTGGAAACGGTCCGGGAGCAATTGCATTAAAGCGCATTCCATATTTTGCCCATTCAACAGCAAGTGAACGAGTTAATGCTAAAACCCCCGCTTTGGCAGTTGCACTAGGTACAACGTAGGCGGAGCCGGTAAAGGCATATGTAGTTACAATATTGACAACAGATTTATTAGTTTCTTTTTTATCGATCCAATGTTTTCCGAAAGCAAGAGTACAATTTTTGGTTCCTTTTAAAACGATATCTATAATGGTGTCGAAGGCATTCGCCGAAAGTCGTTCGGTTGGAGAAATAAAATTGCCCGCTGCATTGTTTAAAAGCACATCTACAGTACCAAATTCCATAACCGAAGCAGCAACCATTGCTTCTACTTCATCGTAATTCCGAACATCACACTGCACCGGAAGCACTTTTCCACCTGTTGAAGCTTCCAATTCCGACTTTACCGTTTGCAGCTTTTCAATATTTCGAGAAGTGATCACAACATTGGCGCCTAGCTCGAGAAAGTAGGTGGTCATCGATTTTCCTAAGCCACTACCGCCACCGGTAACTACTATGGTTTTTCCCTTTAGTGCGTCATCACGCAACATTTTCGCTTTAAAATTCATGGAAGTATATTTTATTACGTAAAAATAAGTAATCTAATTCAGTTTATTATGCTTGCATAGTAAAATGTTATTTACAATTAATTTTATAAACCACACAATGCTTAAATCTGGGGTCACCAACCATCATTGGATGTTGAACAGTACCAATAAAATCCATCCCGATCTTTTTCATGACGTGCTCAGATGCCATGTTAGTATTGGTTGTAAATGAGAGGACTTCTTTAATTCCAAACTTGGATCTGGATGCGTTTAGACACGCTTTGGCCGCTTCAGTTGCATAGCCATGACCCCAGGCCGACTTTTTCAATCTCCAACCTATATCAATACAAGGCGTAAATTCACTTTCCCATTGCTGATGTTTCAGACCTGCAAAACCTAAAAACTCCCCCTTTTCAAGAAGATCGAGAGCAAAATACGTATAACCAAACTCATGAAAATGATCACGGAGTCTAGTAATGAGTTCTTGTGTTTCTTCTTCGGAAAGTGTCTTCGGAAAGTGCTTCATCACCTCTTCGTCTGCGCACATTTCGGCAAAGGGACCCAAATCTGTAGGGAGCCAGTTTCGCAGTCCGAGTCTTTCGGTTTTAATAATATATTCTTTCTGAAGCAATTTTAGTGATTTTATGTTTTTTGAAAATTTCAAAGATGCAAGGCTTCAGCGTATAAAAATTTTAAGTTTTATTCTTCCCTTCCAACTCCTAATGAGATTTCTCACGATGTTCGAAATGACTTGTGAGAAGCAACATTCCGAATTACGCCACCGAATCGATCAAGATTTGAAGCATTTCGATTGCAGCTTCACTAATTTTTGTACCCGGTCCATATACAGCCACAGCACCCGAATCGAACAAAAATTGATAATCCTGTGCGGGAATTACCCCTCCAACGATCACCATAATATCTTCCCTTCCATATTTTTTCAGCTCTTCGACAACTTGTGGAACTAAAGTTTTATGTCCGGCGGCCAGAGAAGAAACCCCCAAAACATGCACATCATTCTCAACAGCCTGTTTTGCAGCTTCGGCAGGAGTTTGAAACAACGGACCAATATCTACATCGAATCCAACATCGGCATAACCGGTCGCGACAACCTTGGCACCTCTGTCATGGCCATCCTGACCCATTTTTGCGATCATAATTCGAGGTCTTCTACCTTCCATTTCAGCAAATTTATCGGCCATTTCCCTCGCTTTTGCGAAGGAAGGATCTTTCTTAATTTCTTTACTATACACGCCACTAAACGATTTAATTTGTGCTTTGTAACGCCCAAATACTTCTTCGAGAGCATCACTTATTTCACCCAATGTAGCTCTTTCCCGAGCAGCATCGACAGCTAAAGCTAATAAATTTCCTTCACCTGTCTTTGCGCTTTCTCTTAATTTTGAGAGTGCTTCGGAAACTTTTTCAGAATTGCGTTCCGCTTTTATCTTTTCAAGTAGCGCAATTTGTCCTTTTCGAACTTTCTGATTGTCAACATCCAATATCTGAAGCGGATCTTCCTTTTCTAAACGGTATTTATTAACACCTACGATAACGTCTTGTCCGCTATCAATACGAGCTTGTTTCCTTGCTGCCGCTTCTTCAATTCGTAACTTCGGAATACCTGCCTCGATCGCTTTTGTCATTCCACCCAACTCTTCAACTTCCTGAATTAGCTTCCAGGCCCTGTTAACGATATCGTTGGTCAAATTTTCAACATAATAACTTCCTGCCCAGGGATCTACGGTCTTGGTAATTTTAGTCTCCTCCTGAAGGTAAATTTGTGTGTTTCTTGCAATTCGAGCCGAAAAATCTGTTGGTAAGGCTATTGCCTCGTCCAAAGCATTGGTATGTAAGGATTGAGTGCCTCCAAATGCCGCTGCAGCTGCTTCGATACAAGTTCTGGCGACATTGTTAAAAGGATCTTGCTCAGTTAAACTCCAGCCGCTGGTTTGACAATGAGTTCGCAATGCAAGAGATTTTTGATTCTTCGGATTAAATTGTTTCACCAGTTTTGCCCAAAGCATTCTGGCAGCACGCATTTTGGCAATTTCCATAAAATGGTTCATCCCAATCGCCCAAAAGAAAGAAAGGCGAGGGGCAAAACTATCAATGTCCATTCCCGCTTTAATTCCGGTGCGAATGTATTCTAAGCCATCGGCTAGCGTGTATGCCAATTCAATATCACAGGTAGCCCCCGCCTCCTGCATATGGTATCCGGAGATAGAAATAGAATTGAATTTCGGCATCTTTTCCGAAGTAAATTCAAAAATATCACTGATAATTTTCATAGAAGCCTTGGGCGGATATATATAAGTATTCCGAACCATAAACTCCTTTAAAATATCATTCTGAATGGTACCTGCTAATGCTTCGGGTGAAACGCCTTGTTCTTCGGCTGCTACAATATAAAATGCCATTATAGGCAATACAGCACCATTCATGGTCATGGAGACGCTCATTTTGTCTAAAGGAATCTGATCAAAAAGGATCTTCATATCCTCTACGCTGTCTATGGCAACTCCCGCTTTCCCAACATCACCAACCACACGTTCGTGATCGCTGTCATAACCGCGATGTGTAGCGAGATCGAAGGCTACTGATAACCCTTTTTGTCCCGCCGCTAAGTTTCTACGATAAAAAGCATTACTATCTTCTGCAGTAGAGAAACCGGCATACTGACGTATGGTCCATGGTCTTCGCACGTACATCGTAGAATAAGGCCCACGTAAATTTGGAGCGATTCCGGCCACAAAGTTGAGGTGTTTTAACTCTGTAATGTCTTCTGTATTATATTCTTTTTTAACATTAATATTCTCTGCCGTTGAGGTTGTTTTTTGCGACTTTTCAGTTACGCTCGAAGTAGCTTTTACACCTCCTAAATTTATATTTTGAACATTTTTTCTACTCATGGCTCAGTCTTTCTTGTTCTATTTTTTCGGCTAAACGTCTTTCAATGATAGGTTCGATCAATGTTTTTCGTTGCTTAGTTTTTACAAAAGGGTACAATTCGAGATCATCCTTCATTTTATCGCTTGTATTTGGATGTTTGTTGGTCCCGAGGAGTACAAGTTTCCCTTCATCGAAAAGTTGTTGCTCTTTTTGAGCACTTTCTTTAATTTTTCGCTGTATGGTGCCTTCCTTCAACTGACTTAAAAATCCGCCGTTAGCTTCAATATCTTTAAATAATGTCAGCGCTTTTTCGGCCAATTCATGCGTCAGACTTTCAATATAATACGCCCCATCGGCAGGATTACTAACCATGTCGAAATAACTCTCTGCTTTAAGAATTAGCAATTGGTTGCGAGCAATGCGTTCTCCAAATTCATTGCTTTTGTGATAAAGCTCATCGTAAGGCAGATTGGAAATTGTATTGGCGCCTCCCAGTATTGCACTCATACATTCGGTGGTAGTTCGCAACATATTTACATTGTAATCGTAAAGAGTTTTGTTTCGTTTGGAAGGAATTGCAACGATATAACAATTCTCCGAAATATGATATTCTGAAGCCAAAGCTGCGTAAAGTAATCTCAACGCTCTAATTTTAGCTATTTCAAAGAAATAGTTTGAACCTACCGCAACGTGAAACGTAATTTTTATGTTTTGGACCGTGTCCTTACCTTTCTTCCGGTTGCTAAGGTGATTTAAGTATTCATTGGCATGAGCGAGAGCATATGCCAATTGTTGAATCATATTCGCACCAGCATTTTGATATAGAGTAGTGTCTATACTCAATATTTCTTCGGAAGAGTTTTTATCGTAAATTGAGTCTAAAACAGAGTGATCCTTCTTTAGATTTTCATACCAATTCCCTGTGCGGGCAAGGTTACCGATAAGATCAATATTGTAAAAAACAATTGCTTTTTTTTCAGACAGAAATTGTTTCAGTTTAAGGATAAAACTTTCAGAAAGGAATTTGAGATTCAGATTGATCGGGGTTGTTTCGAATGGAAAATTTACGAACACTTTAGTGATATCGAATTCCTTTTCCGAAGTAAAAAAAATAACTTCGGCTCCACGATCAATGGCATCAATAGCTAGTTTGTTAGCGATCTCTTCATCGTCAATAAAAATGGTTTGAGCAATGCTCCAATGTGAAGGATTACCCGGAATAGGGGTAAACGGTTCATTGAAATCATCTTTATGATAGAAAGGCTTCACATGGATACCTTCGAGACTCTGCCATACCAGCGTCTCATTGTAGTCGGCTCCTTTAAGGTCCACTTGAATCTTTTGTTTCCATTGTTTTGCGGAAACTTCATCAAAACCGGAGAATAAAAATTCACTCATTCTTTTTTTTGTTTTTTAGACTATCTTCATGCTCAATGATAAAGATATCTTCATTTTCTTTCTTGAGATAATATTTTTCACGTGCAAATCGCTCCTGCTCATTGCTATCTTTCATCTTTTCAATAAACTTCTTGTCTTTCGTGATCTCTTCTTTATAGAACTCTTTATTATCTTCTAAGGCATCGATATCATTGGATAATTCGTTGTGGATAAGAAATGAGTTCGTGTCGAAAAACAACATCCATATTACAAACAGAATAAGTATAAGCATGTATTTATTGCTTAGTAACTTAAACCATTTTTGTTGTTTTAATTCTGAAAGTTTCACTTAGAGTTGTCTAATTTTTGATGAATTATACTTCTTATAAGGTTAACAGCTACTGTGTTATAACGATTTGTTGGGATAATGATATCTGCAAATTCTTTTGTAGGCTCTATAAACTGCTGATGCATTGGTTTTAGCGTCGTTTGATAACGATCTAGCACTTCTTTCAAGTCTCTGCCACGTTCGGCAATGTCTCTTTTTAAGCGTCTAATTAATCTTTCATCACTGTCGGCATGCACATATAATTTAATGTCGAACATTTCACGAATTTCGGGATGTGTAAGTATTAGAATTCCTTCTACGATAATTACATTTTTTGGGTGAGTAGTGATCGTTTCACTGGTTCTGTTATGATCTACAAATGAATAAACCGGCTGCTCAAACGAATTGCCTTTTCGTAGTTCTTCCAGATGCTTTACCAATAGCGCAAAATCGATAGAATTAGGATGATCGAAATTTATTTTTACTCTTTCATCGAAGGATAGGTGACTGGTATCTTTGTAATAAGAGTCTTGAGAAATAACACATACTTCGCCTTCCGGAATCTCTGAAACAATTTGTTCTACTACTGTTGTTTTACCGCTTCCGGTGCCTCCGGCAATGCCAATTATGAGCATAAGATCAGGTTTTTGACAAAAATAGTTATAATGTTAGTTAGTTACTAGGTTAATGGTAAAAAGCTCTCGTTACTTTTCAACAGCTGCGACCTCTTCAACGGTAACCATTTCTTCCTGAGTATTCCCCCAGGAATTCATAACGTAATTTAAAACATCGGCTACTTCTTCATCACTCAATCCCATGGGTGTCATTATACCGTCGTATGTAACTCCGTTGACTACTATTTCACCGCGCTGACCAAATTTTACACTATGTATGCTCTCGGTTCTTTTTTCTGTTAACCAATTAGAACCTGCCAGTGGAGGAAAATTATTAGGAACTCCTTTCCCGGTGGGTAAGTGGCACTGAACACAAAAATTTTGATAGACTTCGCTTCCCCGCTCGATACTCTTTTCCAGGTCTGTCTGGGCCGGCTTTGAGATTTTTACGTTACCAATTTTGATTGCTTCCTTTTTATCTTCGGAATTATTACAGGAGAAAATTAGTGTCGATAATAGTACGGTTACAATTACTTTATTCATATTAATATGGGGTTTGTTTTATGATAGGATATTTGATGATTTTAGTTAGGAATTACTCTAACAATTCCCTGACCTTCCAGCGCAATATAAATATAGCCATCCGGTCCCATTTTCACATTTCTAACTCTACCAATATCTTCGGCTATTTTTTCTCTTTTAATCACTTTATCACCTTCTAACATTACTATTTCTACATAGTTGAATTTTAACGATCCTACTAAGAGGTGACCTTTCCAATCGGGATATTTATCGCCAGTAACGAAATCCATTCCACAGGGAGCGATGGAAGGTACCCAATAATATATAGGTTGTTCCATTCCGGGTCTTGAGGTTTCATCTGTAAATTTTGTGCCACTGTAATTAACACCATATGAGACTATGGGCCAGCCGTAATTTGCTCCTTTTTTTATGATATTGATCTCGTCTCCACCTTTTGGTCCGTGTTCATGGATCCAGATTTCTCCGGTTGTGGGGTACTTAGCCATTCCTTGCGGATTTCTATTTCCGTACGTATATATGGCGGGTTTTGCATTGGGGTCGTTGACGAAAGGATTATCTTTAGGAATAGTGCCATCGTCATTTAAACGATATATTTTACCTCCATCGCGTGTGATATCCTGCGGATTCACATCTCTATCGCCTCTTTCTCCAATCGAAAAATACAAATAGCCTTCATTGTCAAATTCGATTCGAGATCCAAAGTGTTGCCCACGGGTAGTGTTTGGTGTGGCTTTGTATAATTTTTCAATATCGACCAGCGAATTACCATCTAATTTGCATCTAATTAATGCTGTGTTTCCTCCTTTGTCATCACCTTCGGAAGAAGCGTAGGTAATATAGATCCAACCGTTTTTGGAATACTGTGGATGTAATTCAATGTCTAACAACCCACCCTGACCGCGATTATAAACTTCAGGAACATTTTGAATTTCAGTTTTAGTGCCATTTTTAAAGTGAATGAGTTCTCCACTTTTTTCAGTGATAAGCATGCTCCCATCGGGGAGCCATGTCATCCCCCACGGATTGGAAAGATCATCTACAACATTTTCAATGGAATACGATTTGCTATTGGCGGTATTTATGGCTACATCATTGTTTTTCTTCTGACCGCATGCCATAAAAAAAACTAACGATAGTAGCATTATTATGTAGTTCTTCATAGTAGATTTTTATAATGAAAAGATACTAAAATTCACTGAAATGAAAAACCCCGATAAATACTTATCGAGGTCCATGCGGGGGATAAGTCTCTCCACTACATAAGTAATAAATCGCGTGGGTCTCTGACTTCTTTTATTTACGAAAATTTTAAGGATGTGGATTTTTAAAACTTTAAGCGATAAAGTTGCTTGAAATAATCTAATAATTATTACTTTTGCACCTCACTTTTTTGGAGTGTAGTCTTTAGGCAAAGCTCGAGATAGACTCCGCCCGGTTCCCGGACTACTAATAATTGTAGAATGGTTTTGAATTTGGTTTTTGAATTATAGAATTATGCACCACTCGGGGTGTAGCGTAGCCCGGTCATCGCGCCTGCTTTGGGAGCAGGAGGTCGCAGGTTCGAATCCTGCCACCCCGACCAACAAAAGACGAACACATGGTGTTCGTCTTTTTTATTTCTGCAAAACCGAAGCTTGCTTCGAAGTTGTAGCAGAAATAAAAAAGTTCTAAAGCTTTGCTTTAGGCTTTTGTTGCTCCCCACCCCCAAATCAGGATCACGAGCGCAGCGAGTAATCCTGAAGGAGCTGTTTTTTTCTTTTTTAGCTTTAAGCTTGCTTCGAAGTTGTAGCAGAAATAAAAAAGTTCTAAAGCCTTGCTTTAGGCTTTTGTTGCGCCCCACCCCCAAATCAGGATCACGAGCGCAGCGAGTAATCCTGAAGGAGCTGTCTTTTCTTTTTTTAGTTTAAGCTTGCTTCGAAGTTGTAGCAGAAATAATAAAGTTCTAAAGCTTTGCTTTAGGCTTTTGTTGCGCCCCACCCCCAAATCAGGATCACGAGCGCAGCGAGTAATCCTGAAGGAGCTGTCTTTTCTTTTTTAGCTTTAAGCTTGCTTCGAAGTTGTAGCAGAAATAATAAAGTTCTAAAGCTTTGCTTAAATTGTTTTTCCCCCTGCTTTTTTAGATCCATAGGCGTGCCATTTGTGGTATCATCTTACAAGTCCTATCTTTATCAAAATTTTTTTAATGGAAGCTAAATACAAAGCGATAGTTAACGATGATTTTCAGTTTTCGTTACTTCGGAAAGACATAAATTCATTAGATATTCTGTCTAATATCCCTGAGGACGAAACTGGTGCAAAGAAGGCACATATTGTTTATGAGAATAAATCTTTGGTGATCGAAATTGTAAAACAGGATTTTCACAAAAGATCATATCAACTTAAGGTGAATGGAAATATCTATAATGTAAAAATTGAAAATGAGCTGGACGAATTAATTTCAGAAATGGGACTTTCATTAGGCGAAGATTCTCTCACAAATGAAATACACGCCCCAATGCCGGGACTTATTATAGAGGTAAATGTTTCTGAAGGACAGGAAGTAAAAGAAGGCGAGTTCTTATGTGTACTTGAAGCCATGAAAATGGAGAACGCGATGATGTCCCCTCGTGACGGAATCATCAAATCGGTGATGGTTTCTGAAGGCAATACAGTGGATAAAGGAGATTTGTTAATAGAATTTGAAGCGTAAAATGATACAAAAAATATTAGTAGCTAATAGAGGTGAGATCGCTCTACGAGTAATGAAGACAGCACGGAAAATGGGCATAAAAACTGTAGCGGTTTTTTCGGAAGCCGATAGGAATGCTCCCCATGTTCGTTTCGCAGATGAAGCTGTATGTATTGGTCCGCCACCATCTACCGAGTCTTATTTAAGAGCCGATCATATTATTAAAATTTCGAAAGAGCTTGAAGTGGACGCCATTCACCCGGGATATGGTTTTTTAAGTGAAAATGCCGAGTTTGCCGAGAAGGTTGAAGAAAGTGGAATGATCTTCATCGGACCTAAATCCCACGCCATTCGTGTAATGGGAAGTAAGCTTGCAGCCAAAGATGCCGTTAAGAAATACGATATTCCAATGGTTCCGGGGATTGAGGAAGCTGTAACCGATATTGAAAAAGCGGCATCCATTGCAAAAGAGATCGGTTTTCCGATACTCATC
The DNA here is from genome assembly GCA_963974915.1 of uncultured Ulvibacter sp. Lineage (GTDB taxonomy): Bacteria > Bacteroidota > Bacteroidia > Flavobacteriales > Flavobacteriaceae > CAXBES01. The sequence goes on along the minus strand of CAXBES010000007.1, from coordinate 4,601 downwards.
AAAGCTTCGGCCGGTGGAGGTGGAAAAGGAATGCGTGTGGTTGAAAAAGAGAGCGAAATTAAAGAACAAATGAAACGTGCTATTAGCGAAGCCGAAAACGCCTTTGGTGATGGTTCGGTTTTTATAGAAAAGTATGTAAGCTCCCCCAGACATATTGAAATTCAGGTTTTGGCAGATACACATGGTAATATAATTCACCTTTTTGAAAGAGAATGTAGCATCCAGCGTAGGCACCAGAAGGTGATTGAAGAGGCTCCTTCGGCGGTGTTGTCGGAAGAATTGCGAATGAAGATGGGAGAGGCAGCGGTTAAAGTTGCGAAAGCATGTGATTACGTGGGAGCAGGTACTGTTGAGTTTCTGTTGGATGAAATGAATAACTTCTATTTTCTTGAAATGAATACCAGACTTCAGGTGGAGCATCCGGTAACAGAATGGATCACAGGAACCGATTTAGTAGAACAGCAAATTAGAGTTGCAAACGGCGAAGAACTTGCTTTTTCTCAAAACGATATAAGCATCAACGGACATGCCCTGGAATTACGGGTTTATGCAGAAGATCCTTTGAATAATTTTATGCCTAGTGTAGGAACGTTAGAAACTTATAAATCGCCCAAAGGAGAAAATATTAGAGTGGACGATGGTTTTGAGGAAGGGATGGAAGTACCTATTCATTATGACCCGATGCTTTCAAAGTTAATTACCTTCGGAAAGACTCGTAATGAAGCAATTCAGAAGATGTTGGAGGCCATTTCAAAATACGATGTAGTTGGTGTGAGTACAACGCTTCCCTTCGGAAAGTTTGTTTGTGAACACGAAGCCTTCAGGAGTGGGAGTTTTGATACTCATTTCGTAAAAAAGTACTATTCCGAAGAAAAAATGAATGAAACATTAAAGGCTGAAGCTCAAATAGCAGCTTTTATAGCCTTACGACAATACTTTAAAGACGCAGAAGTGGTGCGATTGCCAAAATAAGATCTACCGCACTATTTTGTATGGATAAAATTGAAGAACTACTATATGAGTAACAACATAGATAAATTAAACGAAATCCTTTCCGAAGCAAAAAAAGGCGGAGGAGAAAAGCGAATTCAGAAACAACACGATAAGAAAAAACTAACTGCCCGTGAACGAATTGAATATCTTTTAGATGAGGGTTCATTCGAGGAAATGGGTATTTTGGTGACACATAGAACGACCGATTTCGGGATGGATAAGCAGATATTTTACGGAGATGGTGTGGTTACCGGGTATGGTACAATAGACAACCGACTGGTATATGTTTTTGCTCAGGATTTTACTGTTTTTGGAGGTGCCCTTTCCGAAACCCATGCCGAAAAGATATGTAAGGTGATGGATCATGCTGTTAGGGTTGGCGCTCCATTAATTGGGCTCAACGATTCGGGTGGAGCGAGAATTCAGGAAGGGGTTCGTTCGTTGGGGGGTTATGCCGATATTTTTTACAGAAACGTTCAGGCCTCGGGGGTTATTCCACAGATCTCAGCGATCATGGGACCTTGTGCCGGCGGAGCTGTTTACTCTCCGGCGATGACAGATTTTACGTTAATGGTTCAGGATAGTAGTTATATGTTCGTAACGGGACCAAATGTGGTAAAAACTGTTACGAATGAGAATGTTACTTCGGAAGAATTAGGAGGTGCCAAAACACATGCAACTAAGAGTGGTGTAACTCATTTTACAGCGGCAAGTGACATAGTTTGCTTAAATCAGATAAAACAACTGTTAAGTTATCTTCCGCAAAATAATAGAACTACAGTGGAGAAATTGCCTTTTATGTTAGGGGATGAGATAAGAGAACAATTGGAGTCAATCGTTCCCGATTCTGCCAACAAACCATACGATATGCACGATGTTATTAAAGGCATCATCGATACAGATTCATTTTTTGAGGTGCATAAGGATTACGCAGATAATATTATCGTGGGTTTTGCTCGTCTAGGCGGTAGAAGTATAGGTATTGTGGCAAATCAGCCAATGAGCCTAGCGGGAGTTTTAGACGTAGAAAGTTCGAAAAAGGCAGCACGTTTTACACGTTTTTGCGATTGTTTTAATATTCCGTTATTAGTCTTAGTAGATGTCCCGGGCTTTTTACCCGGAACAGATCAGGAATGGAACGGAATCATTTTAAACGGAGCAAAATTATTATACGCACTAAGTGAAGCTACTGTCCCAAGAGTTACCGTAATCACCCGAAAAGCCTATGGTGGGGCATACGATGTTATGAATAGTAAGCATATTGGAGCCGATATGAATTTTGCGTGGCCAACAGCCGAAATAGCGGTAATGGGCGCAAAAGGCGCTAGTGAGATCATTTTTCGAAGAGAGATCGCAGCTGCCGATGACCCCGAATTAAAGCTTACGGAAAAGGAAGCAGAATACGCCGAAAAATTTGCGAATCCGTTTAAGGCAGCGCAACGCGGATTTATAGACGAAGTGATCATGCCTAAAGAAACCCGGAGAAAATTATTAAAGGCATTTGCGATGTTAGAAACAAAGGAAGTGATTAGACCTAACCGGAAACACGGAAATATTCCGTTATAGTGTGGTTTTTTACTGAATTTTTATTTTTTCCGCATCCGTGATTTCTGAATAATTACTAAGAAGTAGCTTTAACTTTGGTTCGATAAACGATCTACAAAACGGCTTTTCCGGATTTTTATAATAATAATTTGTGATCTCATCTCGCGAAGGTTTAAACTTGCTGAATGGAAGGATCTTAGTAATCAGTTTATCGTTGAAATCTAATTGTAGTCTCTTCAGAATAGCATTTACTTCTTTTTGCTGTACTTCGGAAAAAAAATAGATGGCAGAACGATATTTATCTCTCATTGAATGATCACTGGTACTTTTGTGAGTGAACAGGTGTATTTCGATCAATGTTTGAAGGGGAATAATTTCAGAATTAAAACTTATTATTACTGCTTCTGAAAAGCACGTGTTATCGACTGTAGAAGCAACATAACCTTGAGCTACATGTTGAACCCCCTTAAGCGATTGGAAAACTGCTTCGGTACACCAATGGCATCCTCCACCAAGTGCTATTTTAGAGATTCCTTCCATTTACAACTGAATTTTACTAAGAAACTTGCTCTTTTAGTTTGTCTGCGTGCATCTTTCGCAACCGCACTAGCTTCGGAGTAATTACTGCAGTGCAGTATCCCTGCGACGAGTTGTTTTTATAATAATTCTGGTGATTTTCTTCGGCTTCATAGAATGTTTCCGACGCACTTATTTCGGTCACGATCGGATCGCTGTAATAGGGCGTCATTTCTTTAACCACTGTTTCTGCAATAATTCTCTGCTCGTCGTTATGATAATAGATCACCGAACGGTACTGTGTACCGCGATCTGCACCCTGTCTGTTGAGGGTGGTTGGGTCGTGACTTGTCATAAAGATTACCAAGAGATCTTCGTACGAGATCACTTCCGGATCAAAGCTTACCTGAATCACTTCTGCATGACCGGTAAGTCCCGAACAAACTTCCCGGTACGTAGGTCTGCCCGGTACTTTCCCTCCCGTATATCCCGAAACCACCTTTTTTACCCCTTTAATTTCGTTGAAAACGGCTTCAATACACCAAAAGCAACCCCCGCCAATAGTTATTAGTTCTAAATTTGAATTTGCCATATTTTTTCTTTAGTTTTTTTCAATCTGCATTGACTCTGAATTAATACAATAGCGTAATCCACTTGGTTCAGGCCCATCCGGAAAAATATGTCCTAAATGAGCGTCACAAGTATTACACATTACTTCTACACGCACCATTCCGAAGGAGCTGTCTTTTTCGTATTTAATAGCGTTTTCTTTTATGGGTTGTGTAAAACTTGGCCATCCGGTACCCGAATTAAATTTTATAGTAGAATCGAATAGGGGAGTGTTACAACAAACACAATTATACTTTCCTTCATCATAAATGCTACACAAGGCACCGCTATGAGGGGCTTCGGTACCTTTTTGTCTTGTTACTCTAAACTGCTCCGGGGTAAGCTGCGTTCTCCATTCCTCTTCAGTTTTTTCAATGCGTTGATCCGGTTTTGGGTTTCCATTTACCGTAAAATTGATTACATCTTTCCAAGTAAGCATATTATTTTCTTTTTGTTGAATTATGAGTCGGAATAAGCATTAATAAATTACACGAAACCGTATTTGTTTAGCTGCCGTTTCCCGAAATTAAATTTAAGTATTTTAGGGTGTAAAACCAGAAGAACGCTCAGTTTTATTTAGGATATGAATCTTGAAATTTTTCATTGGGCTAACCATTTAATTTAGTTATTTTTGCCATTTAAAATTAGGGATGTGGCCCTTAGACAATTGCACCGTTGTCACAAAGCTCAGGATAAACTGCACCACATTAAGTTTATCAAAACAATATTAATTCGGGATGTGGCGCAGTCCGGTTAGCGTACACGGCTGGGGGCCGTGTGGTCGCAGGTTCAAATCCTGTCATCCCGACTAAATAAAAGCTTTAGTTTTTGTAGAAAGTTTACTTTCTTAAAAAAACTGAGGCTTTTATTTTTAAATAAAGCAAAGCTTTATTTGCAAGGAGGGTTTATTAGGATTCTGGAAATCCTGTTTTTAGGTT
>CAXBES010000006.1:0-196385 GCA_963974915.1 uncultured Ulvibacter sp. | reverse complement strand
AAAGCTCCGCTTTATAAGCAGGATTGGCTGTCGCCTCTCCTGACAAAGCTCCGCTTTGAAAATAGTTCAAACAAAAAAACGCTCAAGCGAGCTTGGCGTTTTTCCTAATTGAACTATTTATTCGTGACCACGGCAGGATTCAAACCTGCAACCTCTTGAGCCGTAATCAAGTGCGCTATTCAGTTGCGCCACGTGGCCATTATTGGGGTGCAAATATAAAAATTTTATGGTCATTTAGCATCATTCAAATAAAAAATTGCAATGAGATAACTTAATTTTAGTTCACTTTTAGATGTTGAGGAATATATTTTTTCTTTTTAACTATAAACTAGGGTTAAATTATTTTTATTTGAATCTTTTTATTGATTACTTTACTGTATGCTGAACCCAGAAGATTTTATAAGAGATATACCCGATTTTCCAAAGCACGGAGTCATATTTAAAGATATTACACCGCTACTGGGTAATACCGAAGCTATGGCATTTTGTCTTTCCGAATTGATAAACCTGGTCGAGGATCAGAAAATAGATAAAGTGGTAGGGATCGAATCCCGCGGATTTTTCTTTTCAACCCTCATGGCGAAAGAATTAAATGCCGGTTTTGTTCCAATTCGCAAGTCGGGAAAACTTCCTTATAAAACCCTTAAAGAGCCCTATTCTCTTGAATATGGTATGGATACCTTAGAAATTCACGAAGACGCTATTTCAAAAGGTGATAAAGTTATTTTGCACGACGATGTCCTGGCTACCGGGGGAACGGCAAAAGCAGCATGTAAACTCATTGAAAATTTAGGTGGGGAAATAGTACAGTGTAACTTTTTAATTGAGCTCGAATTCTTAAAAGGTTCGAAACGGTTACACAGATATGATGTAAGATCACTGTTAACGTATTAATCGAGCGCATTTTTAGTGACCCAGAGTTTGTACGCGAATAATGCCAACTGCAACTTTGAGGCTTTGGCCAGATCAATACCTTTCTTTGTAAAACTGGGAAGTAGCGATTTATTGAGTTTTGCCAGAGTTTTAAAGATCTTTTTCTTCATTCTATAAAAATACAATAAAAAAAGACTCGATTACGAGCCTTTTTTTTACTGAAATTCTGTCTTTTTAATTCGCATTTTTAATGAAGGTTCCCTCATCTGCACTTAACACGATCGTACCTATGGGCTCGTCATCATCCCCGGAGTATGATGAGTTAGTTGTAGAACCATTATTATTATCCAATTTTAGCTTTATTTTAATGATCTCACCCATTTCGTTTCGCTTTACTCCCCGATAGGAGAACGAAACTCCTTTAGCTTCAAATTCATTTTTAATTCGTTCTAAGTCGCTGTCGGATGAATTCTTGGAGATCTTTTTAAAATTCTTTGGCAACGCTCCTTTAGCATGAATTCTATTGCCATTAGAACGTGCAACCGATATACTTCTACCTCGATCGCGTTCTGCTCTACTACCTCTTGCATAATTTCTTAAACTATCAACACGATGTCCTCGGTGAAGACGCATACTATCAGAGTTTCTGCGCACATGAATCATTTCTTCCTTCATCTCCTCACGGCGTTTTTTCATTTCCTCACGCATATCATCACGTACCTCTTTGCGCTCCTCATTCATCTTTTCACGCATTTCTTTGCGTCGCTCATTCATTTCTTCTCGCCGCTTACGCATTAATTCGCGTTGCTCCTCGAATTCTTCATCCAAATCACCATTTCCCTGGTTAATATAAGCTGAATTCCCACTACTCCCTGAAGATCTAACCGATAGTCCGTTGTCGCCGGATCTAATCACGATCTTATTAATGGGATCGTCACTACTCACAGAATAGCTACCCGAATTTCCTTCCTTACTCGTATAACTTATGGTAATTCCCGTAAGCTCATTGCTTCCATTGTACTTTAGATTTGAATAGTTAAACTTAAATCCATCGGCTTCCAGCTCCGTTTTGATATTTTCAAGTTCCGCTTTTGAGGTGTTCTTGGTGATCTCTATAATTATGTCTTTCGGCTTACTCGAAAATGGATCGATTATTTTATTTGCTTCAGAATTAGTAGCCTTAGGTCCAACGCCAATTGCTTTAGAGGAAGTAACGACAGAAGAAGCCGCATTCATTTTATTATCTGACCTTTCCGATGTTTTCGAAGTATTTAGAACATCGTTCCTTTCCGAAGGAATTTCAGTAATACTTTCCGAAGGTTTTTCAGCAATACTTTCCGAAGAAATCTCAGAAATGTTTGTAGTACCACTCGATGTACCATTTGCTTCGCGGTATTCTACCACTTCTTTGACATTAAAACTCCATAAGAAAACCGCTAATAACGGAAGAACAATGCTTACTTTCCAGATGTTGCTCTTTTTTGATGTGCTTTTGTTTAACATGACGATTCGTTTTTTTACTTGTCCAACAGGCTTTCTCAAGGTTATTTTCTTTCCGAAAACTGCCAGACGCGTGAATGATTGATAAAAATTATTAGTGATAGATGGTATTGGTCTATTAGATGAAACTTTAACCAATGCCAGTTGATATTGTTTTACCGAAGGGACGATCTGTGCCGCTTCGCTATCGGCTATAAACTCAAGATTTTCTTCTATTCCCCTCTTGTACATCCATGCCAGTGGATTCATCCATTGTAGTATGAGTAGAATATTGGCTAAAATGATATCCACAGAATGCCATTGAGATACGTGAACTTGCTCGTGTTTTAAGATCATTTGTAATTCTTCTTCCGAGTGGACTTCCGGATTGTAAACGATATAATTAAAGAATGAAAACGGAAGACTCTGCGTTGGGACTTCTATATAGGTGTATTGTCCAAGACGTCGGGAGGGATACTTTTTGAGAATCTGGCGAAGAGAAAATAATTGCTTTATAAACCTGATCGTCATAAACGCGATGCCGATTATGTAGATAACGGCAATAATTTGCCACCAATTAATAGCAACTTCCTGAGGAGTACTTAAAAGTTGAGTTGTGGGTTGCGCAAGATCCTCAAAGCTCTCTGTCATAGGTGGGAGTGGAGCAACATCTTTGTAGATGACTCTTGTAAACTCTAAAAACGGGAAGGCCACAGCTGCAAGGATACCTCCCAGAAGGAAATGCCGGTTTGCAGTAAAAAAAGTATCTCGCCGTAAAATAAACAGGTACACCAGATAGAAGAGGATAAGGATACCGGCAGACCTTAATATATAGTATAAGAATTCCATGGTTCTATTTTTTTTCGATGATCTCTAAAATTTCACGTAATTCTACAGCACTAATCTTCTCTTCTTTCGCAAAGAAAGACACCATACTTTTATAATTATTATTAAAATAACGCTTCATTGCGATATTCATAAAACGCTTTGTATAATCTGCCTTGCTCACCACAGGAAAGTATTGATGCGTTTTTCCAAATGCAGTATGGGAAACAAAACCTTTTTCTTCCAGATTTCTAATAATGGTAGAAACCGTATTATAATGGTTCTCGTTTGGTAGCGCAGCTACGACCTCCTTTACAAATGCTTTATCGAGACTCCAAAGCGCCTGCATTATTTCTTCTTCTTTATTTGTGAGTTGTTCCATAAGTTTACTGTTAACCAAGTTACACAAACATATAACTATTTTTATAGTTGTACAACTATTTTTGTAGTTATATAACTATTGATTTAGTTTTTTATTGTATCCTAAAGCAATTTACACATACAAACCCGATCGAAATTTGTAAATCAAATTAGTATCTTCGTGCCTTTATAAAATTTGTTTATGAGTCTATTGTTTATCTTCTTAGGATTGATCTTATTGGTAGTTGGGGGAGAGTTTCTGGTTCGTTCCTCGGTAGCATTATCCTTTAAGCTTCATCTTTCAAAAATGGTGATAGGCCTCACAGTGGTCTCTTTTGCAACATCTGCCCCGGAGTTGCTTGTGAGCGTGCAGGCTGCATTAGAAGGGTTTAGTGATATTTCATTAGGAAACGTAATTGGTTCTAACATTGCGAATATTGGTTTGGTTCTGGGAATTACAGCAGTTATATCTCCTTTATTAATAGACCGGGATTTTTATAAATTCAATTGGCCGGTCATGATGTTGCTTTCTATCGCATTGTTTGCGATCTTAAGTAGTGGAAAAGAGATTAGCAGAATGGAAGGGGGCGCTTTACTGCTAATGTTAGCGATTTACTTGTTCTTACTTATAAATAGAGCGAGGAAACAAAGAAGCACGAATCCAACAGACGATAGTATTGACGAAGGATTATCGAAAGCATCAAACTTTAAAATAATCATATGGTTGTTAATTGGTGGTGCTTCCCTTTGGGGGGGTAGTGAACTCCTGGTGACCGGTGCAGTAGATCTTGCAACAACTATGGGCATTAGTGAGCGTGTAATTGCCGTAACAATGATCGCTATAGGAACCAGTGTGCCCGAATTAGCCGCTTCGGTCATCGCAGCTTTAAAAAAAGAGAAGGCTATTTCGTTAGGAAATCTTATAGGGTCCAATATATTTAATATCGCTTCAGTATTGGGAATTACGGCTGTAATTCAACCAATCATTGTGAAAAGTGAAGAGGTGCTGTCTAACGATATCTGGTGGATGATCGGCTTCTCGGCCGTTTTAATTCCCCTGGCGTTCCTTCCGAAGAAATTTGAGATAGGAAGAATTAAAGGGCTCATTATCGTCATCGCCTACGCAATATTCATTAGTATGGCATTTTTAGCTTAATGATCCACATCGTGTATTTTCTAATTTTGGAAATTTATTTTTATGCCGTGTCCATTTAGAAACCCACTTAAATGCAGGTGGTTTCTAAATGGTCGGGCTTTCAGTGTTAGCCGTCATTAATTCCTTTGTTCACTGTGAAAAGACGGGCTAACTTACTTCTATCCCTCACGGAAAAATTGACATTGTTAACATTTAGGGGGCAAAAATTAGGGGGTGTGTTGATAAAATTGATAATAATTTAACATCAAACTATGAAAAAGTAGGGGGTGGTTTTAAAAAATAGATATATTTTTGCCTTTTAATATTTAAAAACAACCTTAAAGTACGATCAATATGTCAACATTGAGATTTCATGCCATCAAAGAAACTTTTAATAGAGTTCCTGTAGAAGTAAACGAACCGGAAAGACGCTCGTCTATATTCGGGAGTAATGTTTTTAACGAAACTGCAATGCGTCAGTATTTAACGAAAACCTCTTTTAATAGCGTAATGGATGCTGTGGAAAATGGTTCTAAAATAGATAGAAATATCGCAGATCATATTTCAACAGGAATGAAAGAATGGGCGATCTCAAAGGGGGCGACACATTACACTCATTGGTTTCAACCTCTTACCGGTGCTACTGCAGAAAAGCACGACGCTTTCTTCGAAACTATTGAAAACGGACAGGCGATCGAGAAGTTTGGTGGCGGACAATTAGTACAACAAGAACCGGATGCTTCCAGTTTTCCAAACGGAGGAATTAGAAATACCTTCGAGGCAAGAGGATATACTGCATGGGATCCCACATCACCCGCATTTATATATGGAACAACATTGTGTATTCCAACGGTTTTTGTAGCCTATACAGGAGAAGCCCTGGATTATAAAACACCCTTGCTTCGTGCATTACAAACTGTAGACACGGCTGCAACGGCGGTTGCTAAGTATTTCGATAAGAACGTGACAAAAGTGAATGCTACTTTAGGTTGGGAGCAGGAATATTTTTTAATAGATAAGGCTTTAGCCACTTCTCGTCCGGATATTACTTTGGCAGGAAGAACACTTTTAGGTCATTCCTCGCCAAAAGGTCAGCAGTTAGACGATCACTATTTTGGGTCTATCCCGGCACGAGTTTTAAACTATATGCGAGATCTGGAAACCGAATGTATGCTATTGGGGATTCCGGTGAAGACGAGACATAACGAAGTTGCTCCAAATCAGTTCGAACTGGCACCTATTTTTGAAGAGACCAACCTGGCAGTAGATCATAATTCCTTATTAATGGATGTAATGGACAAAGTTGCCGACAGACATAACTTTAAGGTATTGTTTCACGAAAAGCCTTTCGCCGGTGTAAACGGGAGTGGTAAACACAACAACTGGTCACTGGCAACAAACACAGGTGTTAACTTATTAGGACCTGGAAGTACCCCAATGAAGAATCTTCAGTTCTTAACCTTCTTTATCAATACCTTAAAAGCGGTTAACGAATACGAAGAGTTATTAAGAGCGTCTATCGCGAGTGCCAGTAATGATCACCGTTTGGGTGCAAACGAAGCCCCGCCGGCAATTATTTCAGCATTTATTGGGTCACAACTTACCGATGTTCTCGATGAGTTGGAAAAGGTGACTAATGGAAAATTATCTCCGCAGGAAAAAACAGACCTTAAATTAAATGTTGTTGGCAAGATCCCTGAGATCTTATTAGACAATACAGATCGTAACCGTACCTCTCCCTTTGCATTTACAGGCAACAAATTTGAATTGAGAGCGGTAGGTTCTACTGCCAACTGTGCGAACCCAATGACGGTCCTAAATGCGATTGTAGCAAAACAATTAATTGAGTTTAAAGAAAAGGTTGATAAATTGATCAAGGACAAGAAGATGAAGAAGGATGATGCCATCTTCAATGTGTTGAGAGAATATATTAAAGACTCTAAACGAATTAGATTTGAAGGTGACGGATATGGAGCAGCCTGGGAAAAAGAAGCGAAGAAGCGTGGTTTAAGTAATCATAAAACTACTCCAGAGGCACTTAAAGGTAAGATTTCTAAGCAAGCTATTTCTTTATTCGAAGACCTTGGAATAATGAGTAAGGTTGAAATGGAAGCACGTTATGAGATCGAGATCGAAGAATATGCGATGCGTATTCAGATAGAAGGAAGAGTTTTAGGAGATATCGCCAGAAACCATGTAATTCCGACAGCTATCAGATATCAGAATATATTGATAGAAAATGTTCAGGGTTTAAAGGATATCTATGGGAAAGACTTTAAAAAGCTTTCGGGAGAACAAATGCAACTCATTGAGCAGATAAGTGAGCATATAGCCAAGATCAATAAAGGCATTACCGATATGATCAACAAACGTAAGGAAGCTAACAATATGAATGATGCCGAGAAAAGAGCTCATGCATATTGCAATGAGGTCAAACCATATTTCGAGGAGATAAGATATCACTGTGATAAACTTGAATTGTTGGTGGATGATGAAATTTGGCCCCTAACAAAATATCGTGAGCTTTTGTTTACCAAATAGAACTTAAATTAAGTTGAAATTAAATCGCCCGGCTATAACCGGGCGATTTTTTTATCGGATATTTACCGAATATTCAATTTAACACAATGTTAACATTTGATGTGAAATGCTTTATTTGAGTTTTTCATCTAGAAAAATTTTAACTTCAACGATTTCTGTTATAATTTAACTTAGGATTACTCTTACAGATTTTTAAATACGTTTTTCATGTACGTGAAACTACGTAGTAGGAAGCTGTTTTTTTTTCGCATCTTGCAGGTGCAATTGGTTCTTTGTGAGCTACTTTGTGTTCAACTAGGTTATGAACTTGTAACTTTTTTGATCGTAACTAACCAACAAATGATTATTGAACTAGATATTCAATTTTTAGATAATATCCCTCCAATTTTATTGCTGCAATCTTCCCCATTGAGTATAATGCTCTATGCAGTTTAGTTTTGTAATTAATCAATTATTAACCAATAACTAAATTCAATTAATATGAAGAAAATGATTTTATGCGCAGCAGCGCTATTATTCGGAGTGGTAGTCTATGGTCAAGACATAGTAGGCTCTCCAACATCGGCTTTGGTACCGGCTCTACCTGGAGCAGCTATAGGAGCTAATACCGGTGAGTCCATTCAAAATGGAAATGACAACAAAGTACGTGTGCGTCAGGCAGGTACATCACAGTCTGTTTATACCAATCAAAATGATGGTTCTGGCACGGGAGGTAACTTAGCAAAGGTTGTACAAATGGGAGCTGTACAAGCAACAAGTGGTGTAGAAAATGCTACAGACATATTACAATCAGGTTCTGCTAACCAAGCACAAACCCGTCAGGAAGGTGACTACAATAATGCAGTGACCCGACAGGGACAAAATAATGACGCTAGTGCAAGAAACAAGGCTAAAATTCGTCAAGGTACCGGGAATCAGGCACAGGATAACCGTGCTGCGATAGATCAGGATGGTGACGATAACTGGGCTCAAACGCAACAAACGTACGATAATAGTGATGCGTGGACACGTCAAATTGGTACTGCTAACAAATCTATGATAGTTCAAGATGCTGGACCAAATCAAACCGATGGTCATGAGGCGAATTCATATCAATCTGGAAATCGTAACGAATCGGCTATTAGCCAAAGTGGTGCTGGAGCCAGAAATCTAGCAGTATTAAACCAAATTGGTGACGATAATCAAGCTAAGCAAATGCAAACTACGACTGCTGCATCCGGGGCGACAGGAAACCGAGCAGGAATTTCTCAAACTTTCTTTGGTCCTATAACGCATGCTAAGAATAGAGCTCGTGGGGATATATTCTCAGAATTGGATAGCGCCGCTGGATCAGCTTATCATAGTTCTCTTTCATCATTTGGAGCCAGAGCAAAGCAAACTCAAAATGGAGAAGAGAATGAAGCAGATATACTTCAAAGCGGAGGTTTAGGCATTGGAGATAGTAACTATGCCGAACAAGAACAAGCTTCAGGTGCGAGTAACATTGCCGGAATTGAACAAGATTGGAAAGGTACAAGTGGTGAAAATTACGCTAAGCAATATCAAGCAGGAAACGATAATCGTTCTGCGCTTATGCAAAATGGTACAGGTATGAAAGCACTTCAGGATCAAAGAGGAAATTCTAGTGATGCCTTATCATATCAACTTGGTGAAAATCACTTATTAAATATTCATCAAAGAGGTGACGATAATGTTGCACATTCAACGCAACATGGTTCAGCAAACGCTGCTTTAATGGTTCAAGATGGCGGTCATACTTATTCCGTTCAACAAAACATGGGATTATCCCACTCCGACTTTTCTGCAGGTGGAAATCAGGCAGATATCCTTCAATTAGGTCCTAATGGAGATTTTGCAACAGATGGTATAGACTGTGACTTCGACAACCCAATGGATTTAAATATGGATTATTCTATTCCGGATTTCGATCTAGGAGATGTTTGCCCAGACTGTTAAGAGCTAACAACCAACTAATCATTATGAAAAGCAGGCAACCAAGTTGCCTGCTTTTTTTTTCTACCCTCGATGATTCTATGGCTAAAAAAGATCCATCCGGATTAATGGAATTCGGCTAAGATTCTATAGATAAATGGGAAGCATTCGAATTAGATTATTTAAATTCTGGTTCAGCATTTAACAGTAGCGTGGAAAAAAAGCATCACTTTAACAGTTTGAATATAAAATGAGAAAGATAAAATTTTAACATAATATTAACATTTGATCAAAAGAGTCAATTTGTGGTAGTTGACCGACATTTTATTATGTACGTCTATTCTTATTAAAAATGTTAATAGGAAAAATCCTACAGTTCATATTTTCAATTAGTTATGTACGTATAAGTACGTATAATCAATTGAATATTTTATTGCATATTTGAATTGTAATTGAGTGAATCTTAATTACATCTCCTCAATAATAAGTTATAAGGCCCCACTTATGTTCTTTAATTTGTGAACTTTTATAACTGGTTCAAAGTGGTTTTTAAATAATCCCTCAAGAATGTGTTCCACAAACCTGAATACATTGTCCCTTTCACTATCCCCAAAGTGAGATTACCTTTAGTACTGTTACAGTGCTTTTGGTAAAAATCTTACAAATTATCCCCAACATCATAAATTATGATGTGCTTGTTATGCATGCACATCGGCTAAAATAGTGTGTAATCAATTTTATTAACTATATAAATTTTTTATCAATTTTTTTATCAATTTAATTATTAACCAAATTTAAACATTATGAAAAAAGTAATTTTATGTGCTGCGGCACTTATGTTTGGAACTGTAGCGATGGCACAGGTATCTGGAACTCCAATGGGTGGAGGGTCACAACCTGCTGTAACGCCGGTTGCTGCATTACCGGGCGCCGCTGCCGGAGCTAACACAGGACAGTCTATCCAAAATGGAAATGACAATAAGGTTCGTGTTCGTCAGGCAGGTACATCACAATCTGTATTAACCAATCAATCTGATGGTTCTGGAACAGGTGGAAACTTAGCGCAAGTAACACAAATTGGACTAGTACAATCGGGAAGTGGTGAACTTAATTTAGCTGAGGTTCAGCAACAAGGTTCAGCGAATCAAACAACTTTGTTACAACAAGGTGATTATAACGAAGCAATTACTCGTCAAGGGTCTAATGATGACGCTAGTTCTGGAAACAAAGCTAGAATTCAACAAGGTGCTGTAGGTGCTCAACAAGCTGAGAGCAACTATGCGGCAATTGATCAGGATGGTACTAACAACCAGGCTCAAACCGATCAACGCTATGATAATAGTGATGCTTGGACGATCCAGGTAGGTGATGCTAACAAGTCTATGGTTTATCAAAGTGCAGGTCCAAACGGATCTTCAGGTCATGATGCTTTAACAGAGCAGTATGGAAATAACAATGAGTCTTCAATCCATCAAGGAAATGGTGGAGGTGGTAGAAATATCGCACATACTATTCAATTAGGTGATGATAACCAAGCTAAGCAAATGCAAACTACTACTGCCGCTGCCGGTTCAGGTATGGGGAACAGAGCTGGGATCAATCAAGGGGATCGTTTCTTTGATATTAGTAGCGCACCTGTAACTCAATCTGTATTTTTTGCTATTGACGCTAATGTAGATGATGTTAATTCTAACGTTGGTCCAATAAATGCTAGTTCAATTAGTAACCTTGCTTTCCAAACTCAAACTGGAAAATTACAGGAAGCTGAGATCGCTCAATTTGGAAGTGATAACTATGCTGAACAGAATCAATCAGGATGGGGTCACGACGCTATGATCGTTCAAAATCCATATGGTGCTGCTACAGACGGTAACAACTACGCAAAACAAAAACAAAGCGGTGACTTAAACACAGCAGGTCTTGTTCAAAATGGATCAAATCACAAAGCGTATCAATACCAACAAAACAGACTCAATGTGGTTCTATCTGCACAACAAGGTGATGGTAACTTATTAAATACGCATCAGTTTGGAAACTCTAACCGTATTACCACAGCACAACGTGGTGTAGAGAACGCAGCTCTTATAGTTCAAAGAGGTGGTCACTCATATAGTACACAGCAAAACGTTCAGGATCTGGGAGCAGGTGGTGGAAACCAAGCTGATATCCTACAATTGGGACCTAACGGTGATTTCGGAACAGACGGTGTTAACTGTATGTTTATGGATGAATTAGATCCAACTATGGATTATACTGTGCCAGACTTTACAATCGATGACGTTTGTCCTGGTTGCTAAAAATAATTAGACAGAGAGTTGCTAAGTTGTAACTCTCTGTTATCAAACAATATTTAATTAATCAATTTTAACTATTAATAATATCTTAATTATGAAAAAAGTAATTTTATGTGCTGCGGCACTTATGTTTGGAACTATGGCATTTGCTCAGGTTTCAGGAGCACCAACTGCTAGTGCGGTTCCTGCTTTACCAGGAGCAGCTTCTGGAGCTAATACTGGTGAGTCAATTCAAAATGGAAATGACAACAAAGTAAGAGTACGTCAGGCGGGTACTTCACAATCAGTTTACACGAATCAGAATGATGGTTCTGGATCAGGTGGAAACTTAGCCAGAGTAATGCAAACCGGACTTGTAAATCCAACCAGTGGTATCGAAAACCTGGCGGAAGTACTTCAGTCTGGATCTGCTAACCAATCAACTACTGTTCAAGAAGGGGATTACAACAATGCAGTAACAAGACAAGGACAAAATGACGATTCTAGTGCTGATAACAGAGCGAAAATACGTCAGGGAACAGGTCAACAAGCTGAGAATAATTTTGCAGCTATTGAGCAAGATGGAAATAGCAACCTAGCTCAAACTCAGCAAACTTATGATAACAGTGAAGCTTGGACAGTTCAGGATGGTGATGGAAACAAATCTATGATCGTTCAAAATGCAGGTCCTAACGGAACTGATGGTCACTTAGCACAAAATGAGCAAGTTGGAAATAACAACGAATCGTCTATTGATCAAAGTGGAG
The DNA here is from genome assembly GCA_963974915.1 of uncultured Ulvibacter sp. Taxonomy (GTDB): domain Bacteria; phylum Bacteroidota; class Bacteroidia; order Flavobacteriales; family Flavobacteriaceae; genus CAXBES01. The sequence continues at coordinate 184,200 of CAXBES010000006.1, read as the reverse complement.
CTGGTGCAAGAAACACTGCTAGAACTTTCCAAGAAGGTGACGATAATAAGGCAAAGCAATTACAAACTACTGATGCTGTTGCAGGTGGTACAGGTAATACTGCTATCATTGCTCAAGGAAACGTTTTTACTGGATTTACCTTTGCTTCAACATATTTCGATTTACAAAATGTTGACGATATTGATTCAGGATCTCAAAGTTTAGGTTCTATTGGTGGTATTGCTTTCCAAACTCAAAGTGGTCATGAAAACAATGCAGACATTCGTCAGTTTGGTGTTGATAGTCCTGAAGGAAACTATGCTGAGCAAAATCAATCAGGTTCTGGTAACGAAGCTTTCACTGTTCAAAACCTTTATGGTAACCCAGCTGGAGCAGCTAACTACGCTCGTCAAGACCAAAGTGGTACTAACAGTCAGGCTGGTATCTCTCAAAGAGGATTTAACCACAAGGCATACCAAAGACAATCTGGTGATGACAACAGTGCTTTAACAACTCAACAAGGAGATAGTAACTTAGTTAATACTTACCAAGATGGTGATGGTAACCGTGGAACTACTGCTCAAAGAGGACAAGATAATGGTATATTATTAGTTCAAAGAGGTGGTCATTCTTATAGCGTAACTCAGAACTTACCTAACGGAAGTCCTGTTGGTCTTCCAAATGGTGGAAATCAAGCTGATATCCTTCAATTAGGTCCTAATGGTGATTTTGGAACAGACGGTGTTGACTGTGTATTCGATGATCCAATGGATCCTACAATGGACTATTCAGTTCCAGGTTTCAACTTAGGTGACGTATGTCCAGACTGTTAAAAAATAGTCTTTAAACAAATACCAATAGTAGGCGCTTCGTTGCGCCTACTATAACCAATTTAATCAACATTTAATATTAACCAAATACTTTCAATTATGAAAAAAGCAATTTTATGTGCAGCGGCACTTATGTTTGGAACCATGGCATTTGCTCAGGTTTCAGGAGCGCCTACTGCTAGTGCTGTACCGGCATTGCCGGGTGCTGCAGCCGGAGCCAACACTGGGGAGTCTATCCAGAATGGTAACGACAACAAAGTAAGAGTACGTCAGGCAGGTACTTCTCAATCGGTTTACACGAATCAAAATGATGGTTCCGGATCGGGAGGAAACTTAGCAGCTGTACAACAAACAGGACTTGTTAATCCAACCAGTGGTATAGCCAACCTGGCAGAAGTACTTCAGTCTGGATCTGCAAATCAATCTACTACGCTTCAGGAAGGAGATTACAACAATGCAGTAACAAGACAAGGACAGAATGATGATTCCAGTGCTCGAAACAAAGCCTTGATTCGTCAAGGAACCGGACAACAAGCTGAGAATAATCATGCTGCTATTGAGCAGGATGGTGATGATAACTTAGCTCGTACTCAGCAAACCTATGACAACAGCGATGCCTGGACGCGTCAAATTGGTGATGGGAATAAGTCTATGATCATTCAAAACGCTGGACCAAACGGAACTACAGGTCATGAGGCTATGAATTACCAAGAAGGTGATCGTAACGAATCATCTATTGATCAAAGTGGTGCAGGTGCTAGAAACACTGCAGTTGCAATTCAAAGAGCTGATGATAACCAAGCTAAGCAATTACAGACAACTACTGCTACTGCTGGATCAGGAATGGGAAATAGAGCAGGTATTACGCAAGGTTTAGCACTTGGATTTAGCGCTGTTCCTGTAGCTACTTCAACATGGATTGAAATTATCAACGATGTTGATGGTACTGCGTCTGGAATATCTCATTCTACACAGGATTCTTATGGTGCTAAAGCTAAGCAAACACAACATGGAAAGCTGCAACAAGCAGATATCATCCAATTTGGAGGAACTGTAGGTGCTAGTAATTATGCTGAGCAGGAGCAAGCTTCTGGTTGGGGTAATGAGGCAGGTATTTCTCAAGGTCATTACCAAGTAGGAGATGATTCTAACTATGCTAAACAATATCAAGCTGGAGACAATAACAGAGCTGGTATTGTACAAGAAGGAAGTGGTTTTAAAGCATTACAAGACCAAAGAGGTCACCGTAATAAGGCTTTATCTTACCAAACAGGAGAAGATAATCTATTAAATATTCACCAGCGAGGGAACGATAACCGTGCTACTTCAGCGCAACACGGAGCTGCAAATGCTGCTTTAATTGTGCAAAGAGGTGGTCATAGTTACGTAGCTGAGCAAAACATGGATTTAGGTCAGTTTGATGTTTCTGCAGGCGGAAACCAAATAGATGTTCTTCAATTAGGTCCAAATGGAGATTTCGCAACCGATGGTATCGATTGTGATTTCGATCCTCCAATGAACTTGGATATGAATTACAACATACCGGATCTTACAATTGATGACGTATGTCCAGACTGTTAATCTATAGTCTTTAAACAAATACCAATAGTAGGCGCTTCGTTGCGCCTACTATAACCAATTTAATCAACATTTAATATTAACCAAATACTTTCAATTATGAAAAAAGCAATTTTATGTGCAGCGGCACTTATGTTTGGAACCATGGCATTTGCTCAGGTTTCAGGAGCGCCTACTGCTAGTGCTGTACCGGCATTGCCGGGTGCTGCAGCCGGAGCCAACACTGGGGAGTCTATCCAGAATGGTAACGACAACAAAGTAAGAGTACGTCAGGCAGGTACTTCTCAATCGGTTTACACGAATCAAAATGATGGTTCCGGATCGGGAGGAAACTTAGCAGCTGTACAACAAACAGGACTTGTTAATCCAACCAGTGGTATAGCCAACCTGGCAGAAGTACTTCAGTCTGGATCTGCAAATCAATCTACTACGCTTCAGGAAGGAGATTACAACAATGCAGTAACAAGACAAGGACAGAATGATGATTCCAGTGCTCGAAACAAAGCCTTGATTCGTCAAGGAACCGGACAACAAGCTGAGAATAATCATGCTGCTATTGAGCAGGATGGTGATGATAACTTAGCTCGTACTCAGCAAACTTATGACAACAGTGATGCCTGGACGCGTCAAGTTGGTGATGAGAATAAGTCTATGATTGTTCAAAATGCAGGTCCTAACGGTTCAGATGGTCACGAAGCAAATGTAGAACAATATGGAGATCGTAATGAATCTGCTGTTGATCAAGATGGTTTTCCTGGACAAGGAGGTAGAAATGTAGCAACCACTTATCAACTAGGTGATGACAATCAGGCTAAGCAAAAGCAAAAAACTACTGCGGCCTCGGGTGTAGCTGGAAATAGAGGAAGTATTGTTCAAGGTCCGGGTCCTTACGATGTTTTAATCGGTGCCGCAAATAGTGATGCAGGATCAATTTATGCCGCTTGGCCGGGTGGGGTTGCCGGTTCGCCAACTCTAGAGTCTATAGGGGCCAAAGCGAAACAAACGCAATACGGAAAAATGAACGAAGCAGCAATTCGCCAGATAGGTGGAACTGTTGGTGCAAGTAATTATGGTGAACAAGAGCAACTTTCTGGATGGAACAATGATGCTGCTTTATATCAGGGTCATTTCTTCGCCGGAGAAGACGATAATTATGGTAAACAGAGTCAAGCAGGCGATAATAATGATGCTGGCTTAGTACAATCAGGATCTGGAATGAAAGGTTTACAGACGCAATATGGTCACCGAAATGATGCGGCTTCTGTACAGGTAGGAGAAGATCACCGATTAAATGTGCATCAGAGAGGAAATGACAATGTAGCTGAAACAGGACAAGCTGGTTCTGGAAACGCAGCACTTTTAACTCAAAAAGATGGTCAAAGTTATAGTATTGCGCAGAATCTGAATTTAGGATGGTTAGATAGATCGCAAGGTGGAAATCAAGCAGACGTTTTACAACTTGGTCCTAATGGTGACTTTAGTGCAGATTATATCGATTGTGATTTCGATCCTCCAATGAACTTGGATATGAATTACAATATACCGGATCTTATAATTGATGACGTATGTCCAGACTGTTAATCTATAGTCTTTAAACAAATACCAATAGTAGGCGCTTCGCCGCGCCTACTATATCAAAAAGAATAGTTTTATGGAGGAAGGTTGAATCATTTCCTTTCCAACTATTAAAGTAAATATAATTTTATACCTTTATAGCTATGAAAGCATTAACTAACAGATGGTTTATGGGAATTGTTACAATTCTATTTTGTTTTCAATTCGCCACGGCTCAAACCTATAAGGATACAGAAACCAACGAGGATAAAGTAGTCGGTAATGAGGATGTTTCCCGCCAGGTTCTTTCAAGTTTGGGAATAGGTACTTCACAAAACGTTAGGAATTCAACAGTACAAGGAAATTCGGTTTTCTTGAGACAAATAGGAGATTTCAATACTGTATCTGTAAATGTTCAGACCAACGCCAGTGAAATTTCTCTGATTCAGAATGGGGATTCGAACGATATTTCTCTGGATTATCTGGCAAATACAGCTGTTACAGATCTAGTTCAGAATGGAGATAACAATAGAATTACTGATTTTGTCAATGATTTAAATGCAGATGTATCATTAGATCTTATTCAGGATGGAGATAATTTGAATTTTGAAAGAAATGGAGCAAATAATCTAACTAAATCTTTACAATTTAAACAAACCGAAGCATCTCCTACATTAATTATAAGGAGTTATTTCTAAAGAGTTTTGAAACATATTAGACATCAATTATATAGGAAAGCCGTTATTGTAATGGCTATCCTTTTTTTTACCGATAGCTTTGCGCAATACGTAAATCAAGATATAGTTGCAAGTATAAAAATTGAGCGAAATAGTGAGTTCTATACGTTTACGAGTACCGCTGAAAACAGGACTCAAGTATTACAGAATTTAAGATATGAGTTTTTAGCTTTTAGAACGGATGAACAAAATAACACTGAAAAGAGTGAGCAAATAGATAGAATCGTTATTGAAGGGAATCAGAAAATATTACTTTCATCAGTAACCGTTTATAACAACACAGTTGGTAGAGTAATCTTAAACCTTACTATTTACGATTTAGAAGATAAAGTAGTTGGAAAAGACCGAATAGTTTTACAGTACAATAAAGAACTAAAGTCTCTTGAAATTGAGGCCGAAAAAAAACCAACTGTTGTGAATTCGATAAGCGAATTGAATCAAATTGCAAATTCGTTAGATGAAGCGCCACCGCAAGATGGGTATTTTAAAAATGGATTAATTATTGAAAATACTTTAACGAAGGCCGGAAGAGACTTCTATAGGTATTATTATTCCGATTTTGCATTAAAGGAAATTGCAACCGATAAGAATATTCTTATTGAAGAAGTTCCTGGAAGAACGAGAAATACAAAGATTACAGTAAAAGTAGACGACCAACTTGTTTGGCAGTTCTTTTCACAACCTAGAAAGGAATTTTTAAAAGATATGGCCGAAGCAGCTATATATAGAACGCTTAGAAAGTTACAGCAACTGGATAAACAACAAAATGAATTTATACGCTATTAAGATGAAAAAGAATATATTTTTAATAATATTACTGTTTACAGGAATTGGTTGTTTCGCTCAGCAGTTTTCATATAAGCCCCTAAACCCGGCGTTCGGTGGCGACACTTTTAACTATAACTGGCTAATTAGTTCCGCAACCGCGCAAAATTCTCATACAGCGAGTCAGGATCCCAGAGAACAACAATCTGAATTAGAACGTTTCGGAGAAAATTTAAACAATCAAATACTTAGTCAGATCACTAGAGCCTTATTACAACAACAATTAGAGGGAGTGGGTGAGTTTAACCAGGAAGGAACCTTTACTTTTGGTTCTTTAAATGTTGAAATTTTTGAAACGGGCGAGGGTCTTGTCATTAATATTCTCGATACTTCTAATGGAGAACAAACACAGGTTATAGTTCCAAATTAAAATAATGTTTATGCGAAATTTTATAAAGCTTGTCTTATCGGCATGTTTACTTTTTTTGTGCTCATGTGGCGCTTATTTTAATCAGCCGTTAGACCAGAATCCATCTCGAACCGGTGAATTCTCGGCTTCCACAAAAACACTCTTAGACTTGCCGGCAGCTGCAGATCCCGTAGAAGTGGCAGTGTATAATTTTAGTGATCAAACAGGTCAGTATAAAGCCGTTGAAAACGGGAGTACGTTTAGTACGGCGGTTTCACAAGGAGCAACAACAATTCTTATAAAGGCCTTAGAAGATTCGGGTTGGTTTATCCCTATTGAACGTGAGAATCTTGCGAATCTTTCTCAGGAACGACAAATTATTAGAAATACTAAGTTAGACTACATCAAAAATTTAAATCCGAACGAACCGCCATTACCTCCATTACTGTATGCCGGATTACTCTTGGAAGGTGGAATAATTTCTTATGATACCAATATAGTAACAGGTGGAGTTGGAGCGCGATATTTTGGAATTGGAGGATCGGCGAAATACAGACAAGACAGGATCACAGTATATTTAAGAGCGGTATCTACCAATAATGGGGAAATTTTAAAAACAGTATATGTTTCAAAAACCATTCTTTCTCAAGCACTGGATGCTAGTTTTTTCAGATTTGTAAAATTTCAACGACTTCTTGAGGCAGAAACGGGTATAACTCAAAATGAGCCGGTTCAATTGGCTGTAAAGGATGCTATTGAGAAGGCTGTTCACGATTTAATTGTTGAAGGTATAAAAGATCAATTTTGGGGTACTAGAGCGGGTAAAGAAATGGATAATAAACTTGTTGCAGATTACCTCAAAGAAAAGGAAGAAGCCGAAAACACATTACTGTACAACAGACTGATGCAGGATAAAGAATATCGTAACTCTATAAGTTTTATAGGAGGAATGAGTATCATTGATGGGGATTATGCAACGAAAGAATGGGATTTGAACGCCAGCCTTCAATATCAAAAACTTCTTAATCAATATCTCAGTTTAGGCTTAACTGCCTCTATATTTGAGATTAATAATGAGCCTCAATTTCGAGATACATTTATGAGCTTTGATCTAAATGCGCAAGTAGATCTCTTGCCAAAAGACAATCTTTCACCTTTTATTTATGCGGGTCCGGGTGTTGTTTTAGGTGTCTCTAACCAGAATTCAGGCGATTTATTTTATAAAATGCAATATGGAGGAGGCGTGGAATATGATATTTCACAAAAATGGGGTGTGAAAGTTTTTGCCGAACACGATATCCTTTTTACAGACGATATAGATCAGCAAGTGCAAGGAACACGAGACGATTTTTATTTTAATTTCGGCTTCGGTCTAAATTATTACTTTAATATGAATGGAAGAAAAAGCAATCAATCTTTAGGAAATGAAAAATTATAAACTTTTAATATGGGTGTCGGCAATACTTCTTACAATTTATAGTTGTAGTGAGGACACTATTGCACCACTGGGAACCGGGACAATTTCGGGAACGGTAATAGACGCAGAAACAGGTGATTCATTAAGTGGAGTAAAAATTTCGACTAACCCTTCATCCAGTACAGTATTTTCGGATGCCAGCGGGGCTTTCACGATCTTAAATGTAAATGTGGACGACTATTCGGTTCAGGCAGAACTCACTAATTATGTAACTGCTTTCGAATCGATTACTGTTACACAAGATGCTACTGCAACAGTGGCATTCGAACTAGATGAATCTAATTCGAATAATCAGCCTCCTACTATTCCGAATCTTCTCTTCCCTGAAGATAATGCTACCGATGTTTTGTTGGAAGTTGAATTTATATGGAACTCATCCGATCCTGAAAATGATGAATTGTCTTATACGCTAGACCTCCGAAATGGAACAACCAATGAAATGCAGTTTTTTGAAACCGGTCAGGATACAACTTATACTGTAAGTAATCTGCAACTTGGAACAAATTACTTCTGGCAAGTTACCGTAATGGACGAATTCAACGATCCGGTAAATTCGGAAATAGGTGAATTCACTACGCTTACAGCACCGGACAATCCCTTTCTTTTAGTAAAGAAGATTAATGGAAATAGTGTGATATTCTCAGGTGACGATGATGGTGTTCAAGGTACTGGCGGCGTTATCGATTTTAATTTACTACAATTAACGAGTGAAAATACCAATAGCTTTAAGCCTAGGCGGAACAATGTAGTTAATAAAGTTGCCTTTTTAAGGACAGAAGGAGGCGAGGCAAATATTTATACCATGAATCTCGATGGAACAGAAATACAGCAGGTAACCAATGCTATTCCCGTTGCAGGCTTTAAACTGGAAGAATTAAATTTTACTTGGGCAAACGACGGTCAGACTATACTATATCCAAATTTTGATAAACTCTATGAAATTGATCCGGATGGAGGAGGAGCTGCACCAATTTATGAAACAACCGATGGTTCTTTTATTTCTGAAGTACAAGTAGCAACATTTGATGATGATCTACTATTGTTAAAAACTAATGATATGAATGGTTATAATGTTCGAATTTTCACTTATGATCTTTCGTTAGGTATGGAGGTAGATGTAGTTCGAGAAGGAGAAATGGGAGCTGCAAGTAGTATTAATCTTTCTGCGAATGCAGATGAGGTGCTGTTCACACTTGATAAATCTGGTTCTGAAAATCCACAGTACAGAAGATTTGAAAATCGAATTCATCGCTATACAATTTCCGACATGACCTTAAGAGAAGTGGATTCTGAAGTTGTATTGGGTGAAAATGACCTTGAGGTGCGATATTCCCCTACCGAAGGTGGTGCCGTTTTAACCAGGAGAGGAAATAATCTTGGGTCAACACCGGCAGTATACACCATAGATTTCGGACAAGTTAACGATGATAATCAGATATTTAGTGAGGCGAGCATGCCAGATTGGAACTAATTTTTCAACTTATATCTTAATAAAAACGTCTTGAACTTTCAAGACGTTTTTTCATTGTGTACTTTTGTCATTCTAAGTATTAATAATGAGTAAAGAAGTTTCAAAACGATACGCCCAACGAGGTGTTTCAGCAGGCAAAGAAGATGTGCATAATGCAATCAAAAACGTGGACAAAGGGCTTTTTCCTAAAGCATTTTGTAAAATCGTCCCTGATTATCTAACCGGTGATGACGATTATTGTCTCGTAATGCACGCAGATGGCGCAGGAACCAAATCGGCATTGGCATATATGTATTGGAAAGAAACAGGAGACTTGTCTGTTTGGAAAGGAATCGCTCAGGATGCGTTAATTATGAATATTGACGACCTGCTTTGTGTAGGCGCAATTGAGAATATTACCTTGTCTTCAACGATTGGAAGGAATAAAAACCTTATTCCAGGGGAAGTGATCTCTGCAATTATAAATGGTACCGAAGAGCTCATTAGTGAATTGAAACAATTTGGAGTTTCTATCCATTCCACCGGGGGTGAAACAGCAGATGTTGGAGATCTCGTTCGGACAATTATTGTAGATTCTACAGTTACAGCCAGGTTAAAACGTAAAGATGTTATAGACAATGCAAACATTCAGGCAGGTGACGTAATAGTAGGTTTGTCCTCATATGGCCAGGCAACATACGAAAAAGAATACAATGGTGGTATGGGAAGTAACGGACTTACTTCTGCACGACACGATGTTTTTGGGAACTATTTGGCGCAAAATTATCCTGAAAGTTTTGATCCTCTCGTTCCGGAAGATCTAGTGTATGCTGGTTCTAAAAACCTGTTGGATACAGTCGCAGAAAGTCCGTTAAATGCGGGTAAACTGGTACTTTCGCCAACCAGAACTTATGCCCCCATTATTAAAAGTATTCTCTCAAAATATTCTAATAATGACATTCACGGAATGGTTCATTGCAGTGGTGGTGCCCAAACTAAGGTGCTCCACTTTGTGGACCAATTACATATAATTAAAGATAATCTATTCCCAATTCCCCCTCTTTTTAAACTCATCCAGGAAGAAAGTAAGACAGACTGGAAGGAGATGTATCAGGTATTTAATATGGGTCACCGGATGGAATTATACGTACCGGAAGAAGTTGCTCAGGATATTATCACTATTTCTCAGTCGTTTAATGTTGATGCACAAATAGTTGGTCGTGTAGCGTCTTCTTCAGAAAAGAAACTAACGATAAAATCTGAGCACGGAGAGTTTCAGTATTAAATTGATTTATTTTCTTCGGAAACTTTTGCACATTGAGCAACGGGGTTTTTCAGAATTAATTATTGGAATTCATCTGAAGCGTCAAAGTAATTCAAGAACAAAATCGACTAATTTATTGTAAATTTGCAACTGCTTATGCTTAATAAGCAGCTCAATTATAATCTTTATATGTTAGAAAAACTTCAAATAGTTAAACAGAGATTCGATGAAGTAAGTGACCTTATTATTCAGCCAGATATTATTACCGATCAGAAAAGATATGTACAGCTCAACAAGGAGTACAAAGATCTTAGGTTGCTAATGGATAAGCGGGAAGAATATATAAACCTAACCAATAATGTTAGTGAGGCGGAGGAGATAATAACCGATGGAAGTGATGCCGAAATGGTTGAAATGGCAAAAATGGAACTTGAGGATGCAAAAAATAGAATTCCTAAATTAGAGGAAGAAATTAAATTCTTATTGGTTCCTAAAGACCCTGAAGATTCTAAAAATGCCGTAATGGAAATTCGTGCAGGAACGGGGGGTGATGAGGCGAGTATCTTTGCCGGAGATCTCTTTAGAATGTATTCAAAATATTGTGAGAGTAAAGGTTGGAGAACCAGTGTGGTAGATTTTAGTGAAGGAACAAGCGGTGGGTATAAAGAAATTCAGTTTGAAATAGAAGGTGAAGACGTTTATGGAACTCTTAAGTTTGAGGCCGGAGTGCACCGAGTTCAACGTGTACCTCAAACCGAAACTCAAGGGCGAGTACATACAAGTGCCGCTACTGTTATGGTCTTTCCCGAAGCTGAAGAATTTGATGTAGAAATTGATCCTAAAGATGTGCGTATCGATTTCTTTTGTTCGTCAGGTCCGGGTGGGCAATCGGTGAACACTACGTACTCTGCAGTTCGTTTAACTCACGAGCCCACCGGGTTAGTTGCTCAATGTCAGGATCAAAAGTCACAGCATAAAAATAAGGAGAAGGCATTTAAAGTACTTCGTTCGCGACTCTATGATCTTGAATTGGCAAAAAAACAGGCAGAAGATGCATTAAAAAGAGGCTCCATGGTGACAAGTGGAGATCGAAGTGCTAAGATTAGAACTTATAATTATCCTCAGGGAAGAGTTACAGATCACAGAATTAATCTAACACTTTATGATCTAAGCAATATTATTGATGGGGATGTTCAGAAGATCATCGACGAACTGCAATTAGTTAGTAATACGGAAAAACTAAAGGAATCCGGAGAGACCTTCTAGAACTATTATTGATCCTTAATGACAACAACTCAGTTAATTTCAGAAATTAGGAAGAAACAATCATTTTTATGCATTGGCCTTGACGTGGATTTAGGCAAAATTCCACAGCATTTATTAAAAGAGGAAGATCCTATTTTTTCTTTTAATAAGGAGATCATTGATGCTACTCATCACTTGGCAGTTGCTTACAAGCCGAATACCGCATTTTATGAGGCTTATGGGCTCGACGGATGGAAATCTTTGGAAAAAACCATAAAGTATTTAAATGGAAATTATCCGGATATTTTTACTATTGCCGATGCGAAACGAGGAGATATAGGCAATACATCTGCGATGTATGCCAAAGCATTTTTAGACAACCTGGGTTTTGACTCAATAACAGTAGCACCTTATATGGGTAAAGACTCTGTTGAACCATTCTTAGCCTTTGAAGGGAAACACACCATCTTATTAGCACTAACTTCTAATGAAGGTGCGTACGATTTTCAGACTAAACAATTAGAAAATACCGAGCTTTACAAGAGTGTGCTTCAAACATCAAAAAATTGGAAGAATAGTAAGAATTTGATGTATGTTGTAGGGGCTACAAAAGCGAGTTTTCTTTCCGAAGTAAGACATATTTTACCAGATAGTTTTCTATTAGTGCCTGGAGTAGGCGCTCAGGGTGGAAGTCTTGATGACGTATGCCGTTATGGTATGATTAAAGATATTGGACTTTTAATTAATTCTTCCCGGGGAATAATTTATGCCTCACATGAAAAGGATTTTGCTGAAGCTGCCAGAGAAGCGGCACAAAAGTTACAGCTTCAAATGCGAAAGATACTTTCGGAGTAATCAAGATTTGAGGTGATGAAAATAATTGATCAATTAAACCGATCCTTATTTCTACAAAAACCTCCAAATCGTATTGTATCGCTGGTTCCATCTCAAACCGAACTGCTGGTTGATTTGGGATTAGAATCGAAAATAGTAGGCGTAACCAAATTCTGTGTGCACCCTACCTATTTAAGGAAAAATAAGACAATCGTAGGAGGGACAAAAAATGTTGATCTCGAGAAAATTAAAACCCTTAAACCTGATCTTGTAATTTGTAACAAAGAAGAAAATACGTTCGAGATGGTTACACAATTAGAGGAGTTTGTCCCGGTTTGGGTTAGTGATATAGGAGAGATTTCAGATTGTTATGAAATGATCTCTACCTTGGGTAAGATCTTCGGTATTTCTGAAAAGTCGAAATCGCTTATTAATGAGATAGAGAGGAGTAGAAATCAATTCCTGTTGAACACCAAGACTAGACCCGTACGAAAAGTTGTTTATCTAATTTGGAAATCTCCCTATATGTGTGCGGGACGAGCGACCTTTATTAGTAGCTTATTAAAGATGAATAATTTTGAGAATATCATAGCTGAAACGGAAAGTAGATATCCGGAAATAGATATAGATATAATGAGAAATGCGGATCTTGTTTTACTTTCTTCAGAACCATATCCATTTAAAGAAACGGATGTAGCTTCTTTGAGAAAAGAATTAAAAACTGATGTAATGTTGGTAGATGGGGAGTATTTTAGCTGGTATGGATCCAGGTTAAAAGATGCATTCCAATATTTTGAAGAATTGGTGTAGTTTACTTATCAGCTAGTTTCATTTTAAGGTACTGTATTTTTTCCAAAACTTCCTGTGCTTCACTTCTTGCCAATTCACTTCTTCTTTTATCTGAAACTGCCAATTTAAATGACCTCTTCATCAAATCTCGGTATTTAATTTTTAGTTTTTCGAGCTCGTCTTTCCTTTTTAACCAATCAAACATGGGCCTTATAATTTTGTGTAAAATTACAATAGGTAAAAGTGAAATTATACTAAGTATTGGTTAAATGTCTGTTAATCTAATAAGTTGAATTAACCTGTAAGCCTCAACCATTTAACAAGTTAATCTTGTAACGCAAATACCTGGCGAAGGAGTGTAGTGGTTCTCGAAGATATATTAGTTCTTATCTTTTTCTCTTCCACCCCGATCATGGTATATACGCCTTTTAAGGCTTCATTAGTGACATAATCTGTAAGGTCCGGATTCACTTGATTTACAAATGGAATCGTGTTGTATTTATTGATGATGTTTGCCCAGATCTTGTCGGCACCCACCTTGCTAAATGAGTTTTGAATTACTGGATTAAATTTTCCATAAAGGGCATTACTAGTTCTGTCTTTTAAATATAGGGTTGCTGCGGTATCTGAACCTAAAAGTATATTTTTTGCATCAGCGAAAGTGATCTGCTTAACTGCATCAACGAAAATAGGAGTCGATTCTTTGACAGCATCTTCAGCGGCTCTGTTTAATACTTTTATGCCTTCATCTGCTAAACTTCCAAGGCCAATGTCTCTTAATGTTTGATCTACTTTTTGAAGCTCTTGTGGAAGCAAAATTTTTACTAGTGAATTTTTATAAAAACCGTCCTTCTGAGTGAGTTTTGTAACTTGTTTATCAATACCGAAATCCAATGCTTCTCTTAAACCACTGGCTATCATGGTGGGGTCCATGCCGGTCTGACTAGGAAGTGTATTTACAACATTTTGTAATTCGGCACAGGATAAAATTGTGAAACAAGAGCAAAATAGAAACAGCTTTTTTAAATACATAGTTATAGTGGAATTGGAACGAATATTTTTATTCAAAGTTAAAAAAAAAGACCCTTCGAAAGAAGGGTCTTTTTAAGAATATCTATAGAGATATAATTATTTGATAACTTTTACAGTTTTAGTAGCATCTCCAATAGTTACTTGTACTAAGTAAGCTCCGGAAGAGAATGCACTCATGTCGATACTTGGAGAAATTGAATCAGGTTGAGCCTGAAGAACTACTTTTCCAAGAACGTCATAAATAGTAACTGTACTAACAGCCTCTTTTGTTGAAATGTTTAAAACATCAACAACCGGGTTAGGATATACACTTACAACTTTTTCTTCGAAATCATTTACACCTAAAACAGTGTTTCCTTGCGTGTATAATACGTCATCTACGTAGAATGTAGTTGCCGGACTAGCTGCGAAAAAGTCAACTGCACCTAAAGTAGAGTCATCTTGGAAATCGATTGGGCTATCGTAAGCCGCTACACCGTTAATGAATAACTCATAAGTTGGTCCACCATCAAGATCGAAATAAATTGCTAGATCGAACCACTCATCATGTGGAAAACTGAAATCGTCACCAGGAGCAGCAGTATCAGTACCAACACCAGAAGCAAGTCCATCTTGGTTAAAGTAAATATCTCCTGTGTTCCAAATACCAGTAATTGGTCCTGAAGCAGGAATAGTACCCTGAACATTGAAATACCCTTCGTTTCCAGAAGGAACATACATGTTCCATCTTAGAGTGTAATCACCGGTAGTTTCATTTCCTAAATAAAGAAGTGCATCTTGTGGCCCTTGACCAGGTCCAATAAATCCTGATTTAGTTCCTGAAGCTGCAAAATCATCAGAAACGATGATGTTCTCTGCAGACGATCCGGCTGGATCCTGAGACCAGTTACCCCATATACCTGGAGCCTGAGTACCCATGTCACCAAGAACGTAGAATTCAAAGCTATCTTCAATAATTTGAGCGTCTGCGTTGAATGCAAAAGCACACACTGCAAAAGCTAATAAGTAAATTTTTTTCATAATGTTAATATTTTATAGTTTAATAATGATGTTGCAATATACAAAAATATTGGACACACAAGTAATTTTTAAATAAAATTTATGACTGTAATTATATCCAGAAAGGCTGAATATCTATAAGGTTTTCATAAATTTGCACATCCAAAAACATAACTTTAATACCTATGCAACAACCAGCTCCTTACATTCCTAAAAACAAAGTGCGTATAGTGACCGCCGCATCACTTTTTGATGGTCATGACGCTGCTATTAACATTATGCGTAGAATTATACAGTCTACCGGTGTTGAAGTAATTCACCTAGGACACGATAGAAGTGTAGAGGAGGTTGTTAATACTGCGATACAAGAGGATGCCAATGCTATTGCAATGACTTCCTATCAAGGGGGACATAACGAGTATTTTAAATATATGTATGATCTTCTGAAGGAGAAGGGAGCAGACCATATTAAAATTTTTGGAGGTGGAGGAGGAGTTATTCTCCCTTCGGAAATAAAAGAGTTAATGGATTATGGAATTACGCGCATTTATTCACCTGATGATGGCCGCGAGTTGGGATTACAGGGAATGATAAATGATCTTGTTAAAACTTCAGATTTCCCCATTGGTGATAAACTAAATGGTGAAGTTGATAGCCTTTCAGAAAAAATTCCCGGAGCGATCGCCAGAGTGATATCAGCTACAGAAAACTTCCCTGAAATCGCGAAAGAAACGCTTGAGAAAATACATAAAAAAAATAAAGAAATTACCACTCCTGTGCTAGGAATAACCGGAACAGGAGGAGCCGGAAAATCGTCGTTAGTCGATGAACTCGTGCGGAGATTTTTAATCGATTTCCCCGAGAAAACAATAGGTCTAATATCTGTTGATCCTTCGAAAAGAAAAACAGGAGGTGCTCTGCTAGGAGACAGAATTAGAATGAACGCCATAAACTCACCTCGGGTATATATGAGAAGTTTGGCAACCAGACAAAGTAATTTAGCTTTATCAAAATATGTTGCCGAAGCCATTGAAGTTTTAAAGGCAGCTGAATATGACCTTATAATTTTGGAGACTTCAGGGATAGGGCAAAGTGACACCGAAATTTTGGAACATAGCGATGTTTCACTTTACGTAATGACACCCGAATTTGGCGCAGCAACACAGCTGGAGAAAATAGATATGTTAGATTTTGCGGACCTGGTAGCTATTAACAAATTCGACAAAAGAGGATCTTTAGACGCGCTTCGAGATGTAAAGAAGCAATATATGCGAAATCATCAACTATGGGAAACTCCACAGGAGGAATTGCCGGTTTATGGAACCATCGCTTCTCAGTTTAACGACCCCGGGATGAATAAGCTCTACAAGCAGGTAATGGACAAGATCGTAGAGAAGACAGCTTCAAATTTAAAAAGTAACTATACTATTTCGGATGAGATGTCTGAAAAGATCTTTGTTATTCCGCCGGCAAGAACGCGATACCTTTCAGAAATTTCTGAAAACAATAGAGCTTATGATAAAAGAGCTAATGAACAGGCTGAAGTTGCTCAGAAACTCTACGGAATATTTAAAACAATCGAGTCGGTTGCCGGGCAACGTCCAGACATCGACAAAGCGGGAATTGTAATTGATGCTGTAAACTCTTCCGAAGAAAACAAACAATTAATTAAATTATTAGTCGCCGAGTTTGATAAGGTGAAGCTTAATCTTGATCCATATAATTGGGAAGTTATTTTAGGGTGGAGTGATAAATTGGAGAAGTATAAATCACCGGTTTATAAATTTAAAGTAAGAAATAAAGAGATTGAAATTAAAACGCATACCGAGTCTCTTTCACATACCCAGATCGCAAAAGTGGCACTTCCGAAATACCAGGCCTGGGGTGATATTCTAAAATGGACTTTACAAGAAAATGTTCCGGGAGAATTTCCTTTTACAGCAGGGCTGTATCCTTTTAAGCGAACCGGAGAAGATCCGGCAAGAATGTTTGCTGGTGAAGGCGGACCCGAACGTACTAACCGACGCTTCCACTATGTAAGTATGGGGTTACCGGCGAAGAGACTTTCTACGGCATTCGACAGTGTGACACTTTATGGGAATGATCCCGATCATCGTCCCGATATCTACGGAAAGATTGGAAATGCAGGGGTTTCTATTTGTTGTCTTGACGATGCGAAAAAATTATATTCAGGTTTCGATCTTACCAATCCTATGACATCGGTGAGTATGACTATCAACGGTCCGGCTCCAATGCTACTTGGGTTTTTTATGAATGCAGCCATTGATCAGAACTGTGAGAAATACATTACAGACAATGGTATGGAAAAGGAAGTTGCAGCGAAGATCGAAGCAATATATAAGAAAAGGGGAGTAGATCGTCCACAATACAGAGGAGAATTACCCGAGGGGAACGATGGTTTAGGTCTCATGTTGCTTGGAGTTACGGGTGATCAGGTTTTGCCTCAGAAAGTATATGACCAAATAAAGTTTGAAACTTTAATGCAGGTACGGGGAACCGTCCAGGCAGATATTTTGAAAGAAGACCAGGCTCAGAATACTTGTATTTTCTCTACGGAATTTGCTTTGAGGCTAATGGGTGATGTTCAGGAGTATTTCATTGAAAAGAAAGTTAGAAATTTCTACTCTGTTTCCATAAGTGGTTATCATATCGCTGAAGCGGGAGCTAATCCAATTACACAATTGGCATTTACTCTTTCTAACGGATTTACCTACGTGGAGTATTATCTTAGCAGAGGAATGGATATTAATGACTTTGGTCCCAATCTCTCATTCTTTTTTAGCAATGGAATCGATCCCGAGTATTCTGTTATAGGACGTGTAGCGAGAAAAATATGGTCTAAAGCGCTAAAGGAAAAGTATGGGGCTAATCCGAGAGCCCAGATGCTAAAGTATCATATTCAGACTTCCGGGAGATCCTTGCACGCTCAGGAAATTGATTTTAACGATATTAGAACTACCCTTCAGGCGTTGTATGCTATTTATGATAATTGTAATTCATTACATACAAATGCCTATGATGAAGCTATTACAACACCTACCGAGGAAAGCGTGAGACGAGCCATGGCGATTCAGTTGATCATTAACAAGGAATTAGGATTGGCTAAGAATGAAAATCCGATACAGGGCTCATTTATTATAGAAGAGTTAACCGATTTGGTGGAAGAAGCTGTTTTAAAAGAATTTGATAGTATTACCGAACGCGGAGGAGTTCTTGGTGCAATGGAAACTATGTACCAACGCAGTAAGATACAAGAAGAAAGTTTGTACTATGAAACGTTAAAGCACAATGGCAAGTTTCCAATAATTGGTGTGAATACCTTCTTGAGCAGTTCGGGGTCTCCCACCGTCCTACCCGCCGAAGTGATACGTGCAACAGAAGAAGAGAAACAGTATCAGATCGAGATTTTGAAAAATCTACACAATGCTAATAAGTCTATTACAGAGACTGCGATAGAAAAAATACAGAATGCCGCAATTAATAACGAAAACATCTTCGAACAATTAATGGAGGCAACCAAGGTATGTTCTTTAGGTCAGATCACGTCAGCTTTGTTTGAAGTAGGAGGCCAGTATCGCCGCAACATGTAAGCAGAGAGCCACTTTTCGGAACGAAAAGTGTGCGAATCGCTTATCCCGTGCGTAGCCGCGGGATCTGAAGACTTCTTCGTTTGACCATTACTGCCACTTTTCGGAACGAAAAGTGTGCGAATCGCTTATCCCGTGCGTAGCCGCGGGATCTTGAGTTTTCATTTAAAAAAATGTTCACACTAAGGTTTTTTTAATAACTAATGGTAAGCAACTTACTTGCAATTACGACAAAATTTCGTATATTTATGTCAAATGTCGTGATAATGCGTAAGCTAAAAATTCAGAATATAACCAAAGAACCTAAAGAGTTTTACCGTCTCGAAAACAAATACGACAGGATCGTAAGTGTATTGGGGGGTAGTATTCAGGTAGGACAAGCTATAAACAGTGATATTGATCTTATAGAGGTGACGCGAAAGGGGCTCCCTAAATCTGTGGTTGCTTCTATAAGTAGTATTCTGGGAATTTCGATGGAGAAGATGAGTAGTCTTATACATGTGTCACATAGAACCATTCAGCGTAAGAGTGATAGCGAACTTCTCAACGTTTATAGTACAGAGCAAATTCTTGAAATCGCCGAGGTTATTTCAAGGGGGATAGAGGTTTTAGGGTCCATCGAAAAATTTAGTCGTTGGGTAAACAGTGAAATTAGAGTGCTTAATTATAAAAAGCCACTTGATTTTTTAGATACTAGTTTTGGTACCAAGTTGATCAAAGATGTATTGGGTAGAATAGAACAAGGCGTATATTCTTAAAAAAATAATTTTGAAGATATATCGGGTAGCTAAAAAGGAATACATTGATGATCTTAGTGGTGAAGGGGCACGTTTATATGGAGGCAGATGGAATAAGGAGGGAGATGCGATGCTTTATTTTTCTGAACATTTATCTCTTTGTATCTTAGAAATTTTAGTCCATCTGGATTTTAAGTATTTGGATAATGATTATGCATTTATTGAAGTTACAGTACCTGATAATATGGTTAAAACCTTTGATCCAAAACTAAGTCTTCCACTTTGGAAAGCGAATCCGTTTGTTTCTGAAACACAGGATTTTGGTTCAAAATGGTTAAACAAGAAAAACGAACTGGCACTTTCGGTTCCCTCTGCAGTTTTAAGAGAGGAGAGAAATATTCTAATCAATCCGAATCATAAAGACTTTTCAAAACTTAAGATCGTTAAAAAGCAATTTCTAGATCTAGATTCAAGAGTAGTAAAATAGCTGAAGTTAAAGTGTGAGCATCCAATTATGCTGTAGCTTTCTGAATTTCTTTATTTCTTTCCGAAGAATTGGCAGAAAATCTTTTCCGTTACTATTTATCTGTTCTAGTCGCTCACAATTTTTGTATAATAAATTGGTTAGACGGGTTACAGATGCTACATATTTATGCTTTTCTTCTGAAAAAGGTTCGTTTTCAGCCTTTAGTATTTCGGGTGCGAGAGAAACCGATTGCTGAACAATGTCTCCGGTAAAATAAATGTCAGGATTCTCCTGTCCCTTGTTATTTAAATGAGCAATATCATGTATCAAATAACTGGAAATACTTCGGGATAAAGTAAAAATATCTATGGCCTTCTGGTAGATAGGCGTTTGCGGAAACTTGTTTGGGACAGTTGGGATCATTTTTAAACGTATTCTTTTTCAAAAGCATACCAAATTTAACAACTAGACGGTATTTTTATCTTTCGATATTAAAGTAAAAATGTATATTTACTTTAAAAATAATGTTTTTTTAAATTATTCAGTTTAAAATGAAAATCGATTCACTTAATTGGAAGATATTAAAATTTCTTCAGAAAAATGCCCGACTCTCTAATGCTGAAATAGGTAGAAACATAGGTATTAGTTCGCCTGCAGTTTCTGAAAGAATTAGGAAAATGGAAGATGTTGGAATAATACAAGGCTACAATACGGAGGTTTCTCCATTCGAAACCGGGTATCAGCTTAAAGCTATTATAACTCTTCGGGCGTTTATGGGAAAATTAAAACCCTTTTTGGAAAAAGTAAAAACCTACGATGAGGTATTAAACTGTTATCGAATAACCGGTAACGAAAATATCGTAATGGAGGTGGTTTTAAAAAATCAAAAACATTTGGAGCAATTTATTGATCAATTGATAACATATGGGGAGACAAAGACCCAAATAGTACTTTCTCAGGTTGTAAAAAACGGTGAGATTAAACCTTTGTAGAATATTTTTGTAGAATATTTAAGAGAAATCACTCTGTTTGTTAAACTTTCTACAATTGATTATTCTTTAATAATATGCATCAAATATTAGGACTAATTTTAATAAAAAATTAGCCATGAAAAATTATACAAAACACTTTTTAATAGGTACTGTTGTAACATTAGCTTTAGGTTTTACCGGATTGGAATATATGGGCGATACTATTGTTAGATTTATGTTTCTCATCTTTGCTATCGGTTTATTCATTTCTTGTTTAGACGCCGTGCTCATATCGAAGCGAATGCATAGAATACGGGTTAAAGAAAAAGCAAAGGATGTAAGAAAATAGTTCAATGTTTTATCACCGTATGCGGTACTTTATCCAAATTCCAATCGATTACCAGACCGTTGGCCAAAGATCGAGCTATTTTACTACCATATAGCACTTCGCATAAATACAGGGCTGCTTCAAAGCTTTTAGCACCTCCCGCGGAGGTGATGTATTTACCATCGTGAACAAACAATATATCTTCTCTTATATCGAGATTTGCAAACATAGTTTTCATAGCTTCCACATCCTCGGGGAACCTTGTTGACGCAACACTATCTAAAATACCGGCTTTCGCCAAAACGAATGCCCCGTCGCAATGAGAAGTTATATACAGGGCTTCTTTGTCAACTTCTTTTACAAATTCAATTAAATCTTTATTCTCCAGGTCGGTATCTAAATGATGTTCGGCGCTGGGAACAACCAAGATATCAATTCTTGGAAGTTCATCTTTTAGATAATTGAAATCCGGAAGGATGCGCAACCCTTCGAAACTTGTTATAAAATCGTCTGAATCTGCTATCGTGAAAACATTCATCGCTTTAATATTTTCTCTAAAAACAGTATGCTGAAAAATATCATACGGTGCGGTTAGTTCGGTATTATAAACACCATTCATTATTAAAAACCCCACATTATATCTTGTGCTATCCAGCTTCGGAAAGGACTTCGTTTTAGTAAAAGTCTCAGCTTCAGATTTAACTTTATCTTTTGTTGTTGGATTTTCGCAAGAGAACATTCCGAAGAAAATGAAATAGAAAATTAGATATTTTATCATTTCGAATTGATTTTTAATTAATAGTTATGTTAGGGTTTCATAGTCTTTGATGGCATAAGCTTAGGTGGTTTCATGACCAATTTATGTAACCAAAGTGTGAGTAAGCTAATAACTACCAGAAATATTGTGATATACGTCCAGGTAATGCCGAAACCATAAGAATCTACGAGGTTCATTCCGCCATTATGTCCAATAATATGTGAAATTGAAAAACTCATACTATACAGTCCCATATAACTTCCCTTTCTTCCTTTGGGCGCCATTTCGAGAGCCAAGGCGTTAGAAAAAGGTGAACCGATCATTTCACCAAGTGTCATTAAGAGCATTGAAACCACGAGAATACCGCTCCAACTCGTTATATTAAGTACAATAAAACTCAAGGCTAAGAACACAATTCCCCAAAAGGTAGCCATAGTTTTAGATAGTTGCTTTTTTTCCAGCCACGTTATCAAAGGCATTTCGAAGATAACGATTAGCGCACCGTTTATAAAGAATAGCCAGCCTATAAGGTCTTCGGTTAAAAAATGGGCTTTCTCGTAATAAAGAGGCATCACGCTAAAATACTGTACGAAAGTTACACCATTGGTCACCATGATAATGAAAAATAGAATAAAGAGTCCGTTGAAATAAGGAGAAACACCTTCTTTTACAACTGGTGTTTGGGTTTCATCTTTTATTACTTTTTTCGGTTTTAGCCATATAAACAAACCGATAGCCGCCATCATACATGAAATGCCATCGATCCAGAAAAGTGACGTATAATTTATGGTTGCAATAATAATTCCTCCTATTAGGGGGCCTATTGAGAAACCGAGGTTTATGGCAAGTCTAATTAGCGTTATACTTCTGGTTACATTTCCGGGTTTGCTATAGGTGTCGGCTGCCACGAAAATAGCCGGACGATATGCATCGGCCACTAAAATAAGAGAAAATATTCCGGCACAAAATCCATAGAATGTATCTAAAAACTGAAGTAGTATAAATCCGATGCCACCTAAAAATAAACTTAGTACAATTACTTTGTAAAAACCTATTGTATCTGTGAGTCGGCCACCTATCCATGTTCCTACCAGGGATCCTACTCCAAAAGAGGTCATGATCCATCCTACCTGCGGTAATGTAAAGCCTTTGGCATTTACTAAATACAGTGAAAGGAAAGGTATTACCATAGCACCGGCCCGGTTAATAAAGGTCACCAGTGACAATAGCCAGATTTCCCGGGAGAGGCCCTGGAAATTGCTTATATAATTTTTATAAATTTTTTTCATTTTGGTTAGTAGTTATGTATAAAAATAAAACGTCCCGCTCTAAGGCGGGACGTTTTTATATTGAATAAATCTATTTCTTTATAATTAGTACATACACCGCCTTTTGCGTTTCTCTCTAGAAACAACACAATTTTGCTTATTGGTATATGTTCTTATTTTCATTATCTGAATAATTAAATCAAATGTAATAAAAAAATTGATTGGTTTAATCTACAATTCTTTTAAATGCTTGTGCGAGTTTATATGCACCTTTGACATATGCCTTTCCAACACGTTCAAATTTAGCCCATCCATCCAATTTAAAAGCTTCATTATTTTTACCCATTGCTCTTCTAATGTTAGTCTCGAAGATAATTTGTTCCGGGTTTGATGTCTCATAAAAAGCGAGGCTCATATTTACTTTGCTCGGCCATTTTGCGGCTACAACGTTATACCCAAAATAAATCCAGTCTGTATTTATTTTTAAGGTGTATTTCAGGTTTTGGTCATTCATTATAAATTCGGGTCCGTTTTCATATTCCTGCATTTTCGCGTTCAGCGTATTGGTAAAATATTCAGGCCATTTTTCGGCTTTGGAGGTATTGTATTTATCCATCCAATCTTCCACACCTTCATCCCCGTATTTTTCCTTGTTTTTTGCTTCAATTTCTTTGAGGTATTGATCCTCGGGGATATTATCGGCATTGAAAAACAAGTTGTTGTAGGTAAATTCTATATTTATTTTCTCTTCCGAAGAAAGAAAAGCAAGTGCCTTTTTATCAATATCAATATGTTGAGCATGAGAGTGTTGAATAAATAAAGTGCTGATAGCAATAATTGCGAGGCTTATTTTTTTCATAAGTATTATTTTACAATTCTTTTAAGTGATTTGGCTAAATTTGGAGCTACCCTTTCGTATAGATTCTGAATACTTTTGAGCGAGGGTTTAGGCCAGTTTTCGTTTTTATATCTACTTTCATTATAAAGGCCTTTGGCTTCACTTACCTTCGATTTCGTGATAAAATTTTCTTTATCTGAAGCTTTATAAAAATAAATATCGATTTTCGCGTCGGCTGGTTTTTTAATTACCCCGGCATCAAATCCGAAATCAATTTGATGCGTATGTACCACCATGATATAGTTGGTATTTGGTTCGTTAAGCACAAATCTCGGAGCATTCTTATATTTGATGAGTTCATCGTTTAAAGCCTTTACAAAGGCTTCCGGCCATGTTTTCTTCCTTGCATTTATAAACTCTTTACGCCAATCTCTTGCCATTTGTGCTGTTCCGTGTTTCGTTATTTTTGCATGAATGTGAGCCAAAAAGTCCTTTTCAGTTAAGTCGTCGGTATTGTAAAGGATTTCGTTGTAAGCGAAGATGACATTTACTTTTTCTTCGGAAGCTAAAAAAGCGAGTGCTTTTTTATCAGTTTTAATAGATTGTGCATATGCATGCGACAGTCCGAAGAAGAAGAGTACAATGAGGATCTTAACTTTTGAAGACATTTAGATAACTTTCAGAAGCAATACTAAAAAAAAGATTGCAAATTCTTTCCTATTTTTACAGAAAACAAATCCAGATGAAATATCTAATTTTAAGCTTTTTATTTCTTTTTACATGTGTTATTAGTGCACAAGAAGATATTTTAAAGGAGATTAAAGAGTATCAGCTTTCGGAAAACGAAACATTTAGTGACCCGGAGACCAGCATTTTGGAAAAGAAGGATTTGACAGATTTTAAGGGTTTAGATTTTTACCCCATAAATTTAGATTTTAGGGTAGAGGCTGTTTTTATTCGTACACCGGATGAAACTCCTTTTTTAATGCCCACAACAACAAGTCGGTTGCCTGAGTATGTTAAGTATGGTGAGGTTTTGTTCACTTTAGAAGGTAAAGAACTTAAACTCGAATTATATCAGAGTACCTCTCACGAAAGCGAGGAAGGTTACGAAGAGTATTTGTTTTTACCATTTACTGATCTCACAAGTGGTGACGGTTCTTACGGAGGCGGGCGTTTTCTAGATACTCAGATTCCGCAGGGAAATAGTATGATCTTAGATTTCAACAAGGCGTATAATCCATACTGTGCATATAATTCAAATTACTCTTGTCCCATTCCGCCAAAAGTTAACGATCTTCAAGTTAGAATAGAAGCGGGAGTGAAAGATTTTGGGGAACATTAAAGAAACTTCACCAACCATATTCCAAAGAAGACAGCTGCAAAGCCAATAATAAAACTTCCTATGGTATAGAATGCAAATGTCATAAAATCCCCAGATTTTAAGAAGATATGATTTTCGTAAGCGAATGCCGAGAACGTTGTAAAACCTCCGCAGAATCCTGTGGCTAAAAAGAGAACAGTGTTGTTTGAAAGGCTATTACCCTTTAGTGCTAACCCCAAGATGATTCCAATTAAAAAACTTCCTAAGACATTAGCGGCAAAGGTCCCATAAGGGATCCCGTTTTCTGCACTATTCAAATATTTGCCTATCCAATATCGCAGCGCACTCCCTAGTCCGCCACCTAAAAAAACCAATAAAAATTGTTTCATTAAAATCTAGTTAGTCGCTTCTTCCTGTAGTATTGGAATATAAATTTCCGTAACCCAATTAGCAGGATTGGGAACTTCTCCGGGATCTGTACTATACACTTCAAACATTTTAGCATTTGGGTGCATGGTGAGGTTATTAGAGGCAATATATTCCATGGCTTTGTTGTAAGCTGTAGGTAGGTTGTCGTAATTTCCTTTCAATGTGGTTTTTAAGGTCGTCACAGGCTCCATAAAACCACATACAACAGGACTTCCCGGCGGAGTGATTATTCGTTCTGCAACCGGGATACATGCTGAGAAGATCACCGTGTTATTTAAATCGTCTATCTCATTGTAAATGGTAAAAGGCATGCCGGAAGAATCGACGGCATTTTCGTCCATATAGCCCATTACCTGACCCAGCATAGGCCCCATTTTTGCTCCTATTTCATTCTGTTTAGCAGCGGTAGTCATATACATATAGTAGCCTCCCCCATATCGGGTAATACCGTCAACGTTGATCGAAAATTGTTTCATTTCTCTTACGACCACATTTTCTATACTATCTAATCCCTCTTTATACATTTCAGAGATCGCCGTGTCCATATCTCCCTCTTGAAACGACATAAAAATCTTTTCCATAAACGATTGTTCGCCCTTCATTCCCCAAGTGACTTTAGATTCTCCTGGGTTTTCCGTGTTTTCAAAATACCAATAAACATCACTTTTCGAATCGCCTAGGGGAGTGTTGAACGTAATAGTTTGGTTAATTTCTTTATTCGGAATTACCTTAGTGGTTGTCATTGCTCCATTACCAACTTCCATATGATCGCTTGTCCACGAATAGGAAGCACCTTCACCTTCTGTTTTTTCGGCATAATGAATCTTCATATCCGGGTCTGTTCCCATCCACGGTCCCCAATCTTCCCAGTTCTTAAAGTCTTTTACATTGTTGTAAACCACTTCGGCCGGCGCTGCCATGACTTTGCTTTCTGCGACGTCGAAACTACCATCCTTGGTGGCAAAATAGATAGTACCACCAATTAAAACGATTAGGATTAGAAATAAAAGGTATTTTATTAATTTCATACTGTGGGGAATTTAATTATTTGTGCTAAGATAATCATTTTTAACATTCAATATTTTGCTACATTTGCTGAAAACCAATAAAAACTAAAAATGAAGAATACTTTTTTTATAGCAATGGCTATGAGTGGATTACTGTTCTTTTCTTGTGCCGATGAGAAAAAAGAAAAAACAGAACCCGAAGTTGCAGAAGTACAAACAGACGATTTTAACTACCTGGTAGAGCAGTTTGCCGACATTAAAGTTCTACGGTACCAAATACCCGGATGGGAACAACTTTCACTTAAAGAGCAGAAGTTGGTGTACTATTTGGTACAAGCCGGATTGGAAGGTCGCGATATTATGTGGGATCAAAACTACAGACATAATTTAACCATTAGAAAGGCTCTCGAAAATGTGTACACTAATTATAGTGGCGATAAAAGTTCTGAAGACTGGAAGAATTTTGTGACCTATATGAAACGAGTATGGTTTTCAAATGGAATCCACCACCATTATTCTAACGATAAAATAAAGCCGGATTTCTCTTCAGACTATTTGCAGACATTATTGTCTGAGACAAATACTACTCTTGAAGGAGAAGCTTTCGAAGTGATCTTTAACGATAAGGATGCTAAAAAGGTAAATCAGGCGAAAGGCGTAGACAACGTTGCACTTTCTGCCGTAAATTTCTACGGACCAAATGTTACGAATAAGGATGTAGAAACATTTTATGCAAATAAAACATCACCGGATCCAACCAAACCTTTATCATACGGTTTAAATTCACAATTGGTTAAGGAAAAAGGAGAACTAAAAGAAAGAGTGTACAAGTCGGGTGGACTATACGGTGAAGCTATCGATAAGATCATTTCATGGCTTGAAAAAGCTCAGGGAGTAGCCGAAAATAAAGCACAAGGTGATGCTATTGGTTTATTGATCGAATATTATAAAACCGGAGACCTGCAAACATGGGATGATTATAATGTTGCCTGGACTGCTGCTACCGAAGGGAATATCGACTATATTAACAGCTTTATAGAAGTGTACAACGATCCATTAGGGTATAGAGGTTCTTACGAAACCATCGTTCAAATAAAGGATTTCGATATGTCACAGAAAATGGCAGTTCTTTCTGAAAATGCTCAGTGGTTTGAAGATAACTCACCATTAATGGATGAGCATAAAAAGAAAAATGTCGTGGGAGTTACTTACAAAGTGGTTAATGTAGCGGGTGAGGCCGGTGATGCATCGCCAAGTACTCCAATTGGTGTTAACTTACCAAACGCTAACTGGATTCGTGCTGCCGTGGGTAGTAAATCTGTTTCTTTAGGGAATATTATTCATGCTTACAACAATGCAGGGAATTCGGGGCGTTTAAAAGAATTTGTACATGACGAAGAAGAATTAGAACTAGAAGAAGAATACGGGCAACTGGGAGATAAGTTGCACACTGCTCTTCACGAAGTTATTGGACACGCCTCGGGACAATTAAATCCGGGAGTTGGTGAAACCAAAGAAACACTTAAAAACTACGCATCAACATTAGAAGAGGGACGTGCCGACCTAGTTGGGCTGTACTATTTATACAATCCAAAATTACAGGAATTAGGACTTGTTGATGACTGGAAAAAAGTAGGTATGGCGGCATACGACGGATACATTAGAAACGGATTGATGACGCAACTTATTCGTTTAAATCTTGGAGACGATGTTGAAGAGGCTCACATGCGTAACCGTCAGTGGGTATCGGCCTGGGCTTACGAAAAAGGAAAAGCAGATAACGTGATTGAAAAAGTAACACGTGATGGGAAGACTTATTTCAAGATTAATGATTACGACAAATTACACGATCTGTTTGGACAACTCTTACGTGAAACACAACGTATTAAATCTGAAGGCGATTACGAGGCTGTAGAAGCTTTAGTAGAAGGTTACGGAGTTAAAGTTGATCAAGAGTTACACAAAGAGATCCTTGAACGTAATAAACAATTCACTTCTGCGCCGTACAGCGGATTCGTAAATCCTATGATCGTACCAAAAATGGAAGGTGACGAAATTACAGGATTTGATATCGTACAGCCGGAGTCCTTCGAATCTCAAATGTTGGATTACGCTAAGAACTTTAGCAATTTGCCTGCGAAGAATTAAAAGGGTTTAGGAAATTGGATAAAAAAAGACCGTCTTTAGACGGTCTTTTTTTATCCCTTTAATGCTGTTTTGATGAATAGCAACAGTGCTACAAACACTAGAAACCCGATCAGGATCCAAAAGCTACCCTTGTAGTGTTTTTTGTGAAGTCGTTTATCTTTTCGGTAACTAAAGATCATTAGGAACACAAAAGCGATCACGAATAAAAGAGCGAAGATCAATTGACCGGTACTAAACATAAATTTGTAGTTTTACGACTGCAAAAATACAAATTTGCACTAAGCTTTCGCTAAATCAACAATACTCTTTATCGTTGTTTAGTGATATTTATTTTAAAAGTAAAGTACATATCTCGCGTTAGCGATTGAACGGTTAGACTGCGTTTACCGCAGGCTATTTGTTTGAGCTCTCCAGGTCAAAGCGAAGCACGGGCTGGAAGCGAGTAGTGAAAGCGCGACCCATTGCGAATTCGAGATTGAAATAGAGTATATGGGGAACGCCAAAAAAAATATTACAATTTAAAACCTCCCGTTAAATCGGAATAAAGTATGAAAAACAAAATAGGAGCCGTTCACGAATTTCACTCGGCATTTGGATTAGGAATTAAAGAAACACCAACCGCAGATCTGGGGATAAAGAAAAATCTACTTCGCTACGAATTGATGCGCGAAGAGAATGAGGAATACCTCGAGGCTGCCAATAATAACGATCTGGTTGAGGTTGCAGATGCACTGGGTGATATGCTTTATATCTTGTGTGGAACCATTATTGAACATGGGATGCAACATAAAATTGAAGAAGTTTTTAATGAAATCCAGCGTAGTAATATGAGTAAATTGGGAGCAGACGGTAAACCTATTTACCGTGAAGATGGAAAGGTGCTTAAAGGACCCAATTATTTTAAGCCAAATATTAAAGAAATTCTGGAAAAATAGTTGCTGCTAGTTCAATAAATAGGTATTGAATGTAGTTTTTTGGGCAAGTCCCAGACGCGCTTATAAAGTAGTAGTCTGGGTCGGGCTATTCGCGCTACACGGTAGCTAGCTGCTATCCCTCTTGCGCTGCAATTAACTATGTACTATAGACTATCCAATTGGATATCTCCAGCCAAATGGATCTTCAGATCTGTTGTGCTGTATGTTCATGAGTTCCGTTTTAAATCTGGTAGCATAGCTATCTGACTGTTTCGGAATTTCGTAAACGTCTTCTTTATACCCGAATGCGCTCACCGGACTAATAACCGCAGCAGTTCCTGCTCCAAAGATCTCCTTTAACGATCCGTTTTTTGCTGCCTCAACAAGTTCACTAACTAATACCGGGCGCACTTCTACGTGAATTCCGTTCTTTTCGGCTAATTTCAGAACGCTTTTTCGCGTTACGCCATCTAATATTCTATCACTGGTTGGTGCTGTAAAAAGAGTATCATTTATTCGGAAGAATACATTCATTGTACCTGCTTCTTCGAGATATTTATGTTCATTGGCATCGGTCCAGATCACTTGTTGGAATCCTTTTTCTCTTGCTAAGTTGGTTGGATAGAACTGAGCTCCGTAATTTCCTGCAGCCTTAGCCGCACCAACTCCACCATTAGCAGACCTGCTAAATTGCTCTGCGATCACAACGCGAACATCCCCGGTATAATAAGCCTGTGCGGGTGACATAAGGATCATGAACTTATATTGATCTGAAGGCGATGCAGATACTCCAACCTGAGTTGCCATCGCAAACGGACGTATATAAAGAGAATTACCTAATCCGGGTTTTACCCAGTCTCCATCAAGTTCCATTAACTTATGAAGTGCCTCAAAGAATATATCTTCCGGAAATTCGGGAATTGCCATACGTTTTGAAGACTTATTTATACGCTTAAAATTTTCGACCGGTCTAAAGAGGAAAATTTTGCCTTCCTCATCTTTATAAGCCTTCATTCCCTCAAAAACTGCTTGTCCGTAGTGAAAAACCTTTGCTCCGGGGGAGATGGTAAGAGGTCCGTAAGGCCTTATTGTTGGCTCCTGCCATGCTCCGTTCTTAAAATCACATTCGAACATATGATCGGTAAATGTACTTCCAAAGACCAGGTTGTCGAAATCGACTTGATCCAATCTGGATTTTTCAGCTACTTGTATGTTAATGAGTTGTGATTTTACGGTATTCATAGGGTATTGTGTTTAGCTGCAAAAATACTCATTTTTTTGACCACAAAAAATCTAAAAATATGATAAATTTGCAGTATATTATCTATTTACTAATTTCTGAAAAGTTTAAAATGAAAAACTTACTATTTATTGCAGTTTTGTCTTTTGTGTTCGTTGCGTGTAACGAGGATAAGAAAAAAGATGAAGCACAACTTGAAACTCAAGTAGAAGAGGTTGCTATGAATTATCAATCCTTTGGGGAGGAAATCAACGATGAGAATGTTCTGTCGATGGGAGAAATTCAAGAAAAATACAAAAATTTGAAACCGGGAGATTCTGTAGCCGTGAAATTTAAATCGGAAGTTAAGGAAGTTTGTCAGAACAAAGGTTGTTGGATGAAAATGGATATGGGCGAGGAAGAAGCGATGGTAAAATTTAAAGACTACGGTTTCTTTATGCCGAAAGATATTGCCGGGCAGGAAGTGATTGTTGACGGAATCGCTTTTGTTGAGGAAATGAGTGTTGATGAGCAACGTCATTATGCTGAAGATGCAGGACAATCTGCAGACGAGATAGCTCAAATTACTGAGCCAAAACGTACGCTTTCTTTTGTGTCTTCAGGAGTTCTTATTCCGGAGAATCAATAAAATTTGAAACGTGAATTCCTTAAAACCGGAGATGGGTCTGTAACGATCCATCTTCCGGATTGGAATGAGCAATATCATTCTAAGCATGGTGCTATCGCAGAAGCCATGCATGTTTTTATTAGATCGGGTCTTCATTTTTATAAGAATACGTCCTTAAAGGATCATATTTCTATATTAGAAATTGGTTTTGGTACAGGGTTAAATGCTTTTCTTACGGCGATTGAAGCAGAGAGAATTCCACTAAAGATAGATTATACCGGGATAGAGGCTTATCCTGTGGAAGCTTCAGAAATATCTGCGCTTAATTATCCTGCACTTTTAAATGCTTCGGAAACTGAATTTGTAAAGTTACATTCGGTACCCTGGGAGGTTACTTCAGAAATAATATCAAACTTTAGTCTTACTAAAAAGCAACAATTCTTTTCAGAGATCAAAGCTCAGGATGAATATGACCTTATTTATTTTGATGCTTTTGGGGCTCGTGTGCAACCCGAATTATGGACTGAGACCATTTTTACGATCATGTACAATGCTCTCAGGGAAAAAGGCGTGCTTGTAACGTATTCGGCGAAAGGTAGTGTGCGAAGAGCCATGCAGGCGGTTGGATTTACCGTAGAACGACTGCCGGGGCCTCCCGGAAAAAGAGAAATGCTTCGCGCTGTGAAATGAAGCATTCGAGTGATTTTTTCCTCAAATGCTTCGCGCTGTGAAATGAAGCATTAGAGTGATTTTTTTCCTCACATGCTTCGCGCTGTGAAATGAAGCATTCGAGTGATTTTTTTCCTCACATGCTTCGCGCTATAAAGTGAAGCATTCGAGTGATTTTTTTCCTCAAATGCTTCGCGCTGTGATGTGAGTTTTTGAAAGACTCATAATGTTGCGTTAAACCCTTTGGACTTGATTTATTAAACTCGTAATTTTTATAAAAAAAATGAAAGTACTCATTACAGGAGCAACCGGACTAATAGGGTCAAAACTTGTTGAACTTTGTCATGAGAATGGGATTAATGTTAATTATTTTACCACCAGTCGTGAAAAAATAGAAGATAAGCCTAACTATAAAGGTTTTTACTGGGATCCTGACAATGATGAAATTGATAAGAAAGCATTTGAAGGGGTGTCGGCGATCGTGAATCTCGTTGGTGCTACCATCTCTAAGCGGTGGACAAAGAGTTATAAGAAAACGATATTAGAAAGCAGAACACATACTGCGAATCTAATTTATGAATCGCTACAACAAATTGATCATAACATTCTACACTTTGTATCTGCCAGCGGAGTGAGTAGGTACCCGAATTCTAAAACCAAGCTCTATACTGAAGAAAATACTGAAGTAGATGATAGTTTCTTAGCAGAAGTAGTCGTAGCCTGGGAAGCCGCCGCAGTGCAATTTAAATCCTTGGGGATGGATGTCGCCAAAGTGCGAACCGGGGTTGTTTTTTCGAAAGAAGAAGGTGCGTTCCCAACCATAATTAAACCGATTAAATATGGAATGGGTGCAGCAATAGGAAGTGGGAAACAGTGGTTGCCATGGATACATATTGACGACATTGTAGGTATTTATTTTCATATTCTGCAAAATCAGTTGGAAGGAATCTATAATGCAGTTGCACCAAATCCGGTGACTAATCACAAACTCAATAAACAAATTGCCGAAAAGTTGGAAGTACCGTTCTGGTTGCCAAATATACCATCCTTTCTCTTAAAACTCGCACTAGGAGAAATGGCTATTCTGGTGACTGAGGGTCAGTTGGTAAGTTCAAGAAAAATAGAACAGCGAGGATATACTTTTAAACACTATAACTTAGAGTCGGCTTTAGACGATTTACTGGAAAAAAAATAAGGGCGGCCGCAGGCCGCCCTTATTTTTTGTATCTAGCGTTTTTTACTTACTAGCGTGTAATTCTACGGTTAATTCAATTTCGTCTGATATGAATTTATCTCCCAAATTATCGAAGATCGATTTTGAGCCATAATTTACATCCCACTTGGTTCTGTCAATTGTGAAAGTCTCACTCTTTAACAACATAGTATCGCCGGGGAAGGATACAGTTGCCGGAAATTCGATCGCATTGGTTTTATCTTTTATGGTCAAATTTCCTTTCACGGTTACATTTCCACCTTCTCCTTCGACGCTTGTAAGTTCAAAGGTAGAGGTTGGATAAGCGTTTACATTGAAAAAATCACCTTCTTTCCCTTCAACAGTTCCCATTAAGTGCGCTTCTAGATTTGCTTTTGAGTCGCCTTCCAGATCTTCACTTTCAATAGTTTTCATGTCGATCGTGAAGTTACCGGCCTGAATATCTTTATTCTCAGCAGATACGGTCCCGGAAGCTATTTTAATAGTTCCGTAATGCGTCCCAGTAGGTTTTTCACCTTTCCATGATATTTTAGATTTTTCTGTATCAACTGTAAAGTTGGTTGCATCGTTAGATGCTTCAGCTACAGCCTCAACCTCATTAGTTTCACTGTCCTTAGTGTTTTCTTTACAAGAAACCGCCCCAATAGATATTAAAAGTATACACGCAATATTTAAAAATTGTTTTTTCATTTTTAGTTTTCTTTAATGGTTAAGGCAGCAAAAATATCAATACGTGAAATGATTTCATCTTAAATAAATATTAAAATAATACCGTGACATTTTGACATTTTATAAGAAATGGCAGTACTTTTGCTCCCTTCAGAAAAACAGAAAATAATACTCATTTATGAGCAAGAAAGATAAAAATGTTGAGAATATGGTTGAGGAATTAAATTCTCAAGAAGAAGCTACTGTCGACAATGAAACGACGAACAATGAAAATGTAGATGCTTTGGAAAATGCACAGTTAGAACTGCAGACAGAAAAGGATCGCTATTTGCGATTATTTGCAGAATTTGAAAACTATAAAAAGAGAACGGGACGCGAGCGAATTGAATTATTTAAAACTGCGGGCCAAGAGGTTATGATCTCTATGTTGCCTGTTTTAGATGATTTTGAAAGAGCTCTGAAGGAGATTAATAAATCTGAAGACGATAGTCTTTTGAAGGGCGTGAGCTTAATTCATAACAAGCTGGTAGAAACTCTGAAGGCTAAAGGACTTCAGGTTATTGAAACAAATGAAGGGGATACCTTTGATGCCGAAATTCATGAGGCAATTACTCAAATTCCCGCCCCATCGAAGAAATTGAAGGGGAAAATTATTGATGTAGTAGAAAAAGGCTACACTTTAGGTGATAAAATAATTCGCTACCCTAAAGTAGTTATAGGACAATAACAGTATGAAAGAAGATTATTACGAGTTATTAGGTGTATCTAAAACTGCCACGGCGGCGGAGATTAAGAAAGCTTATCGAAAAAAAGCAATAGAGTACCACCCGGATAAAAATCCCGGCGATGCGAAATCTGAAGAGCTTTTTAAAAAGGCAGCAGAAGCGTACGAAGTCTTAAGTGATCCAAACAAAAAAGCAAGATATGATCAATATGGTCATCAGGCTTTTGAAGGTGCCGGTGGATTTGGCGGCGGTGGTATGAATATGGACGATATCTTTAGTCAGTTTGGAGATATTTTCGGCGGTGCTTTTGGAGGTTTTAGTGGCTTCGGAGGTGGCGGACGCCGTACCATCAAAGGAAGCAATCTGCGTATTCGTGTTCGGTTAACTTTAGAGGAAATCGCCAATGGCGTTGAGAAAAAGATAAAAGTAAAACGTAAGAAGGTCGCACAGGGAACTACTTATAGTACCTGTGGAACCTGTAACGGTAACGGACAAGTAACGCGAATACAGAATACAATTCTTGGAAGGATGCAAACTTCTGCTACCTGCAGTACTTGTGGTGGTAGCGGACAGGTGATAGACAAAAAACCTGCTAATGCAGACGCTCAGGGAATGTTATCTACCGAAGAAACTGTTTCTATTAAGATTCCGGCCGGAGTTGTAGATGGGATGCAATTAAAAGTTACCGGGAAAGGGAATGATGCACCGGGAAATGGAATACCGGGTGACTTATTAGTGGCAATTGAAGAACAGCCGCACCCAGCCTTGCAACGTGAAGGTGATAATCTACATTACGATCTTTATATTAGTTTTTCGGAAGCCGCTCTAGGTACGTCTAAAGAAATTGATACGGTAACCGGAAAGGTGCGTATCAAAGTAGAATCGGGAACGCAAAGTGGGAAGATACTACGCCTTCGAAATAAAGGAATTCCTAGTATAAATGGCTACGGAACCGGAGATCTATTGGTACATGTGAATGTTTGGACACCAAAAGATCTTACTAAAGAGCAACGTGAATTTTTCGAGAAAATGAGTAATGATGAACATTTTCAACCGAAGCCGGAGAAAGAAGATAAATCGTTTTTTGAAAAAGTAAAGGATATGTTTTCTTAAACAAACGTTAATTTAATTATTTTACTTATATTTGAAAGTCGCTACTTCTAAGTAGTGATAATTTTTCTTTTTCATAGCAATTTTTTTCCCACCCTTCAATGTATTTTAAAGGGTGGGTTTTGTTTTTTAAACCAAGTCAAAGTGCCTCATTTCTTCTCCGTTTTTGTAACAAAATATAGGTTTCACTCACAAATAGTTTTAAAATACTCTTAATACGAAGAGTGCTTCACTTGCAATTCAATATATTTACCTAACTCAAACCATAGTATGGAAAAACTCTTAGTAGCCAATAACGTTTCAAAGTCCTTTGGAGACTATAAAGCGATCAACAATATATCTATAGAGGTTCCGAAGGGAAGTATTTTCGGACTGCTTGGTCCGAACGGAGCTGGCAAAACAACATTCATTAGAATTATTAATCAAATTACAATGCCCGATACAGGATCGGTTTTTTTAGACGGAGAAGTGTTGAAACCTCGGCATATTCAGAATATTGGGTACCTGCCGGAGGAAAGAGGTTTGTATAAATCTATGAAAGTTGGAGAGCAGGCTTTATATCTGGCTCAGCTAAAAGGACTTTCTCATCAGGAGGCGAAAACCAGATTAAAATATTGGTTCGACAGGCTTGAAATTGGGGATTGGTGGAATAAAAAGATACAGGAACTGTCTAAAGGTATGGCACAAAAAATACAGTTTGTCGTCACTGTCTTGCACCAACCTAAATTACTAATTTTTGATGAGCCTTTTAGTGGTTTCGATCCCATAAATGCAAACTTGATAAAAGATGAAATCCTGAAACTTCGCGATGAAGGAGCAACGGTGATTTTTTCAACTCACAGAATGGAATCTGTAGAGGAAATGTGTGATCACATCGCATTAATTCATAAATCGAATAAAATTCTCGATGGTAAACTCATCGATATTAAACGCGCCTATAAATCGAATACTTTCGAGGTTGGCTTACAAACCAACAATAGGGAAGAAGTATTGACAGAGTTAGAAGGTCGCTTCGAGATATCGCCGGCATCGTTTAAGAGTATTAATGACGAGTTGCAGTATAAAATTAAAATTCCTGAGGGGGATTCTCCCAATGATTTGGTTAGTTACTTAACCTCCAAGGGGCAGCTTTCGCATTTTGTGGAAGTTATTCCTTCTGCAAATGATATTTTTATTGAAACTGTTAGCAACAACTAATTCCAGATTATGAATCATCTTTCCTTAATTATAAAAAGAGAATACCTGAATAAAGTACGAAACAAGTCGTTTATTATCATGACTTTTTTGAGTCCGTTGATCTTCGTCGGAATTTTCACCTTAGTCGCTTACCTCTCAAACTTGAACAATGATAAAGTACGAGTTGTTTCAGTTTTAGACGAAAGTGGGTTGTTTCAGAATCAGTTCGAAAGCACCGATAACTTAAAATACAACATGGTCTCGGGTATGAGCCTTTCCGAAGCAAAGAAAAGTAATGAAGAAGATGAAAATTATGGTCTGCTTTATATTCCAAAGACAAATAAAATAGAGGACCTGGCAGATAGTATTACCTTTTATAGTGAAGATTCACCTTCTTTAGTGGTAATGGATGATATTGAAGATGCTATTGAGGAAAAAGTTAATACGGTAAAACTGAGAGAAGCCGGAATAGATGCCGAACAGATAAAGGAATTGAGAATAAAGATCAATACACATCTTGAGACATATAAAGGAGAGGAAACATCGAAATTAGGATCCGGGCTTAAGTTGATTTTTGGCGGAGCTGCGGGATATTTACTCTTTATGTTCATAATTATCTATGGCAATATGATCATGAGGAGCGTGATAGAAGAGAAGACCAGTAGGATAATAGAGGTTATCATTTCATCGGTAAAACCAATGAAATTGTTGCTCGGGAAGATCTTTGGTACTTCTCTGGCGGGGATTACTCAATTTATGGTATGGGTGGTTCTTATAGGTGTTTTAAGTTTAGTGGTAAGTTCTATTTTTGGAATAGATCCTTCGGCAGTTTCGTCTCAACAACAAGAAATGATCACGCAAGGAGTAGATTCGGGGTCGCCGCAATTTATACAAGAAGTGATGATGGAGATAAACAATTTACCTCTCTTAAATTTGACTATAATGTTTCTGTTATTTTTTGTGGGAGGCTATCTTCTCTACGCATCTTTATATGCGGCAATAGGTGCAGCGGTTGACAGTGAAACTGACACCCAACAATTTATGATGCCAATACTAATGCCGCTTATTCTGGCGGTATATGTTGGTTTCTTTACCGTGATCGAGAATCCGCATGGAACGGTGTCTCAAGTCTTTTCATACATCCCTTTTACGAGTCCGGTGGTAATGCTAATGAGAATTCCTTTTGGTGTACCAATATGGCAACAGATACTCTCAATTGCAATTTTATTTGCGACATTTATTGGAACCGTTTGGTTTGCATCAAAGATCTATAGGGTGGGTATCTTGATGTATGGAAAAAAAGCGAGCTATAAGGAGATATTTAAATGGCTTAAATATTAAATAAAGTGCAAGAGCAGGTTACAGAGAAAATAGAAGAAGTAGTTAAGGAAGATATCTGGGGTGCAATCCGGGAGTTTCTAAACTACGGGATTCATTTTGGGGAAGGTGATAAACAAATTGACATCACTGTTGGATTGTTATTCCTTGTATTAATTTCATTTGTGATCGCCAGTTTTTTGCTGAAGTGGATTCGGGTGTTGTTTACCCGAAAAATGGACAGTACCGATAAGAATAAATTTATAAGTGTATTTAAGTTTATAAAATACATAACTTATATCATCGTTGTATTTGTGGTATTGAGTTTAGCGGGGATAAACGTAACTCCGTTTATTGCTGCTTCTGCTGCCTTACTGGTAGGTTTAGGACTAGCATTACAGGAGCTCTTTCAGGATATAATTGGCGGGATTTTCATCATTTTAGATAAGTCTTTACTCGTAGGAGATATAATTGAAATAAACGGGAAAGTAGGTAGGGTAGTAGAGATTAAATTAAGAACTACCAGAGCGCTAACAAGAGATGACAAAATTATTATAATCCCGAACCATAAATTTATTACCGAATCAATATATAATTATACTCAAAATCATAAGACAACCAGAGAGTCGGTTAGTGTAGGTGTTGCCTACGGAAGTGATGTGAGGAAGGTAGAAAAGTTATTACTTCAAAGTGTAGCCGAGCAAAAAGGAGTTTTAAAAACACCGAAACCCTTTGCTTTATTCGAAAACTTTGGTGATTCCTCATTAGATTTTAGTGTTTATTTTTTTATAACCGACAGCTTTGTGGATCCGAAAATAAAAAGTGAGATCCGATTTAGGATTGATGCGCTTTTCCGTGAGAATAATGTTACCATACCATTCCCACAACGCGATGTTCATGTTTTTGCAAGTAACGACAACGATAACAAACACAATAACGACAATAATAACAACAATTCAACCAATAGTAATCTTTCAACAAATTTAGCCGATGATTAAAAAGTAAAAATGATTTATGAAAAAACACTTTATAGTGTTTGTCGCATGTTTCATGTTGACAACCCTTGGTTTTACTCAAACCACAGATTTAGCCAGAATCGAATATTTACATATTCCGTATTCAAACTCAAATAACTCAATTAGTCGCTACCGCGCATTGGTTCAAGCTCCAATACCGCTTCAAGTTGGCTCTGGACGCTTTTTAGTGATTGGTTTAGAGTATCGTAATGTCGAGATCAGTATAGGTGATCCCGTACCATTCGACCCGGAAACCATTAGCAATATTCAGCAAATGGAGGCTTATCTGGGGTATACTTATAAATTGACAGATAATTGGCGGCTTGGTTTTAAAGCGGGAGTTCGTGTAAATTCGAACTTGGAAGGTAAATTAGTGAGCGATGACCTTATATATCTTGGAGCTGTTTATGCGATTTACGAGAGGAAAGATGAGAGTGTTGAAAAGCCCTACCGACTTATTATGGGTCTCAATTACTCCACAACGCCAGGGCGTAACTATCCACTTCCTTTGGTCAACTTTTATAAAGAATTTCATCCTAATTGGACCTATACCGTTGGGGTTCCCAAGTCTAATATTCGATATTATTTAAACGATTCGCATAAAGATGCATTTCAGGCATTTGGGACTTTGGATAATTTCTTCGGAAACATACAAAATAACATTATTATTCCTGACAATACTGTAGTTGGTGAAAACGTATCGATGACCATGGTACTTTTCGGCTTAGGCTACGAACATTATTTTACAGACCACCTTTTATTTTATCTTTACGGTGCGCATTCTGTGTATAACGAATTCAGAATACGGGATAACAATAGGGAAACCTCGTATATAATCAATGACGACAATACATTCTACGTGAGAGCTGGAATGAAATTTAAATTTTAAAAATGGCGAAAATACTTATTATTGAAGATGAAGCTGCAATTCGCAGAGTTCTTGTCAAAATACTTTCCGAAGAAAATGATACCTATCAGGTAACTGAAGCAGAAGATGGTCTTGCCGGAATTGAACTTATAAAAAAGGATGACTTTGATTTGGTATTGTGCGATATAAAAATGCCAAAAATGGATGGTGTTGAAGTTCTCGAGGCTGTGAAAAGGATAAAACCCGAAGTTCCTATGGTAATGATATCAGGACATGGCGATCTGGATACTGCAGTAAACACTATGAGACTGGGCGCATTCGATTATATTTCTAAGCCTCCGGATCTAAACCGACTCTTAAATACTGTTCGTATTGCCCTCGATAGAAAAGAACTGGTCGTTGAAAATACCCGTTTAAAGAAAAAAGTGAGTAAGAACTACGAAATGATAGGCGAATCTGAAGCTATTACTCAAATAAAAGAAATGATTGAGAAAGTTTCACCAACCGAAGCTCGTGTGTTCATTACAGGTCCAAACGGTACTGGAAAAGAATTAGTGGCTCACTGGATTCACCAAAAAAGTGAACGCTCTAAAGGTCCTATGATCGAGGTTAATTGCGCTGCTATTCCCAGTGAATTAATTGAAAGTGAACTTTTTGGTCATGTTAAAGGAGCGTTTACATCGGCTAACAAGGATAGGGCTGGAAAGTTCGAAGCCGCGAATGGTGGTACTATATTTTTAGATGAGGTGGGAGATATGAGCCTTTCGGCGCAGGCGAAAGTGCTTAGAGCCCTTCAAGAGAATAAGGTACAAAGAGTGGGAAGCGATAAAGATATTAAGGTAGATGTGCGCGTTGTCGCTGCCACTAATAAAGACCTGAAAAAGGAAATAGCCGAAGGTAACTTTAGAGAAGACCTTTATCACCGTTTGGCAGTGATCCTGATAAAAGTACCTGCGCTTAATGAAAGGCGTGAAGATATTCCATTGCTTATTGAATATTTTACCAAGAAAATTGCCGAGGAGCATGGTACAGCTCAAAAGAAATTTTCGACCAAGGCAACAAAACTGTTACAGGAATACGATTGGACAGGAAATATACGAGAACTTAGAAATGTGGTAGAACGTCTTATTATTTTAGGTGGTTCGGAAGTAAGTGAGGACGATGTAAGGTCTTTTGCTTCCAAGTAGAAGGAACCCTGCGTTAACTTTTAAGGTTTTCAGTGATTACATTTATTGATATTCGTTTACTTGTGATACACACGATAATAGCAACGCCGGATTGGTTCAGATAATGTTTGTTATCTTTAGCTTTAAAACTTTTATACATGAAATCAATTAAGGCATCAGATTTTAAAGTAACTGGAAAAATAGAGCTTTCAGAAATACCAACTGTAAGTAATTTAGAAGCATCTAAGAAAAAGGCAGAGAAGCATCTGGAAAAAGAGAGAGAGCAATTAGGGGAGCTTCAGGATAAGTTGTACGCTCATGGAAAATATGCTGTTTTAGTTTGCTTTCAAGGGATGGATGCTGCCGGAAAGGATAGTCTTATCAGGGAGGTTTTTAAA
The DNA here is from genome assembly GCA_963974915.1 of uncultured Ulvibacter sp. GTDB lineage: Bacteria > Bacteroidota > Bacteroidia > Flavobacteriales > Flavobacteriaceae > CAXBES01. Next base: position 142,289 of record CAXBES010000006.1, on the reverse strand, counting down.
GATTTTAACGCCAGAGGGGTTGTGGTGCATAGCTTTAAAGTGCCTACAGACCTGGAGCGAAACCACGATTATCTTTGGAGACATTATATAGCTTTACCGGCAAGAGGTAAGTTTGGGGTGTTTAATAGAACGCATTATGAAAATGTTCTAGTGACCAGAGTACATCCGGATTATATCCTGGGAGAGCGACTTCCAGGTATCAATACTATAGATGATGTGGACGAAGCATTTTGGGACAAACGTTTTGAACAGATCAATAATTTCGAAAAAACAATTGCGGCGAACGGAACTATAATATTTAAATTCTTCCTTCACCTTTCAAAAGAAGAGCAGAAAAAACGTCAGTTACGAAGACTCAACAAACCGGAGAAGAATTGGAAGTTTTCTCCCGGTGACCTGGACGAGCGAGATTTATGGGACGATTATATGAGGTGTTATGAGGATGCGATCAGCAGAACATCTAAATCCAATGCTCCGTGGTACGTTATCCCGGCAGACGATAAGCCGGTTGCCAGATACATAGTAGCGAGTATTCTTTTAGAAGAGCTTCAGAAGTATGATGATATTAAGTTTCCGGAGTTAGATCCGAAGGTAAAGGCTCAGATCTCAGAATTTAAAGATCGGTTGGAACACGAATAATTTATTTCAGAATTAACAGAACATAATAAACAAACAAATGAGAAATACACTTTTCTTGATACTTATTTTTCTTTTTGCTTCGGAAAGCTTCTCGCAGTCGGAAACCATGACCGATTCACTTACACTACGAAGTATTTACGATATGTCTTTATTAAATGGTAAGAGTTATGATTGGTTAGACCATTTATCTAATGATATTGGCGGAAGGCTCTCCGGAAGTATTAATGCCGAAAAGGCAGTGAATTATACCGAAACCGAATTAAAGAAGCTTGGGCTAGACAAAGTTTGGCTTGAACCTGTGATGGTTCCAAAATGGACACGTGGTATTCCTGAATATGCGTATATCGAGACAGGTCCGGGTAAGACGAGTGTTACAAATATCTGCGCTTTAGGGGGGTCGGTTGCAACGCCGGATGGTGGTTTAAAGGCTGAAGTGGTAGAAGTTCAGAGTATAGAAGATTTGGCACGCTACGGAAGAGAAAGAATAGAAGGGAAGATCGTATTTTTTAATAGACCCATGAAAGCCGATCTTATTCATACTTTTGAGGCCTACGGAGGTTGTGTAGATCAGCGGTATTCTGGGGCTATGGAAGCGGCCAAATTTGGAGCCGTAGGGATAGTAGTTAGATCCATGAGTTTAAGAAAAGACGACTTTCCACATACCGGAGCAATGAGCTATGGAGACCTTCCCGCAAGTGAGAGAATTCCGGCGTGCGCTATAAGTACGAAAGGAGCAGATTTTTTAAGTAATACCTTAAAGTTGCTTCCTACCCTCAAATTCTATTTCAAACAAAACTGTAAAACCTTCCCCGATGTTCAATCTTATAATGTAATAGGTGAAATAACGGGGAGTACATATCCTAATAAATATATGGTAGTTGGAGGTCATTTGGATTCCTGGGATCTGGGAGATGGTGCCCACGATGACGGTGCAGGTTGTGTTCAGTCTATGGAGGTGTTGCGAATATTGAAGAAAATCAATTATAAACCTAAACACAGTATTAGAGTGGTGTTATTTATGAATGAAGAGAACGGTTTACGTGGAGGGCGACAATATGCGGAGAATGCAAAACTAAAAAATGAGGAGCACGTATTTGCTTTAGAAAGTGATTCGGGTGGATTCACGCCTAGAGGGTTTTCATTTGACTGTGACGATGAGAAATTTGCAGAAATAAAGTCCTGGGAAACGCTGTTTAAGCCTTATTTGATCCATTATTTCGAAAAAGGAGGTAGTGGAGCCGATATTGGTCCGTTAAAGGATGAATCTATTGTTTTGGCGGGTTTAAGACCTGATTCACAGCGATATTTCGATTACCATCACGCGGCAAATGATACTTTCGATGCGGTTAACAAGCGAGAACTAGAATTGGGAGCTGCTACTATGACCAGTTTAGTATACTTAATGGATAAATATTTACCCACAATGACGGTCACGAGTATAAGAGACTAATAGTGAGTAGTTTTTAATTTAATAACATTCCGATAAAAATATTGACGATTATTTAATATGTTAAAGAAAACTTAAGGTTTTGATAATTTAACATATATCGCAATTTGGCTCAAAATTATTCAGTAATTTTTTTTTATCTTGCCGTCGATCAAATTAAGCTTGATGTATTCTTAACATTATAATCATATAGAGTATAGATTTAAGAAAAAAAATGAAAAATATTAGCCGAAAATACATCAAGCTTTTTTTGTTCATAACCTATTAGTACAATTCAGTATAAATCTTAAAAAAATCACATGAAAAAAAGTTACGTTAAGTGGTTATTACTAATGTTTTTTAATATTACTATAGTATTAGCCCAAGAAAAACAGATTAGTGGTACCATCACTGATGATGTTGGAGTTCCGTTACCAGGTGCCAATGTTATTATTAAAGGTACAAGTACAGGAACACAATCTGATTTCGATGGAAATTATCAAATTAGTGCTACCGTTGGACAGACATTAGTTTATAGTTATGTCGGTTTTGAATCTCAGGAGAAAGTGGTAGGCGCAGCAAACACGATCGATGTGTCTATGGCCGCTGGTGCGATGTTAGAGACAGTTGTGGTTACGGGGTATAGTCAGAGAAATCAAACTGTACAAACATCATCTGTTGTTTCTATTTCTGCTTCCGAAATTTCGGATCTCGCCGCAACAACTAGTATTGATAACCTTTTACAAGGTAAAGCTGCCGGGGTTCAGGTAACTGCCGCGAATGGTAAGCCGGGACAAGGAGCATTTGTGAGAATTCGTGGTACAGGTTCCTTAACAGCTGGTGCATCTTCTCCATTATATATAGTGGATGGTGCTACTGTTAGAGAAGAAGACCTTGGAAGTATCTCAAATGAAGATATTGAAAACATTACTATTTTGAAGGATGCTGCAACGACTGCTAGATATGGATCTAGAGGAGCAAATGGTGTTGTAGTGATTACGACTAAAAGTGGTAACAGAAATAAAGATGCTGTAGTAAGCTTTAGTTCACGATTTGGAACAGTATCAAGAGTAAATCCGAATTTCGATATTATGGATGCGGAGCAGAAATTACAATACGAGGCAGAAATGAATGCTCTTGGTTTGAATGCTGCGTCATCACTACCGGGTGTTACTACGGAGCCTGGAAGTCCGGAGCGTCAGTTTTTAATTGACAACCAAACAGATTGGCAGGATCTTATGCTGAAAAACGGTGAGATTCAAAGTAATAATGTTTCGGTCTCCGGTGGAGCCGAAAATGTAGATTACTTCTTCTCTGTTGGTCACGATAGAAATACAGGAATTATTGATCAATTGGATGGATTCGAAAGAATTAATTCCCGATTGAATGTAAATTTTGATGCCAAGGAATGGCTTTCATTAGGATTGAATGTTTCTTACTCTCGTTCTACAAGTGATGAGCCAAGAGATAGAAACAATGTTCAGAATCCATTTAGAGCGATGTATGACTACAATCCATACGAAACAGAATTTGTTTTGGATGAATTCGGAAATGTGGTTTTAGATGAAAACGGAGACCCTGTTTATTCTCCTACCAGTACTTCCTTTAACGTTAGAGGAGCACTTTTATCTGAGCCATCAAGAGATATCAATAATAACTTATTAGCAAACGTTGATGCAGTTGTTAGATTCTCAGATAACTGGAGTTATGGATTTAACACCTCTATTAATAGTTTAAACTTCAGAAGAGACGGTTATTCTAAGCCGGGTGGAATTCTGGATAGTTTAATTGGTAACGCCGATACTCCTGGAAATAAATTAGATACAGGAACATATAGATTCGACCTTACTGTAAGTAACAGACTTATGTACGATCTTGATAAGAATAGTCATAATTTGAGTGCTTTAGGTTTATTCGAATATAACTACAATGAAACCAATGGTTACTTAGTAAGAAGTATTGGATATCCTTCACCGTTACTTTCAACACAAATCAACGGTGCCGAAAATACCGACTTCAATACAACAAGAAGTAAATTGGCATTAGTATCATATGGTGTGTTTGCAGATTATGACTTTGATGAGAGATACTTACTTTCTGGATCTGTTCGTTATGATGCATCTTCAAACTTTGGAGCAGACAATCAATACGGTCTTTTCTATAGTGGAAGTGTTGGATGGAATATTGCAAAGGAAAATTTCTTCAATATTGATGCAGTAGATGATTTAAAACTTAGAGGTTCTTACGGTACTGTGGGTAACAGATCCGGGATAACACGTTACGCTGCTCAGGGTACTGTTCAGTTTGGTGCATATCCAGGAGGTTCTGCTACAATTCCACAGAACATTGAAAACCCGGAATTAAAGTGGGAAACAACTACGACGATTAACGCCGGTTTAGAATATAACTTATTCAATAGCAGAGTAAGAGGGGTTGTAGATTATTTCATTAGAAATACTGATGACCTTTTATTTAATATCCCAAAAGCCGACGAATCTGGTGTTGGATCGATTCAGGGTAACCTTGGAGAAATTGAAAACAGAGGTCTTGAACTTTCGCTTCAGGCAGATCTTTTCAGAACTAATGACTTTACCTGGACTCTTGGAGGAAACATTATCTTCCTTGATACAGAGATCGTGAGATTACCTGAAGGAGAAGATGTTGCACCTACAAACGCGTTCAACATATTGTATCGTGAAGGAGCAATGATCAACGAACACTACTTAGTGCGTTATGCAGGTGTTGATCCGGATTCGGGTAGACCAATGTATCTTAATGCAGATGGTGAAGCTGTATTCCAGCAAGATCTTGTTGATGCAGAGGATGCTCGTGTATTACAAGGAAAATCTACAATCGCCGATAAAGAAGGTGGATTTTTCACTAGCTTTAAGTACAAAGGTTGGGGATTACGTACAGACTTCGTATTCAAGGCAGGAAACTGGATCAATAACCAGGTTCGTGCTAACTTGAATTCTGATGGTGTAAACGTTGATAGTAACCAGGCAGTTTCTGCCTTCAACTACTGGCAACAACCTGGAGATACTGATGTTCATCCTAGTCCTTTATACCAAGATGAAATTACAAATGTCAACTCTGATAGATTCTTGGAGAAAGGTGATTATATTAGAATGAGAAATGTAACTTTATCTTACACATTCCCAAGTCAGATTCTAGAGAATTCATTCTTTAGTAGATTGAGAATTTATGCTACTGGTCAAAACTTATTGACATTTACTGAGTTTTATGGAGATCCGGAAGTTGGACTTTCTTCAGGAGAAACGATTTCATTTACAAATTCTGTAGCACCAGGTGAGTTAACGTTATACAGTTATCCTAATATAAAGTCATATCAAGTAGGAGTTGACGTAAGTTTCTAATTTTAAAAAAATAATCATGAAAAGAATATATATAAAATTTACATTACTCATCTTCTTAATGGGAGCTCTAGTTTCCTGTGATGATGATTTAAACCAAGTTCCTTACGATGCGTTTGGAACAGCCAATGCCTTTAATACAGCACAGGATTTTGAAAACGCCATTCGTGGTGCATACTCTGCTCTTACTTTAGGTGGAATATACGGTTCAAGTGACAATGGTTCAATGTTAAGTGCACCCGATGTACTTGCAGACAACGTGACTTTAGCTCAGGCAGGACGTAGAACTAAGCAGTATCTACATGAGTGGGATTACAATCCTAGTCTTACGATGACTACCATGTACACTAACTGTTATTCCTTAATTTACCGTGCAAATCAAATTTTAGCTTTTGCTGAAGATTTCACCGGTGAGAACAAGGATAATATTGTTGCTGAGGCAAAAGCTCTTAGAGCATTGGGACATTTTAACTTAGTTTCTTTTTGGGGTAAAATTCCAACACAATCTGGAGATGCAAACAGTAGCCTTGGTGTTGCTTATGTGACTACAGCAGATGTTGAAATTGAACCAGCAAGAGACAACGTTGCAGATGTATATAATATGATCGTACAAGATCTAACTGATGCTGCTCTATCGATCAATCAGGATAATCCTGATGGTAGAATGGGGCGTGATGCTGTAAATATTTTACTATCTAGAGTTTACCTTTATATGGGACAATGGCAAGCTGCAGCCGATGCTGCTGAAGCAGTTTCAGCATCTATTGCTAGTAGAGATAATTTTGTTGGTATTTGGGACGATTCTAATCGCGATGGTCTTGTTTTCTTTATCCCTAATGAAACAGGAGTATTAGGAAATCAGATAGGTATTACTTGGGCTCAAGGAACTACTAACGCTTTGCTTCCTGAATATGTTGCGTCTTTCGAATTAGTAAATTTGTATGCAGCAGATGATATCAGAAAAGAAGCTTATATTTTTGATGCTTCCAATGGAGGATCAGATTTCAATGCCATCAGAAAACTTTTTGGACGTGCAGGACAGAATAACGGTCAGGTAGATTACAAAATCTTAAGAGCTTCTGAAGCAGCCCTTAACAGAGCCGAGGCTTATTTTAATCTTAATCAGCCGGCATTAGCGCTTGCTGCTCTTAACGAAGTAAGAACAAAACGTTATACTACGCCACCGGATGGAGAAACAGGGAATGCTCTTAGAGATGCAATCCGTTTAGAAAGAAGATTAGAGTTCGCTTTCGAATACCAAAGATTCTTAGATCTTAAGAGATGGGGATTAGGAGTTGAAAGACTTAACACAGGTGATCTTGCTGATGGATCTGGAACACCTTCTGCCGATTTATCTTTACCAGCAGGGGATGTTAAATTCCAGATGCCTTTCTCACAAACATCACTTGATACTAACCCTAATTTGGTTCAGAATCCTGGTTATTAATCTTTAAAAATTATTATTATGAAAAAAACATATATATTGATTCTAGCATTTGTTTCACTAGTTGCTTTTACGGCATGTGAAACAGATTACGACGAATATGAAACAGAACGGTTACCGGTAGTTGGACTTACCGGTACTGTTGGAAGTCAGAACGTTTCGCTTGATCCGGGTGATTCTGAAGAAAAAGGAATCGAGGTTTATGTAAGTGATGTCTCTTCAGAGGACAGAAGTTTCCCTGTTGAAGCAAATCTTGAGCTTACAGAGATCGATGCCGCTAATTATACACTTCCTGCTAGTTTTGTTGTCCCTGCAGGGTCACGAACTGCCGAGTTTACAATTACTGTTACAAATGTAAATTTACCGGTTGAGTATGGCGCTATCGTCTTGAAAGTTGCCGATGGTGCCGGTCATGTAGCTGGTTCGGAAGTAGGAGTAAGAGCACGTTTAAAGCCTTAATTTAAACAAAATTTTAGCCTAACTAAACCGCAGGAAATTTATTTTTCTTGCGGTTTTTTATTTCCACCAAACCACAAAGAACCTTTTAAAACTTGTTGCCTTCTTTTTATATACTAAGGGAGATCTTTTAGCTGAAAGTGCATCACTTATATAATTTTTTACTTCTGAAAATGAATACCAAGACTCCATATTCTCTGGAGGAATTAACCATTCTTTTTTATTTGGTATTGCGTATATAGCACTTTCATCTTCGGATAAAAATTCGCTGTAATTCATCCAGGTTCCCACTACACAGCTTCTGTAAGATTCATTTAAGTGTTCTTTCTGAAATCCCTTCGGAATAAAAAGAAAAGTTTTTAAACATAGCTGTTGCTGAATGTTACCAGGGTCGATCCCTAAAGTGCTTAGTACATCTATTGTTTCTGAAGCCAATAAAAGGGGGAACTGATGGTTTTTTAATTTAAGTAGTTTATCGTATAACGAATCTTTTAAATTGGGACCTTTCCAGTTTTTTAATCCCATCCCGGATGCTCTGTTATCGAACAAGTAGAACTTACAAGCCAATTCAATATGCACCAGTTCTTTTAAATCTTTATCGTAAATAATATAATCTAATTCCCCTATGGTACTTTGCGCTCCATTAATTTGAATATTAGAAACAAGTTTGTGATATCGATCACAATTCTCTAAATAAGCTTCAAAACACGCTTCCGCCTGTTTGCCTAGCATATTGTTTATCTTGATAGAAAGCTCACTCAAGTTTGAGGTTTCTTCAGAAGTAATAAAAGAAGTATACGGAAACGGCTCTAGATTTAAGTCGGGAGAAACTTTTAGCAAGGAGGTTATATCAAGCTCAGGGCATTTCAGAAAATAATTAAAAACGAAATCTGAATACTTCATCGGTTTTTTATCACACTCTCATAGCGTTTTATCCAATCTTCTACCGTCATTTTCGTGAATAATTCGCCCAGAAGTTTAAACGGAATCTTTTTGGGGTTTTTAAAACGAATACAGCTTTTACCCATATCGAGTTTGCCGGTAACATGTTTTGGATACTCTGTTGTAAACCATTCTAAAAGTTCAGGATCGCTATATATCCCCGAATGATAAATGGCGATGTGGTTTTTTTGTGATGCAATATTTAAAAAAGGTAAGGGAGTTTTTGGATCGCAGTGATATCCGTCCGGGTATGCAGAAAATGGCACTATATAAGCCAGCATACCATAACCCATGGTTTCTTTGAAACCCTCTGGAAGATTATCGATCACGGTTTGCCTCAGTTTAGAAATAACTTCTTTTCTTTCTTCCGGTAATTCTTCAATATATTGTTGGGGTGTTTTCGCTGCCGATTGCATTTTTTATAATATTGGTTAAAGAATAAATGTATCAATTTTAATTATAACCCTGAGCTTGCAGTTTAAAAAGTTCGGCATATAGCTTGGGAGAATCCATAAGTTCTTGGTGAGTACCAAGTTCAAGTACCTTTCCTTCTTGCAGAACCAATATCCTATCTGCCATTCTAACCGTACTAAACCTATGAGAAATGATGATACTGGTTTTGCCTTCCGTTAAACCAATAAATCGTTCAAATACATCGTATTCTGCTTGTGCGTCAAGAGCCGATGTAGGTTCATCCAAGATCATTATATCCGCATCTTTCATATAAGCTCTAGCTAATGCAATTTTTTGCCATTGGCCACCACTTAACTCTTTCCCTTTAGCAAACCTTCTTCCCAGTTGTTGGTCGAGCCCTTTAGTCATTTCTGAAATTATTTCATTGGCTAAACTTTTTGAAGCAGCGTAATTTATTTTTTCATCATTGAATAATTCGGCTATGTTTCCTACAGCGATATTTTCCCTAATACTGAATTCGTAACGGAAGAAATCCTGAAAAATAACTCCGAATCTATGTCTGTATTTATCCTTATCGAAAGTATTAATATTAATGCCATCTAACAAAATCTCACCTTCTGTTGGCTCATAAAACCTTAGAATAAGCTTTATCAATGTGGTTTTTCCCGCTCCATTTTGTCCTACAAAACCCATTTTTTCTCCAGCTTTAAGCTTAAAACTTACTCCTTTTAATACCGTTTTGTCACTCCCGGGATACGCAAAATGAACATTTTTAAACTCAAAACCCTCAAGAATTTTGTCGGGAAGTTTATTTACTTTGGTTCGGGTTTCTTCAACATTTATATCTATAAAATCGAAGTAATCCTGAAGATATAGTGCACTTTCCGAAATTCGTGTAAAGCGCGTAAAAAAGCCTTGTAAATTGTTCCTTAGCCTGTTAAAGGAGCCGGATAAGAAGGTCAATTCTCCCAGGGTGATTACACCACTCAATACCCTAAAAATGATAAAAACATAGGCGCCATAATAAGAAATCGTACCAATAATGTTAAAAACAAAGCCATAAATAGACTGATTTACAGAAAGTTTTTTATTGAGTTCGTAATATTTATCAGATAAGCTTTTGAATCTTTTTGCAATAAAATCGGTTAAGCCGAATAGCTTTATCTCTTTGGCTGTTTGATTATTAGCGCCTATGTAACGAAGGTAATCAAGCTCCCTGCGCTCACTTGTCCAACTTCTCGCCAAAGAATATCGATGTGAGCTAAATTTTATTTCGTTAATAAACGACGGGACAATACTGAAAATTAAAATTAGAATTAAAATTGGTTCAAAATAAATTAAGCCAATGATTAGTGAGATTATTGAAATAGTAGATTCTGCCTGACTAAGGGCGTTGCTCATTAAATTTACCCGACTGTTAGTTTGAGTACGTGCCCGCTCCAGTTTATCGTAGAATTCGGGATCTTCAAGCTGCTCCATGGTGAGCTCGTTCGTTTTCCGAATAATTTTTTCTGAAGACATATTTGAATAAAGATCCCCCAATAAGCCATCGGTTAAGTTGGTAAGCCGTGCTAAAAGATCGGATAGTATCACCACCGAAAACTCTATGATTACGTAAGTCCAAAGCGTGGTATAATCGGGAATTTCAAGTGATATTTGAAGAATGATCTCATCGATTATTAATTTGCCTATCCAAAGTATCACCACCGGTGTAAAAGCATTGAAGAGTCTGCTCAAACCATTTATAAAGGAAAGCTTCGGACTAGAATTCCAGATCTCTCTAAAAAATCTTGGAATGGTGCGCATAGCTTTAAACGAGTCTTTTATGCTCGTTTTGTCTTTTTCAGTAATCGATTTAAGAGGTCGTCTGGGCAAAGTATATTTTTTAGAATACTAATATATTAAAATTAGCCACCTTATATTTGCCAAAATATTTTTTTGAACCTAGCTAGCTACACTAAAGAATTTAAATATAATATTTCTCTTGCAACACCTGTTATTTTGGGAATGCTAGGGCACACCGTTGTTGCCTTAGTCGATAACATAATGGTGGGTCAGTTAGGTACTGCCGAACTTGCCGCAGTTTCGCTCGGAAACAGTTTTATGTTTATTGCAATGTCGTTGGGAATTGGATTTTCTACCGCGATCACACCGTTAATTGCAGAAGCCGATAGTGAAGGTGATTTCGATAAGGGTAAATCATCATTTAAACACGGACTTTTTTTGTGTACCGTGTTGGGTATTGCTTTATTTACCATGGTATTTATTGCGAAGCCTTTAATGTACGCGATGAAACAACCCCCGGAGGTTGTTGATCTCGCCATGCCATATCTGAATTTGGTGGCTGCTTCGTTAATACCCTTAATTGTATTTCAGGCATTTAAACAGTTTAGTGACGGCTTGTCTATGACTAAGTATCCAATGTATGCAACGATAGCGGCAAATATTGTAAATGTTATCCTTAACTATATATTTATATTTGGAAAATTTGGCGCTCCGGAGCTAGGTATTGTGGGTGCTGCCATAGGAACTCTCGTTTCCCGTGTTATTATGGTCGCCTACCTTTGGTACCGACTTTCACAGCATCATAAATCGAGAGCATACGTTTTAAACATTAAGCTTTTTAAGCTGTCAAAACAAATGTTCAAGAAGATGATCAATCTCGGATTTCCTTCGGCGATGCAAATGTTTTTTGAAGTCGCGGTTTTTACAGCGGCCATTTGGCTTTCGGGAATTTTAGGTAAAAACCCTCAGGCAGCGAATCAAATCGCCTTAAATCTTGCCTCCATGACTTTTATGGTGGCAATGGGCTTTAGTGTAACCGCGATGATTAGAGTTGGAAACCAAAAGGGACTAAAACGCTTTAAAGAATTAAGACGAATTGCGCTATCCATATTTCTACTTACAACCTTGTTAGCGGTTGTTTTTGCAATATTCTTTATGATCTTTAATACCGTTCTTCCTAAACTCTATTTAGATTTAGACGACCCTATGGATTTTGCAGACAATTTTGAGGTGGTGAGTATTGCTTCCAAATTGTTAATTATTGCAGCCGTGTTTCAAATTAGTGATGCATTGCAGGTGGTTGTTCTCGGTGCCTTAAGAGGAATGCAGGATGTGAAAATACCCATGGTCATTACCTTTATTGCGTATTGGATCATAGGCTTTCCCGTAAGCTACTATTTGAGTATGTACACAGATTACGGTAGTTCTGGCATATGGTTTGGCTTGCTCGCCGGACTTACAGCCTCTGCTGTGATGTTATATTTAAGGTTTAACTATCTCTCAAAAAAATTGATTCCGGCAGAAGGGCTATAGCTTAAGAGATAATCTGTATTTTTGTTTTTCGAATTAAAGTAACGTCATAGCTAAACTTCCTTTTATGGACTTTCCAAAATATCTTTTAGGCGATAATAGCGATTATCCCACGGCAATTTTTGTAATTCACACAGAATTTCCTCGATTTATAATTAATCTGGAAGACGATGAAGTAGAGTGGTTAGAAGATTTTGATACTCATGACCAGAAGGAACTGGAAACCGAAACTGAAAATTTTATTCGGGAAGCAACAGAATTCTATGATCGTGAAATAGCCAGATACGAGGATGATTGAAGAATTTTTAAAGTTAGATACCGAACTATTTTTATTCCTGAATAATCTTGGAAACGAGACTTGGGATCCTTTTTGGCTATTCGTAACCGAAAAATGGGCGTCCATTCCCTTGTATGTTGTATTGTTAATTCTAGTCTATAAACAGTTGGGAAGAAAAGGAACATTAATTGTGCTTATTTGTGCAGCCTTAATGATTACGGCTTCAGATCAATTGGCGAACCTTTTTAAATATGTATTATTTCAACGTCCTCGTCCGTGTAGAGTCGAAAGTTTACAGGAATCTATGCGATTAATAGCCGGGGGTTGCGGCCGCTACGGATATTTTTCAGCACATGCAGCAAGTTCGATGGCGGCGGCAGTTTTCTTAGGTTTGCTTTTGAGAAAAACCTATAGATATTTACCGTTCCTCTTATTGTTTTGGGCTGTTTTATTGGGCTACAGTCGCATTTATTTAGGCGTTCATTATCCCTTAGATGTAATTACAGGGATGTTTTTTGGAGGTTTTATTGGTTTGGGAACCTATCACCTTCAACAATGGGCGCATACAAAATTCATAAAACGGGCATAATCTATTTTCGTGAAACTACATATAGGTCTCTCCAAAGCCGTGTCTTGTGAGAGCGGTCTCCCGGACCTTTTGCATTCATATCGTATCGTACGACTTTTTCGATGTTAAAATCTTTAAAGGTAGTATTAAAAAGGTTGTTGTCTTCCTTAGCTACCAGAATGCCGAATGCAGCCTCTTGAGGAATCTTAACACTCCCATCGGTCGAAGCGAGCACTTCGATGGTATCGCCATAATCCCAAATTAATTCGGGGGTGAAGTAGGTGAATTCATAAACCTTCAGATTAGTTTCAGTTTGCCATTTATTTAATTCTGAAAGACCTTTGTATTCAGGATTAATGGTTAGAATTTTGGCTAGGGGCATTCCGAAGCACATAATGGCTGCGATAAAAGTGATGGTTAAATAGAATACAGGTTTTATATTTCTTCGGAAAAGATTCCGAAGCATAAAAAATCCAATACTGAACAATGCGACAGAAAGAATAATGAACCAAGCCCAATTACCCGCAAGATCGTCTTTCAGAAAAAAGAACCCGGCCACTGGAAAAATAAGGCCAATTGTTGCGATCAATCCAAAATTGAAATATACAGGAAGGGTTTCACGCTTATCTTTAGTTTCAGAAAATTTTCTAAATAAATATTCAATATAAAATCCTGTGTTTAGGGCCAAAGGAATTAATACAGGTAATAGATACCTTGACTTTTTCTCCGGAATGATAGATAATAATATCACCGAAATAATAGTCCAAAGGAATGTAAACCGATAGGCTTTTTGGTTAAAAACACGTTTCTTAAGATATGGGTAGAGGAGTGAGATAAACGCAGGGATGGTCCAAATTCCGCTCTGTGTGAAGAAGCTCCAGTAATAATAAAAGGGCTTAATTTCGTAGCTTATCCAATTGGTAGCTTCTTTTTCGGTAATCGCTGCAGCTGCTTGTGGATCGTAGGTAAGAGTATACCAATGCCACCAACCCGAGAGTATTAGTGAGATGATAAGAAAAATTAGCAACGGAATTATTCTTGACTTCATTCCTTTGAATTTGTAAACAATTCCGAAGGAAATAAGGAAAGGCAATAACAAAGCGTATAATGACACCGGACCTTTACTCATAAAGGAACATCCAAAAAATATCGCCGCTATTAGTGCTCGTTGATATTTTTTCTCGTTAAATGAAAAGAAGAGAAATAATTGATAAATGGTAACCATCATAAAGCCATGCGTAAAGATGTCCCATTGTCCGTTTCTACCCGAGAAAATAATAAAGAATGATGTTGCCAGAATAAGTGTTCCTATAAATGCATAGGTTTTATTTTGAGTAAGCTTGACCGAAAACTTATAAGAAAATAGCATTAAAAGCAGCGTTACCATTGCCGAAGGTAATCGTAAGGCGGTTAAGCTCTTCAGTCCGAATACCCCGGCCGATAGTGCAGCGAGCCAGGTTGGCAGTGGTGGTTTTTGATAGCGCGCTTCTCCATTTAGTGTAGTAAGAATCCAGTTGCCATCGTTTAGCATTTCTCTGGCTGTGGTAAAATTACGGGCTTCCATAATATTCACATAAATCGCATCAAGGTTTACAAAGAAGATCGCGAAACAGGTAAAAACTAGTATAAGGATATGGTTATTTTTCAGTTGCTGCATTTATTTGTTTTTTCCAGATAAATATATTTCTTATATAGATTATTAAGCCTGCAACATGGCCTACAAATAAAACCGGATCTTTTCTAAAGATCGCATAGGTTAAGATGAGTGAGGCTCCAATAACGCTCATTAGCCAGAATCCAAACGGGAGTTGCGAGGTTTTTGTTTTTTCTGAATACATCCATTGATAAATAAAACGCAGGGTAAAAATAATTTGAGATACTATTCCCAGAGTTAGTAACCAAAATGGAATATCCTTATTTCTAAACAACTGTTCTATATCGTATTCACCATTATTATAAGTATAGATGACAATCAGGATTGGAAAAATTAATAAAAACCATTGTAATAATTTAGGAGCTTTTTGCCACTGTCCCTGAAGGTGTAAGTTTCTAATGTAAATAAAGTAGGTAAGAGCCTGCCCTAGCATAATAGCAAAATCGTCACGGAGATACCCATAGACAAATAGTAAAAAGGAAGCGAATAGGCTTAATTTCCAGAAAAGGGAGGGGGTAACAACGCGTTTGCTTTTTTCTGAAAGGATCCATTGAACCAATAGTCTTCCTGAAAAGAGAATTTGTGCTAGAAATCCAATTGCATAGATCGCCCAATTACTCATCCTTTACTTTTAACCTCGTAGTTTATATATTTTTTCTTCATCCAAAGGTAAGCAAAGCAATCCATCAAGGGGCCCAGCAGTCGGTTCCACAAGCCAAATTTAGCTGTTCCTGCGATTCTTGGAAAATGTTGTACGGTTACTTGCAAAACTTTTCCGTTTTGAAGGAGGATCATCGCGGGAAGAAATCGATGCAGTCCTTTAAACATAGGAATTCTTTTTGCGTAGCTGGTTTTTATAACTTTTAAAGGACAGCCGGTGTCATCCATTCCGTCATGCGTGAAAGCACGTCGTATACCGTTAGCAATTTTTGAGGACATATTTTTTACAAAAGAATCTTTTCGGTTGGAGCGTACTCCGGTCACCAGATCATATTCATCAATATGTTCTAGTAACAAGTTAAAATCTTCGGGTGCTGTTTGCAAATCGGAATCGATATATCCTACTAAGTCAGTTTCAACGTGATCAAATCCTGCTTTAATCGCCGCGCTTAACCCTCTGTTTTCCTTGAAGTTTATGTAATGGAAAGCCTCATTTCTACTGCAGATGGTAGCTATTAACCTTTCGCTCTCATCTTTTGACCCATCGTTAACAAAGAGAATTGCTGTTTTCTTTGAAGCAATTTTTGTGTAGGCTAGCAATTCCTTTTCAACACGTTCCAGGTTGTCTTCCTCATTATAGACAGGAACAATTATGGTAAATTCGTACATATGGATAGGTAAAATATTTCTGCAAAAGTATTTCTTTTTTAAACAATTTGAAGATTATTAAAATAGAACCGTTAAAAAGATGGTATTTTTGAAGTTGGATGCCATTGGCAGATTGAAATGCAGGATTATTATGGGAGCTTAATTTAGCCTATTGACATCCGGATTTTAAATATTGAATAACTATACTGAATGAAAATATTAGTCACAGGTGCTGCGGGATTTATAGGGTCACACACGGCTGAAAGATTAGTTTCTTTGGGACATTCGGTAATAGGTGTGGATAATTTTTCGCCCTATTACGATTTCCGATTAAAAGAAATAAATGCCAGGGAAATTGAAGAGAAGGGTGTAGAAATGGTTACTATGGATCTCCGCAAAGAGGAACTTTCAGAAGTAATCACAGAAGATATTGACTATATTTTTCATTTCGCCGCCCAACCCGGAATTGCAGTTACCAGCAGTTTTGACGATTATATTACTAATAATGTGGTGGCGACACAACGCATGTTAGATGCTATAGAATTGTTACAGAAGAAGCCTTTCTTTGTAAATATTGCGACTTCTTCAATTTATGGATTATACGCTACCTTGACCGAGGACCAAGCCCCATTACCTGCGTCATGGTATGGAGTTACGAAATTAGCAGCCGAACAACTGGTGTTAGCCTATTCGAGAAGGGGACTATTGCAGAGTTGTTCCTTACGATTATATTCGGTGTACGGACCAAGAGAACGCCCCGATAAGTTATACACCCGATTAATAGATTGTGGGTTAAACAAAAAGTCTTTTCCTCTATATGAGGGTAGTTTAGAGCACCTACGTAGTTTTACATATGTTCAGGATATTGTGGACGGAATAGTAAGTGTAATTGGAAAGGAAGCTGTTTGTAATGGGGAAGTTTTTAACCTTGGAACCGAAGAGGAGAATACCACTAAGACCGGTATCAAAACAGTTGAAGACATACTTGATGTTAAGATTGAAATAGAAAAAAAGCCGGCTCGTCCAGGTGATCAATCTCGTACTAAAGCGAATATTGACAAGGCTCGTCGTTTGCTCAATTACGACCCTAAAACTTCGTTAAAGCAGGGCTTGGAAGCACAATTAGTGTGGTTTAAAAATACATTATTGTAGTTTTTGTTCTTAATAGATCAAAATAGGTGGTTATTTAAGAATATAAGTTATCAATCGACGCATCTACCAGCAATGCACCCGAGTATTCAATGTGAAATTAATTGATAGAAAGGAGTAGATTGGCGGCTTCAAAAGGTGTTGTTTTGCCCGAATCGAGAAGTTTTAATTGTTTTTTCAGTTCTTTTGCTACAGTGGGGTTTCCGAAAAAATCACTTTTTAATCGTTGTTCAATAGTTTGTAGTAACCAGAATTTATTTTGCTCCAGTCTTTTCTTTTGAAAATATCCGTTTTTAACGGTTAATAACAAATAAGCCTCACACATTTTTAAAATATCATCTATTCCTTTATTATTTAAAGAACTGACAGTCAGTGCTTTTGGTTTCCAGTTGCTTTCTTTTATAGGATATAAATGCAGTGCGCGATTGAACTCAGTTTTTGCTAATTTTGCAGCTTTTATATTCTCTCCATCGGCTTTGTTGATTACAATAGCATCGGCCATTTCCATAATTCCGCGCTTAATACCTTGCAATTCATCCCCGGCACCGGCAAGTTTTAAAAGTAAAAAGAAGTCGGTCATAGAATGAACAGCAGTTTCACTTTGCCCCACACCCACGGTCTCAATAATAATTGAGTCGAAACCTGCGGCTTCACATAAAATTATTGCTTCTCGTGTCTTCCGTGCAACTCCTCCTAGAGATTCACCACTAGCCGAGGGTCTAATAAAAGCATTCTTTTCTTTTACAAGTTCCTCCATCCGTGTTTTATCGCCAAGTATACTTCCTTTGCTAAGAGAACTACTAGGGTCTACAGCAAGAACGGCGACCTTTTTTCCTTCGGAAACCAACAGTTTGCCAAATTGCTCAATAAATGTGCTTTTTCCAACGCCGGGCACGCCCGTAATGCCAATTCGGAACGATTTGTTAGCGAAGGGTAAGCACCCCTCAATAACCTCTTTTGCCTGTATTTGGTGTTTTGCTGCTGTGCTCTCTATTAAAGTAATTCCGCGGCTTAATGCCGTTTTATCACCTGTGGTAATACCTTCAATTAATTCTTTGGATGAGGGAGTTTTTTTACGATGCTTCTTAAGGTTTTCTGCAGCAGAAAAGTTTATCGAGGTCGGCTGTTCGACACCTTGTATGTTTGTTAGCGCACTACTATGTTTCTTGTTTTTTGCCACGAAGTGAATTTATGACAATTTTATGAATATAGTTTTTAAAAAGCCAGATTTCATTGGTATCTTCATTCTTTTCGAACCCTTTAAAAATTGAAATTATGAAAACTTTATATGAAGCCACATCAACAGCAGTAGGAGGTAGAGCAGGACATGTAACTACAGAAGACGGGAAACTAGACTTAAACCTATCTGTGCCAAAATCAATGGGCGGTGATGGTGGTGCTGGCGTTAATCCTGAACAACTTTTTGGAAGCGCCTATGCTGCATGCTTTGGTGGTGCTGTACAAGTAATCGCCAAAAAGAAGCGTGTTGAGCTTTCAAGTGACTTTAGCGTAACGGCAACTATAGGGTTTTGTGAAGACGAAGATGGCGCGTTTTTAGAAGCAACGCTGGATTGTTACATTCCGGGCGTAGATGTTAAAACCGGAGAAGAATTAATTAATAAAGCCCACGAAATTTGTCCGTTTTCTAAAGCGACCAGAGATAATATTACGGTAACTTTAAATTTAATGTTGGACGAATAGAAAATATTCTGGAAATAAACCTCCGTGATCACGGAGGTTTATTTATCCGGCTTTAATATCAATAATTTTAATTGAATCTTTAGTCGTTGAATGTTTTTCTGAATTATTTTCCCGGAAAAATTCATCACGGGTAGCAGCCTCTTTTTTAAATGGATTAATCTTGTGCTGTTCAGCCTGTTTAATATACCAATCTAATTGGGTCCTTTGAGTCTCGAGTAATGTTAGTACTTCCTGTGGCAGTGCCTTAGTCTCAAGCATTTCATCAATTTTTCGAATGTTGAATTTGTCCTTCGCAATGCACTGATTAATCATAGAAATAGCATCAAAGTTCTCTAAGGCTTCTTTAATCTGATGCCAGTCACGATCAACATTTCCTTTCTCAATATCATTTTTTAGCGGTTCAATGCCCCTTGAACGAAGTTCATTAGAAATACTATGGCTCATCTTATTTCTTTCGACAGCCATATAATTGAAGAATCGCTTTAGTTCAGATTTATGAGCGTCCTGAGCGGCATTATAATAAAATTTCTCGGCCCCAAAACTCGTCACCAACAGTCGATTTAATTTGTCAAAATCAGTGTATTTTTGTTCCATAATATTTAGATTCACTACAATTTAGTCTATTTACGTAGGCTTTTTCTCAACTTTATATTTTTTTTAAGTTAAAAAAAGTTAAGATTTTGACACATTGTGATTTTTGTGTCGTCTTTTAACCGAACAGCAACCAAAAAAACCATCAGTTTTGTCTAATACATTACTTGTTGAACAATGCAAGGATAACAATCCTAAAGCGCAAATGGCTTTGTACAAGCAGTATTGCGACGGAATGTTCATTGTAGCTCAGCGATATATGAAGGACACTGCCGCGGCAGAAGATGCAATGCAGGAAGCGTTTATTAAAGCGTTTCAGAAAATAAGTCAGTTTAAAGGCGACGTCACCTTTGGAGCCTGGCTAAAAAGAATTGTTATCAATACTTGTCTTGACGCGATTAAAGCCAGAAAACTTGATGTACAGGATTTAAACGAAGAAACATTGCATATAGCCGATGATGATACGGATTGGGAAGTTGATGATGAGGTTACCGCAGCAGAAATTTGCGATGCAATTGAAGCCTTACCTGAAAATTATAAGATGGTGGTGAAGTTGTATTTAATGGAAGGTTACGATCACGAAGAGATTTCAGGAATTCTATCTATTTCTGAAAATGTATCTCGGACAAACCTTCACAGAGGAAAAGTAAAATTGAAAGAAACACTTAAACATTTGCGATATGGCACAGGATATTAGAAAATTAATGAAAGAGCACTGCCCTACAGAACCGCGCTTGTCTGAAGGACATGAAGCGCGATTTCAAGAGAAATTAGACAAAAATTTTACTGAAAAGAAGAATGAATCCTTCTTCTGGTTAAAGATCGCGGCTATGGTCGTGGTAGCTTTTGGTGTTGGATTTTTTGGATATCAACAATTATCTAAAGAAAACACGAATGCTATTGTCGACAATACAAATAACGTAAAAGAGCAAAAAACAGAAGTCGCACAGATTACTTTGGGAGATATTTCGCCGGATCTGAAAAAAGTGGAAGATTTTTACTTAACCGGAATCAATGTGCAGTTGTCGACACTGCAAATTAACGATGAGAATAAAGAAGTTATTGATGGGTATATGGTTCGGTTAAACGAATTGGATACAGAATATACCCGTTTAAGTGCCGAATTGAACGAAGTAGGTCCTACAGAGGAAACCATCACTGCTTTGATCGATAATTTGAAATTACGTTTGGATTTGCTGTTCAAACTAAAAAACAAATTAAAAGAACTTAAAAATTTAGAAAATGAACAATATAGTAGTATTCAGTCATAAGATCACCGCAATTGTAATATTGCTTCTTGCGCCCATTGTAGTCGCACAAAATCGCCATGTAGAAAGTTTTAACGTGGGTAGCGATGTGTTGGTTTCAGTTAACACATCTCATACAGATGTAGTTTTCGAAACCTGGAATAAAGACCGAGTGGAAGTAGAAGCCTACATTGAAGGCGATAAACTTTCAGAAAAAGAAAAGAAAGAAATCTTTAAAAATTGGGATCTAGATGTTCTTGGCAATAGTAAAAAAGTTGTGATTACCTCAAGTAAAGGAAGCCTTTGGAATGACACCGAATTTATAGAGGATTTTAACGAATTGGAATCGTTACAGCATTTAGAAGGTTTGGAGGCACTAAAAGACATGCCTATTTTCGATGAATTAGCAAATATGAATTGGAATATTGTCGTTCCCGATGTGCCAGAATATAAGAAAATACCTAGTTGGCCATTTTCTAATGAAAGACCAAGTATTAAATCCGGAGACCATTATACAAATTATAACTTCAACAATCACGGGTCTATGACTTTCGATCGTGAGAAATACGATCAGGATAAGAAAGGTTACGTTGCAAAATTAAACAAGAAATACGGAACTAATGTTTCTGTTCGTGATACAGATGCATGGCTGGCAGATCTTGACAAATGGGCAGATGGTTTTGAGAAGGTAATGGAAGAGTGGGGTGATAACTTCGGAAGAGAATTTGAACAAAATTTTGGCCCTGAGTTTGAAATGAAAATGGAGAAGTGGGGCGAAGAATTTGGTAAGAAAATGGAAGCCTGGGGTGAAAACTTTGGAAAAGAAATGGAACAATGGGGCGAAAGCTTAGGAAGAGATATAGAGAAGTGGGCAGAGCAATTTGATGATCACTATGATGGCGATTACAAGAAAGAAGTAAAGACGGATGAACATGGAAATAAAACTATTTTTATTCAGAGTTCTAAAAAAGGAAATAAATTATTTCCGAAGGCAAGAAAGAAACTAATCATTCGTATGCCCAAAGGAGTTAAAACCGATATCAATGTGCGCCATGGGGAAGTAAAAATGGCAGACGCTTATAATATCAAAGCAAACTTCAATTATTCAACATTTGTAGCTAATAGTATTGATGGGGGTGAAACCCTCATCAATGCTTCCTATGCACCGGTTTCGGTAAATGATTGGATAAATGGAAGACTAAAGGTAAATTATGTGGAAGATTGTAAAATAAATACAGTGAAAGATATCAATTTGGAAGCAAATTCGAGCAATGTTAAAATAAATACAGTGAATAATAATGCGATGCTCTCGGGTTCCTTCGGAAACTTATTTATCAATAATGTTTCTAACGACTTTAAATTAATAGACGTTTCATTAGAAAATACCGATGCGACCATTCAACTTCCCAATACAGCATTTTCATTTTATTTTAACGGAAAGAAATCTCCTTTCAGTGCTCCTGCATCGCTTGAAATCGATAAAAATGTGAATGGCGGAAGAGTGATCCTCAATGGATTTTTTAGAACAAAGAGTCAGAAAGCGGTTAGGATAAACGCGAGCTACAGCAATGTAAAACTTAATAACTAAATAGCAATGCCTTCACCGCTTAAGATGAATGTAACTCGGAAGAGAAAATTACAATCATTTCCTTTACACCTATCGCCCCATTAATTCTTAACTCTTTACTTTCCAATTATATTTCCAAGCTTCAGCTAATTTTTTTGATGCCTTTGTTTTAATTTCTACACTGTTGAAAGTATATTAAATGCCTAAATGATCTCTTCACGTTAATTTCTGAAAAACGAACCTGTTTTCCTGAGAAATAAGATCCTTACGATGGCTTTGTTCTACACTTTATAAGTGATAAAAAAGCCATTAAGAAAATTGATCAAATTTCCGTAATGGCCTTTTTACTAAAAATAGAGTTGGTTTAAGCGTCTTCGTTTAGTTTTTTGGTAAAGTAGAAGCCTAAAAAGAGTCCAATTCCCGCCATTAAAAAGATGGTTCCCGGGAAAGCGATTTCTTCCTCAACTCCCATATTATAATGTAAAATTGCAGCGATAAATATTCCTACTCCAATTCCCATTAACAACAGTGCCAAATTAATAACTATAACTTTCCACATAGGGGTTACCTTTCTATCCTTTCCATAAAAAATAGAAGCGTCTGCACCTTTTTCAATTAGAGCGAGTCGCTCTCGATTTCGTGCCGAAACGAACAGATAAAAAATGCCAAAAATGACACCGAAAATAATTCCTACTATTAATACTTCCATAATGCTGCTTTTAATTGATTAATGAACTTGTTTAAACCTAAGACGACGTATTTTTAAATTAGGTTACAATTATTTTTTACTTTCTTGTTAAGGTGCACGTTTCTTTATGCTTAGGAAAGAACCACAAGACCCAAAACTTTTCTTCTTTTATGTAACCATTTCTGTAGATTGAACGTCTTATCATAAAATGAGCACAGCCACCGACCAACATTACATAGAAAGAACGTTAAACGGCGAAACCCGAGCCTTTGGTTTTCTAGTGGACCGATATCAGGACTTTGTATTTACTATAATATATCGCATGGTTAAGGTACGCCAAGAGGCAGAGGAAGTGGCACAGGATACTTTTTTAAAGGCGTTCCAATCCTTGGATAGTTATAGGGGAGAGGCAAAGTTTTCAAGTTGGTTGTATAGTATTGCATACCGAAAGGCGTTAGATTCTCTTCGGAAAAATAAAAAGTACCAGGCGACAGAACTTATTGAAGGAATAACGGAGGGAGATTCAGATTTATCCGAAAATGCTTTAGAGAAAATGGAAAAACTAGAACGTTCAAAGATGATTGGTAAGTGCATTCTGAAACTTCCCGAACAAGAAGCAGCTATAGTAACATTGTATTATTTTGAAGAACGTTCTGTAAAAGAAATAGCTGCGATAACAAACCTTTCAGTAGATAATATTAAAATAAAACTATATCGAAGCAGAAAAAAAATGTTTTCTTTACTCAAACATGCTATACTGCCGGAAATATCGAATAACAATGGAAGAGCAATTTAAAGAACAAGATAAAATAATCCGGAATCTTATTAAAGACGCAGGTCTGGAATCCCCTTCGGTTGATTTTAAGAAAAGTGTTATGCACGCTGTTTATTCAGAAATTCCTGTGAAACCTTATCAACCGCTTATTTCCGGGAAAGTCTGGTTATTATTAGGGGTGCTTTGTTTTTTAGGAGCAATTCTACTTTACTTTTATCCTTTAGCCAGCGAAATTTCCTTGAATTCTTTATATATAATTGAAAAATTGAATTCCAGTTTTTCCCTTCCTGAATTGCATATTACAAAGATCTCTGGTTATGCCCTTACCTTTTTAGCACTGTTTTTACTGGAAATCCCCTTACTGAAAAAATATTTTATCAGAGACTAAATAAAAAAAGCCTCCGGAAAACTTCCGAAGGCTTTACCTAATAATTAAAAATTATAAAAATTAACTAACTACTCTTTAATAAGTTTAAAGGTCTTTGTCTTGCTTCCTCTGCACTGGATTCAACCAACAATTGGGTACAAAGAAAGTTACAAGTAAAAGTAATTTCTTCATCACAACTTAGATTTAATTATGTGACGAAAATAAAGATTTATGTTAGTCCATTGGGTTAATGAACGGTTAACGATCCGAATTTGAAGCACTCGATGCAGTGTTTTCTATTTTCTCATTTCTACTTCTTTTCATAAAAATGGCAACCAGCGCAGATATGACCAATCCACCTCCCAGAGCACCAATTGCAGATTGCATCATATAGTTATTAATATTAAAATACTCATTTGCTTTTTTTATAGTCATTAATTCGTTCGTGATCGAGTATTCGATAACATTATTAAAGTATTCCGGAGTGATGTAATTGTGTGTGATATATTGAGCCAAAGGAGATAACAGCGCTACAAAAACAGCCATTTTCAAACCCGTAATAAAACCTTGACGCCACGTAAGAGTTCTATTGAAGAATCTACGGCGTTTTTCTCGCATTACCAGAATATACATTAATATCGCAAAGGGTAAAAATAACAAGGTTAACCAAAAATGATCTGCAATTTGCTCATCATGCCAGCCCAAAGTTTTTTCCAATAGCATCCAAGCTAAGGACAGAATAGTAAAAACAATTGCCCATTTAACTTCTATTTTAAAATGTTCCAAAGTAGGTCGGTTTAGTTTTATTCCGAAGATACTAAAAATCTTGAATCAAGATAATAATATAATTGACCTCTATAACATTGGATTATAGAAGCCAATATATAAGCTAGTCATTATTCCTGTTAATGATCTGTAAGCACCCACTCACCTTTGTTCAACAATGGAAGTGCTTGCTTATACTTTAGCTCCTTACTTTCACCGCTCATAACATTCTTAATGGTCACTTTGTCATTACGACCAATTTTAGGCTGTTCTCTTACAATGGTCTCTGTTACTTGCTGTCTCTGAGATTGCGTGTTTCCGGCAGCTCTTGCTTCGGCTGCACGTTCGTCCATATTAGGAATTTCCTCTTTCTGTTCGTTCAGCTTTTCTTTAGGTCGAACCGAACGGGCTTCCTGAATCTGCTGCTGATTTTCCTGTGGTAATTCACCTTTAAATAAGAACGACAGAACATCTTTATTCACTTTTTCGATCATCGCTTTAAACAATTCGAAAGCTTCAAATTTGTAAATCAGTAACGGATCTTTTTGTTCGTGAACCGCTAACTGTACCGATTGCTTTAACTCATCCATTTTACGAAGATGCGTTTTCCAGGCATCATCAATGATGGCAAGAGTAATGTTCTTCTCAAAATCTGTGATCAATTGTTTTCCTTGAGTTTCGTATGCCTTTTCCAGATCGGTGGCAACATTCAGTGTCTTAATACCGTCTGTAAACGGTACCAGAATTCGCTTGTACTTATCCTTTTGAGTTTCGTAAACATTCTTAATTACAGGATACGCAATTTCTGCACTGCGTTCCATTTTATTTTGATAATGCGTATAAGCAGCCTTATAAACTTTTCCTGAGATCTCCTTAGCATCCATTCTTTCGAATTCTGCTTCAGAAATAGGCGAACTCATAGAGAAATAACGTATTAATTCGAACTCAAAATTCTTATAATCCTGAGCCATCTTATTCGTTTCTGCTATAATTTCCGAAGTATCATAGATCATATTAGCAACATCTACACGTAAACGTTCTCCGAATAACGCATGATAACGACGTTTGTAAACAACCTCACGCTGTGCATTCATCACATCGTCGTATTCTAACAGTCGCTTACGGATCCCGAAGTTATTCTCTTCAACCTTCTTTTGAGCTCGTTCAATAGATTTGGAGATCATAGAATGCTGAATTACTTCCCCTTCCTTCAAGCCCATACGGTCCATCATTTTTGCAATTCGTTCACTTCCGAAGAGACGCATTAAATTATCTTCCAGCGATACGTAAAACTGAGAACTACCCGGATCTCCCTGTCTCCCCGAACGTCCCCGTAGCTGTCTGTCTACACGACGTGAATCATGTCTTTCTGTACCAACAATTGCTAGTCCGCCAGCCTCTTTTACCGCGTCACTTAACTTAATATCCGTACCACGACCCGCCATATTGGTTGCGATCGTAACGATTCCGGCATTACCAGCCTCCGCAACGATATCTGCTTCGCGTTTGTGCATTTTCGCATTCAATACATTATGCTGAATGTTTCTAATGCTCAACATCCTACTTAATAATTCGGAAATTTCAACCGAGGTTGTACCAATTAGTACCGGTCTTCCGGCATTAGAAAGTTCTACAACTTCATCAATTACTGCATTGTATTTTTCACGCTTTGTTTTGTAAATTTTATCATCTCTATCGTCACGTGCAATGGGTCTGTTAGTAGGTATTTCTACCACATCTAACTTGTAGATCTCCCAAAGTTCACCTGCTTCGGTCACGGCTGTACCGGTCATCCCGGACAGCTTATTATACATTCTAAAGTAATTTTGAAGCGTTACGGTTGCAAACGTCTGGGTTGCAGCTTCGATCTTTACATTTTCTTTGGCCTCTATCGCCTGGTGTAATCCATCGCTATATCTTCTACCGTCCATAATACGTCCGGTTTGTTCATCAACGATCATCACCTTGTTATCCATTACTACATACTGAGTGTCTTTTTCAAACAGCGAGTATGCTTTCAGTAATTGATTGAGCGTGTGAATACGTTCGCTTTTTACGCCAAATTCTCTAAAAAGCTCTTCTTTTAAATTTGCTTCTTCTTCGGAAGAAAGGCCCTGGGCTTCAATTTTGGCGATCTCGGTTCCAATTTCAGGCATTACAAAGAAATCGGGATCGTCATCTCCCGACAGATAATTAACCCCTTTATCTGAAAGTTCTATTTGATTGTTCTTCTCATCGATAACATAGTAAAGTTCTGCGTCAACTTTTGGCATTTCACGATTGTTGTCTGCCATATATTGATTCTCTGTCTTCTGAAGAATTTGTCTTACTCCTTCTTCCGAAAGAAATTTAATAAGTGCTTTGTTCTTCGGAATACCTCGATATACTCGTAGCAATTGAAATCCACCTTCTTTAATATCACCTTCACTAATTAATTTTTTAGCTTCGGCAAGAACTCCCGTAAGATATTTTTTCTGTACGGCTACAATGTCTGCGATCTTTGGTTTTAATTCGTTGAATTCGTGACGATCACCTTGTGGAACGGGTCCGGAAATGATCAAAGGGGTACGGGCATCATCGATCAATACACTATCTACCTCATCAACAATGGCGTAGTGGTGCGGACGCTGAACCAGATCTTCGGGCGCGTGCGCCATATTATCACGTAGGTAGTCGAAACCAAATTCGTTATTAGTTCCGTAAGTAATATCTGCGTTGTATGCTTTTCTTCGGGCAGCCGAGTTGGGTTGGTGGTAATCTATACAATCTACACTAATCCCGTGAAATTGAAAAATAGGTGCCATCCACGCACTATCACGTTTTGCCAGATAATCGTTTACCGTAACTAAGTGCACACCATTTCCTGCCAGTGCATTAAGATACATTGGGAGAGTTGCTACTAAGGTTTTACCTTCCCCAGTTTGCATTTCTGCTACCTTCCCCTGGTGCAAAGCGATACCTCCAATAAGCTGTACATCATAATGAACCATATCCCAGGTTACTTCTTTCCCGGCAGCATCCCAGGAGTTTTGCCAAATAGCTTTATCACCGTCTAAGGTGACATAGTCTTTTTCGCCGGAAATTTCTCTGTCGAAAGCATTTGCCGTAACAACTAGAGTTTCATTGTCTTTAAAACGCTTGGCGGTTTCTTTAACCACAGCGAAAGCCTCAGGAAGGATCTTATTGAGTGATTCTTTTTCAATTTCGTAGCGTTCTTTTTTTAAGGCGTCGATCTCGTTATAGATATCTTCTTTCTTGTCGATATCTTCCATTACATCAGCGTCTTTTTGAAGCTGATCTATTTTTTCCTGAATTTCTTTTTGATCTTCTTTTATGATACTTCGGAAGGCATCAGATTTAGATCTAAGCTCGTCTAATGAGAGCTTTTCCAGTGCAGCTTCATGTTTTTTTACTTCATTCACTAATGGCTGAATGTCGCCAATATCTTTCTTGGATTTATCTCCTACGAAAACTTTTAATACACTATCTAAAATTCCCATGATTATAATTTTATTATTGAATCGTTGCTAAGAACGAGTTTCTTTTATACGGTTGAAACATTGCTGCCAATGTTCATGCAAAAAAACTTTAAAAAAACAAGATTGCCAAAAGGTTCGTTGTTTTTATAGTTGTTTTTTGAGCAAAAAAAAAGCCTCAAAAAAGAGACTTTTATACTTTATTATTTAAATGCTATAAATAACATTAATATTCATCTTCATTCCAAAGATAATCCTCATCTGTTGGATAATCTGGCCAAATTTCTTCGATCGAATCATACGAGTCGCCTTCGTCTTCAATTGCTTGAAGGTTTTCTACCACCTCTAGTGGAGCTCCAGTTCTTATCGCGTAATCGATAAGTTCGTCTTTCGTTGCCGGCCAAGGTGCATCACTTAAATAAGACGCTAATTCTAATGTCCAGTACATAGTACGTAAGGGTTTTAATTTTCTGCAAAAATAATTTTTTAGATTAAAAAGTCAAGGAAAATCGTAATTATTTCTACTATATTTTTAAGAACGTAATTAAAGCATTGGAAATCAATGTATTAAAAAGAAATTATTTTCTCTTTAACTATAGCTTCTTAGGAACCCATTTAATTTCTTCAGCTTGCAGGTGATAAGTCAATTTCCGTGCCAGTACAAAGAGATAGTCAGATAGTCTATTAAGGTACATTAAAACCCGTTCATCTATAGGTTCTTCACTATGTAATAACGACGCCAAACGCTCGGATCGACGGCAAACACAACGTGCAATGTGACAATATGACACGGTTGTATGTCCCCCGGGTAAAACAAAATTGGTCATAGGAGGAAGGTCCTCATTCATTACATCCATTTCAGTCTCCAACAGTGCAATGTCTTCCATTTCGATCTTAGGAATATTAAGACGTTCCTTCCCACTTTTTAAAAGTTCTTTTTCCGGATCGGTCGCCAAAATTGCGCCTAGCGTGAACAACTTATCCTGAATATGAATTAGAATTTCTTTAGATCTCGCATCAATTTCCTGATCTCTAATTAAACCTATATGTGAATTTAGTTCGTCTACTGTACCATAACTCTCAATTCTGATATGATATTTTGGTACTCTAGTGCCGCCAAATAGTGCCGTGCTCCCTTTGTCACCTGTTTTTGTGTATATTTTCATCCTTCTTTATAACTGGTTGGAGTTGTTTTTAAATATTGTCTTGTGTGCCTTTATTCTTCTTGTCGTAGTAATTCTTTCTAAAATTACGCTGACGTCTTTTTCTAATTGTCTTAGTGTTCTGTTTATTCCACATATAAAGGACCAGCAATAAAACGATACCGCCTACAACTAAAAGAATGGGATTGGAAAGGTCTAAAAAATCCATATTCAAAGATACGGGAAGGAACGTTTATAGCAAAAGAGTAGCGGGGAAAAGTCTGAAGTGTGCCCTGGGGTTGCAGAAGGATCAGGAATGCGGAGACAAGAGTTTGAAAACAAAGGACAGGAGCGGGTTCCCCATTCACAGTTCACCATTCACAGTTCACCACTCACCACTCACAGTTCACCGCTCACAGTTCACCATTCACCATTCACTTCTTTCTAGTGTCGCTCTCTATCATTCCATCGCGTAAGCGTATTACACGGTGGGCATGTTCTGCTACTTCTTCTTCGTGTGTTACCAGGATCACGGTATTACCGGATCGGTGGATCTCATCGAAAAGGTTCATGATCTCCAATGAAGTTTTTGAATCTAAATTTCCCGTAGGCTCATCGGCTAAAATTATGGACGGCTTATTTACCAGAGCCCTTCCAACGGCTACTCTCTGACGTTGTCCACCGGATAACTGATTGGGTTTATGGTCCATTCTATCTGCTAAACCAACGTCGGTTAGTACCTCTTCGGCTCTAATTTTCCGATCTGCTTTCGATGCTCCCGCGTAGATCATTGGTAAGGCAACATTCTCTAAAGCCGTTGTTCTGGGAAGTAAATTAAAAGTCTGAAATACAAAACCGATCTCCTTATTTCTAATTTCTGCCAGATCATCGTCGGTCATATTACTAACATCTTTTCCGTTAAGCTCGTAAGAACCCGCTGTTGGGGTATCTAAACAGCCCAAAAGATTCATTAAAGTTGATTTTCCTGATCCCGACGGACCCATTAGCGCTACATATTCACCCTTCTCTATATCCAGATCAATTCCTTTTAGAACCTTTACAATCTCTTGTCCCAAAGGGAAATCTCTTTTAATTCCTCGAATTTTTATGACTAAACTCATATAATTTTGGACGGTTTTTTTCTAGTATGCAAGATACTGGTTTTTCCCATAAGACGCAGTCACTACGCGCTTGTTACAAACGAATGTTGAAATGTTGTTTTTTTTGTTCTCTTCGGAAAAAAACGAAGCCTAAATAAAAAGTGTCTATTGAAACAGTGACATCGGGATGAGCGATTATTTCCTGCCAGGCTTCAGTCATTTCCGAACTCCAATATATATCATCGAATATTAATACCGAATCATTTGTAACCTGTTTCAGAAGCAACTTAAAATACTGAAGGGTCATTGCTTTATTGTGATTTCCATCAATATAAGTTAGATCATAATGTCCCTCTAACTTTTCCGAAGAAAAAAACTTCTCAAATGTCGTATTGTACATCGCTACATTACTCAGTTTAAAAGCTGTAAACATATTGGTTGCAATTTTAGCCGTACTTTCACAACCTTCAACTGTATTTACTTTAGAGGACGTATTTCCAAGTGCAATGGCAACGGTTCCTAACCCCAAAGATGTCCCTAATTCGAGCACCGTATCGGGTTTAAAATAGCGAGTGATCCTAAATAATAAGCGCTGTCTCTTTGGAGGAACCCCCGCATTTTTTGCAATTGCCTTAACGGGCCTTTTCCCATCTTTAAAAACCCGAGAACCCGCGCCAAAGTCGGTCACATTAATAGATTCGTTAGAATTTTCAAGTTCTTGTCTATACTTTTTCAGGAGAGCGTATTCGGGATATTTTGTTTTGTCGTAAAAGCATTTTGTGATTAGATCATATACAAAGGGCGAGTGAATTCCGTGCTCATTGCTAGAGCGAATTAAGAACTTTAAATACGATTTTATTTGGTGATACATAGTGTGAGTGAAAAACATAAGACTCGAGAATGATGATCAAGGATTTTTGGTTTCCTTTCCTTTCTATATCGCTTGCTAATTAAGTTCTCAGGCTTCGAGCTTCTCCATTAATTCGAAATAGCGTTCTGTTTTAGCATCAATTGCGTCTATAATATCTTGTAATTTCTTCGATTGTTTGTCAATTTCTTCCCCATCCCAACCTTCAGTGGCAAATTTATTCTGCAGATCTTCGCGTTCCTTTTCAAGTTTAGCGATCTCCTTTTCTAATTTTTGGTACTCTTTCTGTTCGGTGTAACTTAGTTTGACCTTATCGTTATTTGCCTTCCAATCGTTTTTGGGTTTGCTGTCGATTTTTTTAGTTTCAGTATTTTTTTCTGAATCATTACTATTGTCATAGATTCTATAATCTGAATAATTACCCGGGAAATCCTGAATAACACCCTCTCCTTTAAATACGAATAAGTGATCTACGATCTTATCCATAAAATAACGATCGTGAGAGACCACAATTAGACAACCCGGAAAATCCAGTAAAAAGTTCTCCAACACATTGAGCGTTACAATGTCAAGATCGTTAGTGGGTTCGTCTAAAATTAAAAAATTTGGATTCTGAATTAACACCGTACATAAATAAAGCCTTTTACGTTCTCCACCGCTCAACTTCTCTACATAGTCATATTGCTTTTTCCTGTCGAATAAAAAACGTTCCAGCAATTGTCCGGCAGATATCTGCCTACCCTTTTTTAACGGGATATAGTCTCCAAATTCGCGGATCACGTCAATTACCTTCTGACCTTCTTTACTTTTTATTCCGCCCTGAGTGTAGTAGCCAAACTTTACCGTATCTCCAATAACCACTTTTCCACTATCGGGCTTCAGCCCCCCTGTTAAAATATTTAGGAAAGTAGATTTTCCGGTCCCATTTTTTCCAATAATACCAATGCGCTCTCCGTGAATAAAGT
Organism: uncultured Ulvibacter sp.; assembly: GCA_963974915.1. GTDB lineage: Bacteria > Bacteroidota > Bacteroidia > Flavobacteriales > Flavobacteriaceae > CAXBES01. The sequence continues at coordinate 110,071 of CAXBES010000006.1, read as the reverse complement.
TATAATCGAATTTTTTGAACAGCTCTTTATCGCCATACGACTTTGATATATTATGAAGTTCAACCACTTTAGTACCCAGGCGTTCCATATTAAGTTCAAGTTGTACTTCGTGGTCGTTTCGCCGCTTGCTCGCTCTCGATTTTATTTCGTGAAAGTCGTCGATACGCGACTTACTCTTGGTGGTACGGGCTTTTGGCTGTCTGCGCATCCATTCCAATTCTTGTTTGTACAGTTGCTTTGCTTTTCCGGTTTCGGTAGCTTCGGTTTCTATTCGCGCCTCCCTTTTTTTGAGGTAATAACTGTAATTTCCTTTATAGCTATAAAGATTTCCCTCGTCAAGTTCTACGATTTCATTACAAACCCGTTCCAGAAAATAGCGGTCGTGGGTGACCATAAAAAGTGTAAAATTCTCCTTGGCGAAAAGTGCTTCCAACCATTCTATCATTTCCAGATCTAAATGGTTTGTGGGCTCATCCATGATCAACAGGTCCGGCTGAGTTAACAATGCATTAGCGAGCGCTAAGCGTTTTTTTTGTCCGCCGCTAAGGTTAGATACCTTTTGGGAGAGATCTTCCAGTTTTAGTTTAAAGAGAACTTGTTTGTACCGGGTTTCAAAATCCCACGCATTGTTTGCATCCATTGCGTCGAATGCCACCTGATAGGCCTCCGTATCGTCCGGATTTTGAAGTGCCTTCTCGTACGAAGCTATAACCTTTAAAATAGGGTTTTCGGAAGCGAAGATCGTTTCTTCGACAGTTAATTTCGGATCGAGATTTGGTTCTTGCGAAAGAAACGAAACCTTCAGATTTTTTCTGAATACCACCTTGCCCTCATCGGGGGTATCTTCACCGGAAAGTATGTTGAGGAGTGATGTTTTGCCCGTGCCGTTTTTAGCGACAAATCCTATTTTTTGATCCGAGTTTATTCCGAAGGAAATATTCTTAAACAGGACCCTTTCACCATACGATTTAGATATATTTTCAACAGACAGGTAATTCACGCTTTAGTTTTTTTGCAAAATAAGTGGAATTAAATGACTTAAATTAAATAATCTTTTATTATTATCGATTATAAGTTATATTTGTCGATTAAGAACCCCTGCTTTCTATGAAATTAGCATCTTTATTGGTATTTCTGCTTGCAATAGTATGTGCTTCTTCGTGTATCTCAACCAAGCAACTAACTTACTTACAAGAACAAGAACAAAGCACGGACAGTATAATTCCGATACGAAAAATGCAGGAGCCTTATCGTTTACAGGTAAACGATCTACTCAGTATTCGGGTCAAGGCATTAGATCAGGAAACGGTTGGAATCTTTAATCCAATTGGTGATGCCAATCCCAACGCAACAGGAGAAGAAAAGCTTTATTACGACGGATTTGTAGTGAATCCGCACGGAAGTATTAGAATTCCTAGTTTAGGAGAGATTCAGGTTTTAGGATATACGGTAGAAGAGGTGCGACAAGATATTGAGCGCCGTCTTCTCGAAGATTATTTTAAAGCCGAAGCGAATATTTTTGTTACCGTGAAACTGGCGGGAATACGATATACGATTAATGGTGAAATTGGTGCGCCCGGTTCAAATATCATTTATCGTGATCAGGTAAGTATTATGGAAGCGATCGCAAATAGTGGTGACATTACAGTAACCGGAGACCGTCAGGATGTCGTGATCATAAGGCAATATCCATTAGGTCAAAAAGTACATCATATTGATCTAACCAAGATCGATGCGATGAATTCACCCTACTATTATGTGCAGCCTAACGATCTAATTTTAATCAATCCGTTGCCACAAAAATCGATTGGTTCGGGAACCACAGGATTACAATCATTTACAACCATATTATCCGTCTTAACAGCACTTACTTCAACAGTACTATTATTTATAAGCCTTAAATAATGAGCGAAGAATTTGAAATAAACGAAATTCAATCTACATTCGATTTTAAAGGCTTTTTGTTTAAGCTGTTAAGCTACTGGCCGCTATTTCTAATTTCGCTGGCCATTGCCTTCAGTATTGCTTATTACATAAATGTTAGGAAACTGCCTATTTATCAGATGCAGAATATGGTGTCGATAAAAGACGATCAGAATCCTTTTTTTACCAGTAATACCAGTTTAACTTTTAATTGGGGGGGTACTACAGACAAGGTAAATACTTCAATTATTACATTACGCTCCAGAAGCCATAACGAAAAAGTAGTAGAACGGCTTCAATTTTACTTAAATTACTTTAAAGACGGTAAATACCAGTTAGAAGATGCCTATAAAAAAACGCCGTTTTTTATAGAAGTCGATACCTCGCAGGCGCAGATACTTGGAAAGCAATTTACTGTAGTTTTTAAAGATACTGTCACTTTCAATCTATCTGCTAACATTGGTGACGGCAATGTTCCTTTGTTCCATTATGGAAGTAAGGAGAGAAGTTCTAAATATGTTGAGGCAGGAGAATTTTCAAAAGACTATAAAATAGGAGAGAAAATTAAACTACCATTCTTTACGGGGACCTTTGTGCCTAACCCCGAGTTAAAAGTTAGACCGGGATCCAAATATTATTTTAGCTTTTCAAATTTTGATGGCGTTGTTGGAAGATACAGTAGGATAAACGTTGCCACAGAGTCTAAAGGGTCTTCTATTATTATTCTAAAATTAACCGGACTCAATAAGGCGCGCTTGGTAGATTATCTCAACACATCGGTGAAGGTGTTAAGCGAAGGAATGCTTGAAAGGAAGAATCTTTTTGCAACGAAAACCATTAGATTCATTGATAGTAGTTTGTCGAAAAAATCGCAAGAGGTAATGAATGCCGAAGACGAGCTCAACGAGTTTAAAAATAAAAATGCCATTTATGATCTGGATGCAGAGGGGAGTAACATCAATAATAGATTAAATGCTCTCGATCTAAGAAAAGAAAATGTCAATGCCGAATTAAATTATTACAAAACGCTTGAGACGTATTTAATTGGAAGATCAGACTATAGAGATATTCCGGCACCTTCGGTAGCAGGGATAAATGAATCCAGCATTTCAGGCTCAGTATCTAAAATTATCGATTTAGCGGAAGAACGAAATAAATTACAGTATTCATATAAAGACGGAGCACCAATTTTTGCCGATATAGATAGACAGATAGACGCTGTGAAGAATGTGTTACTGGAAAACATTAGATCTTCAAAGGGATTGAAGAACGACGAATTGGCTACCATAAACAGAGATATTGCAAGGTATGAAAGTGAGATAAGAAGGTTGCCAAAAGAACAACAAGAGCTTATAAAAATTGAAAGACGTTATAATTTAAGTCAGAGTACCTACAATTTATTCTTAGCGAAGCGAAGCGAAGCCGGATTGGTAAAAGCCGCCAATGTGAGTGATGTGTTAATGATAGACGAAGCAAAAGACACCGGAGGTGGAAAAGTAGGACCTAACACCCGTCTAAACAATGTTCTCGCAGCCTTGTTTGGATTTGCGATTCCTTTCCTGCTTGTATTCTTAAAAGTATTTTTCGATACCAAGATCCATACGGTTAAAGATATTGAACGCTTGTCTAAAATTCCTATTTTGGGTGTCGTAGGAAAAAGTCCTGTTTCTAATAATTTAGCAGTCTTAAACAAGTCGAAATCGGCAGTTGCCGAAGCGTTTAGGGCAATTAGGTCCAGTTTGCAGTTTATCTACAAAAAACAAGGGATTGAAGGAACAAAGACCGTTCTGGTCACTTCATCCGTGAGTGGGGAGGGAAAAACATTTTGTTCTATCAATATTGCGTCGGTGTTTGCGCTTAGTGAAAAGAAAACGGTTTTAGTTGGATTAGACCTTAGAAAACCAAAGATCTTCGGGGATTTCGATATCAACAATGATATTGGAGTGGTAAATTACCTGATCAATGAAAACACGGTCGATGGAGTTATTCAAAAAACTCAAATTGAGCATTTAGACGTTATAACTTCAGGGCCTATACCTCCTAATCCGTCTGAGTTGCTTATGAGCGAAAGAATGGAAACCCTTATCGCAGAACTGAATGAAAGATACGATTATATCGTTTTAGATTCTCCGCCTTTAGGTTTGGTTGCAGATTCTCTCGAATTAATTAAATATGCAGATGCCACTATTTATATGGTTAGGCAAAACTATACCAAGAAGGGTATGTTCGCCTTGATCAACGAGAAGTATAAAAAAGGTGAAGTGACCAACCTGAGTTTTGTGTTAAACTATTTCGAAGACAAGGCGAAGTATGGCTATGGTTACGGCTACGGCTATGGTTACGGCTACGGTTATGGCTATGGTGCCTATGGAAATGGTTATCACGAAGATGAGAGAAAACCAACATTATTAGAACGGTTTAAAAGAATATTCAGGAGAAGGAAGTAAAAAGGATATACTTTTTGCGTTAATTGAGATTTTGTTCCTACTATGCTTACAGCAAATCAACAGTTTTTAAAACGTGCTTTTGATGTATCTATTTCAATAGTTTTGCTCGTATTTATTATAATTCCCTTAATTTTGCTGCTTTTAATTGCAAGTATAGATTTGCAGGCAAATGGTTTGTTTGTTCAGCAACGAATTGGTTATTTAGGAAAGCCTTTTTCTTTGTATAAGATCAGGACATTACGAGGAGATGATCACTTTGATGTGGTTTCAATTCATGAGAAACAAACGGGTTTTGGACGCTTTTTAAGACGTACGAAATTAGACGAACTGCCACAGCTTTTTAATATACTAAAAGGAGATATGAGCTTGGTGGGTCCAAGACCGGATGTCGCAGGTTATGCAGATCGTTTAGAAGGCGAAGATCGAATTATTTTAAGTGTAAAACCGGGACTTACAGGTCCGGCAACCTTAAAATATAAAAACGAAGATGAGATTCTTTTAAGCACTCCTAATCCTAATAAGTACAATGAAGAAGTGATATGGCCGGATAAAGTTGCAATCAATAAGGAATATGTATTACAATGGAGTTTTCAAAAGGATTTAGCTTATCTGGCGGCTTCAGTTTTAAAATAAATAAACCCGAATTAAAGGGAAGATTATGAAAGAAAATCCAACAATTGCCATTATAGGCTTAGGTTATGTAGGTTTACCGCTGGCAGTTGCTTTTGCTGAAAAATATACCGTAATTGGTTTCGATATTAATTCGAAACGGGTATCCCAACTTAACAACGGCGAGGATACTACCTTAGAGGTTTCGGGAGAAGATCTTAAAAGAGTGCTTTCTGTTTCTGAAAGCAAAGGACTTATTGTTTCTGAAGACAGTTCACAACTTAAAAAAGCTTCTGTTTTTATTGTTACCGTTCCTACGCCAACTAATAAATACAATCAGCCGGTACTCATTCCTTTGGAAAAGGCTAGTGAAACAGTAGGTAAGGTCATGAAGAAAGGAGATACGGTTATTTACGAATCAACCGTATATCCGGGAGTAACTGAAGATATCTGTGTGCCCATTCTTGAAAAAGAATCCGGGCTTACTTTTAACCGTGATTTTTATGCAGGTTATTCGCCCGAGCGTATCAATCCGGGGGATAAAGAACATACCGTTACTAAAATTTTAAAAGTGACTTCCGGTTCAACCCCTGAAGCTGCAAAGTATATTGACGATCTTTATGCGTCAATAATTACAGCGGGAACTCATTTGGCTCCTACTATAAAAGTGGCTGAAGCCGCGAAAGTGATCGAAAATTCGCAACGTGATATTAACATTGCCTTTGTTAACGAATTGTCTAAAATATTTCGTTTACTGAATATAAACACCCAGGATGTGTTGGAAGCTGCCGGAACTAAATGGAATTTCTTAAAATTCTCACCCGGTTTGGTAGGAGGACATTGTATAGGAGTAGACCCATATTATTTAGCACAAAAAGCGATTGAAGAAGGTTATAATCCTGAAATTATCTTAGCAGGGCGAAGAATGAATGACGGGATGGGAAGTTATGTAGCTCATGAAGTCTTAAAACTGATGATCCAGAAAGATGCTAAGGTGAAGAACGGAAATGTGCTCGTTTTGGGAATAACGTTTAAAGAAAATTGTCCGGATATTCGAAATAGTAAAGTGATCGATGTTATTTCAGAATTGGAAAAATTTAACCTTAATGTAGATGTTTTCGATCCGTGGGCAGATTCAGAAGAAGTAAAACACGAATTCAATATCGCGTTACTTTCCGAAGAAAATCAATTAAAAAATAACTATGACGCGGTTATTCTCACAGTTGCGCACAAAGAATTTAATAGTTTTAATATAGAAAAGTTCACTAACGATACTTCGGTGGTGTTCGATGTAAAATCCTTTTTCCCTGAAGAAAAAACAGACGGTAGATTATAATGTTCGAAAATAAATATCACACAACAGACCTTTCAGAATACAACTTTTTAATTACCGGTGGTGCGGGTTTCATTGGTTCAAATCTCGTAGCGTATTTACTTAAGTACGGAGCCAAGAAAGTGAGAGTCTTAGATAATCTGGCAACGGGTTCCCTTCAAAATTTGAGTCAGTTTAACGATCATCCCTCCTTTGAGTTTATGGAAGGGGATATTAGGGATCTGGAAACCTGTAAAAGTGCTATGCAGGATATCGATTATGTATCGCATCAGGCGGCGTTGGGATCTGTACCCAGGTCTATTAATGATCCTATTACTTCGAATGCTGTGAATGTGTCCGGTTTTTTAAATATGTTAGTGGCGCAAAAAGACAGTGAAACGGTAAAACGTTTGGTATATGCCGCTTCCAGTTCAACTTATGGCGATAGTAAATCGCTCCCCAAAGAGGAAGCGATCATTGGTAAGCCATTATCGCCTTATGCGGTGACAAAACTGGTAAATGAATTGTATGCCGATGTATTCTATAAAACCTACGGAACACAAACCATAGGGTTACGTTACTTTAATGTATTTGGCCCTAAACAGAGTCCGAATGGCGCTTACGCTGCGGTAATTCCGTTGTTTATGCAGGCTTTAGTCGATAATGAAGCGCCCACTATGAATGGGGATGGAGAGCAAACTCGCGATTTTACCTATGTAGAAAATGCAGTACAGGCCAATATTCGATCCTTTTTTGCTCCTGAAGAAGCCGTAAATGAAGTGTTTAATATCGCTTACGGAGAACGTATTAGTTTAAATACGCTTTGGAGTAGTTTAAGAGAGATTTCAGGAAAAGATATTGATGCGGTTTACGGTCCGCCGCGACGAGGCGATGTTCGTGATTCTTTGGCGAATATAGATAAAGCGAAGAATTTAATGGGTTATAATCCGTTGTTTTCAGTTCAGGACGGAATGAAAATTACTTGGGGCGAGTTTCAGAAGGGATAAAATGCTTTTTAATGTGTTACTCGATCATTTAGGTTAATATAATTTAGTGAATGTTAAGATAATGGTTAAGAAGCGTATAACGAATTGCTTCTTGCATCAAATTAGATTTACTATCTTAGCCAAAACCGGAAAGATTCCAAAAACACATCTTTGAGCCCTCTATGGAATTGGAAACGAAAGTATACCAAAAAGAGAATAACCTACATTTAGGAAAGCTTTTAACCGCAAGTTTGAGCGATATCTACCGCTCTCGTTTTTTAGCAAAGCAATTGGCAGTTCGTGATATAAAAGCCCAATACAGACAATCGTATTTGGGTATTTTATGGGCTTTTGCCGGTCCGTTGGCAACCGCGTTCGTCTGGATTTTCTTAAATAGCTCGGGCACAGTGCAAATAACCGATACCGGAATTCCATATCCTATCTACGCTTTTACGGGAACTCTTATTTGGTCTATTATCACCGAGTCTATCAACTCACCAATGCTTAGTACCAACAGTTCAAAATCTATCATTGCGAAAATAAACTTTCCGAAAGAAGCGCTTATTGTGTCGGGGATCTATAAGCTGTTGTTTAATACATCCTTTAAGATCATCTTGTTATTGGTCTTTCTTGTTTTCTTCGGAATAGGCTTTAATTGGAGTTTGATATTTTTTCCTTTTGTGATCCTGGGAGCCATATTATTTGGAACCACCATAGGGTTGTTTATTACTCCCTTAGGAATGCTGTATAAAGATGTTGGAAAAATGATCTCTTTCGGATTGCAATTTTTGATGTATGCCACTCCGGTGGTTTATGCCATCCCAAAGGAAGGAATTTTAAAGTATCTGATGGAGTTTAATCCCTTAACTCCAATAATCTTAACCGCCAGGGATATGGCGGTGGGGACTTCGCCCGATTTCTTACTCTATTTTCTAATTGTTATAGGGGTAAGTATTCCACTATTGCTTTTAGCATTGGTGATTTACAGAGTCTCAATTCCTGTAATTATTGAACGTTTAAGCAGCTAATATGGAAGAAAACGAAGTATTAGTTAAGGTAGAGGGGCTTTCGAAAAAGTTCTGTAAAGATCTAAAAACAAGTCTTTGGTACGGCGTGAAGGATCTGTTTTCGGGAATTACCGGAAGACATAATGATGGAAAATTACGACCCAAAGAATTCTGGGCGGTAAAGGATATCAGTTTTGAGCTTAAACGGGGGGAATGCCTCGGACTTATTGGTCACAATGGGGCAGGAAAATCTACCTTATTAAAAATACTCAATGGCCTAATTAACCCCGACGAGGGGAAGATCACAATTAAAGGGAGAGTAGGGGCCTTGATCGAATTAGGAGCCGGTTTTAACCCAATTTTAAGCGGAAGAGAAAATATTTATAACAACGGTGCGATCTTAGGGTTTACGAAAAAGGAGATCGATGATAAGATAGAAGAGATCATCGATTTTTCTGAAATACGGGAGTTTATCGATATGCCGGTTCAAAATTATAGTAGCGGGATGCGGGTACGATTGGGTTTTGCTGTCGCGGCTCAAATGGAACCCGATGTATTGATCATTGATGAGGTACTAGCGGTAGGCGATCTGGGGTTTGTGTTAAAGTGCTTTAAAACCATTGATAAGATCCTACCTAAGACGGCTATAGTATTTGTTTCGCATAGTATGCCAATGGTGTCTAGAATTTGCAGTAAAATTATCCTGATGGACAGAGGTGTTTCGCTTATACAAGGTGATGAAGTCTCAAAGGCAATAGATATGTATTATGGAAGGTTTAGTACCGAAAAGGAGTCTGTAATTTTTGATACGGGTGAGGTTAAATTAAATTCTTTTGAAATAAGTACTTCTACATATAATGATGATCTACCCGTTTTAAACTGGAAAGATGATTTTATAGTAAACATGGAGTTTACTAATCTAGGGCTTAAGCATATTCCCTATGTTAGTGTGTACATTTACGACAAAGAACAACGAAGTGCCGGGATGTTATATTATCAATTTAAGAAGGAAGATCTGAATGCGGATACTTTTAGCTTAAAATTAGCACATAAGAAGTTACAGTTTTCAAAAGGAGTATATAATATTACTTTGATCGTCTATGAAGAATTTGAGAATAAACCTATTTATAGGATAAACGGAGTGCAGAGTTTCCAGGTTGAACATCCAGTTGAGGCATGGACACCGTTATTATTAGAAGCGGAAGTTTGCTCTAATTAAAATAAAATGGCCTATCTAAAATCTTAAAATATGATTAATTACATTAAAAAAATGTTCAATCAAAATTCTAAAGATAAAAGCAAATTATTGGCAGAAATTGGTAGAATTTACGCTCAAGTTCCTCAAGATTTTGGAGGTGGATGTAGCATAGAGAAAGCTCTCGCGATGAGTTTGTTGATAAAAGAATTCAATCTTCAAAATACTGTAGATATCGGGGTGTATAGAGGTCGTTCATTATTTCCTCAGGCGATAGCTCATAAGTTGTTTTCTAATGGAATTGTTTATGGTATAGACCCTTATACAAAAGAAGCGGCAAATCAGAGTGACTATCCGGAAATTCAAAAAGAGCTAGACGAATTTGTTTCGACAACCGATTTCCAGAAACTATTTGATGACGTCTCCTTGATAATAAATGAGAATTATAAGGAAAACTGTATTCTTATTAGAAAAAAATCCTCTGATGCCGTGGCAGATTTTAAACAGGACTCAAAGCAACTTGATATGGTACACATCGATGGGAATCATGATACAAAATTTGTTATGGATGATGTGGAAAATTACTTACCTCTGTTGAGTGAAAAGAGCTTTATCGTATTGGATGATATCTCATGGAAATCGGTTGAGCCTGCTATAATATTGCTTAACAAGGAAATGAATTTTGTTACACAAAAAGTTGATAAACAAAACGACTTTGCGATTTTTTCGAAAGGTTTGTCTAAAGATGAGGTTATTGGATTAAAGAATAAAATTGACACAGAGATTTCGTGACCAAGCTATATTCCAGAATGATTAAGAAACTGAAAAGACCCTTTGATCTTTTCAGTCCCTTATTTGGTGCGGAACGAGTTGAACTTTTAATCTTTGATGATATTTACCCTCATCCTATCTCCGGATTTAGATTAGAGGAGTTTACAAGGCTTTTAGAAGAATTCGATAATTCTAAGATTACTTTAAACCCTACTGCATATAAATTCATTGGAACTCCAATAGAAAAGCATGCTCTTCATGTAAAGGAAATAACTAAACACAATGATCACTTAACCAATAAATTAGTTAAAACCGGAGCTAAGCAATTTAAGCCAAAGCTTTTTTATTGTGTTTTCTTAACAAATATTCTAAAAAAATTGGATTGGCTTGAAGAAAATTCTATTCCCTTTGTATTTACCTTATATCCGGGTGGTGGGTTTCTTGTCAATGATGAAAAAACAGATCAAAAGCTAAAAAAAATACTGAATTCTGCTATGTTTCGAAAGGTGATCGTTACTCAAGAATTCACAAAGAACTACTTGCTACAGAAGAATTTTTGCGATGCAGATAAAATTGAATTGATTTTCGGGTGTGTGGTGCCTCAAAGTTCAATTAAAGCCGATTTACCAGGTAAACAATATTATAAGAGAGATAAGCAAACTTTTGATATTTGCTTTTGCGCTGCTAAATATTCTAAATACGGTGAGGACAAAGGCTATGACGAATTTATTAAGTTCGCGCATAGTATTTCCAACCGCTTTGACTTTGTTAGATTTCACATAATTGGAGGGTTTAATAAAGAAGATATTGATGTAACTGAGATAGAAAAGAATATCACTTTTTATGGATATTTGGATTTTAGTGAATTGAAATCTGTTTATTTAAACATGGACGTAATCGTGTCACCTAACAAACCCTTTGTGTTAAGTAGTGGTGCATTTGATGGGTTTCCTTTAGGTACTGTGGTAGAAGCCGTGCTTAACGGAGTAGTTGCTTTGGTGAGCGATTGTTTAAATGAGAATAGTGCATTTACAGATAACGAAGAACTTATTATTATAGAACCGGATAGCGCATCAATTGAGTTTAATATTGTTAAGTTAATTGAAAATACGGATATGTTATTTCGAATTTCAAAGAATGGAAGACGGAAATTTTCACAAATCTATTCTAACGATGTTCAAATAGCACCCAGAATTGAAATATTGCAAAAAGAACTTTCAAAATCATAATTTATGATACCCGTAACTAAAGCATTTCTACCTCCACAGAAGGAATATAATTCTATTTTAAAGGAAGCCTGGGATGCCGGTTGGATCACCAACAGAGGTGATCTTGTACAAAGATTAGAAGCTCAATTGAAAGTATATCTGGATTGTCCTAATATGATAGCAATGACAAATGGTACGCTGCCACTGCAAATTGCGATTAAAGCTCTGGGATTAAAAGGTGAAATTATTACAACTCCATTTAGCTATGTAGCAACTACCTCAAGTATTGTATGGGAAGGGTGTACTCCGGTTTTTGTAGATATACATCCCCAATATCTTACCATCGATGAAACTAAGATAGAAGCCGCTATCACGGCTAAAACAACCGCAATTCTGGCAACTCATGTATTTGGGAATCCCTGCGCCGTAGAGGTAATTGAAACCATTGCAAAGAAACACAATCTTAAAGTGATTTACGATGCGGCTCATGCCTTTGGAGTAACCTATAAAGGGAAATCTATTTTTAACTATGGTGATATAAGTACCTGTAGTTTTCACGCCACAAAGTTATTCCATACCGGAGAAGGAGGCGCCATATTTGCAAATGATCCTGAATTATTCGATACGCTCTATTATCATCATAATTTTGGACACGACGGACCTTTAAACTTCCATGGACTGGGAATTAACGCAAAGATGAGCGAATTACAGGCGGCTATGGGATTGGCGGTCTTTCCGCATATTGATGCGATCTTAAAAAACAGAGAGAAGTTAGTAAAACTGTATCGAAGTAAATTAGCCAACTTTCAGCTTCTTAAAATTCGTGAAGGAGTTAACTGGAATTATTCTTACTTTCCAATAATATTCGATTCGGAAGCTGAACTCCTGCAGGCAACTAAAAATTTGAATAAAAACGAAATACATCCCAGAAGGTATTTTTATCCCAGCCTCGATTCGTTGCCCTATGTTAGTGCTCATACTTGTGAAATCTCTCAGGATATTAGCAAACGAATTTTATGTTTACCTTTATATTATGAACTTCCAGAAAAAGAAGTTTTAAGGATAACCGGTATTTTGAATAATAATAACTAAATGGTCGTAATAGGAGCTAAAGGAATGGCGATAGAATTAGTAGAGGTTCTATCGGTTGAACTAAATCTAAAAGATGATGAATTAGTTTTTTTCGATAATATCTCAACCGATATTGAGGATCGCCTTTTCAAAAGATTTAAAATTCTAAGAAATTTCGAAGAAGTAAAACAGCATTTTTCAGACTATAATAATTCGTTCTCCTTAGGACTTGGGAATCCGGCTATTCGTCAGGATATGGCTGCCAGATTTATTGAATTAGGCGGAGAACTAAAGTCTGTGGTTTCTGCAAAAGCCCATATAGGTTCTTTTAATACCCGAATTGGAAAAGGAAGTACGATCATGCACGGTGTAATTGTCACTAACAATGTTAGTATCGGAAAGGGTGTATTAATAAATTTGAATAGCACGATTAGTCACGATTCAACTGTTGGAGACTTTACAGAAATTGCAAGCGGGGTTGTAATTCCCGGTCGATGTAAAATTGGAGAAAAAGTATTTATTGGTAGTAATTCCACATTAAATCCCGATATATCAATAGGTGATAATGCCATTATCGGTTCCGGTGCTGTGGTGATCAAAGATGTTGAACCCAATACTGTTGTTGTTGGGAATCCTGCAAAAGTTATAAAGAGAAATGGATAAACCAACAGTATCTGTTTGTATGATCGCTTACAATCATGGAGCGTATATAGCGGAAGCTATAGCAGGTGTTCTGATGCAAAAAACTAATTTCACTGTGGAAGTAGTTATAAGTAACGACGCTTCATCAGACAATACTCAAAACATTATTAATGAACTTGCCGTAGATACCGAAACCATCAAATTTAGAGTGTTTGATCATACTGATAACCTGGGAATGATGCCCAATTTTATATTCACACTAAAAGCCTGTAGAGGAAAGTATATCGCCCTCTGCGAAGGAGATGACTATTGGACAGACCCTTTAAAACTTCAAAAGCAGGTGGATTTTTTAGAAGCTAATCGTAAATATGCAGGCTGTTTTCATAATACCGATATGATTGATGAATCGGATCCCACATCACAACTCAAACCCTGGCGCACTTTTAACAAGGAAGTTTTTACCTTAAGAGATACGATCGCGAAAACCTCACTATTTCATACAAGCTCATTCGTGTTTAGAACCGAACTCCTTGAAATTCCCGATTGGTTTAAAAAAATACAAAGTGGCGATATGGCTTTATTCTCTATAATAGCGTCAAAAGGTCCTCTCTTCAGAATCGATGATGCTATGAGTGTTTACCGAAAAAATGAGGGGGGAATTACTTCAAGTATTTCGTTAATCAACTACCACGACAAGCGAAAATTACTTTTCAAATTTCTTAAATCATATTGTACAAATGAGGTTCATTCAGAAATCGATATAATTATTGCCCACCATACACAGAAACTTAAGAAATTAAAAAAATCCGCCTTAAAAGAAAGGATTAAAAATTTATTGAAGAACTAAGTCATGGGTGATCAATTTACAGATATACAGCTTACCATTAATACTCTGGACAGGTATTTTATAAGATCGTCTATTTTTAAGGCCCTACAAAGTTCGTTACCATCCTTTACAGGTCATCTTTTAGACGTAGGCTGCGGAAAGATGCCTTACAGAGATTTTATTCTGAAAAATTCTGATGTGGAAAATTATACAGGGCTCGACATAGAAACTGCACTGGTTTATGAAGAATCTGTTACACCCGATTTTTACTGGGACGGTATAAAAATGCCTTTCGAGGATGAAAGTTATCACTGTGCCATGGCAACCGAAGTACTCGAGCATTGTCCGGAGCCCGAAATTGTACTCAAGGAAATTCACAGAGTTTTAAAGCCCGCGGGAATACTGTTTTTTACAGTTCCTTTTTTATGGAATCTTCACGAAGTGCCGCATGACGAATACAGATATACACCCTTTTCATTAGAACGCCATCTAAAAAACTCAGGGTTTACAACCGTCACAATAAATGCCACGGGAGGCTGGCATGCTTCCATGGCGCAAATGCTGGGGTTATGGGTGCGCAGAGCCCCCATGTCTAACAGCAAAAGAAAATACCTTTCACATCTTCTTAAGCCTGTGATAAAAAAGTTGATCGCGAAGGATAAAGGTGTAAAAACATTTAAAAACAGACAGATGATCACCGGTTTATGGGGTGTCGCAATTAAATAAACTATGAAACTAGCTGTTATAACAAATAAGCCATATAAGAACTGCGAGACTTTTATCAAGGTTCAAATCGATTTGTTACCCTTCGAAATGGTTCACTATTGGGGGAAAGTACCTCCCTTTAACTGTGAAATCCCTAAGAAGAATCTCGCGACAAAAGCTATAAACAAATTGGTTTCACAACCTGTATCAAAAATTGATTTCTTTGCTAAAGAGCTAATCGCTTCAGGAGTTTCTGCCGTCCTCGCGCAATACGGAATGATAGGTGCCAATGTTTTACCCTCTTGTAAAAAAGCAAATCTGCCTTTAATAGTACATTTTCACGGTCATGATGCAGTACGACATTCAGTTTTGGAAAATTTTAAACAAAAATATTCCGAAATGTTTAGTTACGAAAAGACCACGGTAGTTTCTGTGAGTAATGAAATGACAAAGCGGCTTATCGCAATTGGATGTCCCGAAGAAAAAATAGTGTACAACACCTACGGTCCTAACGATTTGTTTTTAGATCTGAAACCTACGTATAGCAAAGAACAATTTGTAAGTATTGGACGCTTTACCGAAAAGAAAGCTCCGCATATTACCTTGCTCGCATTTTCGAAAGTACTTAGCGAATTTCCAAATGCCCGCTTGATATATGCAGGCGACGGACCGCTGTTAGATAGTTGCAAGGATCTTTCCGAAGCATTAAATATCAATAACAATGTTTCCTTTCCCGGACGTATCACACCCAATGAATATAGAGATCTGCTTACCCAATCCTTAGCGTATGTACAACATTCTGTTGAGGCAAAAGACGGTGATATGGAAGGAACTCCGGTTTCTATTTTAGAAGCGAGTGGCGCCGGATTGGCAATTGTAAGTACCGTGCATGCAGGAATCCCGGACGTGATCGTCCACCGCGAGACCGGCTTGCTGGGCGAAGAGCGGGATGCAGATACAATGGCAAAAAACATGCAATGGATACTGCAGAATAAAGAAGAAACTAAAATAATGGGTGCGAACGGAAAGACGAGAATTCGTGATAATTATTCGATGAAGCACCATATTGACAGACTCGCAACTATTGTAAAGAATGCTGTAAACTAATTGTTCTAAAAGGAATGTCTGAAGCCAAAATAGTTTCTATCATCATACCCACTTTTAACAGGGCCGATCTAATTTCGGAAACCCTGGATAGCATTATGGCGCAAACCTACAAGCAATGGGAATGTCTGGTGATAGACGATGGCAGTACAGATAATACAGATTCCTTGCTTTCAGAATACTGTAAAAAAGACAGTAAGTTTCGCTACTTAAAACGCCCCAAAAGCAAGCCTAAGGGCGCCAACGCCTGCAGAAATATGGGTTTGGAAGAAGCCACGGGCAATTATGTGGTTTTCTTTGATAGCGATGATCTAATGACCCCGGATCATCTGGAAGTAAAAGTAAACGAATTAGAACGTTCGGGATCTCATTTTGTAGTCACTAAAACACAATACTTTAACGCTCCCAATACCGAGATCGATAGATACTATGCGTTCAGCAGCGAAGATATCACAGCACACAATTACATCACCCAGAGAATTAACTGGCTTACCTTAGATGTTTGTATCAAAGCAGAAATAGCGAAAAGCATTCGGTTTAATGAAACGTTGCAGTCGGGGCAGGAGTATAACTATTTTTCTAAGTTAACAGTAAGAACGGTTAAAGCTACATTTAAAGATAAAGTTGTTTCCCTTAGACGATTTGATGCTAATTCTACTCAGGGAAGTTTAAAAAATTCTGAAAAGAAAATTAGAAGCTCTTTTTTAACTCATTGGGCAACCTACAACGAACTGAAAAATGAGCTCGATGCAAACACCCGAAAAAAACTGCTCTCAACCTGTATAAAACAAGTTTACAATTATAAAAAGGTGCCAAATGGCCATGCTTTTTCATTTGTCAAGAGTGTTTTTAATGAATTTGGACTAAAAGGAGTCAATTTTGTGATCATGTTATTTTTAAGGCGTTTTTTCAATAAAGGGTATCAATTCAGGAAAAGACTGGAAGTTTAGTACTTTTACCATACAGCAACTCGAAACCATGCAAAACCCTCTAGTTTCCATCATCGTTCCTACCTATAACAGGTTGCATCGCCTTCCGGAAACTCTGAACAGCGTTTTTGCTCAAACCCACAAAAATTTAGAATGTCTTGTGGTGGATGATGGTTCAACAGACGACACTTTCGCGTTTCTGGCTAACCTAGCCGGGACGGAAACACGAATTCGGTTTTTTCGCCGACCGGCAGACCGGTTAAAAGGTGCAAATGCCTGTAGAAATTTTGGCTTCGAACAAAGTGAAGGGGAGTACATTCTGTTTTTAGATTCAGACGATGTGCTTGCACCAACCTGTATTGAAGAGCGGTTACAGTATTTAAGAGATGAGAATGCAGATTTTGTTGTTGCCAACACTTCCAGTTTTGTTAATAAGACCTTTCTCGACAAAGTGGTAAACATAGATCCTGTTGTGAACGCCCCGGATAAATATCTTTCACTTTTCCTTAGTTATCAATTACCCTGGACGATCATGAGTTCGTTATGGAAAAGGGAGGTTGTGAAAACTATTGCTTTCGACGAGGAACTAAAGCGTTTTCAGGATGTAGATTTTCATATTCGCGTGCTGTTAAACGGTTCCTTTAAGTTTAAACGCCTAAAAAAGATCGATAATTATTATAGATGGAGTGGGAAAACCAAGCAGAATAATAAGGAATTTAATAGAGCTGTTGCAGATAGTTTTTTAGAATTACTTCGGAAACTAACGAAAACGGAAGAACTGTCGCCGCAATATTACAATTCTCTAAAACGGTTTATCTATGTTATATCTAAAGACTTTATATACTTTACTGAAGATATTGATCTCGACTATGCCAGGGCATTTAATAAAGAAATAAAACAGTTTGATTTTTTCGATCTCAAAGACCGGAGTATCTTTAAGGTCATGTGGATTTATTCAAAATTTGGTATGTATGGCAAGGGAGGAACAGGTGGTTACCGTTTTAGTAAGAGAGCCGATGCGTATTACGATTCACTTTCAATTGCACATATAAATGACTGAAACTAAGATCAAAATACTGTTCATTTCAATGCCTTCTATTCACTTCACCCGGTGGATCGAGAATTTGAAGGATACCCCTTATGAACTATTTTGGTTTGATGTGCTAAACCGTGGGACGTTTGAAACAGAGGCTTCAGTAACGCAAATAACGGGTTGGAAACTTGAGAAACGCTCCCATCTTTCCGAAGAAAAAACTTTAAAAAAATATTTTCCAAGAGTATTTGCTAAGCTAAGATCCTATGCCGAGGTTAGCGTTACAGAGGCATTGTTAAAGGCGATCAGGGAATTGCAACCGGATCTGGTGCATAGCTTTGAGATGCAGCATTGTTCGTATCCAATATTAAAAACAATGCGAAAGTTTCCGAAATTACCTTGGGTATATTCCTGTTGGGGTAGCGATCTGTACTATTATAAACAGTTTCCGAAGCACCTTACAAAAATTAAAAAGACTCTGGGACGAATAGATCACCTGGTAACCGATAATCTTCGGGATCATAAAATTGCCAAAGATCTTGGGTTTTCGGGAGGGTTTTTCGGACCCATACCCGGTGGCGGCGGATATGCGATCTCCCAATACGAAGCTTTGAAAAAGCCCCCGGAGAGTAGAAAGAAGATCTTAATAAAAGGCTACGAGCATACTTTTGGGAGAGGTTTGCATGTGGTTAAAACATTGGCAAAAATTCATACCGAATTACAGGATTACGAGGTGGTGGTGTTTGGCGCTCATAAAAGCGTAATAGATTATATAAACAATGAAAAACTGCCTTTTAAAGTATATAACAGGCATTTTTTAAGTCATATGGAGCTTATTGAATCCATGGGGAAATCGCTTGTTTACATTGGAAATAGTATAAGTGATGGAATTCCAAATACCTTGTTGGAGGCGATGTGTATGGAGGTTTTTCCAATACAGTCAAACCCCGGTGGGGTTACCGAAGAATTAATAACTCATGGTAAGAACGGTTTGTTAATTTCGAATGTAAATAGTGAAACAGAACTTATTGATCTTACATTCACTGCTTTAAAAATGGTCAAAGAGAATAGAGATTACGTAGATCTTAATCTGCAAATTGCCAGAGAGCGATTAGATTATGAAGTGAATAGGACAAAGATCCTGGGGGTTTATAAAGCGATACTCAAAAGCTAGGTCAAGCTTTACAATTGTTAATATCCACGTTGGGAAGTTCGGTCTGTTGCGCTCAAACAGCACTTAAAATTTAAGTATATTGAACAACCATAGAACAAGTAGTCCCACAACAAAGAATGCGCAAAGGAACGAATACTAAAAAAGATGTTTTGCTGGAATTACCCAACCACCAACACAGGGTTATAATTCCGTTGTACATCCCACATGAAAATGATTATTATAAAGAGGCGTTTCAAATCTTTGAGATGTGTCTTCACTCTTTGAGAAAGACTGCGAGTAGTGCGTTGGTGATTTCGGTGGTATGTAATGCCTGTGATGCTAATGTGGTTAAAAAAACCTCGGCGTTATATGAAACAGGCGCGATAGACGAACTGGTGGTTGTTCGAGATACGATAGGAAAATTGAATGCAATTTTAAAAGTGCTTCGTACTTCGCAGGAACGACTCATTACCATAACCGATGCCGATGTCTTATTTTTAAACAACTGGGAAGCAGAAGTGCTAAAAGTGTTTCATTCATTTCCAAAGGCCGGTGTTGTAAGTCCGGTGCCTCTTTTTGGAAATATGAAGAAGCTTACCTTCAATATTTGGTTCGATTACTTCTTTTCTGAAAAACTCCGATTTAAGAAGGTAAAAGACCCGGAAGGGATGACGCGCTTTGTAAATAGTATAGGCTGGCCACGTCTCGATAAGCGATTTAAAGATGTGATCCTTACACTTAATTCGACCGACGGATGCACTGCGGTTGTGGGTTGTAATCATATGACTGCTACTTACAAAAGAGAGGTGTTCGAGTCGATGCCGGAAGGAAACTCAGCATATCAGTTAGGAGGAAATAGTGAGTACGATTATTTGGATGTTCCTGTGGTAAAACACGATGGATATCGTTTGGCAACCCATGGGAATTATGCCTATCATATGGGGAATACACTCGAAGATTGGATGGTTGATACTTATGAGGGATTAAAAGATGTTGAAAAAAGTGCTATAGCAACTAAGCAGTTAAGAATTTTAAAACGACGCAAATATGCTTTTTTTCTGAAACAAAAACTGATGGGAAAGATCTTCAGAAATGTTGGAGTTCAAAAATGGTTTTACAGGAAAAAAGGATTGGAA
The DNA here is from genome assembly GCA_963974915.1 of uncultured Ulvibacter sp. Taxonomy (GTDB): domain Bacteria; phylum Bacteroidota; class Bacteroidia; order Flavobacteriales; family Flavobacteriaceae; genus CAXBES01. The sequence goes on along the minus strand of CAXBES010000006.1, from coordinate 90,014 downwards.
AAGGCGAAGCTAGAATATTTCTTTCCGAAGAAATAAAACGATAGAAAATACAGTCGATGATCAAATTTTTCTCAAAAGAGAATATACAATTAGATTTTATAATCGTGGGAACACAGAAAGGTGGAACCAGTGCCTTGGCGCATTATCTAAAACAACACAAGGATATACAGATGTCCCGGAAAAAGGAGTTGCATTTTTTTGATAATGAGGAGTATTTTAAAGGAGACAGACCCAATTATAAGCCTTTAAATAATCACTTCGGAAAACGTAAGTTAGTTGGAAAGATATATGGGGAAGCGACGCCAATTTATATGTATTGGGATAAAGCAATAAGCAGGATCCATACGCATAACCCGGAGATAAAACTGATCGCCGTTTTGAGAAACCCTGTTGAGAGAGCCTACTCTCATTGGAATATGGAGGTGCAAAAGAACAAGGAACAACGGGATTTTACAACTTGTATTACAGATGAGATATCGCAAATAGAAAATGGTTCGAAAGTTAAACACCGAACGTTTTCTTATGTAGACAGAGGTTTATATGCAGATCAGATCGAACAGATCTTCAGTTTTTTTCCGAAACAACAAGTGCTTTTTATTAAGTATGAAGATTTTTTAGACAGGCAAAAGGAAGCGTTAGTATCAGTTTTCAATTTTCTTAATATTTCTTCTGAAGACTATATTTTTGAAAAGAAAACGCTAAATAAAATTGAATATAGTAGTTCCATTCAGAAGACTGAAAAGTTATTTTTGACAGAGTTTTATAGATCTGATGTGGAACGAGTGGAAAAATTGCTTAATTGGGATTGTGAAAGTTGGAAAAATTAAACTCATTAGATGATAAGTCATAAGCACAAATGCATTTTTATTCATATCCCAAAGTGTGCGGGTACGAGTATTAAATACTTTTTATTTCCCGATGAGGAGATCCATTGGTTTAAACCAAATTATGAAGTGTTATACGGCTTTTGTCCCGAGCGAAAGATATTTATGCAGCATGCCACTTCACAACAATTGTTGGAAACAGGACTGGTCACTAAAGAGCAATGGGATTCTTACTATAAATTTACCTTTGTAAGGAATCCATGGGATCGGGCAGTTTCAGATTACTTTTGGCTAATGAACGACCAGAAGATCAAGGATTCATTTAAAAATTATTTACACAAGCGAGGCAAATTCACTAATGTACTTCACGATGCGGGAACCAAACACTACAGGGGCGAACATGTGATTCCGCAAAGCGATTTCTTTTCCGAAGAAGGAACTCTTAAAATGGATTTTGTGGGAAGGTTCGAGAACTTTTCCGAAGATATGAATAAAGTGGTAAGAGTATTGGGCGGCAGTGAAGAGTTTGATACCCATATCAATAAAGGACTAAAGAAAAAGCATCATTATTCAAAAATGTATTCGAACAAATTAAGAGATAGGGTTGCCGAAATGTATCAACAGGACATCGCACAATTTGGTTACACCTTTGAGGACCAGCGTACGTATTTCGATCATTTTAAACATAAATTCAGTTAAGTCTTGCACGAACAAAAAATTACCGTAAGCATATTTATGCTAACCTATAATCAGGAAGAATTTATAGCCCGGACTATAGAAAGTATCCTGATGCAGGAAACCAATTTTCGGTTTCAGTTGGTGATCGGGGAAGATGCAAGTACTGATAAAACGCTTCAAATTTGTTTAAAATATCAAAAAGAAAATCCTGAAAAAATAAAGGTACTGCCCGCTAAAAAGAATATGGGGCTTATTGCCAATTTTATGCGCACCTTAAAGGAATGTAACGGAACATACATCGCGATATGCGACGGCGACGATTATTGGACCGACTCTTTAAAGTTGCAAAAACAGGTGGATTTTCTTCGTAAGAATCCCGATTATAAAATTATTTATACCTTAAAAAAAGACTTGCTCCCGGATGGCACTTTTAATCGATCGGGACAGCCCATAATGCCCGAAACCACGAGTTTTGAAGATCTCGTAATGGGAAATTATATTCCGTCTGTTACCGTACTTGTCAAAAATAAAACCCTTCAAGAACAACCACCCACATGGATCGTTAATTTTCCATACGGCGATTGGCCACTTTACCTTTGGACCTTAATTGAAGGGGGTAAAATTAAGTTTTTAGAGGAGGTTACCGCCGCATATCGCACCGAAATTGGCGCTTCTTTTGCCCTTCGGAAAAAACTAAGCGATGAGTTTAAAGTCAATCTTGAGATCTTAAGATACGCGATAAATGACCCACAATTTGCACCCGTGAAACCTTTGTTGAAAAAGAGCAGGCTTCACAAGCTGGATGCCCTTATGAAGAGTTACAACAGAGAGGGGAGCTATGGGAATGCGTTTAAAACCTTTCTTAGAATTCTATTCCTAAATCCTTCATGGAAGCCTATTAAAATGTATTTTTATAGTTTAAAGCACAGTTTTAATTGATAACACTGGTCCTTACATATAGAAATCGTGATCTGCGTATCGCCGAAAATTGCCTCAATTCGCTCGCAGGGCAATCAGTTAAAGATTTTAGAGTGATCTTAGTGGATTACGGGAGTGACCCCGAATTTGCTAATGCCATCGCTAAAACGGTGGCGAAATTCGATTTTATTAAACTTATTGCTTGTCCTACGCGCGATCAACTTTGGTCCAAATGCCGGTCGATCAATATTGCACTTCGGGAAACTACGTCACCCTATTTTATGGTGGGAGATATCGACCTTATTTTTCATCCGGATTTTATTAAAATCGCCCTGGAAAAAGCTTCAGACGAGGTGTTGTATTTTCAGTATGGTTTTCTTTCTGAAAGTGAATCACTGCAGAAAAAGCATTTTGATGAGTACAAAATTGATTTCCTGGGCACGGCAGATGTCACGGGAACAACTCTTTTTCCAACCGAAAAATTAAAGGAAGTAAATGGCTATGACGAGTTTTATCATGGCTGGGGCGCCGAAGATACAGATATTCATATACGGTTGAGAAATTTAGGCTTAAAGGTTAATTTTTATGATACCGAAGCGTTGGTAAAACATCAGTGGCATCCAAAAGCATATAGAAGTAAGAGTAGTACTAAACCGTTTCATTCTACCTTAGAACGAATTAATAACCGGTATATGTTGCTTTCCGAAAGTACAAACCGAACTAAGGTAAATCTCGACGATCAATGGGGGAAGCCGCCAAATGCTGCCGAATACGAGAAACTTAAAAAGGCAGCAGATCATGAATTGCGCCTCGAGCCTATAGATTTGGAAATCGCTTCGGTGTTGGCACAATTAAAGAATTTTAGTAACACCGTTGTTTCCATTACCATTGGCGATGCCAACTTTCAGAAGAAAAAAACACAGGATATTAAAAAGATCCTAAAGAAAAAACATTTTACTATCCTCTCCATGGAAGCAGTTAATAACCTGTTACTGGAAGAAATAATTAAAAATTATAGAAACGTACCCTATTCCTATAATTTTAACCGACAAACAAAAGTGATTAACCTAACTCTCGTATTCTAATTATGAAAATTCTGCTGGTGTCTATGCCAACACTTCATTTTTTTAGATGGACTGAACAACTTCAGGGAGCCGGTTATGAGTTGTATTGGTTCGATATTTTGGATGGAGAACAAACCGTAGAGAAACTTCAAAATGTGCAACAAATTACAGGCTGGAAGCGCAAGTATAAATATCCCGGCTATTATTCTATTAAAAAGAATGTTCCTGCATTTCACAAGATCATTCAGAAAATAAACACCAACAATACCGAAGCGATCTTTGAAAAGATCCTGCTGGAAATTAAACCCGACCTCGTACATAGTTTTGCATTGTACGTTGCCTGTGAACCCATTCTACAAACAATGAAGAAACACGCTCATGTACCGTGGATGTATTCGTCATGGGGTAGCGATCTGTTTTATTTCCAAAATGAGCCAACATATTTAAGCGATATTAAACAGGTGCTTCCCAGAATAGATATGATGTTTTCAGATTGTGAACGTGATCATAAAATTGCCAGATCTCACGGTTTTAAGGGAGAATTTTTAGGGGTGTTTCCGGGGGGTGGCGGATTTCACTTAAAGCAATTGGAGCAGTATTTTACTCCTGTTAGCGAACGAAATACGGTATTAATTAAAGGTTTCCAGGGTAGATCGGGACGTGTGATCGAAGTTTTAAAAGCGATTAAACAATTACTTTCGGAGTTAAGCGATCATCAAATTGTGGTGTTTGGTGCAGATGCTTCGGTGTTTGCTTTTGCTGAAGAAAGTGAATTAGCCCGGGAAGAAAATTTTAAAATTGAAGGAAGACTATCACACGAGGAAGTTTTAAAGTTAATGGGGAAAGCTAAATTGTATATTGGCAATAGTAATTCGGATGGAATTCCGAATACCTTATTAGAAGCAATTTGTATGGGGGCTTTTCCAATTCAGTCGAATCCCGGAAAAGTGACAGAAGAGGTTATTTCCGAAGAAAAAAACGGACTCCTTATTGAAGATTGCCTAAATGTTGAAGAAATTAAAAGTAAAATTCTGTTCGCTTTAAATCATCCCGGAATGATGAAAAAAGCAATTCATTATAATTTGGAAACCATTAAACCTACCTTAGACTTCGATTATGTGAGGACTAAGGTTTTAGAAAAGTATAATGCTATCTTGCAGTAAAATAAATTGATGTTTTTTAGAAATACTATCCGACTTTTTTGGTGGAACGAGCGAAAGATCCAGGGCAAGGCCCGCGAAAACTACGGAGATCTTTTGGGGAAGTATCTGGTGGAAAAGATTTCGGGGAAAGAGGTGATCTTTGCCTTTCCGAAGAAATTCTCACTCTTAGACTACTTTTTACCAATTTATGTCACCGCGGGAAGTATTTTAACTCATGTAAATCATAAATGTATTGTTTGGGGCAGTGGTATCATTGCTAAGGAATACGAAATAAAAAATGCTACTTTTTTAGCAGTACGCGGACCACAATCCCGCAAACACTTGCTGGATCAGGGTTTTGATGTTCCCGAAGTTTATGGTGACCCCGGACTCTTACTGCCCAAGTTTTACAACCCAAGTATCAAAAAAAAATATGCCTATGGTATTGTTCCCCACTACAACGATTATAAAAAGGTACAAGACTGGTTTGCAGATCGTGAGGACGTTTTGCTAATTGATCTTATGACCAACGATATTGAAGGTACGACCAATAAATTTTTACAATGCGAGCGTATCATCTCCTCATCGTTACATGGAGTTATCATTTCTCATGCCTATGGAATACCGGCTATTTGGCAGCAGTTTACCGATAAGGTTTTTGGCGATGCTATTAAATACCGCGATTATTTTGAGTCGGTTGAAATAGAACCTTATATTTTTCCAATAAAGGAAAGCCCGTATCTTGCAAATGAAATGGAAGTTCTTTTCGAAAATCGTGAGCAGGTGTTACCCGAGACCGGGGTGATCGAGAAATTACAAAAAGGATTGTTGAATGTTTGTCCGTTTAAACCGTAAGTTAGAATGACGAAACTTAAGAACATTGCCGTCATAACCGCGAGGGGAGGCTCAAAACGGCTTCCGGGGAAAAATGCTATGCTTTTGGGAGAACACCCGTTAATGGCGCACAGTATTTTATATGCCAAACGCTTTCCGGAGTTTATTGATACCATTATTGTGAGTACAGATTCTTCCGATTTAGCTGAAATCGCAACGAAATATGGAGCTGAAGTTATAATGAGACCTAAAAATCTAGCCGGGGATCACGAGCCGGTGATAACCGCTCTGCAACATGTGGTGGAGAATGTTTCTGAAAGTTTTGAGAATCTAATTTTATTGCAGCCAACGAATCCGCTGAGACCTTCGAATCTGTTACAAGACGCTTTTAGGGTTTATTCTGAAAGTAATGCCAATAGTTTGATGACGGTAAGCAAATTTGAAGCGAAACTAGGTACAATTAATGATCATAAATTTAAACCCTCTAATTATACGATGGGGCAAAGGAGTCAGGATCTGGAACCTATGTACAAGGAAAATGGTTTGTTGTACATAACCAAGTGTGAAGAAATTAGAAACGGTATCATATTGGCCGAAAATAACTATGCATTTATCACCAATACTCCTTTCGATACGGTAGATATAGACACAGAGATAGATTTTTTAATGGCTGAATTGCTTCTGAAAAAATATGCCGTGGAATTATGAAAAGAATAGTTGTCCTTACATCTTCAGAGTTACGACATACTTTTTTCAGGAAGTATTTAGCCTTGCAAAATGGGGTGGAAGTCGTTGCGAGTTTCTGCGAATCGGGTGAAAAGAATCTTGCTAATAAGATTACCAATTCTGAATCTGAAAAACTGAGACATCAACATTTGCAGGCTCGATCTCAGGTTGAAAAAGATTTCTTCGAACTCTTCTGTACGTATGCTAAAGATGAATCGAACCCAATTTCCATCGCCAAAGGAACCATTAACGACCCCGTTACTGTAGAGAAGATCATTGCGCTCAATCCCGATGTCATCGTTTCGTACGGTTCATCGATAATAAAACCGACCTTAATCGATGCCTTTCGCGATCGATTTATAAATATTCACTTAGGTTTATCGCCGTATTATCGAGGTAGCGGAACCAACTTCTGGCCTTTTGTCAATAATGCACCGGAGTTTTGTGGTGTCACTTTTATGAAAATCGATGCAGGAATAGACACGGGAGAAGTGCTTCATCAAATAAGACCCAGAGTTTTTGCCACCGATTCGTTTCATGTAATTTGCAACCGACTCTTAATAGATATGACTTCGGAAATGGCTTTATTGCTTCAAAAGTTTGATGAGTTAACCCCTGCTACTCAGCTGGAAAAAAGCGAGAAGGATTTGTATTATAAGAATTCAGATTTTACGGAAGCCTCTGTACAACAACTCTATAACAATTTCGAATCCGGTATGCTCGAAGATTATATTGCCAATAAAACAACCAGGGATAAAGCCGTCCCAATAATCGAAAACGCTGCATTAGCCCATGACTAGTCCCTCGATGAAAGCTGTAATGTATCATTATGTTCGTCCGTTGGACGAAGCCTTTCCAAATTTCAAAAACCTGCATATAGAAGATTTTGAAAAGCAATTAGATTTTTTCGACACCGAGTTCGGTTTTGTAACGAAAGAAGATTTTTTAGAATCACTTGAAACCGGGATTCCGGCGCCGGGAGTGATCTTAACCTTTGACGACGGATTTAAAGACCATTTTAAGTATGTATTACCGGTTTTAAAAAGGCGTAATCTATGGGGTATTTTCTATATCACTACCGGAGTATATGCTTCCGAAGACTTGTTAGACGTACATAAAATTCATTTGTTGCTCGGAAAAGTTCCTTCAAAAGAACTATTCGCAGCCTTACAACGGCATGTTTCCGAAGAAATGCTATCCCATAACAATGTATCTGCTTTTAAAGAAGCTACCTATCAACTTCAGGATAATGATGACTATACTAATTTGGTAAAACGGACTTTAAATTACTATATCGATTACGAATACCGAAAACAGGTGATCGATGCTCTTATCGAGCAATTCTTTGAAGAAACGCTCTCACAATTGTTCTCAAAGTTCTATATGTCTGAAGACGAATTAAGAATGATGAAAGAAGCAGGTATGTTATTAGGCAGTCATACTATGAATCATCCGGTGATGAGTAAATTATCGCTTGTCAAGCAAAAAGAAGAAATAGTAAATTCCTTTTCATTTTTAGAATCGGTTGTAGGAGTACTTCCCGTAAAAACGTTTTGTTATCCTTACGGCGGTTTTCATACCTTTACAGATGAAACCAGAGAATTATTAAATAAGGAAGATGTATCATTCTCTTTTAATGTAGAAGAGCGCGATATTACATTTGAAGATTTAACCCAACATCGACAGGCGTTACCGCGCTTCGATTGCAACCAGTTTCCGCATGGAAGCTGCCGAACGTAACCTATGGAGCCTTTTATAGAAATTTCAGGACGAAAAATTGGAAGAGACTACAAACCTTTGGTGATCGCCGAAATTGGTATTAATCATGAGGGCTCACTAACCGCCGCTAAACAAATGGTCGATGCTGCAAAACGCGCAGGGGTTGAGGTGGTGAAACATCAAACTCATATTGTAGAAGACGAAATGAGTGGCGCGGCGAAAAAGGTGATTCCGGGGAATGCAGATGTTTCCATTTATGATATTATGGAGCGATGTGCACTAAACGAAGAAGATGAAAGAGCTCTTAAGGCTTATGTAGAAGAGCAGGGTATGATATTTATCTCCACACCTTTCTCCAGAGCGGCTGCCAACAGACTGGAAGCAATGGATGTTCAAGGTTATAAGATAGGTTCTGGCGAATGCAACAATTACCCGTTATTGGAGCATATTGCTAGTTTCCAAAAACCGGTAATTCTAAGTACCGGAATGAATACGATTGAGAGTGTTAGAAAAGCAGTTGCTATTTTCGACAAGCATAAAGTACCATTGGCACTGTTGCATACCACTAATCTATATCCAACACCTACTCATTTGGTGCGATTTGGCGCTATGACACAGCTTCACGAAGCATTTCCGGATAAGGTTTTTGGATTGAGCGATCACACTTTAAATAACAACGCTTGTTTAGGTGCTGTAGCGCTAGGGGCTTCTGTTTTAGAGCGTCATTTTACAGATCATATGCAACGTACGGGTCCGGATATCGTGTGCAGCATGGACGAAGCAGCTTGTGAAGAATTAATAGTTTCTTCGGAAGAGATCTGGATGATGCGGGGAGGAACCAAAGAGCCCGCAAAGGAGGAACAGGTAACCATAGATTTTGCCTTTGCAACCGTATGTACTATTCAGCCCATTAAAAAGGGCGAGCTATTTACAACCGAAAATATTTGGGTGAAACGTCCGGGAACAGGGGAAATTTTAGCCGAAAAGTTTGATGAGGTATTAGGAACTACCGCCACACGCGATATAGAAAATGATGTACAACTCACCAAGGGAGATATTAGCCTATGAAAAAAATAGCCTTTCTAACGGGTACTCGTGCCGATTTTGGAAAAATAAAATCCTTGCTTCGTATTCTTGAAGAAGATCCGGGGTTTGAGCCACATATTTTTGCAACGGGAATGCATCTTCAACAAAAATACGGGTTTACCGTGATGGAGATCGAGAAAAGCGGTTTTAATCATATTTATACATTCGATAATCAGACTTCGCAAGGCACGATGGATTTAAGTCTGGCGAGAACCATTGAGGGTTTTTCGGCCTATATAAATAAATTAAAGCCAGATATGATCGTGGTGCACGGCGATAGAGTTGAAACACTGGCAGGAGCAATAGTTGGGGCCTTAAATAATGTATTGGTAGCTCATATTGAAGGCGGTGAAATTTCGGGAACTGTAGATGAGTTAATACGGCATTCGGTAAGTAAACTGAGTCATATTCATTTTGTTTCAAATGCTTCGGCGGCAAAGCGTTTGGAGCAGATGGGAGAATTATCTGAATCAATTTATGAAATCGGTTCTCCCGATGTTGATATTATGTTTTCGGGCAGACTTCCCAATTTAAGTGAAGTACAGCGATATTATGAAATTCCATTCGATAACTATGCCGTTGCGATGTTCCATCCTGTAACGACAGAGTTCGAGCAAATGACAGAAAACGCAGCACATTTTGTGGATGCACTATTAGATGACGATACCAATTATGTGGTGATCTATCCAAATAATGATCTGGGAAGCGATGCCATTTTTGAGGCTTATAAAAGGTTAAAAGGGAATAGTAGGTTTAGAATATTTCCTTCTATTCGTTTCGAATATTTCCTTACGCTATTAAAAAAATCGCAATTCATGATCGGAAACTCGAGTGCAGGTATTCGCGAAGCGCCTTACTATCATATTCCAACGGTTAATATTGGCAGCAGACAACAAAACAGATCTGTGCATGACGATATTATTCATTGTTCTTATGAAACCAAAAGTATAACTGCTGCGATCAATGCTGCAAAGGAAATAACAGTAGCTCCTGCCGAAGAATCCTTCGGAGAAGGAAACAGCGCCACGATGTTTCTGGAAGCACTCAAAAAGAAAGATCTATGGCAATTAAGCAATCAAAAGCAATTTCGTGACAAAACCTAAGAAGAAGATCTTTATTTTACTTCCCGACGGAGTAAGCTTGCGTAATTTCGCCTATACTTCCTTTTATCAATTAGGTATTGAAAAAGGCTATGACGTTATTTTTTGGAACAGCACCCCTTTCGAACTTTCAAAGTTGGGTTTTTCAGAAATAAAAATTACCAAGCCAAAACCGCATTGGCATACAGACATTCTAAAAAATGCTCAAAAGTTAATTGAGATCAAACTTTTTTCAGAAAGAGATAACGATCCAATTTATTTTGAATATTTATTTCCTCTTTCTTACAAAACTTTAAAACAGCAGATAAAAAGTAATCTTACCAAACTATACGCAAAATGGTATGGCTCCGAAAAGGGGCTTGACAAATTGAGAGCCAGAATTATAAGAATTGAACGTGGTACAAGCTACTATCAGGAATGTAAAAAAATACTGGAAAAGGAACGCCCTCAGTTAGTATTTTGTACGAGTCAGAGGTCTGTAACTGCAATCGCACCGCTTACTGCGGCCCGGGATCTGGAAATTCCCACTTCCACTTTTATATTTTCGTGGGACAATATGCCAAAGGCAACTACTGTTACTACTACAGACCATTATTTTGTATGGAGTGATTTAATGAAGTTTCAGCTGTTACATTATCAGCGATATATCGACCCGGGAAATGCCTACATCACAGGTACACCTCAATTTGAACCACACTTTGATAAAGAACGAATAATGAGCAGGGAGGCGTTTTGCAAGGAACATGACCTTGATCCTGCGATGAAGTATATTTGTTATAGCGGTGATGATATTACCACTTCCCCTAAAGACGAACTCTATGTTCGGGATGCAGCTAGAGCGGTACGTGCGCTAAATGAAAAGGGACATAACCTAAAGATTATTTACAGAAAGTGTCCGGTAGATTTCACAACAAGGTATGATGAGGTGATGGCAGCATTTAAAGATGTTATTGTTGAAATTCCTCCTCTTTGGAAGAAAATGGGCGATGCCTGGAATACTATTTTACCTACGCCTCAGGATCTCGACCTGCAGGCTAATATTATCGCTCATACTGAGTTTGTAATAAATTTGGCATCGAGCATGGTATTCGATTTTGTGGCTCATGGAAAACCCTGTGCCTATATGAATTATAATTATTTGAATCTTTCGGAAACCCCGGAGAAGGGAGTGTATTTGTACGATTATGTGCACTTCCGTTCTATGCCTTCTTCGGAAGCAGTTATCTGGCTGGATCATCCTGAAGAAATATCTAATAAGATTGAAATGATATTAGCAGGTGTTCCTGAAACTATAAAAGAAGCTGAAGCCTGGTTTAAAATCATTAATTTACATCCGGCTAACAAGGCTTCAGAGCGAATATGGAGTAGAATCGATAATATAACCAGCTAATGCATCTTTCATTTCTAACTTCCGAATATCCACACCCCAGAGTCAATAAAGCAGCGGGCATTGCAACCAGCATAAAAAATCTCGTGAATGGTTTGGCGGCAAAGGGAGTGAAAGTGACCTTGTTTGTTTACAATCAGGAAGAAGATGCTGTTTTTGAAGAAAACAGCGTTACATTTCATCTTATCAAATATCAAAAGTATCCATATTTAGGTTTCTATTTACATAGGAAACATATAGAGAAATACGTTAATCGTATTATAGAAAGGGAAGGTGTAGATGCGATAGAAGCTCCCGACTGGACCGGGATCACAGCGTTTATGAATTTAAAAGCCCCGCTGGTGATTCGTTTTCACGGAAGTGACACCTATTTTTGTCATTTAGAGAAAAGAAAGCAGAAATGGAAGAATCGGTATTTCGAAAACAACGCGGTTAAAAAGGCCAAAGCCTTTATTGCCCCAACCACTTACGCCGGAACAGAAAGTGTAAAACTCTTTAAGCTGGATAGGTCTAAGCTTACTATAATACACTACGGACTCAACCTGGCTCATTTTCAGAATGATGATCCGGAGCAGTTCGAACCATACAGAATTTTGAATATTGGCACCATTATTCGTAAAAAAGGTGTTTTTCAGTTAGCTGAAATGTTTAATAAGCTGGTAGAAGAATATGAACAGGCAGAATTGATATTAATCGGGAGTGATACTTCCGATCTAAGAACCGGGAATGAATCCACCTGGGAACTTGTAAGAGATTCCCTTTCCGAAGCAGCAAAAAGTAAAGTTTCCTATTTGGGAAAAGTACCCTATGAAACTGTAAAGGATCATATAAAAAATGCGCATGTTTGTGTGTTTCCGTCACTCGCCGAAACGTTAGGAATGGTAACCATAGAATCTATGGCATTGCAAAAAGCCGTTGTAAACACCAATTATGGCTGGGCACAGGAACTTATAGATCACGAACAAAATGGTTTTAAAATAGATCCGAACGATATAGAGGGATATACAAAAACGATTTCCGGATTGTTTGATGACAGAGAAAAGACCCTTCAAATTGGACTAGCTGCCCGAAAAAAGATCGAGGAAACTTTTGAGATCGGGAAGATCGTTGAACAGAACATAACTTTTTATAAAGCGCTTATTGCAAAATGATCGTTGTAACTCACACTAAAGGCACCGTTGTTAAGATCTCCCCCGAAAATGGTACTTCGGTGGTGGGAAAACCTTTGGTTGAGGTTTTATTCTTACTTTCTGAAACCGCTCCCGCAGCCACTCTGGTTTGGTGTGATAGTGAGTATGAAGTTTTTCTGAATAGAGAGAAATTAGAAACACTCTTTTCTCACAACCGACTCATGTTGAGTTATAATGTTTCCGAAATATTTTCGCTACCGGATGCAATTGGTTATGTGGAAGATTCTCCCTTTATCAAAATAAACAGAGCAGTACAATACCCTACCTGGATGATGAGTACAGATGTGGGGATGATTCATGCTTCGACGCTTCGCCTCTTTAAAGATTATAAATTGAAAGGAAGCAATGCCTTTATTTTAACATCGATAGCGAAAATTGGGATGAAGCAAGGTTTGCTTTGCTATTCGTCACCGGAGTTGCTAATGCGTAGCAATTTGCATAATGCTTCCGCTAAGAAGGACCAGGATATTAGTGAATTATTCAAATTTGTGTATCAACATTATAAGACGCGGTGGATGTTCTTGTTATTGCTTAATTATGCAATTTTTGAAAAGAAGCTTCCGTTGTTTTCGTTTCTAAAAGGTTTCCTTACCAATAAATTAATAGGCTGTAAGCCTTTAATTGGTGAAATATCTGTTCATACCGGCGATAAACTTTCCGAAGAAAGTATAGACGTTATAATTCCAACCATTGGAAGAAAACAATATTTGTACGATGTACTAAAAGATTTGTCGGTGCAATCATTGCTGCCCGCGAAAGTGATCATTGTGGAGCAGAACCCTGAAATAGGTTCTAAAAGTGAACTTGATTATCTTATTACAGAGGATTGGCCTTTTAAAATTAGTCATCATTTCACACAGCAAACCGGGGCTTGCAACGCTAGAAACATTGCAATTTCGCATATAGAATCTCAATGGGTCTTTATGGCAGATGACGATATTCGTTTTGATAAAAATACTATCGAATCTACTTTTAGTTTTCTGGAAAAATACAAAGCAAGAGCTGTTACTTTAAGTTGTCTTAGAGAGGGGGATGTTGAGAAGGAACCCAATGTCCTGCAATGGCGTTCCTTTGGTTCGGGTTGCAGTATAGTGGCTTCTGAAGTGGTTAAAAACACCTTGTTCGATATGGGCTTTGAACATGGTTTTGGAGAGGATACCGACTACGGAATGCAACTTCGGAATAAAGGTTACGATGTTCTATACAATCCCTTTATCAAGCTGAAACATTTAAAAGCTCCGGTGGGCGGTTTTAGACAAAAAGTTGAAAAACCCTGGGAAAATACGGTAATTACACCTAAACCATCCCCTACAATTTTACTCTACCGATTAAAACATACCACCAAAACGCAACTTAACGGATATAAGTTACTTTTGTTTTTAAAGTTTTATAAAGAACAGGCTGTTAAGAATCCTTTTGCCTATGTTAGAACAATGAACCAGCGTTGGAATGCCGGTTTAGACTGGGCTCAAAAATTAATGAAAGTATGACCTTTTCACTTATCGTTTGTACCTATATGCGCTCTAAACCTTTGCGGTTGTTGCTTCGATCTGTGAAAGAACAGACTTTGTATCCAACTGAGATATTGATCATAGATGGTTCCTCAAATGATGATACAATGATTATGCTAGAGAGGGAAAACTTCAAAAACCTTGAATATTTTAAAGTTTCCGAAGAAAACAGAGGCTTGACCAAACAACGAAATTATGGTATCGAAAAAGTAGGATCCGCAATTGATATTGTTTGTTTTCTAGATGATGATGTCATTCTTACACCTAACTATTTCGAAACTTTACTCGGTACTTATAAAACCTATCCTGATGCTTTGGGAGTTGGCGGATTTATAACTAACGAAGTTCAATGGGAACAGTTAGATAAGAACCGGCAGATCACGAATAAAGATTTTGTGTATGATGGTTGGGTTCGAAAAGATGGCTCCCGATTCGTTCTTCGGAAGAAACTTGGTCTCGACGCCGATGTTCCACCTGCACATCTTCCCAATTTTGCCCATGGCAGAAGTGTTAGTTTTTTGCCGCCCAGCGGAAAGATCTATCAGGTTGAACAGCTAATGGGCGGCGTTGCTTCCTACCCTAAAAAAATATTGGAAAGTGAAAAGTTTTCGGAATATTTTGAAGGTTACGGACTCTACGAAGATGCAGATTTTACACTTCGGCTATCGAAGAAAGGAAAGTTGTATATTAATACCAATGCTAGCCTGGAACATCATCATGAAGCGTCGGGTAGGCCTAATCAGTTTCACTACGGAAAAATGGTGGTGCGAAATGGATGGTATGTTTGGCGTGTGCGACATCCAAATCCTTCATTGAAAGCCAGGTTAAAGTGGAATGCTACTGCATTTTTATTGACCTTAGTAAGATATTCAAATGTTCTCACGGCTTCCAACAAAAATGCAGCACTTACTGAAGCCTTTGGGAGAACGGTAGGATGGTTCGGACTCTTGTTTAAAAAACCCAAAATAAGTAAGTAGATGAAATTTACCATAATCACACATGTTCCTCATGTTCGCCAAAACGGTCGGTTGTATGCGTATGGACCTTATGTGAAGGAAATGAATATATGGGCAAAATATGTGGGCAAAATACGTATTGTAGCACCGGTGAAGGATGGAGAACCGGATACGATAGATTTACCATATGAGCACGATGATATTGCTATTTCCAAAATTCCGGAAATTTCTCTCACTTCTTTTTTAGAGGTAATTAGGGCGTTTTTTCTTACTCCCATCATTAAATGGAAAATTTTTAATGCCATGCGAAAGGCCGAGCATATTCATTTACGATGCCCGGGAAATATAGGACTTCTAGGATGTTTTATTCAGATAGTGTTTCCGAAGAAAAAGAAAACGGCAAAATACGCAGGAAACTGGGATCCAAAGGCAAAGCAACCCGCTAGTTACAGACTTCAGAAGTGGTTATTAAGCAATACATTCTTAACCAGAAATATGCAGGTTTTGGTCTATGGAGAGTGGAACAACCAAACAAGTAATATTAAACCGTTCTTTACCGCCACCTATCGCAATACTCAGAAATTGTCCGTCGCAAAAAGAGAATACGATCTTCCCTTGAAATTTTTATTCGTGGGGAGTCTTTCGGAAGGAAAAAGACCTTTGTATGCACTAGAATTAGTAACATCACTTAGGCAAAGTGGAATTGACTGTACACTCGATTTTTACGGCGACGGACCGCAAAGGAAAGAATTAGAGTCGTTTATAGATAAGTGGGAATGCTCCAATTCGGTTAAACTTCACGGGAATCAGACTGCCGAAACCGTTGCATCTGCCTATCGTGAAAGTGACTTTTTACTACTGCCATCAAGATCGGAAGGCTGGCCAAAAGCTGTTGCCGAAGCGATGTTCTGGGGAGTTATTCCGGTGGTTACAAAGATCTCTTGTGTGCCATGGATGCTGGATCTTGGGGAGCGGGGAATATTGATAGATGCTCATTTAGAAAAAGACACACGGACTATAAAGGAGATGATCGCGAACAAGTTAAAGCTAAAAGAAATGAGCGAAAAGGCTCAAACCTGGTCCGGGTTGTATACCTTAGATCGTTTTGAAGTAGAAATTGCTAAACTATTAGAACGATGAGGGTGTTACAATTAATAGATTCGCTCACTGCCGGGGGAGCTGAAAGAATGGCGGTTAGTTATGCGAACGAACTTGTGGAGCATGTAGAAGCGTCTCATTTGTGCACCACCAGAAAAGAGGGGTTATTAAAGGCAACACTTAATAAGGATGTAAACTATTTATTTCTGAACAAGAAACGTACCATCGATCCGGCTGCGTTAAGACGATTATTGCAATATGTTTCTCGGAATAAGATCGATATTATTCACGCACATTCCAGTAGTTTTTTTTATGCCTCTCTTGTGAAGGTTTTCAATCGTAATGTAAAGGTCATCTGGCATGATCACTATGGTGAGAATGAAATGCTGGATGCTAGAAAGTATGGCGTATTAAAAAAAGCATCGAAATATTTTGATGCTGTAATTTCGGTAAATGAAAACCTTCGAAATTGGGCAGAAACTCATCTTAAGTGTGACAAGGTTAACTACCTTAAAAACTTCGTATCTAAAAGTATAAATATAGAACCAGCTATAGAATTAAAGGGTGAAAACACCTTTCGTATCGTTTGTTTGGCGAATATTAGAGAGCAAAAGGATCATTTAAATTTGCTTTCCGCGTTTAAAATTATAAAAGAGAGAGGGACGAACATTTCTTTACATTTATTGGGTGAAATTCATCATGACGCTTATTATAAAAGTTTGGTGGTCTTTATATCTGAAAATAATATAGAAGATGTCTATTTTTACGATTCACAGATCGGTATCTTAAATTTGCTTAGAAAATGTGATTTGGGGGTATTATCTTCTGCTTCGGAAGGGTTACCTGTAGCGTTGTTAGAATATGGATTGGCGAATTTACCAGTCGTTTGCACAGATGTTGGTCAGTGTAAGGAAGTTTTACATAACTTCGGAAAATTGGTTCCGGGCAAGGATTCGCAATTACTTTCTGAAGCGATTCTGGACTATTTCGATAACGCTGCAAGTAGAAAGGAAGATGCGGCAAATTTTTCAGCCTATATCGAGAAAGAATACGCATTCAATTCGATCTTGCCAAAAATAATGAGTATCTATAATACAGGAAAATATTAAACGACCATCTAAAATAAAATATATTCAGCTTGTTTTCCTTCATCTAGGAATGGGCTTTGTTATTTACCTTTTTCCGCTATTTTCGAAATTGCTGTTACCCATAGCGATCTTGTTCTTTCTTTTTTTACTTCTTAAGAACAATAACCGGAATGATGAAGCCCTTATGGGTGCTGCTTATATTATGGGGCTCGAAGTATTGGCGAGGATGACCGAAGCCGCCTTCTCTTACGAATTTGCAAAGTATACCGTAATTGGTTTTCTGTTCTTAGGAATGTTTTATCGCGGTTTTCACAGGAAGTCCTGGCCCTATATTTTCTACATATTTCTACTCTTGCCCGGAGTCTTTTTCTCTGCGGTAAATCTGGATTACGATTCTAATGTTGCGAATGCCATCGGATTTAACTTAAGCGGACCTGTATGTTTAGCAATTAGTGCCCTGTATTGCTACGGACGAAAAATGACATTCGAGAGGTTACAAGTGATATTAATTTGTATCATTTTACCTCTGGTTACAATGGTCTCCTATCTGTATTTATATACTCCGGATCTTCGTACGTCGCTCACGGGAACAGGTTCCAATTATGCCGCATCCGGAGGTTTTGGACCCAATCAGGTTGCTACCATCCTGGGCGTAGGAATGTTTATCTTGTTCTCACGCTTATTAACAGTGAAGAACAGAGTGATCAATGTTATAGACCTAATATTGTTAGGAATGATGAGCTACCGTGCCATTGTTACCTTTTCACGAGGAGGAGTTTTTACAGCGGGGATCTGTGCCGTATTACTTCTGTACTTTTATTTTAAACGATTAAGTCCTTCGGCTAAGGCATCTTTGCTGCCCAAAATTGGAATTATCTCGGCAGTACTTGTCGTAACCTGGCTAGCAACCGTGTTTTTTACTTCCGGATTAATTGTAAACAGATATTCTAACGAAGATGCTGCAGGGAGGCTAAAAGAAGATATTACCACGGGAAGAACCGAAATTATTGAAACCGAATTGAGTGCGTTTTATGAAAACCCGATTACCGGAGTGGGAGTAGGGAAGGCCAAAGAGTACCGCGAAGAAAAAACAGGAATTGATATTGCAACACATAATGAAACTAGTAGAATGCTCTCTGAACACGGTTTGTTTGGAGTTGCGGGACTCATCGTATTATTTATTACACCCCTTGTTTTTAGGATAAGACATAGGGGAAATTTTCTGTTTTTCTCATTTCTGGCATTTTGGTTCTTAACGATTAATCACTCTTCGATGCGAATTGCAGCACCCGCTTTGATCTATGGACTTTCACTCATAGATATTCAAAAACCGAAAGGCGCACCTAAGAAAAATCAAAGATCTTAAAGATGAAAATAAAGAAAATACTTATCGCCATAGTACTGTTGGGAACACTTTGTGCGGGTTATTTCGTTTACTTATACCTCACTAAGCAAAGTATCCCCTTCTTTTCGAGACAAACCACCGGGGCATATTACTCTGCAGGAGTTCTAACAACCAACAAACCATTTTCTTTAGATCTGGATAATATTAGTTTACTAGACCGAAAGGCATCGGGTATAAAAGAAAAGTTGTTAATCGCAGATCCTTTTCTTTTTAGCAATGATGGGAATTTTTATATGTTCTTCGAGATCATGGGCAAAACTGGTGCAGATATTGGTGTTGCCAAGGTAACTGAAAATAACAGTCTTGAATATCTTGGTGTTGTATTAGATGAAAATAAACACCTGTCCTACCCATTAGTATTTAAGGATGGAGAACATATTTATATGATTCCCGAATCACAAGCGTTAAACGCGGTTAAATTATACGAAGCTGTCGATTTTCCTTTAAAATGGAAGTTTAAGAAGGATATCATTGCGAAAAGTAGATTGGCAGACCCCACAGTCTTTAAAAAAGATGGAGTCTGGTTTATGTTTGCTGAAGCAGCCAAGGAATTACGGTTGTTTTATGCCGACTCATTATTAGGTAATTGGACGGAACATCCTAGATCTCCTGTTAAAAAAGGAAATTATACCCGACCAGCCGGTAGAATGTTTTCGCACAATGGAAAACTAATACGGTTTGGTCAGGATTCTTATGGCGGTTATGGGAGGCAGGTCTATGGATTCACAATAGATAGTCTCAGTAAAAGCGATTATAAGGAAACCGCCTTAAAAAACAACCCTGTAGTGACTGCAAACGGAGAGGGTTGGGCTAAGAATGGAATGCATCATATAGATATTCAGAAAAAAGAAGATGGTACTTTTATCGTTGCTTTAGATGGTAGAGGATACGGTAAAGAACGAATTATATTTAGTTTAAATTAAACGTTTGAAAAAATCGGTACTTTATATCGGAAATAAGCTTGCAAAGCAGGGGAGAACGGTTTCAACGATCGATTCGCTTTCGAGATTGTTAGAAGCCGAAGGTTATCACGTTATAACTGCATCGTCTTTAAAGAACAAGTTTTTCCGAATGTTCGATATGCTTCATACCACTTTTAAGCATAGAAAAACTACAGATCTGGTATTGATCGATACATATAGCACTCAGAATTTTTACTATGCTGTTGCCGTGGCTAAGCTTTGCAGGACCTTAAAGATTCCTTATTACACACTTCTGCACGGTGGAAATCTTCCGAAGCGCCTTGATAATAGTCCTAAAGTTTCGCGAAAACTCTTTAACGGAGCCAAACAAAATGTTTCCCCTTCTCAATACCTGCTGGAGGCTTTCAGAAGTAAAGGTTATGAAAATTGTGTTTATATCCCAAATTCGATAGAGTTAGAAAATTATCCTTATTTACTTCGGAAAGATTTGCGACCTAAATTATTATGGGTTCGCTCTTTTGCTGAAATATACAATCCGATGCTGGCGATAAACGCATTAAAAAAACTGCTTAATAATGGTGTAATGGCTACCTTAACCATGATAGGGCCCGACAAAGATGGTAGCCTTGAAAAGTGCAAAACTGAAGCTGAAGCCCAAAAGCTTCCCGTCACATTCACCGGAAAATTGAGTAAAAGTGAATGGATTTCGCTTGCTGAGGACCACGATGTATTTATCAACACTACTAACTTCGACAATATGCCGGTGAGCATAATTGAAGCAATGGCATTGGGCTTGCCCGTTGTATCGACCAAGGTTGGCGGAATTCCGTTTCTTATCGAAAATAATAAAACCGGAGTATTGGTTTCTCCTAACAATGTGGATGCATTTGCAGCGGCCCTGTCCCATTTGCTGTCGTCTGCTACCTTGGGTGAAACTCTTTCTGTAAACGGTCGATCTTTAGCCGAAACCTATGATTGGGAAAAAGTTAAGTCTAAATGGCATGTGCTTCTAAACGAATAAATAACTATTTTTACATAGGCAAAAGCTAACCATGGTCCAAAATTCAAGTATTCACTTTGATATTTCAGAACGAAAAATTCTGTTGCGAATTATCGATATTGCTAGTGTATTGGGACTACTTTACCTTGTGGGGCTTGTTTTTAATTTCGATTATTTCAAGATCAATTCTGAACACTGGGTATGGTCTATTGTACTTGCTTTATATCTCACCGTTTTCGCGACAATCTTTGAATTATATAATCTGCAAAAGGCAAGTAAGTTTGAAGTGGTGATTCAAAATATTATTCTTACTTCCTCTGTTACCGTTTTAATTTATCTTTTAACGCCATTCTTTACTCCAACGCTTCCTGAAAATCGACTTCAAATCGTCTATTTTTATATCTCAGTCAATATTGCACTCTTTTTATGGCGTTATGCTTATATAGTTCTTATTTCTGCACCTCGATTTTTTAAAAGAGTTTTACTCATTGGAAATGCCTTAGAAATTGATAACATAGTAGCCTCCCTTCAGAAGTCGGATCCAAACTACAAGGTCGTTGGGTTTATAAAAACCGATGACGCAAAATATACCCCGCCGCACTTTAAAGAATTTGAAGAATTTCAGGTTCGTGATATCACCAAGGTGGTTAAAAAGGAATCTATTTCCGAAATTGTAGTGGCGACGCCGCAATCCAGTGGGATGACGGTTTCCTTGTACAATAAGTTAATTAATTTGCTTGAAAACGGGGTTGCAATTCGGGCTTATACACAGGTGTACGAGGAAATTAACAGAAGGATACCGGTGCAGCATGTTGACAAGGATTTTTACAATTATTTTCCGTTTAGCAGGAGTAATCAGAACAAACTCTATCTCTTCTTTCATCGCATTTTAGATTTGCTTTTTTCTGTCATCGGATTAGCATTTGGGTTTGTTTTATTTCCCCTGATTCTTATTGGAAATGCTTTTGCGAATCGTGGTCCGTTGTTTTATACACAAACCAGAGTGGGACGAAACGGAAAACATTTTAAGATATATAAACTTAGAAGCATGGTAACCGATGCCGAGAAAGATGGCGCTCAGTTCGCCACTGCACAGGATGCTCGTGTAACCAAATTTGGTCGTTTTCTTCGGAAGTCGAGGTTCGATGAGATCCCTCAGTTTATCAATGTGATTAAAAGCGAAATGAGTGTGATTGGTCCGAGACCCGAACGTCCGGTATTTGTGAAAGAACTTTCAGAAAAAATCGCATTTTACGAGGTGCGCCACCTTGTAAAGCCCGGAGTAACCGGTTGGGCACAGGTGAATGCAAAATATGGCTCTTCCGAAGAAGACGCACTGGAAAAACTACAGTACGACTTATATTATATAAAACACAGAAGTCTTTTTCTCGATATTAGCATCGTAATAAAAACACTGAGTACCATAATTTTCTACAGAGGTCAGTAGGACCCATGTGACACTTCAATGATATGCTTCAATCGCTTTGCATAGAGTGAAATCATTTCCACCAAGGGATAGAAACTATAAAATTTCAGGAAGCAAAAAATCAAAATATTGATTTTGAATTTTATTATTTTCTTAAAACTCTAACCAGGTAAATATACCTAATGGCTAAGGCGATGAATAATGGAAGAAACCCAATTGCAAATTCCTGAACTCCGGTAAACCAGTGGATGGTTAATAGAGTCAACAACAGGATTAAAAAGATCACATAGCGACGTAACCATTTCTTTGGTTCTTTTTTGAAGATTAATGGTGCAAAAAATAGCGACAAAGGAACTGCCCATAGTAAATTATAGTTGCTTAGCGTGGCACTGTGGTCTGTCCCAAACCATAAAAACAACAAAATAATCCCTATGATACCGGTAACAAAGAAAATGATAGCATCCAATAATCTACTGCGCTTATTGCGTTTATGATCCCTGTAAGTGAAATAGATGATCATTAGTGCGATGATGCCAAAAACAAATAACGGACCGGTTAGAAAATTACTTTCCAAGGATCTTCCGGGACCGTTGTAAAGTGTTGAGGTTTCCTTAACTAAGGGCGATGTTTTTCCGTTTTTATTTATTGTGGCGTTTTCGGTGGCTTCATATACATATTCCGGTAAGAACTGATATTCTAAAGGCTCGGCTTTACGATCTACTACTGCACCAATTGCCACGTCCATTCCTAAACTTCCCCAGGTATTGTAATGTACATTCTTCTGGATCAAATCCCGAAAAGTAAAGTCTTGTGTTATAAGTTCATCATTGAAGCTGAGCTTGTCCCCAAGATTTTCCTGCAACACATCCCGAATTCGGGTTGCACAATTGTCGTAAAAGAAATCGTAGAGGTATTTTTTATTTTCGGGTTCTGCATTTTTAAGAAGGTAGTGGAAGATGGCTTGTTTTTCTGAATAATCAAGATCCAAGACCTGTTCTTTAACCCATCGCTGCTGACGCTTATAGCTATTTAGAAATGATGTATAATCGCTTACTCCTAATTCATAGAGTAATTTTCCACGAGCGAACTTTGTGTAGAAATTAGGTGTATTAAAATCGTATCGCCCGTAATTAAAAATTAGATCAATGTCTTTAGCGGTATCTTTAATTCTGAAAGCGCTATGTCCAAATTTATCGTACAGTTGATCTCCGGGACCAATGGTTAGAATGCTTACTTCGGAAGTTTCAGAGAGGTCAACATATTGCGCTTGGGTAGCAAACGTTGTTAAAAACAGAAAAATTAGAGTCAATTTTTTTATCACGGAGTATCAGAATTCAGTTTTAGAAATAAAAATAATGAATTAACTATTACTTAATAGAGATCTAGCGGAAGATTCCCCAATCTAATTTTAAAGAAAACACATTAGAGTACAGTGCCGCACTTTGATCGCCAATATCGGTAAGCGCATAATCTACCTGAATCCCTCTATACTTAAATCCTACACCAATGTTAGGTTGAAAACCTACAGAGTCGCTTCCATCTAACTGATTTACATTTTGGAAGTTTCCAACACCTCCTCGAATAAATACCATATCGATATAGCCAAATTCCAGTCCGAGTGCCGGAGTAACACTCATCGATGATGACGAAAAAATGTCGTTTGTTTCTGCAAATCTGAAATTAAGATCTAATTCGGTGAGAATAGAAAAATCGTGACGATAAATAAATTTTTTAGCCATCCCCAATTGAAGCTTAGGGATTGTGATCTCTGTACTTTCGGGTAACTCTTGATTCTGTCCTTCTACGGCACCCTGAATCGTGGCAAACTCTTCTTCATCGATGCTCCAGGCGTTAAAAGTTGTGGTAATATCTCGCGCCATTAATCCAAAGTGCCAATCGTTTTTACTTTTAAACTGTATCCCGGCATCCAATCCGAAGCCCCAGGAAGAAGCAAAGTTTCCAATTATTCTACGAATTACTTTAGCATTTACACCAATGTTTAAACCGTCTAACGGGAGCTCTCGCGCATAGGAGAAGGTAACTCCGTAATCTGCAGTTGAGAACAAACTGATCCTGTTGTAGTCTATGTTTCCTTCATCATCTATAAGTTGAGTGGTGTTGAGAATGTCGTCCACTCCAAATCTGATGATTGATAAGGCTACAGCACTTCTCCCGTCCAAGGGCATTGCAAATGCAGCATAATCGTAGTTTGCGATGTTTGCGAAGTAGGAGGCGTGCATGAGTGATAACTGACTGTCCTCCAGATTAATTAATCCGGCAGGATTCCAGTAACCCGAATTAACATCTTGAGTAGAGGCTACGACAGCATTAGACATACCAAAAGCGGCAGCATCAACACCAATGTTCATAAATTCGTTAGAATATTTTCGAACGGTTTGCGAGGTTGCTGTAATGGATATTAATAATAAGGCAATAAATAACTTCCTTTTCAAGCGTCTAATTTTTGGGCAAATATCTCATAATTTTACAGAACTATAAACTATTATTTTCATGACATATTGTGTTTTCATAAGCTTAGACGCAAATACTTTGTTATTTTTACAGTAAATAGAAGAATCCTAAGGCGGGGTTTATACTAAACACAGTAATTGTATGATAAAACAGATTCCTAATATTATTACTTCACTCAATTTGCTTTGTGGATGCATAGCAATATTTTTTGCGGTTTCGGGTGATTTGGTGACGGCTGCATTTTTTGTATTCTTCGGAATTTTCTTCGATTTTTTTGATGGGCTTGCGGCTCGCGTGCTGAAGGCTCAAAGCGACGTTGGACTGGAGCTCGATTCGCTCGCCGATGTTGTAACCAGCGGGGTTGCTCCGGCCATAGTAATGGTACAATTGTTAAGTGAGGCTTTCTTTGGGAGTCATGTCAATATTTCTGAAACATTCTCGGGAGAAGCCTGGAATAGTAGTATAGCACATTATTTCCCGTTTATCGGTTTACTAATCGCTGTGGCATCTGCGTATCGCCTGGCAAAATTTAATGTAGATACCCGTCAGACGACCAGTTTTATAGGACTCCCAACCCCTGCAAACAGTATATTGATTTTAAGCATTCCATTGATCTTATATTTTCAGAATGAGCCCTGGATAGAGAGTATTTTGCTCAATAAATGGTTCTTAATCGGATTAACGCTTTTAAGTTGCGTGCTTCTTAACGCAGAGATCTATTTGTTCGCATTAAAATTTAAAACCTGGGATTTTAAGAGCAATGCGATTAGGTATGTCTTCTTAATTCTGTGTATTGTTTTATTGATATTTCTAAAGTTCTTAGCGATTCCACTTATAATTTTGTTGTATATCCTGCTTTCAATTTTTTGGAAGGAAAAGGATTCGCGATAGGCTCTCCTTTGCCGCAGGCATAGGTGAGCGAAGGATTGAACCGGTTGTTTGAGCTCTCCAGACAAGGTGGTCTGGAAGCGAGTGGTGAAAGCCCGACCCTGACCGAGCATTTGTGTATGTTAAAGCTTCTCGGGATTCATGTACAGCCAATGCTTTAGCCGAGACATAAATAGGCTAGTGGAGTAGTAAGCGAGTGTCAAGGGGATCGCCCTAGAAATTAAGCTTCTTTTTACGTAATTCGAAATTCTGACCCAAATATACTTTTCGTACCATTTCGTCTGCAGCCAGCTCTTCAGGGACACCGTGTTTAAGAATACTTCCTTCAAACATTAGATAAGTTCTATCTGTAATTGCAAGAGTTTCCTGGACATTGTGATCGGTAATAAGAATCCCGATATTCTTGTTCTTTAGCTGCGCTACTATGCGTTGAATATCTTCAACGGCAACAGGGTCAACACCTGCGAAAGGCTCATCGAGTAGAATAAAGTGCGGATCGGTTGCCAAAGCACGTGCGATCTCGGTTCTACGACGTTCGCCACCGCTTAAAAGATCCCCGCGATTTTTGCGGATATGACCTAATCCAAATTCTTCGATGAGGGATTCCATTTTAGCATTCTGCTCTTTTTTGGATAGTTTGGTAAGTTGTAAAACGCTTAAAATATTATCTTCAACACTCAATTTTCTAAAAACCGAAGCTTCTTGTGCCAGATAACCAATTCCGTTCTGGGCACGTTTGTACATGGGGTAGGTTGTGATCTCGGTTCCCTCTAAAAAAATTCGTCCGCCGTTAGGTTTTATCAATCCTACGATCATATAGAAAGAAGTAGTTTTTCCGGCACCATTAGGACCAAGAAGTCCGACGATCTCCCCTTGATTTACTTCAACGGTAATACCTTTTACTACTTTTCTTCCTTTATAGGATTTAATAAGTCCTTCTGCTTTTAATTTCATAGCTGTAATACTATTAGGCTTAACGTTAAAAATACGAGTTAATTATGGTTTTCTTCTAAAGCTTCCCAATATTCGTATGCTCTTCGCAGATGTGGAATGACGATGGTTCCGCCAATAAGAAGGGAGACGCTCATTGCTTCAACGACTTCTTCTTTCGAAATTCCAAGTTTAAAAGATTCTTCTAAATGGTAGCGAACACAGTCGTCACAGCGCAGGACTAAAGAATTGCCAAGACCTAATAATTCTTTTGTTTTCTTAGGAAGTATTCCTTCGGAAAAGGCATTCGTGTCTAAATTGAAGATCCGTTTAATGATCTTGTTGTTATCCGCAAGGAGCTTTTCGTTCATTTTAGAACGATAAGCATTAAAATCTTCGACGATGTTATCTGACATTCTTTCTAGCTTTTTTTTGTTGATTCCTAACTACTGCTTTGGAAATATAAATACTCAATTCGTACAAAATTATTACCGGAACAGCGACAATCACTTGACTAGCAATA
Source organism: uncultured Ulvibacter sp. (assembly GCA_963974915.1). Classification (GTDB taxonomy): domain Bacteria; phylum Bacteroidota; class Bacteroidia; order Flavobacteriales; family Flavobacteriaceae; genus CAXBES01. Next base: position 63,126 of record CAXBES010000006.1, on the reverse strand, counting down.
TCTGGTGGTGTAATAACGGCAGATAGAATTAGTACTCCAACCAATGCAAATTTTCTGTATTTCCGAAGAATTTCGGGAGTTACAACCCCAATTTTGGTAAGGAAATAGATAATGATCGGCAATTCGAAAATGAGTCCGCTAGCCAACACCGAAGCTCTTACCAAAGAAATATAGCTGCTAAGGTCAAAATCGTTGAAAACCAGGTTACTTACACGGTAACTACCTAAAAAGTTGATGGAAAGCGGGGTAACCACGTAGTATCCGAAGAGTACACCAAGAAAGAAGAGAAACGAGGCTACTAATATAAATCCGCGGCTGCTTCTTCGTTCGTTAGAATGCATGCCCGGGCTAATAAACTTCCAGAATTCGTAGAGTACATAGGGAAATGCGACTATGAAACCGGCAGTGATGGATGTCCAAATATGGGCCGAAAACTGTCCTGCCATAGTTCTACTTTGGATCCTGAATGGAAGCTCTTCAAAACAGAAGCTATCTTCGAACCCTAGAAAAGTAGCCGCTCTGCATAAAATTTTATAGGTAGGAAAACTACCTTTCGACGGACCAAATAGAAGGACATCAAAAATAAACTCTTTGGCGATAAACGCAGCTGTTCCAAGAATAACCACTGCGATCGTGGAGCGAATAAGGTGCCAACGCAGTTCTTCTAAATGGTCGAGGAAAGACATTTCTTTTTCCTCACTCTTATTTTTTCGGTTTTTCGCCATTAAATAATACCTTCTTTGGTAAGGTTGTGAATGTGAACAACGCCACAGTATTGCCCGTTCTCTTCTGCGAGAATTTGAGTTATTCCAAAGGTATCCATAATTTCCATAGCTTCAACAGCCATGGCGTCATTACTAATCTTTTTTGGGTTTTTAGACATAATGTCTTTGGCGGTAAGACCTTTAAAGTTATCTACTTTTGTAAGCATACGTCTTAAGTCACCGTCTGTAATTATACCTACTATATTATCATTTTCAACAACAGCTGTCACACCCAGCATCTTTTCGGAGATCTCAACGATGACGTTTTTAACATCTGTGTCGGGATGAACCTGAGGTTTTTCGTTTAAAGAGGTAAGATTGCTTACTCTGAGATATAATTTTTTACCGAGTGATCCACCAGGATGAAATTTTGCGAAATCTTTACTCGAGAATCCGTGTAGATCTAAAAGACACATAGCTAATGCATCTCCAATAACCAATTGAGCTGTGGTGCTGGTTGTGGGCGCAAGATTATTAGGGCAGGCCTCTTTTTCGGCATAGGCGTGCAAAACATATGCAGCTTGTTGGCCCAAAAAAGACTCCCTATTAGAGGTAATTGCGATCAATTTGTTGCCAATGGCCTTAATAAGGGGTACTAATACTTTGATCTCGGGAGTATTTCCACTTTTGGAAATACATATTACAGTATCGTTTTGTTGAATGGTTCCCAGATCTCCATGAATAGCATCTGCGGCATGCATAAATATTGCGGGTGTTCCTGTAGAATTTAATGTAGCAACTATCTTTGTGGCGATATTAGCGCTTTTCCCGATACCGGTAACAATTACACGGCCTTTAGAATTGTAAATATAGTCTACCGCATCAGCAAATTCACCATCTACTAAAGTTGCAAGGTTCATGATCGCCTTGCTCTCAGTTTCAATAGTTTTCTTCGCTACGGAAATAATTCGATCTATTTTGTTCAAAATTTTACGCTTTTGAATGTTTGTAACTGTTTCAGAAATTAGTATATTTAGAATGCAAACAAAAAACTTTAATCTGTTTGATCAATCCCTAACCTGATATAAGATGCTGTTTTGCATTAATGGTTGCAAAATTACGATTGTTCCCGTGTTAAAACAATTTAATTTGATAGAGAGAATAGATTTATTTTTAAATAATTAAAGCAGCGTGGCTGAAACTGATATATACGCAGCACTCAAAACATATTTTGGATTTACAAAGTTCAAGGGGCTACAGGAAGAAGTAATTAAAAGTGTACTTAGAGGTGATAATACATTTGTTATCATGCCAACTGGTGGCGGAAAATCTTTGTGTTATCAATTACCTGCACTTATAGAGGAAGGAACGGCGATCGTAGTATCTCCATTGATCGCACTAATGAAAAATCAGGTGGATGCTCTGCGTGCGCTTTCTTCGGAAGATGGTATTGCTCATGTTTTAAATTCTTCACTTAATAAAACGGAAGTAAAGAGGGTAAAGGAAGACATTTCTAACGGTGTTACAAAGCTTTTATATGTCGCTCCCGAATCTTTAACAAAGGAGGAATATGTAGATTTTTTGCAATCACAGACAATTTCTTTTGTAGCCATAGACGAAGCTCATTGTATAAGTGAGTGGGGACATGATTTTCGACCCGAATACCGGAACCTTCGCACGATTATAAAACGTATAGGAGATAATATTCCAATAATTGGATTAACCGCGACGGCAACACCGAAAGTACAGGAAGACATTCTTAAAAACCTCGGAATTCAGGAGGCAAATACTTTTAAAGCCTCATTTAACAGACCAAATCTTTATTACGAGATTCGTCCGAAGACGAAGAATGTTGACAGTGATATCATACGATTTGTGAAACAGCACGAAGGCAAGAGCGGGATCATTTATTGTTTAAGCCGAAAACGAGTTGAAGAACTTGCTCAGATATTGCAGGTGAATAGCATTAAAGCGGTTCCTTATCACGCAGGTCTGGATGCCAAAACCAGAGTGAAACATCAGGATATGTTCTTAATGGAAGATGCCGATGTAGTGGTGGCGACCATCGCTTTTGGGATGGGAATTGATAAACCCGATGTGCGGTTCGTGGTGCATAACGATATTCCGAAGAGTATAGAAAGCTATTATCAGGAAACCGGACGAGCCGGAAGAGATGGGGGTGAAGGGCATTGTCTTGCCTACTACTCGTATAAAGATATTGAGAAACTCGAAAAATTTATGAGCGGAAAGCCTGTTGCCGAACAGGAAATTGGGCATGCTTTGCTTCAGGAAGTTGTGGCATTTGCGGAAACTTCTATTTCCCGACGCAAATTTATTCTACACTATTTTGGAGAAGAATTTGATAATGAAACCGGTGAGGGTGGCGATATGGATGATAATATGCGTCATCCTAAGAAAAAACATGAAGCCAAAGACGAAGCTTTAAAATTATTAAGTGTTGTTTCCAAAACTAATGAGCAATATAAATCTAAGGAAGTTGTAAATGTCTTGGTGGGAAAGGTAAATGCGATGATTAAATCTCATAGAACCGATACTCAGGATTTCTTCGGAACAGGCTCTAACCATGATGCGCCTTTTTGGATGGCTTTATTGAGGCAATTATTGGTAGCAGGTTACCTTAAAAAAGATATTGAAACCTACGGAGTTGTAAAACTGACCAAAAGGGGAAGAGATTTTATTAGTTCGCCTGTGTCTTTTATGATGACCGAGGATCATTCGTTTAAAGATGCAAACGACGACTCTATCATTGTTGCCGAAAAAGGTGGTGCGGTTGCCGATGAGAATCTCTACAAACTATTAAAAGCCGAACGTAAAAAAGTAGCAGACAAGCTTAATTTGCCACCGTTTGTGATCTTTCAGGATCCCTCATTAGAAGATATGGCTCTTAAATACCCGATCAATATTGAGGAATTGTCTAATGTGCATGGAGTGGGCGAAGGGAAAGCGAAAAAATACGGAAGTTCCTTTTTAAGTTTAATTCAGGAATATGTAGAGGAAAACGATGTTATGCGCCCTGATGACTTCGTGGTAAAATCTACAGGGAGTAATAGCGGCTTAAAACTTTACATTATTCAAAATGTGGATAGAAAGTTACCACTAACTGATATTGCCAGCGCAAAAGGTCTTGAAATGCCCGAGTTTATAAAAGAAATGGAGGCTATTGTTTACAGTGGAACAAAACTGAATATTGATTATTGGATAGACGATCTTTTAGACGAAGATCAACAAGAAGAGATCCACGAGTATTTTTTGGAAGCCGAAACCGATAAAATAGAAGTGGCTATGGAAGAATTTGACGGCGATTACGACCTAGAAGAATTACGCTTGTATCGCATTAAATTTATTAGTGAGGTAGCAAATTAAATTATTATTCACTAACTAAAGACATTACATTCTTTTTTGCATCCTTAGATGTGATATATTTTAATTCAAAATTTTTGAACTCTTCTCCCGAAACTCCGCACTCTAAAAGAGTGTCTTTGAAAAATTGGTAGTTTGAATTTTGGTTTTTCGACCTTATTATTACTTTGCACCAATTCCACACAGCTTTTTCTCCAATTTCTGTTTCCAACGCATTAATTAACAGTGGGAAATAATTATATCTGTATGTTTCATTTATTTCGCGAAACTGAGTGATATCATGCAGTCCAATAACCTCCAAATCGTTACTGTTTTCAGCATAACTCTGTAATTTTTTTTGGTAGGTTTCATCTCCCAAAATCTCTCTCACTGCCTGAAGTGATATATATTCGGTCATTCCTTCAAGAAATGCCCAGCGAAGCGTGTCGTTAGGAATAAAGCGAGTTCCAAAATAATAGTGACCCAATTCGTGTGCGATAAAGCTAGTATTAGATTCATCGATCCATTCATGGGTTTTTTCGTCGAAATAACCCGCAAAACTCCATCGATCGTTGCCAATTATTGCAATAGTAGGATAAGTAACGAACATCCATCCGTTTTTTATGGAAGTTGGATGAGCTCCCAAATATGTTACCGTTTGTCCGTAGTCAATTTCCAGCTTTTTCTCATAAAAGTCTATGATGGTGTTAGTCCATATGCTAAGGGTCTGTTCTTTTTCTGCATCTAGTTTCCCATTGACAATGTAAATACCTTCCTTAGCAGAGAATGAGAATTCTCCTGCGAATAATAATAGTGAAACAGGAAACGAAGAAGTAAGTGTAGCTTCGTTTTTTGAAGTTGGAGCAGAGCCGTTGAGATAGATGCTGTTTCCCAATTCAGTTTTTATGGTGAGATCATAGGTGTATTTATTTATAATGCGATCGTTTGCCACGTCGTATAACACGGGGTACCAAACAGATTGTTCGGAAGCTCTTAATGTATTTCCCCGGAAAGCGATATTACCCTTCCAATCACCCCATTCGTAGGCTTCAGAGTAATTGTTTATCACCGGAAATGCTCCCGTATATTTTATTCTTAATTCCTTCGGAAGAAATTTACCCGTTCTGTCATCATTCGGAATAAAGTATTGAAATCCTTCTTCCGAAACTTCTTCGTCATAATTAGAATCAAAATAATAATTAAACTTTTTGTCTTCATTTCTTAAAAATTCGATGTTAAGTCCTTTGTTTAATAAAATGACATAATTTTCAACCCTTGGAAGATTAGAAATAGTCACGTCTCCTTGTAGGGTCCCATTTTGAGTAGAGACAGCGATCGTTCCTTTAATTTGTGGAGTTTGTGCAGAAATCGTTTCAGAAATAAGTAAGAGAGAAATAGCGACGAAGAGCAATAAATTTTTCATGCCGATGATTGTGTTAGTTGGTACCTCTGTTTTATTAAAGACAAAGTGATATTATAATTGTTACAGAGCCAGATGTAAGTATTTACTTCTAACTTCCAGAAGTAAATTAGTATTAGTACCTTTGCACTCTTCAAAAATGTTATAAAGAAGGCAGTTAAACAACAATAAATTAAAGAGAAAATGCAAGACGGTATTTACGCAAAGATCACAACCGAAAAAGGAGAAATTTTAGGCAAATTAACATACAAGGAAACCCCGGGAACGGTTGGAAATTTTGTTGCACTTGCCGAAGGTCAACTTGAAAATAAAGCAAAACCTCAAGGTACACCCTATTACAACGGATTGAAATTTCACCGAGTGATCCCCGATTTTATGATTCAAGGTGGAGATCCGGACGGAACAGGTGCCGGTGGACCGGGATATAAATTTGATGATGAGTTTCACCCCGAATTGAAGCATGATTCACCAGGAGTATTTTCAATGGCAAATGCAGGGCCCGGAACTAATGGGAGTCAGTTTTTTATTACACATGTTCCAACAGATTGGTTAGATAATAAACACACCGTTTTTGGACGCGTTATTGAAGGTCAGGACGTCGTAGATAGTGTAGCTCAAGGTGATACTATGCAAAGTGTAGAGATCATTAGAGTGGGTGAAGATGCTAAAAACTGGAATGCAGTTGAGGCATTTAGACAATTTACCGGTTCCAGAGCAGAACGCGAAGCGGCTGCCAGAAAAGCACAAGAAGATGCCATGAAAGAATTAGTTGAAGGTTTCGATAAAACCGAAAGTGGTTTATTTTACAAGCATATCAATAAAGGAGACGGAAACAAACCGGAAAAAGGACAAACGGTAGCGGTACATTACAAGGGAATGTTACCAAATGGAAGTGAGTTCGACAATTCATATAAAAGAGGGAATCCTATCGAGTTTCCAGTAGGTATGGGACATGTAATCGCAGGTTGGGACGAAGGTATCATGCTGCTAAACAAAGGTGATAAGGCGAGATTTGTAATTCCTTCTCATCTTGGTTACGGTGCTGCAGGAGCGGGAGGAGTAATTCCACCAAATGCTACTTTGGTTTTTGATGTTGAGTTAATGGATATTAAGGGTTAATATTTCTTCGGAAAGAAAAATCTTTCAGAAAATAAAAATCTAAACGCCTCAGGTAACTGAGGCGTTTCGTATTTTTAAGCCATGACACTCGACCCACTGAAGTACCCTATAGGTAAATTTGATTGCCCTTCAAATATCACTTCTGAAAAATTAGAAGCATGGATCTCTATATTAGAGCATTTTCCGAAGCGGTTAGCCAACTTGGTCAGCGGACTTTCGGAAGAACAATTAAATACTCGATACAGACCCGAAGGATGGACAGTAAAACAGGTGGTACATCATGTTTACGATAGTCATCACAACAGTTATTTGCGATATAAATGGGCGCTAACAGAAGAGAATCCGTTGATTAAAGCATATAAAGAAGCCGCATGGGCAGAATTGGTTGATTATACTACCGCACCCATCGAAATGTCCTTGATTTCATTAGCCGCGTTACATGAAAAACTGGTTTTTTTGCTGAAAAGAATGAAACCAGAGGATTTTCAGCGAACCTATATTCATCCCGATAAGCCAAACCCAGTCTCTCTAGCCGAAACAACTGGGATATATGCATGGCACAGCAATCATCATTACGCTCATATTGAAAACTTACTGATAAGTAAAGGTTGGAAATAAGGTGATCACTAAAGACGAAAGTCACCAGTCACCAGTCATCTGCTATTGTTTCCATTTAATATTACAACCCATACTCGGTTTTTGGTCTTTTCGCTGTGGATTATTGTTAAGAACATTATCCAGTGCTTCCCGAAGGTCTCTACCATTCACGGGAATCCCATTCCCGGGGCGTGAATTGTCTAGTTGTCCGCGATAGATTAACTTCAAATCCGAATCAAATAAATAGAAATCGGGAGTACAAGCTGCATCATAGGCTTTAGCAACGGCTTGGTGTTCGTCGTACAAATACGGAAACGAATAGTTGTGTTTTTGAGCGACCTTCCACATTAACTCCGGACCATCTTCAGGATATTTTTCGGCATCGTTGCTGCTTATTGCTACAAACCCAAAACCGGTTACGCGATAATCATTGGCGATCCTTACAATTTCATCATTAACGTGTTTTACATAAGGACAATGATTGCAAATAAACATCACAACAGTTCCTTTATCTCCTTGGATTCCTTGTAAGGATACATCTTTATTAGTAACGGTATCTCTTAGCATAAAGTTGGGAGCCTTTGTGCCTAAGGGTAGCATATTTGATGGGGTGAGGGCCATAATTCTTTTTAACTATTAGTGGGTAGAATATGGATAAAGTTACAATATTAATAAGGAAACATTGATCGAAGGTTGGGATTTTCAACCTGCTTTTTACACGATTATTTGGTTTGCAGTAGGGTTCTCGCCTTAAAACTATTAAAGATTCTATAATTTTTTGTTAGTGTCTTAGGAGTCTTGTAATTTTAGTAAAACGAAAAAATCATGGAAAATTCATATTCATCCTTATCAGTAGCAATAGAATCGTTGCAAAATGAGGGATACGACGTAGATTTCAATTTAGTGGAAGAAGGGCTTACTTCTAAATCTTTAAAAAAGGAGTGGAAGGCCGGAGATTGTGATGTAGTAAAATACTACCGTTTTGAGGGTATGACGAATCCCGGTGATAATAGTATTCTGTATGTAATAGAAACCAGTGACGGACATAAAGGTTTGTTGGTAGATAATTATAGTGCGGCTGGAACCTATATTTCCCCTGAAATGCGAAAAAAACTTACCATTACTCATGACGAATAACCTTAGCTGGAACGAATTTGAGAAAGTTGAGATGCGGGTAGGAACCATTGTTGAGGTAACTAATTTTCCTGAAGCTCGTAACCCTGCTTATAAGCTGAAAATTGACTTCGGAAAGGAACTGGGTTTCAGAAAATCGTCAGCACAAATAACAAATTTGTATGAAAAAGACGACTTAATAGGTAAGCAGATAATAGCTGTAATTAACTTTCCGAAGAAACAAATTGGGCCCTTTATGAGCGAATGTCTTGTGCTTGGAGCGGTTAACGGCAAAGATGTCACGCTACTTACCACGGACTTAAAAGTTGAAAACGGATTGAGAATTTCTTAAAATTCTGATAATCCTATCATTGTTATTTCGTCTCAATTGTGGCGGTGGACCAACTAAAAGTTAGATCGCTAAGTTTCATGGTCTTTCTAATTCAAATAATTTTTTATTCTGAATTTTCGCTACCGTTGGCTCAACTGCGGGAATCTGTGGTAATGAATTGTTTTGTCCCTATCCATTTGGGGTATAAAAAGAAGGACAAGGCTAATTACAAATAATTAGTTTCTAAATATTTAATCCAAACAAAGTCTGAACCATATAAAATTATGCACGGCTATCAAACTTTACGAATATCTAATACGATAGTGTGTTTATAAGCTAAATTTCACTATCCATGACATCGGTTACAACATAATACCTTGGATCGTCAATTGCTTCTTCGATAATGGTTTCAAATTCAGGATTCCATTTCATTAAAAGAGTTTTACAATCGGGACTTAGATGTGTTAACTTTATCTCTTTTCCTGCTTCTAAATATTTATTAGCTATATTCCGAAGTGCCTCCACACCGGAATGGTCTGAAACTTTCGATTCAATAAAGTCAATTTCAATTTTATCGGGATCATTTCTTAACTCAAATTTCGAATTAAAATTTTGAACAGATCCAAAGAATAAGGGACCCCAGATCGCATAAACCTTAGTACCATCGTCTTTTAGGTATTTTCGTGCCCTAATCATGGTCGCATTTTTCCATGCAAAAACCAGTGCGCTCATAATTACTCCTGCAATAACTGCGATCGCAAGATCTTGCCAAACGGTTATCGCAGAAACTGCAATTAAAACAATAGCATCGGCTAACGGAATTTTATGAAGAATTCTAAAGCTACTCCACGCAAATGTGCCGATCACAACCATAAACATTACGCCCACCAATGCCGCGATAGGAATTTGCTCAATTAGAGGCGCGCCAAAAAGTACGAAACACAGAAGCGCTATTGCGGCAACTGCTCCGGATAATCTTCCTCGTCCGCCGGAATTAACATTAATGATAGACTGACCAATCATAGCGCATCCACCCATACCGCCAAAGAGACCGTTTAAGATGTTAGCACCTCCCTGAGCCACACATTCTCGGTTTCCACTTCCGCGGGTTTCGGTCATTTCATCAATGAGGTTTAATGTCATAAGGGATTCTATAAGTCCAACAGCTGCTAAAATGAATGCCGTTGAAAAAATAAGGCCCCAATTACCGTTCATTGTATCAAAAAGTCCGAATATTTGAGCCTGAAAAGTAGGTAAAGTACCTTGAAGGCCGCTTCCCCCTCCATCTTTAATAAATGAACCTACTGTACTTGCATCTATTCCTCCAAAAATAGTGATACATGCCACCACTATAATTGCCACTAGTGCTGCCGGAATTTTCTTGGTTAGTTTTGGCAAACCAAACATTATAGCCATTGTCAACAGTACTAACCCAAGCATGATATATAGTTGGGTTCCTTGCATATATTGTTGTGTGCCATTCACATTTTCCTTAAAAAGACCTAACTGTGATAGGAAAATTACAATCGCCAATCCATTTACAAACCCCATCATTACTGGGTGCGGAATTAATCTGACAAATTTTCCAAGTCTAAATACCCCGGCTAAAATTTGAATACCCCCAACAATGAGTAAAGTAATAAACAACCATTGAAGACCCAGATTGTCAATAGGAACGTCTAAAGCAGCTCCCACTTCATTACCTTTTTTGATCATATGCACCATTACTACTGCCATGGCACCGGTAGCGCCCGAGATCATACCCGGTCTACCTCCAAAAAGTGCAGTAATGATTCCCATCATAAATGCACCGTATAAACCAACCAAAGGATCTATTCCAGCAACAAAAGCAAAGGCAACCGCTTCCGGTACCAGTGCCAGGGCTACCGTTAATCCTGAAAGAATATCATTCTTCGGGTTTTGCGTAAAATTCTTTAAAGTTTTTTGTAACATGGCGTTTCGCTTAAAAAGCGGCAAAGATAGGAATTTAGATGGGAGGGAAGTTTGGTGTGATTATTTATTTTTTTGCCTTCTAATTTCCTTAAAAAGGTGTCTGGATCTAAATTTTAAGATCGTGGTTGCGCATAGAATTCCCGACAGCATTGCACCCGCTACACCAACAAGTGTAATATCCTGTCCCACTAATTTTAATCCTTTAATCTTGGTATTGGGTCGTAAAAACGGAAGTGAGAAACGTTCGGGAGTATGTGCTAAACCATAGATTTCACCACTTTTATAGTTTGAAAAATGCTTAGTAGACAGAGGAGTAGATACTTCGGAAACTTTTACATGACCGTTTATCTGGGGGAATAATTTGTAAAGTGTTTCAAGCATCGAAGATTCAAATTCCTTCTTTAGTGTTTGGTAAGCAACTTCGCGGTTTCTCCACGGCTGATCTTCGAAGTTTTTAAACCACTTGTATTTACCCACAGAAATAGCTTGAATTGTAGCTGTGTTAGGATGCTCTATATCCCACTGCGAATCCTTTGCTGAAGGGAAAGATATATAGGCAAATGTTTTTGGCGCTTCACTTAACGTAGTGTTTTCAATGAGTGTATCTGTTTGCTCATTTGCATAATACCAGACATTGTACTTTGGTAGCTGAAGTGATTCAGAAGATTTGTCTAAACCTAAGTACAAGCAAATGTGGCCGCTTGCCGGACCTACTTTTTGTAGATCGAATTTACATTTACGTTGAGCAGTTTCAGAAAGCAGATCTTTAAAAGTATTGTTGACACCTATATTACTAATTACGCTCGAACAGGGTATCAAAGTGTTGTTCACTATAATTCCGGTTACCTTGTTCGCCTTTACAACGATCTCGTCAACTTTTGCATTTATAAAAACTCTACTTCCAAGAGAATGTAAGACATCAATGGTTTTATTACTTATTTGGTCTGCACCACCTTTAGGATAATAACCACCTTCCATAAAGTGAGAAATTACCATTGCATGAGCAGCAAAACTACTGTACTTTGGTGAAAGACCGTAGTTTCCACACTGACCGCAAAGAACAGCTATAAGTAACTCGTTTTCGGTTAGTTCTTTCAGGACATCCCAAGTGGTGCGTTGCGAATACTTTGCATATCTTCTTCTGAAAAAATACCCCAAAGATCTACTAAGCCATGGTTCGAATACCTTTTCGAAGAAAAATGCTGCTCCTCTTTTATTCGCTTTTTCGATTAGTCTTAAATAGGTGTCTATGGCGGTTTTTTCGTCAGGAAAATATTCGTGCATTTGCTTCCTAAAATTTTCCTTTCCGGCCTTAAATTCGAATTTTTGATCACCTATATAAACAACGTCATAAACCTCTCCCATGGATTCCCATTCCAACTTATCATTGGTTAGGAAACCAAACATGCCTTCCAGAGAGGAACCTTCACCAACATTTCCTACATAATGAACTCCAACATCCCATTGAAAACCGTCTTTTCGTTTGAAGTTATGTGTAAATCCGCCGGGAACATAATGTCTTTCAAATACCGCAACTTTGTGCCCTGCCTTCGCAAGCCATGTAGCTGTTGTGAGTCCGCCAATCCCCGAACCTATAACGAAATGATCGAATTGGGAGAAATCTATTTCCGAAGAAAAACGCTCATAGGTTTTCTTTGACATATTTTTACTTAAGGCAATGTTTCTTTACATCTCATCGCCAAAGAAAATAGCGTTCATCAGTAATTTATTAGTTCCAAACCAAAAGGCTCTAAAGTTCGTGTTATCTGTAAAATAAATGATCTGGCCTCTGCCTAAACCACCTACTTTAAAAGGTACCGTATTTTTTAACTGAGCTAAATTAGGTTTTGATATATAACCGCTCAACAGTGGCTCGCTTGTATATTGAATAGGGTTGTCGTAACTGTCTTTAGCAGGTTCAAGAAATAAAGTCGTATTTCTGAACATAGGCAAATGATCGTTTTTATAACCGAATGCAATAGGGTGGGAACGATCTAATTTCGCTTCAAAAATTGCCCCTCCTATAACTTGCGCTCCAAAATTATCTCTTCGCTGTTCGAAACTCACATTTTTAACGGTGTCCCTTTTACTTTTAAACTCCATCTTTAGCAATTCATTGCGATTTAACCAGCTTCCCGCATTTCTAAAACCAATGAGAGTTCCACCTGCCTGTACCCACTCCTTTATTTTTTCGGCGTCATCTTTATCGAGTGCATTCCCCCAACTCGCAGGTAAGATGATGTCTGTATATTTACTAATATCTACTCTTCCAAAATTTTTCGTATCGAGTTTTGTGATATGTATATCATATCGCTGGTCGAAAAGATGCCAAATTTCACCGGCATCACTCGGATTGATTCCTTCTCCGGTAATAAGTGCCACTTTTGGGGTTTCTATCGCTCTAAAATTGCCACTTCCCAGATCAATCCCTTTGGTAAGACCTGTACTAACCGGTGTAATTGTGGTGTTCGTTTCCATGCTTACTTCTGAAAGAAACCGACTCATTTCCTGAGCAGATAATTTTTGACCTTGTACAGGAATCATGATCGTTCCGTAGTCGTAATTCCTGTTAGCAAGTGAAAACGGCGTCATACCAACCTTGGCCCTTAATCCTTTCTGAAGGATCATATTAAGCGCTTTTGGGGTGTAAAACTCGTGCCATTCCATTAAATAGGCGTAATTGGAGGTTGATGGAGCTACGACGCTTGGTTTTTCGAGAACAGTGACTTCATTGCCTGCCTTCGTAATGGAAACTCCTTCGTCATAATCTAAATTAAACGCCAATGGGAACGTCCATGCACTGATGTCGTAAAAAAGGCTATCGGTAAAAGTCGTTCTTTTTTCAAACATGGCGTTTATTAAACGGTGTTGGCGTTGGTTCTTCGGAATAATGTAACTGTGCCCTTTTGTGTAATTTTTTCCATTAGATGTGAAGTTTTCTTTTATTTCATGAAACTTGATCTTGTGTTTCTGAAGAATTTCGGCCAGGTGATATGCTTTCATGGCATCTTTTTCGTCACCAAATACAATAGCACCTCCCTTTGAAGCTTCAGTTCTGGCGGCATTGTAAAAATCACGCTGATAGTCTAATATTTTCATTCGCATCGCAACGGCTGCATCGATCGTAGAAACCGCAGCTGTAAATTGGTTTCTAACGGTAAAAGGAAATGTTAGGATTCCGTTATCGCTTTCTTGTGCGTGTCCTCTTGATGAGGCTTGTTCGAATAAAATACCAATTCCGCCATTAACATCCGGAAATGTTGAACCCTTTCCGTAGTAAAAGTCATCAAAATTCTCTTCGGTATAGTAAAAGCTCCCTATCTTATCTAGAGCTTTTGCGTGAATCTTTCCAATTTCACCTGTGAGATCCTGATTTTTTTGTGGAGTTAGCGGGTGTGTTCGTGATGGGATACCCGGTTGAAAAAAGAAACTTGAATTGGTTCCCATTTCATGATGATCGGTTAAAATGTTAGGATACCATTTATGAAAAGTTTCGATACGTGCCTTACTTTCCGGAAGTTGCACAGGAAGCCAATCTCTGTTCATATCGAACCAGTAGTGATTGGTTCTGCCTCCGGGCCAAACTTCGTCGTACTCACGATCGTAAGGATCGGGATTTACATTTTTACTTTTATGAATATTTACCCAAGCGGCGAAACGTTGCAATCCGTCGGGATTTAAAGATGGATCCAATAAGATCACGGTATTTTCCAGAATTTCGTCAATTTTCGGACCCTGGGCAGCGGCGAGGTAATAAGCATAAGCTAATGCAGCATTAGAGCCACTAGGTTCGTTTCCATGTATAGAAAAACCCTGGTACACTACAATTGGCATAGTTGAGGTGTTGAGTGAACTTGAATTGTTCTCCACTAACGCCAGATGGTTTTTTTGGATTTCGTCTATTCTATTCAGGTTAGAGGGAGCACTAACGGTAAGCAAAAGCAGTGGTCGACCTTCAAAAGTAGTTCCTCTGTTTTCTATCGTCATTCTATCACTGGCTTCTGCGAGCGCTATCATATACTGTGAGAGTTTGTCGTGAGTAACATGCCATTCACCCACTTCGTGTCCAATCACACTTTTTGGCGTTGGTATATTTTTGTTGTAAGTAACATCGCCGGGGAGATAGTAATCCAAATCGACTAAGTAGTCTTGGGCGAATGAAAGGAAAGATGACAGCAATAAAACAGAGAATAATAACTTCTTCATAGGTAAGGTTTATGTGAGGTTTAAATATAAAAAAACCGCAACAAAAGTAGGTTGCGGTTTTTCTTAAAATTTATAAAAGTGGTTGGTTGTTCTAGATATCGTCGAAATTTACATCGGTAAAACTACTTGGTGAAGTATCTTCCCCATTAGATGTTACATCCGAGGATGCGAAATCTCCTTCTTTTTTATAGTCTTTTTGGTGACGTTCACTAATAACTTCAGTTCCTTTTTCATCGATCACATAATTGATCATTTCCTCTAAATTGTCTTTAAATTCGTGGAAATCCTCTTTGTAAAGATAAATTTTGTGCTTCTTATAATGGAATGATCCATCGTCGTTCGTGAATTTTTTACTTTCAGTAATTGTAAGGTAATAGTCTCCGGCTTTTGTAGATCGTACATCAAAAAAATAAGTGCGTCTTCCGGCACGCATTACTTTAGAAAATATTTCTTCTTGCTCCATCGAGTAATTCTCGCTCATAATTGTGGTTGTTAACGTTTAGCCAAAAATCTAAAAAAAATCCAAATATGACAACTTTAACTCACATTTCTTTTTCCAAAAGTTGTTTAGCATACAATTCTTTATAATATCCATCTGTATTGACCAGCTCATTATGAGTACCTTGTTGTACTATTTTACCGTCATCAAGGACAATTACTTTATCAGAGTTTTTGGCAGATGAGATTCTATGACTTACAATTATAGTGGTTTTATTTTGAGATATTTTATTTAGGTTTTGTAGGATTTCTTCCTCTGTTTCGGTATCAACGGCAGAAAGGCAGTCGTCGAATAATAAAATTTGAGGATCTTTTATAATAGCTCTAGCTATTGAGACCCGCTGTTTCTGTCCGCCGCTTAATGTAATTCCACGCTCCCCAAGAACCGTATCATACCCCTTCGAAAAGCCCATAATATTTGTATGAACTGCCGCCAACTTTGCGGCTTCCATTACTTCTTCTTTTGAGGCATTTTCTTTTCCGAACCTAATATTGTTAATTAGTGAATCGCTAAATAGAAATGCATCTTGAGGCACATATCCAATGCTGCTTCTCAGGTCTTTTAGGTGGAGTTTGTTATTTGGAATGTTATCGATTAGAAGTTCACCTTGCTCAACATCGTAAAGTCTTCCAATTAATTCGAGGATGGTAGATTTTCCCGATCCTGTATTTCCAACTATTGAAAGAGTTTCACCCGGATTAACGTGAAAGGATATATTTTTTAAAGCAGTAATATTAGTGTCCGGATAGGTAAATGAAAGATTTTTAAACTCTATCTTCCCACTAATAGGAGTTGGCCCGTTAGTTGTATTTTTTACTTCCGGCTCTTCCTTTAGAAACTCGTTGATCCGTTTTTGAGATGCTTCAGCTTGCTGGACCATTGAAGTGACCCATCCAACCACGGCTACCGGCCATGTTAACATATTCACATAAATAAGGAATTCTACGATTGTTCCGAAGTCTTGAATAGTACCATCAATAAATTGCCTACCTCCAATATAGATTACCGCCAAATTACTTACGCCTATTAACAACATCATCATAGGAAAGAACAGGGCTTGAACTTTTACCAGATCGATGTTCTTTTCCTTACTTCCTTCCGAAAGTTCTACAAAACCCTTATTAATTCGAGGCTCAATTCCGTAGGCCTTGATCACTGAAATTCCACTAAAACTCTCCTGTGTAAAGGTTGTAAGTTTAGATAAATATTGCTGTACGATGGTACTTCGTTTGTGGATCATCACGCTTAATCTATACACCGCGACCGAAAGAATAGGTAAGGGGGCAATTGCGTAAAGCGTGAGTAGGGGTGCTTTATAGAACATATAACTTATCACCACGATAAACAGGGTGATAGTAGTTGTACTGTACATTATCGCCGGACCCACATACATTCTTACCTTCGAAACATCTTCACTAATACGATTCATAAGGTCTCCGGTTCGGTTTTGCTTATAAAAGCTAAGTGAAAGTTTTTCGTACTGCCGGAAGATCTCATTTTTCAAATCGTATTCAATATACCGGGAGACGACAATAAAGGTCTGACGCATTAAAAAAGTAAAAAATGCAGCAAGCAATGTGGTACCAAGAATTAAGAGAATGTTCTTTAATAATTCCGATTCAACGTAAGCCATATCGGTTATATCCCCATTGATGTATTTTTCAACAACATCTACAGAATCGCCAATAAATTTTGGAGCCAGTAGAGCAAAGATTCTTGCGATAATCGTAATAAAAAGACCTAATAATAACCGACCTCTGTATTTAAAGAAATATCGGTTAAGATGCTGAAGTTCTTTCATTTAGGGTAAAAAATAATTTATTAACAAATTCTCTTTTTTATAGCAATACTATTGCAGTATTGTTAGTAAACAGCTACTTTTGCACGTCCTTTTTATGGATGCCTTAATTTAAAACTATAATGGTGACTGAAATTTTGACCCCGAATGAATTAAAAAAAGTAGCTCCTGTTTTTGGACAAATGTCCTTTGACGATCATGAGCAGATTGTTTTTTGCAACGACAAAGATACAGGTTTAAAAGCAATAATTGGAATCCACAATACGGTCTTGGGACCTGCCTTGGGTGGAACCAGAATGTGGCAATATAATAGTGAATGGGATGCCTTAAATGACGTATTGAGACTTTCTCGTGGAATGACGTTCAAGTCGGCTGTTACCGGTTTAAATCTCGGTGGTGGGAAAGCTGTTATTATTGGTGATGCGAAAACACAAAAGACTCCGGAATTAATGCTGCGTTTTGGTGAGTTCGTACATTCTCTTAACGGAAAGTACATTACAGCTGAAGACGTTGGGATGGAAACGAGTGATATGGACCTGGTACGAACAGTTACTCCTTTTGTTACCGGTATTTCTGAAGACAAAGGTGGTGCGGGAAATCCGTCGCCAATTACTGCTTATGGTGTTTTTATGGGAATGAAAGCTGCAGCAAAGTTCAAATTTGGAACGGATCTGCTGGAAGATAGAGTAGTATTTGTTGAAGGAATTGGAAATGTTGGTGAAGCGTTGGTTGAAAATCTTACCAATGAAGGTGCGAAAGTTTATATTTCAGATATTAATCAGGATCGACTTGAAGAAGTTCGTGATAAATACAGTGTTGAGATCTACGGAGGAAACAACCTGTATGCAGAAGATATGGATATCTACGCTCCTTGTGCACTTGGAGCTACAGTAAACGACCAGACAATTAATCAGTTTAAAGCAAAAATAATTGCCGGTGCGGCTAACAATCAGTTAGCAGATGAGAATAAACACGGAAAGATATTACGTGAAAAAGGAATCGTTTACGCTCCTGATTTTCTTATCAATGCCGGTGGAATTATTAATGTTTATGCTGAATTAGAGAATTACGGCCGACAAGAAATTGTTAGGAAGACTGAAAATATCTACAATACTACGCTCGAAATATTAAACAATGCCGAAACCGATGGGATTACCACCCACCAGGCTGCTTTTAATGTTGCTCAAGCTAGAATTGATTCAAGAAAAAAAGAAAAGTAATTTTCAACTTTATATGTATATCTTTGCAACGCATGAGATTTTTCTTGTGCGTTGTTTGGTATAACACTGTCGCAAATACAGTAGTAATCTAAAATATAAGTTCTTTCAAATATGCTCACACGAAGACATATAAGAGTAAAAGTATTACAGTCGGTTTACGCTTTTAATCAAAGTGAACATCCCGATATTGAGAAGCAGGAGAAGTTTCTTTTTTATAGTATTGATCAAATGTTAGATCTGTATTTACTAATGCTTCAGACGTTAGTTGCGATGCGTAAAGAAGGTGAGGAATATTTGTTGAAATCTCAAAAAAAGCATCTCGCCACAGCCACCGAAAAGAACCCCAGTAGAGCCTTTGTTGATAATAAGGTGCTTCATCTAATTTCTGAAAATAAGAACCTTTCCGAAGTAATAAAAAACAAAAAACTTAATTACTGGGAGCAGGACGATGAATATATCAGGATCCTGCTAAAAACTCTTCGAACTAAAGATTGGTATGAAGATTATTTGACAAAAGAGGAGCATACTTTTAAAGAAGACCGGGATTTTGTCGTTAAAATTTATAAGGAGATCATCGCTCCTAATGAAAAACTTTACGATTATCTTGAAGATAAACGCCTTACCTGGATCGACGATTTTCCAATCGTGAATACGGCGCTCGTAAAAATGCTTTCTAAACTTTCAGAAAAGAATATTTCAGATATTTTGGTCCCCGACCTTTATAAAAACTCTGAAGACCGTGAATATGCACTACAATTGCTTCGGAAAGTACTTCTCAACGAGGAAAAATTAGCCACCGAAATTGAAGGTAAAACTCCAAATTGGGATAAGGAGCGTATTGCCGAAATTGATATGATCATTTTGAAAATGGGGATCTCAGAATTTCTCTTTTTCCCATCGATCCCGGTGCGTGCCAGTATTAATGAATATCTTGAAATAGCGAAAGAATATTCTACTCCCAAGAGTAGCATTTTTATCAATGGGATCCTGGACAAATTGGTAAAGGACTTTGAGAAGGCTAATAAATTGAATAAAATTGGGAGAGGGCTTCGATAAAAGCAAAAAAATAAGTATTTTAGCGGCGCTTAAAATTTAAAATATAATACTATGAAAAAATCGATTTTTATTCTAGCTGTATTAAGTGCATTCGCATTTACGTCTTGTAATGAGAAGGCTACAGATAAAGTTAGTGAAGAAAATGTAGCTGCTGCTGCCGACCGTGATGCTAAGTCAACTGAGTATCCTGTAATGACATTTGAAGAAAATGAGTGGGATTTCGGAACCATCGAAGGTGGAACAAATGTTGAACACGTTTTCAAATTTAAAAATACAGGTGATGCACCTTTAGTAATAGTAGATGCTAAAAGTAGCTGTGGTTGTACAGTTCCTGAATACACTAAAGAACCAGTTGCAGCCGGAGAGAGCGGTGAGTTATTGGTGAAATTTAACGGAAGTGGTAAAAACCAGGTGAGTAAAACAGTTACTATTACTGCAAATACTCAAAAAGGTAAAGAAACTTTAGTTATCAAAGCGTTTGTAAACGCGAAAGAAGGAGCTGCTGCAAGCAACGTTTTGCAAACAACTTCTAAATAATATCTGACAGAAAAAACCTATGGAACAAATTCAAGGCTTTCTGCCAATTATCTTGCTTTTTATGGTAATGTATCTTTTTCTGATACGACCGCAAATGAAAAAGCAAAAACAGGAAAAGAAGTTTGCAGAAGAGTTGAAAGTTGGAGACAGGGTGATCACTAAAAGTGGTTTGCATGGCAAGCTACTTACTTTAAATGATGACGGAACATGCGTTATTGAAAGTGGTGCCGGGAAGATGAAATTTGAACGCTCCTCTATTTCAATGGAATTAAGCAACAAACTTAATGCACCTGTTAAGAAAGCAAAATAGGATTAACCTATAAATAAAAAAACCTTCAGTTTTTACTGAAGGTTTTTTTATGCGATATAATCTTGCTTTATTTTTTTGCCACTAACTGAGCGATATTGACAATTACTTCTATCGCCTTTTGCATGCTCTCAACAGGAACATACTCGTATCTTCCATGGAAATTATGACCTCCTGCAAATATATTTGGACATGGTAAGCCCATAAAACTTAGTTGTGAACCATCTGTTCCCCCACGAATAGGTTTTATTAATGGTTCTATGTTGGCCATTTTCATTGCTTCTTCAGCAATATCCACAATGTGCATCACAGGTTCAACTTTCTCACGCATATTGAAATACTGATCCTTTATTTCAACTGTCACGACTTCTTTTCCACGTTGGGTGTTTAATTCGTTTGCAAGCTTTTGTATCATCTCTTTTCGAGCTTCAAAATGCTTTTTATCATGATCCCTGATTATATATTGTAACTTGGTTCCATCCACTTCACCTTTTATACTGTACAAATGAAAAAAGCCTTGTCTGTCTTCTGTATGTTCCGGAGTTTCTAATCTCGGTAATGAATTGATAAAATCTGTAGCGATGTACATGCTATTTATCATTTTTCCCTTCGCATAACCCGGGTGAACGATTTTACCTTTAACAGTAACCACAGCTCCCGCTGCGTTGAAATTTTCATATTCTAATTCGCCTATTTGACTCCCATCCATGGTGTACGCCCATTCGGCTCCAAATTTTTTCACATCAAATTTATGCGCTCCACGACCAATTTCCTCATCGGGCGTAAATCCTACACGAATTTTACCGTGCTTGATCTCCGGGTGCTTTATTAGGTATTCCATGGCCGAAATGATCTCTGCTATTCCTGCTTTGTCATCTGCGCCTAAAAGTGTTGTTCCATCGGTAGTAATTAAGGTGTTTCCCTCATATAAAAGAAGATCTTCAAAATCGTTTGGAGATAATACGATATTTTGTTCGGCATTTAGTACGATGTCCTTTCCGTCGTAATTTTCTATAATTTGCGGATTTACGTTTGCACCGGTAAAATCGGGTGTCGTATCGAAGTGAGAAATAAAACCGATTACAGGAACGTGATGGTCAACATTGCTAGGGAGCGTTGCCATGATATAGGCATTTTCGTCTATCGTGACTTCGTCCATGCCAATACGTTTTAGCTCGTCAACCAAAGCATTTGCCAAATCCCATTGTTTTGCACTACTGGGTGTTGTGTCACTTTCCGGATCACTTTCGGTATCTACGGTTACATAACTGATAAAACGATTTATTAAGTGTTGTTTCTCGATCATACTATTTTATTTACAGTACAAATTAAAACATAATCGAAATAAAAATTACATACTTTAATGGTATTTTTGCAAGAGATTTTTACCATCATGTACAAAACCTTTATTCGTCCTGTTTTCTTCGGAATAGATCCCGAAAAGATTCATCATTTTACCTTTGGTTTAATTAGACTGTTAAGTAGTTTAGGCTTTGGCAAACTTTTCCGAAGCATGTATAAAATTGAAGATCCCAGGTTGGAACGTGAGTTATTCGGACTTACATTTCCGAATCCGGTTGGACTTGCTGCCGGATTTGATAAAGACGCGAAACTATATCAAGAGCTGTCTAATTTTGGATTTGGCTTTATTGAAATTGGAACTGTAACTCCTAAACCTCAGGAAGGAAATCCGAAGAAAAGACTGTTTAGATTACGAGAGGACAGCGCACTCATTAATAGAATGGGCTTTAATAATGGCGGAGTCGCACAAGCTGTTCAGCGTTTAAAAAAGAACAAGGGAGTGCTTATTGGCGGTAACATTGGAAAGAATAAAATTACGCCCAATGAGGATGCAGTGAGCGATTACGTCACCTGTTTTGATGCTTTGTACGATCATGTAGATTACTTTGTAGTCAATGTAAGTTCCCCAAACACGCCAAACCTTAGAGAGCTTCAGGATAAAGAACCTCTAACAAAATTACTGCAAACGCTTCAAAATGTCAATAAAACTAAGCTTAAGAGAAAACCAATTCTGCTGAAAATTGCTCCGGATCTTAGCGACGAACAGTTAATTGATATAATTGACATAGTTTCCGAAACGAAAATTGACGGGGTTATTGCTACCAATACAACTATTTCTCGTGAAAATCTCACTTCAGAAAATAAAAAGGAAATGGGAGGGATGAGCGGTAAACCCTTGGCAAGCAGAGCTACCGAAGTAATCAGGTTTCTTTCAGAAAAGAGCAATAAAGCTTTTCCCATTATTGGCGTGGGTGGGATACATAGTGCCCAAGATGCCCTTGAAAAAATTGAAGCCGGAGCAAGTCTGGTGCAAATCTATACCGGATTTATTTATGAAGGACCCAAACTCATAAAAAACATTAATAAAGCATTGCTCAAATCCGCCTAGATGATTGAAAATTTGTTGTCATTTTCACTCGCAACACTGGCTTTAGCGCTATCTCCGGGCCCTGATAATATCTATGTTTTAACACAATCTTTGGCCAACGGAGTTAAAAGTGGAATTGCCACTACTGCCGGACTTATAAGTGGGTGTATTGTACACACAACGTTATTGGCTTTTGGAATTTCGGCCTTGATAACTGCTTCGGAAGGGGTCTTCTACGGAATTAAAGTTTTTGGGGCGATCTACTTATTATATCTGGCATATAAAGTATATAAAAGTGACGCTAAGGTAACTTATTCTGAAAGCGCTCCAAAAAAGTCGAATTGGAAACTTTTTAAACAAGGTGTTTTTATGAATCTTGTTAATCCGAAGGTAATGATATTCTTTCTGGCCTTCTTTCCTGCTTTTCTTTGGAATACTTCGGAAAGCTTAGTTTTACAATTTTATATCTTAGGCATTACCTTTATGATTGTTTCTTTTATAACGTTTTCTAGCATTGCTATTCTCGCCGGAAGCGTTTCAACTTTGCTCCTTAGAAACAAAGGGATAGGTACGATTTTAAAGTGGCTACAAATCGTCGTTTTTATAGGGATAGCGATTTTTATTTTGGTGCCTTAGATCTTCATTTAATTGAACATTATTTTTAAATTCAACCGATTCTCTCCAAAAGGGAATTACTATCTTTGATACAATGCAAAAAGTAAAAATTATAGAATGTCCGCGTGACGCAATGCAAGGAATTAAAGACTGGATTCCAACCGAAAGTAAGGTGCAGTATATTCAATCATTATTGCGTTGTGGCTTTGATACCATAGATTTTGGAAGTTTTGTTTCGCCAAAGGCTATCCCGCAAATGCAAGATACTGCCGATGTATTGGCGCAGCTCGATCTTTCTAATACTCAAAGTAAACTACTGGCTATTGTAGCCAATGTTCGTGGTGCTGAGGCTGCCGTACAACATGATCAAATTCAATATTTAGGATATCCGTTTTCTATTTCTGAAAACTTTCAGATGCGAAATACGCATAAAACGATAGACCAATCTCTGGTTATTTTAAAAGAGATCCTTCGCCTTGCCGAAGCTAATAATAAAGAAGTAGTAGCCTATCTTTCAATGGGATTTGGTAATCCATATGGAGACCCATGGAATGTCGATATTGTTGGCGAATGGACCGAAAGGCTATCTGCGATGGGTGTAAAAATATTATCACTAAGTGATACGGTTGGCACATCAACCCCGGATATAATTGATTACTTATTCTCAAATTTAATTAAAAAGTACTCACATATAGAGTTTGGTGCACACTTACATACTACTCCAACCGCCTGGCACGAAAAGATTGATGCAGCATACAAAGCGGGTTGCAGAAGATTTGACGGAGCAATTCAGGGATTTGGAGGTTGCCCTATGGCGAAGGATGAATTAACCGGAAATATGCCTACAGAAAAAATGCTGAGTTATTTCACTGCCGAAAAGGTAGATAGTAATATTAATCCGATGTCTTTTGAAAGTGCACATAACGAAGCAACCAAAATATTCAGTAAATACCACTAAAATGAAAAGAGTTTTCTTCCTTTATTCTATTGTTTTTATAAGTCTGATAGGGTGTAAATCGGTCGCACCTGTAAACACAGAAAGCAATAACACTGATGAGGTCACTTTTAAATTTATTCAGGTAAATGATGTGTATGAGATCGCACCTTTAAGTGGCGGACTCTATGGAGGAATGGCACGAGTTGCCCATGTTCGTGATTCGATCGTTAAAGTAAATCCTAATACATTTCTGTTTATGGCCGGTGATTTTTTAAATCCGTCACTCCTGGGCACTCTCAAGGTGGATGGGGAACGAGTGCGTGGCAAACAGATGATAGAAGTGATGAATGCGATGGATTTTGATCTCGCTACTTTTGGGAATCACGAGTTTGACGTCGGGGAAGAGGCGCTTCAAAAGCGACTAAACGAATCAAATTTTCAATGGACATCTGCCAATGTGTATCAGGTACATGAAGACGGAAACAGACCCTTTGTAGTGCAGCGAGACATTGGTAACGTACCCGTAAAAGACACCCATGTATTATATGTTTCAGATGAGACCGGGATACAACTTAAGCTTGGTTTTTTCAGTGTAACCACACCTACTAATCCGGTAGATTTTGTTTACTACAGCGATATCTATTCCGAAGCAATACGCGCCTATAACAGTTTGAAAGATGAAGTTGACGTAGTAATCGGACTCACACATTTATCCCTTGACGAAGACATCGAGCTGGCAAGAAGACTACCGGAGTTACAATTTATCATGGGAGGTCATGAGCATAATAATATGTTGGTGCCAACTAAAGGTGCCACTATTGCAAAAGCAGATGCAAATGCAAAAACAGTCTATATACACACCTTAACCTTTAACAAGAAAACAGGAAGTTTAAAGATAGATTCTCATTTAATGCCAATTGACGATACTACCCCTTCTAATAATGTGGTCGCAGCTATCGTTGAGAAGTGGAATAGTATTCTCAATCTAAAGATAAAAGAGGTTATTTCTGAACCAAATGAGATCATTTACAGCTCAAAAATACCGTTAGATGGTACCGATAGTGCTAACCGTGGAATACAAACTAATCTCGGAGATATCCTTACGGCGGCAATGGCTGATTCTTTTAATGACCCTGTTGACGCTGCGATAGTAAATGGAGGTTCAATTCGAATTGATGATATGCTGCCAAATAAGGTGACAAGCCTCGATATTTTTAGAGTTTTACCCTTTGGGGGAGAAGTGATAAAAGTGGATATCAAAGGTGGATTGTTAAAAGAAACACTTGACTTTGGAAAATCTAAAAGAGGTACCGGGGCATATTTACAACGCCATAATATTGAAGAAAGTGCAAGTGGAGAATGGTTGATCAATACATTGCCCATAGATGAAAACAAAACATACACCATTGCGATGAGTGACTTCTTGATGAAGGGTTTTGATATCCCGTTTTTGAAGGAGGATAATGAGGGGGTGCTTAAAGTGTATAAACCTATGAAACAGGAACCGGCTTCAGATATTAGAAAAGCGGTAATTTTATATTTAAAATCTTTAAATTGAATAGTATGAATAAATTAGTAAAATATTTTCTATTAGTCGCTTTAGCGGCCTTGGTGGTTATTCAATTTTTTCGTCCCGACAGAAATAATGGAGGTTACGACTCTGTTACGAATTTTGAGAACGAAACAAAACCATCTGTTAGAGTTGCTGCAATATTAAAGGAAAATTGCTACGATTGTCACAGCAATCAGACACAGTATCCCTGGTATGCCGAAATTGCTCCGTTTTCCTTTTGGTTAGAGGATCATATAAAACACGGAAAGGGCGATTTTAACGTTTCTCAATGGGATAGCTATTCTACAAAGAAAAAGGATCACAAACTGGATGAGGTTATTGAGAAAGTGAAAGAAGGCGAAATGCCTTTAGATTCATATACCTGGATACATGGTGATTTGGAAGAAGACGACAAAACCTTATTGTTGCAGTGGGCCGGTCTGGCTAGATTAAGATATACTGAGGAACTCAAAATGTCTAACAAATAATTACCTTATTAAATCTTCACTTTTTATTTAAAATACTTCTAAATAAACTTGTGTAATCTCGCATTGGATTCTATTTTTGCACGCAAATTCAGAAATTTATTTGTAATTAGTCTAAATAAACCCAATGAAAAATCTTAGCTTACTTTTTGTACTTCTAATTTCGTGTTTGTCCTATTCACAAACTGTGCAAGATTCTATATCGATCGACCCTCAAAAGCAACAAAATGCTGCGCAATCCATTCTCTCAGGTAACTTTGGTAAAAAAGTTACTATCGGAGCTTATGGCGAACTTACTTACAATCAGCCGGAAGGCGATAATGGTGAACTGGATGTTCAGCGTTTGGTGCTCTTATTAGGTTATAAGTTTAGTGAAGATGTCCAATTCGTTTCGGAGATCGAATTAGAGCATGTGGAAGAAGTTTTTGTAGAACAAGCATTTGTAAATTACTCTGTGGGTGATAATATAAGTTTACGGGGTGGATTAATGTTGGTGCCTATGGGGATCGTAAACGAATACCACGAACCCACTACCTTCAATGGTACCGAACGTCCGGCGACCGACAACGTTATTGTTCCTACTACCTGGCGTGAGCTTGGAGTTGGAGTTACAGGACGTTTTCCGGATGCGTCCATTGGATATCAGGCTTATGTTTTTAACGGATTCAAATCGACAGTAGCCGATGGTGATGGTGGCGTTTCAGGATTTTTATCCGGTAGTAGCGGATTACGTGGTGGCCGACAAAAAGGGATAAAGTCGACCGTAGATTCACCTACTTTCTCCACTAAAATAGAATATTACGGAATTCCCGGTTTACGTTTAGGTTTGTCGGGTTACTTCGGAAAAACTCAAGCCGCAGACGATGTGGAGGAAATTGATGGAGCTAATATTGGTATCAATATGGTTGGATTGGATGCGCGTTATGGCTTCGGAAAGTTTTCTGCCCGCGGTCAGTTTATTTACGCAGCCCTTAACGATACTGAAGCGTATAATAATTTAACCGGACGTGATCTTGGGAGTGCCTTGCAAGGTTATTACATCGAAGGAGGTTATAACCTGCTACCCCTTACGGCTAAACAACGTTTAGTCGCATTTGCACGATATGAAAACTATGATACCCACGCCAAAACTGATGGAGACCTAATGAGAAACGATGCTTACAATCGTACCGATATTACTACAGGTTTAAGTTATCACATTGCTCCGGGAGTTGTTGTTAAAGGTGATTACCAGTTTAGAGATAATAAAGTTGAAGGTGGAGATGTTGACGATAGATTGAATTTCGGAATCGGGGTTTGGTTCTAAATTAACAGCTCGAAGTAGAACAGTTAATTTCAATTTTGCGTTGTGGAACTTAATCGCTTAGTTTTAAATACCTTTGTCTTATGCTAAAGAAAAGCCTGTTTTTAATAATTTGTATCACATTACTTAGTGCTTTCGCTATTCCCGAAAAATTAGAGAAGAAAGCCGATAAAGTAATTTCCAAATTTTATGAAACTGAAGACTTTTTAAAAACACCAGTACAGGTATCCGGATCTCTGAATGAAGCTACTCCTTCTCACTTCGGAAAGGATAATTTTTTTGTTATTTCTTCTGAAGGCAAAGAACTCGGTTACGGTTACATTGGTAATGCTCCCAGTAAAACAGCAACTTTCGATTATTTAGTCCTTTTTGACAATGATTTTATTATCACAAAGAGTAAAGTGCTTATATACCGAGAAGAATATGGGGGAGAAATTGGAAGTAAAAGATGGTTGCAACAATTTGATGGTGCTTCGGCTGCTTCAGAAGAATTAGTTTATAATCAGGATATAATTCCAATAAGTGGCGCAACAATTTCTGTTCGGTCTATGACTAAAGCAATGAATGATCTTTTAAAAAGCATTGCCGTACTTCAGAAAAAAGAAGCATTGTAATGCAACTCCACGGACTCATACATACCTTTCCGAAGCAAATAAAAATCTTTATTGCGGCTTTTGTGATCGTATTAAGCGTTGGGTACTTTACCGGTTTACTTTTTGTACGTCAGACAGACTCGGTAACCCCAACAGGTGTTGAAGAAAATTATTTGGGGAACGAGGATATTGAAGACGTGGAGGTTATGAAGTTTGAGAAAGGAGAGAGAGAAATGCTCACTATCATTCATACTCATATTCTAAGTATGTCGTTTATATTTTTTCTTCTGGGAGGGCTTGTGTCAATTACATCATTGCCGGGAGGAATTAAAGGATTTCTAATGATAGAACCATTTGTATCCGTTCTTCTTACTTTTGGAGGTATTTACTTTATGTGGAAGGGTATTTCCTGGATGAAGTATGTCGTCATTTTCTCCGGTACACTTATGACTATGGTATTTGTTGGAAGTGTTGCGATTATTTTGGTGCAATTATTTTTGCGAAAAAAATAATATCTTCAATTAAAATCTGTTTTTATTATCATGAAAAACTTTCTCGCCTTCGTTCTCTTTTCGTTTCTAATTACTTCATGTGGATCAAAGAAACCCGTAATTTTAAGTTCTACCTCCAATCCTACAGAAAGTTCCCGCTTATACGAACCCTTTGTGGATGTCAATTCTTACTCTGCCAATAAGAATTACGCTATAGATTCTAAGTATCCCGCGATGACAGGGGAAAGAAGTTCTCTTAATCAAAGACGGTATTTGGCTAGTCTGGCAGGTCCAAATGGTGAAGAACTATCTTTTCACAGAGTGGGTAGTTGTTGTGGGTATGAAAGTGAAAATGGGCTTGGCGGAGTAGCATTGGTTGATGTCTATGAAGTCACTTATGAGGGGCTAAAAGAACCCGTTCTGATCTATATTAGCTTTTACGATTCGGAAGAACTTTTTATTCCGAAAGGCTTTACTAAAAGAAAGCTCTAATTGTTAGATATTAGTTGTATATTTGCACGCAATTAATTAGTAACATCCTTTCGTACTTCGGAAGATAATTTAATTGCGATGACTGCACACGACAACAAAATTCTTGGAGAAGGCCTTACTTACGACGACGTACTTTTAGTGCCTGCCTATTCTGAAGTATTACCCCGAGAAGTTTCAATTGAAACTAAATTCAGTAAAAACATTACCTTAAACGTACCCATAGTATCTGCTGCGATGGATACAGTTACAGAAAGTGCCATGGCAATAGCCATAGCTCGTGAAGGAGGTATTGGTGTTTTACACAAAAACATGACCATCGAGGCTCAGGCTGCCGAAGTTCGAAAAGTAAAGCGGGCAGAGAGCGGAATGATACAAGACCCGGTAACACTATCTAAAACTGCTACCGTGGGCGACGCACAAAATACGATGCGTGAATATAAAATAGGGGGAATTCCAATTACAGATTCTAAAGGTAAACTTATCGGGATCGTTACTAATCGTGACTTACGCTTTGAGAAGAATTATACCAGAAAGTTGAGTGAGGTAATGACATCCGAGAATTTGGTAACTGTTGCCGAGGGAACGTCGTTGAAAGAAGCAGAGATTATTCTTCAGAAAAACAAAATTGAAAAACTTCCGGTGGTAAATGATGATGGTAAGTTATTAGGTTTGATCACTTTTAGAGATATAACTAAACTTACACAGAAACCTAATGCGAACAAAGATACATTTGGTCGCCTACGTGTTGCTGCGGCCTTAGGTGTAACAGCAGACGCAGTTGAACGTGCTGAAGCCTTAGTAAACGCTCATGTTGATGCCGTGATCATAGATACTGCACACGGACATACTAAAGGAGTGGTGACTGTGTTGCAAGAAGTTAAGAAGAAATTCCCTCAGTTAGATGTAGTTGTGGGAAATATTGCAACAGCCGAAGCCGCCAAATATTTGGTTGAGGCAGGTGCCGATGCTGTGAAAGTAGGGATTGGACCGGGGTCAATTTGTACTACACGTGTTGTGGCAGGTGTTGGTTTCCCACAGTTTTCGGCGGTGCTGGAAGTCGCGGAAGCGATAAAAGGAAGCGGAGTACCGGTAATCGCAGATGGCGGAATTAGATATACAGGAGATATACCCAAAGCCATTGCTGCCGGAGCAGATAGCGTAATGCTGGGGTCACTTTTGGCCGGGACGAAGGAGTCTCCCGGTGAGACGATCATCTATGAAGGCAGAAAGTTTAAATCGTACCGGGGAATGGGTTCTGTAGAAGCTATGAAGCAAGGGTCCAAAGATCGTTATTTTCAGGATGTGGAAGATGATATCAAGAAATTAGTCCCAGAAGGTATTGTAGGTCGCGTAAATTACAAAGGGGAGCTGGTTGAAAGTATGACCCAATTTATTGGTGGCTTGAGAGCCGGAATGGGTTATTGCGGTGCAAAAGATATTGAGACCCTTAAAAGGACAGGAAAATTTGTTAAGATAACTTCATCGGGCATACATGAAAGTCATCCGCACGATGTAACTATTACAAAAGAAGCACCAAATTACTCGAGGTAGTTGGTGCTTCTTTAATTTTTTACTTCGGAAAGAGTCTATTCAGGTTTGAACTCTATCCCCATTTCATTTAAAACCTTAACGGTTAAGTCGTATTCCGGTTCAAGATAAACCAGATCATTATTAATTTGAAGCACTTGAGTGAACGCTTCGGCTTTGGCAACTTTTTCCAATGCTTCACCAATTTTCGCATAAAGTGGTCTTAAAACTTCGTCTCTTTTTAACGCGACCATTTTCGAACCGTTTTGCTGAAATTTAGCAATGTCATTTTCAGAATCAGTTATTTCTTTTTGCTTCTGAAGTTTCACCTCATTGGTATATCCGGCTTCTTCTTTTTTATAAGCTTCCACTAGCAAATTATATGCTTCATATTTTTTACTAAGATCTGCCTCTAAGCTTTTTCCGTAGGTTTCAACATCCTTTTGTATAGCAGGTAATTCGGGCATTT
This sequence comes from uncultured Ulvibacter sp., assembly GCA_963974915.1. Taxonomy (GTDB): domain Bacteria; phylum Bacteroidota; class Bacteroidia; order Flavobacteriales; family Flavobacteriaceae; genus CAXBES01. Next base: position 32,053 of record CAXBES010000006.1, on the reverse strand, counting down.
TCGATAAGATAAAGTCTACATCTACAGTACCAACTTTCGATTGTGCGAAAGCCGAAATACTTAGAAACAGAAATAAGAACTTCACAATTTTCATAATATTTTTATTTGAATTAAAGTGCAATGATACTATAATTTAAACTTTCTGTAAACAGATTTTGTTCCTGTTAACGTTTAAAGAATATAAAATCTGTGCTAATAGGAGTAGCGCCATTTAATTTCAGTTCGCTCATTATCTGAGCACGATGGTAGGTACTGTGGTTTATGATATGAAACAGAATATCTTCTGTTTTGTTTTCGTAAGCTTCATTTTTTGAATTTTTATAGGTGACAGAACTGAAGAGGTTTTGCTCTTTCAGTATTTTAAGTGAATCATTTTTACATTGTAAGTTGTGTTTATGTAATTCTTCTAACGAATGTTGCTGCCAAACAGATGTATTGGTTGCAAGCCCCAAAATTCTTGCATTCCAGATGTGATGCGCATTTATGGTATGCGATAATAATTTTTCAGCTTTTGTTGAATATGCTTCAGGGAACGCGATGCATAAAGCGAAGATCTGCTCATTGCATTCGTAATTGTATTCTAATTTATCTGTGAAAAACGAGATCATTCTTCTGTAAAAATTTGTCCGCGGTTGGGTTTTAATCTTTCTCGAAGAGAATCCATATGCTCTTTGTTTACTACCATGAAGGCTATACAGTGATTTGAGGATATGGATTCGGTTTCACAAAAGGAATTCTCCAAACCTTCTGCCTGAATAAATTCTTTCAGGTGAGTAACATGATGTTGTGCGATAGGGAGGGCGTTGGGTCCTTTAAAATCCCATATTAGTTTAATTCTTTCCATTATTTTTGGTTGGCAACAGAGGTACCTTTTTCGGCAAAGTTCTTAAAGTCGGTTAAGTATTGTTTCGATTGTTTCTTAAAAGCTCCCGGCATTAGTGTCCCCATAACTTTCATCATAAATCCACCAAATTGAAACTCCGTTTCGGAAACCCATTTGGTGGTGTTTGCATCAATCTCGTGAAAATAATTCTTCTGAATATTGTGCACACCTTTTGCATCGTAAATGGCATGAAATTCGGTTGGAAATTTGTTCTTAAGTATGGTTTCGGTAAGTACTATGTTTCTTTTCCCCATTTGGTACTCCAACAACATTTTAGCACCATCTTCACCTGGATTGCCAGTAAGGAGTGAATAATTGATAAGTCCCTTTTGCCAATGTTTCATGTTTTCGGGGTTATCTAATTTCCTGATCACTTCCTCCCGAGGTAGATTTATTGTTATCTCTGATGTATATTTCATATTTAATTGTTGGATTGGTTGTTTTAGCAATTTACAAAAAATCAAGCATATTTAAATTGAAGCAATTACACTAATTACCTGTTAAAAACGTTCATCTTAAAGCTTGCGTAACTACAGGTTTTTGTTATTTTTGCGAGGCTTAATTAATAACATATTAACTGAAAAAATGAAAAATTTTACTGTATTATTCTTATTGCTTTTTATGTGCGGTTCACAACTTTTTTCACAAAAGAAAAAAGATGTTCTTCTTACAATAAATGATGAACCGGTTTATGTTTCAGAATTCAAGAGAGTTTACAATAAAAATTTAGATTTAGTAAAAGATGAATCTCAGAAAAGTGTAGACGGTTACTTGGATCTTTTTATCGATTACAAATTGAAAGTTGCCGAAGCTTATGCTCAGGATCTGGATGAGGTTGGCGCTTACCAGAGAGAATACAATAAGTATAGAGATCAATTAAGCAGGAATTACCTTTTTGAAAAGCAGGTAACCGAAGACTTAGCGATAGAAGCCTATGAAAGAGGTTTGGAGGAAATAAACGCAGACCATATTTTAATTACCGCCAGTTACGAAGATTCTCCTCAGGATACATTAAAAGCTTATAACAAGATTAAAGCGTTACATGACCGAATAAAAAAGGGCGAAGATTTTGAAACCTTGGCAAAGCAACATTCGGAAGAACCAAATGCTAAAGAAACAGGTGGGAAACTGGGATATTTCACGGTATTCTCATTGGTTTATCCTTTCGAATCTATGGCTTATAACACCAAAGTAGGAGAAGTTTCTGAAATTGTGAGAACACGGTACGGGTATCACCTTATTAAAGTAAACGATAGAAGAAAACGTAGTCCGAAAATAACAGTATCACATATTATGATCACGGCAAACACAGCCGAACGTACTTTCGATCCCGAGGAGAGAATTAATGAGTTGTACAGTATGCTTCAACAGGGTGAGGATTTTGAAAGCATCGCAAGACAATATTCCGAAGATAAAAATTCCGGACAAAGAGGTGGGAAGCTTAACCCTTTTAGTAAAGGTGATCTTAGATCTGATGAGTTTGAAGAAGCAGCTTATAGTTTGAAAAATCCGGGAGATTATACAAAACCTGTAAAAAGTGCCTTTGGATATCATATCATAAGATTGGAAGAAAAGCATACTACACCCAGCTTCGAAGACGAGAAGGCACGATTAATGAAGAGAGTTGAGAAAGGGGACCGTTCGGTCATAATTACCACCGCGATCAACGATAAGATTAAAGAAAAGTACGGTTTTAATAAAGAAAATGATTACAATCCCTTTTTCGAGACTTTCGTAACCGATGAAGTTTTACAACGTGCCTGGTCTTTTGAACCTATTGGAGAATCTGATAACAAAAGGTTATTTACTATTGGGAATCGTTCTCTCGATTATAATGATTTCGCCGCGTTTATTGTCGAGTATCAAAAAAAATCGAAGCCTTATAAAAGTAAAGCATTGTTATTGTCAGATTATTTCGACGAATTTGAAGCACAAGAGCTGAAGAATTATTTTAAAGATGAATTAGAGAAAGAAAATGAGGAGTATGCCGGTGTTATTGATGAGTACAGAAATGGATTGCTCATATTCGATGTTATGAATAATAATGTTTGGAATAAGGCTAAGCAGGATTCTATTGGTTTGGTAAATTTTTACGAGAAAGAAAAGCACAATTATCTTTGGAAAGAACGTGTAGATGCTATTGTCGTTTCAGGAACAGATGAGAAACTCGTTTCAGAAGCACAAAAAATGTTGAAGCAGGGAAAAAATTCTGAAGAGATTAAAACAAGTCTCAATAAAGATGATGAAATAAACGTTATAATTTCGGAAGGTGTTTTTGAAATTGGTGATCGCGAACTCCCGACTAATATTGAAGCAAAAAAAGGTGTTTCTGAAGTCTATACAACAGATAACGGATTTACCGTTCTCAATATTAACAATGTGCTTCCTGCAGGAACCAAACCTCTGAATTCGGTGCGTGGTAGAGTGATGAGTGACTATCAGAATTACCTCGAAAAGACCTGGATCGAATCGTTACGGGAAAAATATGATGTTAAAATCAATAAAAAGACCTTAAAACGAGTTAAAAAAGAAATCGACTCTTAATGTATAGAATAGGAATTCTGTCTATTTTTTTACTGTTTTTTGTATCCTGTGACTATTTTAAACAGGGAACACAAGAGATTCCTGTAGCGCGTGTTAATAATTCTTTTTTATATAAAAAGGATCTATCCGATTTGATTTCGGGTTCTACTTCGGAAGAGGACAGCATTTTAATTGTAAATAATTATATAAAAAGGTGGGCAACTCAACGATTGCTTATTGATCAGGCCAAGATCAATTTGTCTCAGTCGCAATTGGATACCTACGAGCGACTGGTAAATGAGTATAAGAATGACTTATATTCTGAAGCGTATAAAAATGCGATCGTGAATAAGCAATTGGATAGCAATATTTCTGCTGAAGAATACACCTCCTATTATGAAAGGTACAATGAAACTTTCAGGTTAAAAGAGGAATTGCTAAAAGTGCGGTATATTCAGGTAGATGAGAACTATTCAAATCTAGCCAGATCTCGGGAATTGTTGCAACGATTCAATGCTGAAGATAAAGAAGAGCTGAATGAACTTAGTTTAAAGTTCAGGTCCTATAATTTCAACGACTCCACCTGGGTGAAAAAAGCTGCGCTTATTAATGTGCTTCCTGCTTTGTCTGTGCACAGTAATCAAGTGTTAAAAAAATCTAATTTTGCACAATTACAAGATTCATTAGGAGTATATTTGGTGAAAATTGAGGATATGTTACAGCCGGGCGATATTGCGCCTCTTTCCTATATAAAACCTACGATCGAGCAAATTATTTTAAACAAGAGAAAGCTCGAGTTGATCAAAAAACTAGAAAAAGATATTACTAAAGATGCTATTGAAAATAAAAACTTCGAAACCTATTCAAATCAATAATCTAATACTCACATTTTTTATGCTACTGGCCGGGATAATGACCGGACAGGAGGTAATTGCGGTAGATAGTACCGGTGTTGTAAAAGAAAAAACTCCTGTTGAAGAAACTATGGTTACCACAGTTGATACTGTGAAAACTCCTTTTAAGCGATACAAGGCAGAGGGTGTTTCTGCTGTAATTGGGGAATATGTAATTGTAGACAGCGACATCGATAAGAGTTATATAGAGCTACAAAGTACGGGTGTTTCAATTGAAGGAATTACTAGATGTCAGTTAATGGGTAAACTTATGGAAGATAAGCTTTATTTACACCATGCAAAAATTGATAGTATCATGGTTTCCGACGCCGAAATTTCTCCACAGGTAGATCAGCTTATACAGTATATGGTGAGTGAGATAGGAAGTGAAGAGAAAGTCGTGAACTTTTATCGTAAAGAAAATATGGCAGCCCTTAAAAAAGATCTTTTCGATGCAAAGAAAAACATTGAACTGGCCAACAGAATGCAAGCGAAAATAGTAGAAGCGGTTGAGGTAACACCAGAGGAGGTAAGAGAATTTTTCTTTTCTATACCTGAAGCCGACAGACCCGTTTTTAGTGCAGAGGTTGAAGTTGCTCAAATTGTGGTTGAACCTGAAATCACTGAAGAAGCGAAACAAGATGTTATTGATCGTTTAAACGAGCTGAGAGCAGATGTGCTGGAAAATGGTTCTAGCTTTGCCACGAAAGCCGTACTTTATAGTAAAGATCCGGGTTCTGCGTCAAGAGGTGGTTTATACGAAGGAATAAGAAGAAACGGTCCTATGGCTAAAGAATTTAAAGATCAGGCTTTTTCTTTACTGGAAGGGGAGGTTAGTGAGCCATTCGAAACTGAATTTGGTTTTCATATTTTGTATGTGGAAAAAATTAGAGGTCAGGAAGTAGATGTTCGTCACATATTGTTATTCCCGGATGTATCGCAGAGTGTTATTGAAGAAGCCAAAGCTAAAATAGATACAATAAGAAGTAATATTGTCGCTAATAAAATTGAATTCGCCGAAGCTGCCAGATTGTATTCTGATGAAAAAGAAACTCGTAATAATGGCGGTCAGCTTGTAAATCCAGCTACTTTCGATACTCGTTTCGATCTCACTAAAATGGATCCGACGCTAAGTGCTCAAGTATATAATTTAAAAGAAGGAGAGGTTTCTAAAGTATATAGCGATAGAGATCGAACCGGAAGAAGTAAGTTTAAGATCCTCACCGTAACTAATCGATATGAAGAACATCCGGCAGATTATGTTAAGGACTATGAGAAGGTAAAAGAACTTGCCTTAAAAGAAAAGCAAATTAGAGCAATAGAAGAGTGGCAAGAAAAGAAAATTAAAGAAACCTACGTGAACGTAAACAGTGATTATCACGATTGCGAGTATGCTAGTAACTGGTTGAAGAAAGTCAAATAATAAACTGTATGTCCGACGTAAACGCTGTAAAGCAACTTGTTATAAAATATACTGCCTTAAGGCAAGAGATCAAGAAAGTAATTGTGGGCCAGGATGATGTGGTTGAGCAAGTATTGCTAGCGGTTTTTTCCGGAGGGCATGCATTACTTATAGGAGTACCGGGTTTAGCCAAAACTCTATTGGTTAATACAGTTGCCGAAGCGTTAGGACTTAAGTTTAAAAGAATTCAGTTTACGCCGGATTTGATGCCAAGTGATATACTGGGTTCCGAAATATTGGACCAGAATAGAGAATTCAAATTTATCAAAGGCCCAATTTTTGCTAATATTATTTTGGCCGATGAGATTAATAGAACTCCCCCTAAAACGCAGGCGGCACTTTTAGAAGCCATGCAGGAAAGAGCTGTTACCGTGGCGGGAAATCACTATAAATTAGACTTACCCTATTTTGTATTAGCAACTCAGAACCCTATTGAGCAAGAAGGGACTTATCCGTTACCTGAGGCACAATTAGACCGATTCATGTTTGCTATTAATTTAGATTATCCGTCGTTTTCTGAAGAAGTAGAAGTCGTTAAATCCACAACAACAGGTACTTTTGCTAAGGTTGATTCCCTGTTTTCTTCGGAAGAAATTATAGATTACCAACAGCTTATTAGACGAATTCCTGTAGCCGATAACGTAATTGAATACGCAGTTACTTTAGTTGGCAAAACCAGACCTAAAAGTCAGGCGGCTCCCGAAATAGTGAAAAATTACATCGATTGGGGAGCGGGTCCCAGAGCCTCCCAAAACCTTATCTTAGCTGCAAAGACTAACGCAGCTCTCAATGGAAAATTTTCTCCCGATATCGAGGATGTTCAAAAAGCTGCCATCGGTATCCTTCGTCATAGAATGATAAAGAACTACAAAGCCGAAGCTGAAGGATTAAGTATTGAAGAAATTATAAGAAGTCTATTCTAGTCCAGTATTTAAACCAACTAAGTTTTTCGAATCATCTTTTGAAATATTATCCGTACAATTTGGATAAAGATTTCTAAATCCTCAATTTTCTCTATCAATATATACATATTTGATAATATTATTTATTAAAAATGAGTAATTATTGAATAATTCTCAGTGTTTAGTCATTATTTTTAAATATTTTTAAATTATTCTAAAATTTTGTAAATTTGCAAAACTTCATTTTAACAAGATTGTTAGGATGATTTATAAACAAGACAAACCCAAAAAATATACATAATATGGCATTCGATTTAGATATGATTAAAAAGGTCTATTCCCAAATGGTTGAGCGAGTAGATAAAGCACGTGAGGTGGTTGGTAAGCCACTAACGCTTTCAGAAAAAATACTTTATAATCATTTATGGGATGGTATGCCATCAACTGCGTATAAAAGAGGGAAAGACTATGTTGACTTTGCTCCGGACCGTATTGCATGTCAGGATGCGACTGCTCAAATGGCATTACTTCAGTTTATGCAAGCAGGAAAGGAAAAAGTTGCAGTGCCAACAACCGTGCATTGTGATCACTTAATTCAGGCAAAACAAGGTGCTGCTCAGGATCTTAAAAGAGCCAATGAAACAAGTAATGAGGTTTTCGATTTTCTGGAATCTGTTTCAAATAAATATGGTATTGGTTTCTGGAAACCTGGAGCCGGTATTATTCATCAGGTTGTATTAGAAAATTATGCTTTTCCGGGAGGAATGATGATTGGAACCGACTCTCATACAGTAAATGCTGGTGGATTGGGTATGGTAGCAGTAGGAGTAGGAGGTGCAGATGCAGTTGATGTTATGGCAGGAATGCCTTGGGAATTAAAATTTCCAAAACTTATTGGTGTAAAATTAACGGGTGAGCTAAACGGTTGGACTGCCTCTAAAGATGTGATCTTAAAAGTTGCCGGGATCCTTACGGTAAAAGGTGGTACCGGAGCAATTGTAGAATATTTTGGACCTGGAGCTAAGAATTTATCTTGTACCGGAAAGGGTACAATTTGTAACATGGGTGCCGAAATAGGAGCAACGACCTCAACCTTTGGTTATGACGACTCCATGGAGCGTTTTTTAAGAGCTACAGATAGAGCAGAAATTGCAGACGAAGCGAATAAAATTAGAGAATATCTTACCGGAGATGATGAGGTATACGCTAACCCTGAACAATATTTCGATGAAGTAATAGAAATCAATCTTACCGAGTTACGTCCGCATCTTAACGGGCCATTTACTCCGGATCTGGCAACTCCGGTTGGGCAACTTGGAGAAAAAGCAAAGAAAAATGATTGGCCAATTAAAGTAGATTGGGGACTTATAGGTTCATGTACTAATTCATCTTATGAGGATTTAACACGTGCTGCTTCAATTGCGCAACAAGCGATCGATAAAAAATTAAAACCGAAAAGTGATTTTGGAATAAACCCCGGCTCAGAACAAATTAGGTTTACCGCCGAACGAGACGGATTGCTGGATGTATTCGAAAATCTTGGAGCTACTGTCTTTACAAACGCATGTGGTCCTTGTATAGGACAATGGGACAGAAGTGATAGAAAAGGAGATGAGAAGAATACTATAGTGCACTCGTTCAATAGAAACTTTTCGAAAAGAGCAGATGGAAACCCGAATACACATGCTTTTGTTGGCTCTCCGGAGATGGTTGCTGCAATAGCAATTTCGGGTAGATTGGACTTCGATCCTATGAACGACACACTCTTGAATGAAGACGGACAGGAAGTTAAATTAGATATACCAAGAGGAATTGAGCTGCCACCTAAAGGTTTTGATGTTGAAGACAATGGTTATTTAGCTCCGGTGGAAGACGGTAGCGGTATAGATGTCAAGGTAAGTGAGACATCGGAACGACTACAACTCTTAGAACCATTCGTTCCTATCGAGGATAGTGAATTACAAGGTGTAAAACTATTAATTAAAGCCTTCGGAAAATGTACTACAGATCATATTTCTATGGCAGGACCTTGGTTGAGATTTAGAGGTCATTTAGATAATATCGCAAATAATACGCTCATTGGAGCTATAAATGCTTTTAATAAGAAAACTAATTTTGTAAAGAATCAGCTAAATGGTGAATATGGCGGAGTTCCCGATGTGCAGCGAGAATATAAGGCCGCAGGAATTAAAACCATCGTTGTGGGAGATCATAATTACGGTGAAGGATCTTCGAGAGAACATGCAGCCATGCAACCCAGATTTCTTGGAGTCGCAGCAGTTCTGGTTAAATCGTTTGCACGTATCCATGAAACAAACCTAAAGAAACAAGGAATGTTGGGATTAACCTTTGCTAACGAATCCGACTATGATAAAATCCAGGAAGATGATACTTTCAACTTTATAGACATTAGTGATTTTGCTCCTAATAAACCATTGACAATAGAGGTTGTCCATAGTGATGGAAGTAAAGATGTTATTCAAGCAAATCATACCTATAACGAAGCGCAAATTGAGTGGTATCGTGAAGGGTCTGCTTTAAACTTGATAAAAAAGCAAAATGCATAATAAAGTGTCTAACTAAAAAAAGCTCCCGTTTTACGGGAGCTTTTTTATTTAAGACCATGTTATCTAATTTGATGAATAGTAAAGAAGCTATCTAAGTTTGACCCTAATAAGTTTACCGTACCAAGGGCTATGTCACCCAGAAGTTCGAAGCTAAGCGTATCTCCGGCTTCTAATTCCAGAAGTGTTCCTGTCTCCCGCACAGGAGGGGTAACATTAATGCCAAGAACTCCTATATTCGCGAAACTATTTCTGGCTTCAACTGTACTGTTTTTTATTATCTGCACTCCAAAGTTGGTCGCAATTCCAATAGCCGAATTTGCTTTTATTTGGACATTGACAACATAAATCCCATCCTGCTTCGCAGTGAACACTCCGGTACCTGTATCAAATTCGTCATTTAGATCAAAATCTTCCGCATCAAAAGGAATTGTTTCTGGTCCGCTTAGCAATGATAAACTTACCGTACCGGTAGTAGTAAAGTTTCCTTTTATTGCGGTAGGTAGTGTCTCATTTATCAAGTTAGTTGCAGGGACACTTTTTACGTAACCGTTATTAACCACTAAGACCGAATCTTTAGCTATATTCACAGCAATTTCCTCGGGAACATCTCTAATTTTTAAATTTCCATTAATATCTAAAGTCGCAGTTGGAATTGTTGTGCCTATTCCTACTTGACCAAAACAGTTTAATGTGAGGACGAATAAAATTATTGTCGTTAGATTTTTCATAACATTTATTTTATGGGGTTAAATAAATGCTGGGGAGTCTTACAAATGTAGGAAAAAATCTATAAAGAGCAAAAAAATACGATGAAAAGCACTTTTTCTAATAGAATTTGTTAAATTTAGTAAAGTGCTTTTTCTTTATCTTACCCTCAGTGAAGTGCTGAGGTAAGCTTTTGCTAGTACATCCGACAGATGTATTGTTCGAAGAAATTGATAATGTCTTATTATATTTAGTCATTCACCTAATCCAAATCTACTATAAATAGGCATCCACTTTATAACGTATTTGATCTATGAATTTTTTGAAAAAGAATTGGAGTAATTTAATCTTTATAGTATTTATTGTGCTTTTGTTTATACCGCAAACATCTTTACCTATAAAAGTGTTTGTCAATAGGCTGATTTCTTTTAGTCCTTCGGAAGTAAATAAAGAGAAGAGAACGACCTTAAGTAATTACGATTGGAATTTTCAAACCCTTGAAGGTGTAAATACTAATTTATCTGTTTCCGAAGGGAAAGTTACCCTAATTAATTTTTGGGCTACCTGGTGTCCGCCTTGTGTAGCCGAAATGCCGGCACTGCAAAACTTATACGATCAATTTGGCGAGCGGGTAGATTTTTATTTTATTTCTTCGGAAGAACCGGAAGTAATCAAAAAATTTCTTCAGAAGAAAGGCTATAAAATCCCGGTTTTTATTGAAACAAGTAAACCACCCACTCTCCTAGAAGTCCAGTCTTTACCAACAACGTTTCTTATTACACAAAATGGAGAAATCGCTATTAGAGAAACCGGAGCTGCGAAATGGGATAGTGAGAAGGTAGTAAATATTATAAATGAGCTTTTAAGCAATTAGTGGACACCGGTGCGTTTCTTTTCGAAATATTGGGTTAACACAAACACAGTAAGTAACATGCTTAAGGCGTAAATACTGTCTTCAATAGGGATGGTTCCAACCCGTATGTTCAAATTGTGTAAGTCGTTATACCACACCACTTCATCGTCGATCCAACTTCCGGTTAATAATCCATTGACTATGTAAAAGGGGATAAGTACTACCAGAAAAGTGGGGAAAAATACTGATAGGCTCTTTCTGGAATAATTGTATATTAATCCTAAAAGCAGAATCGCATAAGCAAAATTAACCGCGGTATACCATTTGGCATAATTGTAAACTACCACTGTGAGTAACGTAGTAATTAGTATCACATAGCTTATAGAAGTAGTTCTATTTGACAAGGCCATTTTGGGAAAAAATTTGACTAAAGAATAATGTGTAAAGAGACAGGCATAAGGAATACAAATGAAAAAAAGCCATTCTTCTATTGGTAAGTTAATTAGTTTGATTCCGGAAAGATATTGCTCGTTAAAACCCCAAATTCCATTTTCGGTAAAAAAAATATCCCAGGGAATAAAGAAGGCCATCATAAGAAAAATGGCAGGAAAAAGAGACCTCCATTTTTTATAGAACTTCAATTTAGGATGAAAACTAAAAATAAAAGGAACGCTCAGTGACGCAATATTTATCCATAGATATAAATATTCCATCTGCTATTTTTTGAAATATTTTAGTGGAGGCACTAGCATTCCGAAGCATTCACCTTTTTCCTTACCTAGATGTTTATGGTGTATTTTATGCGCTCTTCTAATGCCACGGGCGTACCAGTTATTTGCATTTCGGAATAACTTAAAGCGCTGGTGGATAAAAATATCATGAACCATGAAATAGGTAAATCCGTAGGCAAAGATCCCCAAGCCCAAAGGTAATCCTGCCCAAAAATCGTAATAACTCCATGCGATAAAACAACCAATACTAACGGTTGCATAAAATATAAAGAACAAGTCGTTCCGTTCCCACCAACTCCCATGGTCTTTATGATGATGATCTTTGTGTAAACTCCATAAAAATCCATGCATTACATATTTATGGGTAAACCAAGCCATAAATTCCATAGCGCTAAATGTGCCTAAAAATATCAGTATCCAAATGAGAGTTTGCATTTATTTTATAACTGTGCGATGAATTATTACTATATGATTTAAAGATAAGAATCTATTTAACTAGTTTCAATTGAAATTTTACATAGCTTCTGGTAAGAAGACCAAATTTTTCGTAGTTAGGAACGCGTATTCGTCTGTTTTTTAACTCAATGGCAGGTGTTTTACTCAGTTTTTTTAACAACCTTCGATAATATCTATAAGCGATAAAAACACCAAATTTAGCTTCGGTTGGGAGCATTAAAATACCCTCATAACCTTTTTTAAAGTCTTCCTCGATCTCATTAATTATCCTGGCTTTTGAAACTTCATCTAAAGCCTCAAGATTGGTATTCGGAAAGTAAGTTCTGCTCAACCCTTCGTAATCTGCTTTTAAATCTCGTAAGAAATTCACTTTTTGAAAAGCAGATCCCAAATGCATAGCCGATTCTTTTAAGACTTCATATTTTTTTCTATCACCTTTCACAAATACTTTTAAGCACATGAGTCCGACTACATCTGCAGATCCGTATATATATTCTTTGTATTCTTGATCTGATGCATAATCAAGTTTGGTAAGATCGAGCCGCATACTTTTCATAAAGGAGTCTATAAGATGCTTATCGACGCCATATTTGTGAACGGTTTCCTGAAAAGAATTTAATATAGGGTTAAGACTTATTTGTTCTTTTAAGGCAAAATGTAAATCGGTTTCAAATCTGTTAAAAAGCGTAGCCTTGTCATAGTCGTGGAAAGAATCGACAATTTCGTCTGCTAACCGTACGAATCCATATATATTATAAATATCTTGTCTAATACTTGGAGCAAGCATTTTAGTAGCCAAAGAAAACGAAGTACTGTAAGCTTTTGTTACTTGCTTACTGCATTCGTATGATACTATGTCGAAAATCTCTTTCACAATTTTTGGTTTTGTTTTTCAATTAATCCGGCTACTAACTTTCCAGAGATCAATGCGGGCGGAACACCCGGACCCGGAACAGTCAACTGACCGGTAAAAAACAAATTTTTCACCTTTTTACTCTTTAAGTTTGGCCTTAAAAAGGCAGTTTGCATCAAAGTATTTGCTAGTCCGTATGCATTTCCCTTATACGAATTGTAATCGTTTATGAAGTCGTTGATACAGAAGGACTCCTTAAAGATAATGCTATTTCTTACGTTTTGACTTGTAAGTTTTTCAAATCTTGAAATTATCTTTTCAAAATACTCTTCTCGAATTTCGGAAGTTTCGGTTAAACCGGGAGCTAAAGGAATTAGAAAGATGCCGGCTTCTTTGCCTTTGGGAGCGGCGTTTGCATCTGTTTTTGAAGGAAAACTAGCATAGAATAATGGGTTTTTAGGCCATTGAGGTGCATCGTAAATTTCTTTAGCGTGTTCTTTAAAATCTACATCGAAGAAAAGGGTATGATGCTCGACGTTTTGTATTTTCTTGTTAAAACCAACGTAGAACAATAAAGAGGAAGGAGCGAAAATTTTCTTTTCCCAGTATTTTTCTGAATATTGTCGGTATTCTGAATCCAGTAATGTTTCGGTATGATGGTAGTCTGCTCCGCTTAATATTATATCGGCAGTGATCTCTTTACCGTTCACAACTAAAGCTGAAGCAGAATTATCATGAACAACTATTTTCTCAACATTCGAGTTAGTTACAATGGTAACACCCAGTGATTCTGCCAATTCCTGCATTGCTTTAATAACGCTATACATGCCATTTTTGGGATGAAATGTACCCAGTCCAAAATCTGCATAATTCATAAAGCTATAAAATGCCGGAGTATCAGAGGGCTTAGCTCCTAAAAATAGCACCGGAAACTCCAATATTGCAATTAAACGAGGGCTGTTAAATTCTTTTCTCACTTCCTTGCTTATCGTACTAAAAAACTGTCCGATCTTTTTAATAGTAGCTGCGGTAACCAATTCAAGGGGGGAAACACCGGGTCGATAAACGAGATCTTTAATCGCAATATTATAATTGTCAAGTGCCTGCGACATAAACTTTTGCAGTTTTTTTGAAGATCCCGGTTCTTCTTTCTCAAAAACGGCACAGATCTTTTCTAATGTGTCTTCTATAAGGATGAAATCATTTTCATTGAAATAAACACTATAAGCGGGATTTAGCTTGATAAGTTCATAATAGTGGGAAGGTTTTTTATTAAAATCGGCGAAAAATCTTTCAAACACGTCTGGCATCCAATACCATGTAGGACCTATGTCGAATACAAATCCATCTCGTTTTAACTGCCTCGCTCTCCCGCCTATAGTATCATTTTTTTCATAAATAGTGACCTTATACCCCGAAGATGCGAGATAACTTGCTGCTGCTAAAGACGAAAAGCCTGAGCCGATTATGGCAATGTTCTTTTTCATTTGTTTAACAAAAATAACATTTATTTAAACAAAATATATTTTTGAAGTAAAATTTAAGAGTTTTTTAATTTTTGGATACATTCATAAAATTCATGTAGGCCTGAAATTACCCTTACTCCATCAGGTATTTCTTTGCGATCCAGATTTTGTGCCTTCGGACCCACAGTCCAAAGATTACAATTGTGTTTTGCGCAGATTTCATTGGTAAAGTCTTTTACAAAAGTTTGCGCATCCTTGTCTTCCGGCTGTACTGTAAGATAAGTTAGAAATATAAGCTGATTCGAATTTTTCAGAAGGTTCTTTAAATTATTAAGTGGAATGTTTGCACCAAGGTAAATAGTCTTGAAGCCGACCGAAGTTAAATGGTAATTCGCAAAATGTAATCCAATATCGTGAACTTCCTGAAACGGGAGAAATAATACAAATACAGTTTCATTATTTTTTGTGAACGACTCTTGCTCTAAGGCTATATTAATTACGATCTTTTGCTTTATTAATTCTGAAATAAAACTCTCGTGAACCGGATCAATAGTACTGGTTTGCCATAGCAGTCCAATGTCATTTAACAAGGGAATAAATATGTGTTCAAAAATCTCACTGAAGGATTTTTGTTCAAGAAGTTTCTTGTAAGTGGAGTTGAATAACTGATGATCAAAATCGAACATTGCAGTTTTGAATGCATTAATAGCAAAGTCTTCCTGCTTTAATTTCGCCTTATTCTGAATTAATTTAAGTAACTCTTCATTATTGAGATGTGCAATTTTCGAAATTTTATAACCATCATTGTAGAGAAAACTAACATTGAGTAGCTTTTTTAAATTATTTAGATCGTATTTTCTAATGTTGGTTGTGGTTCTCTTTGGTTCAAGAAGTTTGTATCTCTTTTCCCAAATACGAATTGTATGTGCCTTAACACCACTAAGGTTTTCAAGATCTTTGATGCTAAACTCTGCTTTTACATTCATAGTAAAACTATCCAATTTTTTCAGGCTTTAAAGTACAAAAAAGAAATAGAGATGAATAGGATTGAGCTATAATTGTTAAAATACTGAAATGAAAACCTAAGCTGATCAGATTTTACTTATCTGTATAACAACTAGATAATTTCTTTCTGAAAAGAAGTTAGTGCCGAAGAAACCAAATTAACCACGTGACATAGACAGCTGTGAATAATTAAGCAAAATTGTACCCGGGATGGGACTTGAACCCACACGTAACGAGTACACACGGCCCTCAACCGTGCCTGTCTACCAATTCCAGCACCCGGGTATAATATAGTATATTCAAAAAAAAAGTTAAACCTGAGGTTTAACTTTTAGTGACCTGGCTGGGGCTCGAACCCAGGACCACCTCCTTAAAAGGGAGGTGCTCTACCAACTGAGCTACCAGGTCTTGCTTAAAAAAGCGAATTGTTTATTGCCAATGTTCAACAAATTATGTTTCCCGTAGGCGGGTGCAAATATACTATCATTAAATTTATTTTTCAAAGCTATTTTCAATTAAATTTGATAAAAAAATAGAAACGCTTTAGACTGCGTATGTTGGAACAAAAAAAAAGTATGAAAATTGTTTTATTAGGCTATATGGGTAGTGGTAAATCTTCGGTTGGAGAGAATTTGGCTACAGTGTTAAAGGCCGATTTTCTAGACCTAGATTTCCTTATAGAATCAGCCGAAAATGATACAATAAATAATATATTCTCTAAAAAAGGAGAGATTTATTTCAGAAAAAAGGAAAATACCATTTTAAAAACAACATTAAAGGGGCGAGATAATTTTGTTTTGGCCACCGGAGGAGGTACGCCGTGCTATGGGAATATCATCGACTTTTTAAAAAATGAAGATAACATTCTTACAATCTACCTAAAATGTTCTTTGGAAACCCTGACCAAACGATTGTTCGAAGAAAAGACCAAAAGACCTCTAATATCTCATTTAACAGAAAAGGAGCAATTGAATGACTTTATAAGAAAGCACTTGTTCGAGCGTTCATTTTATTACACTCAGGCAGATATAACTATTAACTGCGATGACGCAACAATTGATGAGATCGTTCAGAAGATAATATTGAAACTATTCTAAAACCGCACGATCCTTGTTATTCTCAAAGATTACCGAAACATTTTCATTTAAGGACGTGGATAGTGAAATTCCTTTATAATCGGCTTTTATAGGATACTTTTTATGATTTCGATCCACAAGAACAGCGGTTTTAAACTGTTTCAATGGCTCATTTAAGAAATGTTTTACACCGTATATTAATGTAGTTCCCGAGTGAAGAACGTCATCAACTAAAATTATCGACTTGTTTTTATAATCGTCAGGCTTTAATGAAGTTTCGACTGGAGCAATAGGCTGCTTTTTGTTTATATATACTTCGCACAATGTTACTTTGATAGGCGAAATATTTTCAACGAGTGACTTTAACTTTTGCGCGAAAATAAAACCATTGGTCTGTATGCCTGCAATGATCACCTCCTTCTCACTTACATTGGCTTCGTAAATTTGATAAGCAATTCGTTTTAATTTATGATCAATTTGTTGCTTATCCAGAATGATGGTTTCAGATTGTGTCATTGAAATTGTTTTGGTTAAAGATAGTAAATGTTAAGATGTTGATCACTCTTCCGAATCTGTATATTGCTCCAAATCTCTTCGGTCCTTTTTGGTAGGCCTTCCAACACCCTTCTTTCTATAGTAATCTTTAGAGTACTTTAATAACTCTGTTTTTTCAAATTCTTCTTTAGGGGTAATATCTTTTCTATAAATGTCCACTAACTTTGCTCCAAGTCTGCTCTCCGGTGTATCTAAAACCAGCATTGAATACTTAATTTGATTCTTTCGTACTGTGATCTTATCCCCGGGATAAACATCGCGTGATGGTTTTACAACATCATCATTAACTCTTACCGCTCCTTTCTTACATGCCTGAGTGGCAATGCTTCTTGTTTTGAAATAACGTAAACACCATAAATATTTATCAACTCTCATAAGGATTCCCCAAAAACTACGTTAAACTTAGAAGCAAAAATAATGGAAAATTGTATCTTGCGCCCACAAAAAAAATGTAATGAAGAAAATTTATTTTTTAATTGTTATAGCGGTTTTATCACTGTTTATTACAACCTCTTGTAAGAAAGATGATGGATTTGATCCTGATTTTATCCCAGCTAGAGAACGATCGGAAGAAGTTGTAGCTTCTACAATGGAGGTTGAGGCATTTTTAGAGACACATTTTTACAATTATGAGGAATTCGATAATCCTCCTGCTAACTTCGATTATAGAATTAAGTTTGACACCATTGCAGGCGACAATGCAAATAAAATTAAGCTAATTGATCAAGTGGACTTTAAAATGGTTCAGGATAGAGTAGATACCGATGTAACCTATAAATTATATTACTTAAATGTTATTCAAGGCGAAGGAGAATCTCCAAACTTCCCGGATATTGCAACCATAAGTTATGAAGGATGGCAGTTTAATAACGAACCGGATAACGAAAATATAATTGATGAATACGAACTTTTTGATAGTTCGGTAGTACCGGTTCAATTCGATTTAACACAAATAGTAAACGGACTTCAAGATGTCCTGATCGAGTTTAACGGAGCAACCGGTTTTACGGAAAACCCTGATGGAACCATCGCTTTCGAAAATTTCGGGGTTGGAGCTGTATTTATGCAGTCCGGATTGGGATATTACGTTAGTCCGCCGGCAGCTTCTTCTATAGGGGTGTATTCACAGTTGGTTTTTTCGTTTCACTTGTATGAAACAGAGGTGGGCGACCAGGATCAGGACACCATTCCTTCCACTTTTGAAGATGTTAACGGGAATGGTTTGGAGGAAGATGATGATACCGATGGCGACACTATACCCAATTATCTGGATACAGACGATGACGGAGATTTTAGACTTTCTAAAAATGAAGTAGAAGAGAACGAGTATGTTTTAAATCCGGGAGATCCCACACCTACCTATGCTCCAAACGAATTCGTGACAAATACCGAAGTTGATGATACAACCGGTATAACAACCATCACTACAATTACTTTTACCGATACAGATGGAGATGGTACTCCAGATTATCTGGATCCTGACAATTAATCTAAATAATAATTACAGATAAAAAAAAGCCTCGCATTGCGAGGCTTTTTCAATTAAATTCGGACGCAAAAAAAGATTTACTTGCGTGCAATCACTTTCAATGCCGCTTTCACGATCGCATCGGCATTTAAACCATACTTATCCATTAGCTGTTCCGGTGTTCCGGATTCACCAAAGGTATCATGGGTAGCTACAAATTCTTGTGGAGTTGGGGTGTTTTCGGCTAAAACTCTTGATACACTTTCGCCAAGACCCCCTAAAAAGTTATGTTCCTCGGCTGTAACAATGCATCTTGTTTTACTAACGCTATTTAAAATTGCTTTATTGTCTAAAGGCTTGATCGTATGAATATTGATCACATCGGCACTAATTCCTTGCTCATTTAGTGTTTCGGCGGCTAGCAAAGCTTCCCATACTAAATGACCCGTAGCTACTATGGTTACATCATTTCCATCTTGTAATTGAACTGCTTTACCAATTTCGAAGTTTTGATGCTCCGGGGTGAAATTTGCAACTTTTGGACGGCCAAAACGTAAGTAAACAGGTCCTTCATGATCTGCAATAGCTATCGTTGCTGCTTTTGTTTGGTTATAATCACATGTATTGATAACCGTCATACCCGGCAGCATTTTCATAAGTCCGATATCCTCTAAAATCTGATGTGTCGCTCCGTCTTCTCCAAGTGTTAATCCGGCGTGCGATGCACAAATTTTTACATTCTTTCCGCTATAGGCAATACTCTGTCTTATTTGGTCGTAAACTCGTCCTGTCGAGAAATTGGCAAAGGTTCCCGTAAAAGGGATCTTTCCTCCAATGGTCATCCCTGCTGCAATACCCATCATGTTGGCTTCAGCAATTCCCGTTTGGAAGAATCTTTCAGGATGATTCTCCTTAAAATCATCCATTTTTAAAGATCCTGTTAGATCTGCGCACAATGCTACAACATCTTCATTCTTTTTTCCTAATTCGGTGAGTCCTGCCCCAAATCCTGATCGAGTATCTTTTTTACCTGTATCTGTATATTTTTTCATTCTCTTGTCCGCGCAGGCGGGTATCTTTTAATTAGTTGAATTATTTTTTAGTAATCTCCTAAGGTCTCGGCATTTTGAGACAGTGCATTTTCTAACTGCTCATCATTGGGAGCTTTCCCATGCCAAGCATGTGTGTGCATCATAAAATCTACACCGTTCCCCATTACTGTATGAAGAAGCACACAAACCGGTTTTCCTTTTCGTGTTCGCTCTTTTGCACTTTTCATTCCTGAGATCACAGCTTCAATATTATTTCCTTCTTCAATTTCAAAAACGTCCCAGCCAAATGCTTCAAACTTTTCTTTTACATTACCCATAGGTAACACATTGTCTGTACATCCATCAATTTGCTGCCCGTTGAGATCTACCGTTACAATGAGGTTGTCGATCTTATTACCTGCTGCGTACATAATAGCTTCCCAATTCTGGCCTTCTTGTAGTTCTCCATCACCACAAAGGGTATAGATTAGATGATCATCATTATTGAGGATTTTTGTTTGAGCCGCACCAATCGCTACCGAAATCCCTTGTCCTAAAGATCCTGATGCTACGCGAATTCCCGGTAAACCTTCGTGTGTTGTTGGGTGGCCCTGTAAACGCGAGTTGAGCAATCTAAAAGTGTTTAACTCTTCAACAGGGAAATAACCCGATCTGGCAAGAACACTATAAAAAACCGGAGAAATATGTCCGTTAGACAAGAAAAACAAATCTTCGCCTTTCCCATCCATAGAAAAACCATCTTTTCTATCCATCAATTCTTGATATAGGACAACGAAAAATTCTGTACATCCTAACGATCCACCCGGGTGTCCCGAATTAACCTTGTGAACTTGTCGCAAAATGTCACGACGCACCTGTATTACTAAATCTTCTAACTGTTTTAAATCTGGCATATTTATATATCTAGTTAAGGTTTCAAAAGTAATGTATTCTGAAAGTTGGACAAAGTGGAAAACCGCGCAGTTATTAACGATTTTGAGAAGTTATTAAATACCTTCAGAATTTCTGAACCTTTATAACAAGGTTTTCTTCTGAAGTAATTCCGGAGTCATCTTTTGGAAATCTCTATTTAGTGCTTGGGGTTTGTTTTTTCATTCTATCTTTGCAGCTGCTATCGATGAAGATAACTTTTCAGAAAAAAAACACATGCTTTTTAAATTAGAAGCCCAGGATGTAAATGGTCAGGCGAGAGCCGGTACAATTACCCTCGACCATGGTACTATTGAAACCCCTATTTTTATGCCGGTTGGTACCGTTGCCACCGTTAAAGGGGTGCATCAACGCGAACTGAAGAATGAAATAAACCCCGACATTATCCTTGGGAATACCTATCATTTGTATCTGCGTCCGCAGACCCCCATTCTGGAAAAAGCTGGGGGAATTCATAAATTTATGAATTGGGATAGAAATATACTCACAGATAGCGGAGGTTATCAGGTGTATTCGCTGTCGGCAAACAGAAAAATTAAAGAAGAAGGAGTAAAATTTAAATCGCATATCGATGGAAGTTATCATTTCTTTACCCCCGAAAATGTAATGGAAATTCAACGCACCATTGGTGCCGATATAATTATGGCGTTCGATGAGTGTACTCCGTACCCATGCGATTATAACTATGCGAAACGATCTATGCACATGACGCATCGATGGTTGGATAGATGTATCAATCACTTAGAAAAAACACCTTTAAAATACGATTACGATCAAACGTTTTTTCCAATCGTTCAGGGAAGTACCTATAAAGACCTTCGGAAACAATCTGCCGAATATATCGCATCGGTCGGCGCTGCAGGGAACGCTATCGGCGGACTCTCGGTAGGAGAACCTGCCGAAGAGATGTACGCAATGACAGAGGTGGTAACAGCAATTCTGCCCAAAGACAAACCAAGATATTTAATGGGAGTAGGTACGCCCATAAATATTCTGGAAAATATCGCACTCGGAATCGATATGTTCGATTGTGTGATGCCAACCCGTAACGGTAGAAATGGTATGCTATTTACCGCGCATGGCACAATAAATATTAAAAACAAGAAATGGGAGGCAGACTTTTCTCCCATTGACGAGATGAACATTACCTGGGTGGATACCGAATACAGCAAAGCATACGTTAGACATTTATTTACCGTTAATGAAATGCTGGGACGACAAATATGTACTATTCACAATCTGGGCTTTTATTTATGGTTGGTTCGTGAAGCGAGAAAACATATCTTAGCCGGTGATTTCACCACCTGGAAAAACATGATGGTTAAACAAATGGATAAACGTTTATAGGTCTATGCTGAGTATTCTCGATAGATATATCTTAAAAAATTACATTGGGACTTTCGTCCTTTTGTTATTACTTTTTATTCCAATCGGGATCACTGTTCACCTTGCCGAAAAAATTGATAAGATCCTTGAGAATGAAGTCCCTTTTATCGAGGTCGCTAAGTACTTCCTCGATTTTACTATCTATTTTGCGAATCTTCTGTTTCCTTTGTTTTTATTCCTCTCGGTAATTTGGTTCACGTCTAAGCTTGCCAATAATACCGAAGTCATCGCCTTTTTAAGTAGTGGAGTTTCTTATTATAGATTTCTAAGACCATATATGATAGGTGCTACTATCGTTTGTATTGGTGCCTTTTTCTTAGGGATGTATCTCGCTCCAAAAGCAAGTAAGGGATTTAATGAATTCTCTTATTTATATCTGAAAAAAGGTAAAAAAGATAGGGCGCAATCTAATGTTTACAGGCAGATCAATGATAACGATTACATCTATGTGAGCTATTTTAACGTTGCCGAAAAATCGGGAAGTAACTTTACTCTCGAACACTTTGAAGACAATAGAATGGCTTATAAAATTGAAGCCAACCGCATTAAGTTTAATGAAGAAGATACCACCTATACACTCTATAATTACACAAAACGAATTATTGGAGAAAATGAAGACATTTTAAAGTCGGAAACAAGATTAGACACTGTATTTTCCTTCGAGTTGGAAGATCTTACCCCGGTAGATTACATTGCTGAAACGCTAAACCTAGCCGAACTTAATAGTTTTATTAAAAGAGAGAAGGAGCGTGGCTCTTCGTATATTAACAGGTATGAAGTTGTAAAGTACAAGCGTTGGAGCTTACCGGTTTCAGCTTATATTTTAACTATTATTGCTGTCGCAGTGTCGTCTGTAAAACGCCGCGGAGGGATGGGTGTTAATCTGGCAATTGGTATCGCAATTGGGATGGTTTTCATTTTTTTCGACAAGATCTTCGGAACGATGGCAGAGCAAAGTGATTTTTCTCCATTTATTGCAACATGGTTTCCTAACATCATTTTCGCTATTTTGGCAGTATATCTATTAAGAAATGCCAAACGCTAAGCTTTTTAATTACCTCCACTTACATTTTATCGTCTTTATTTGGGGGTTCACTGCGGTTTTAGGCGCTCTTATTTCAATTGATGCTATCCCGTTGGTTTGGTTTAGAATGTTATTGGCTTCCGGATTTATCTTTCTGTGGCTCGCCTTTAGAAAAGAAAGACTTCGATATCCACCCAAAGCAATAGCCGCTTTTTGTCTTTCAGGATTTATTATTGCACTTCATTGGTTGGCATTTTTTGGTGCTATTAAGGTTTCAAATGTTTCAGTAACATTGGCGATAATGTCTACGGGTGCTTTTTTCGCTTCGCTGTTAGAACCCCTTATTTATCGAAGAGGAATTATTTGGTACGAGGTGCTTTTCGGTTTACTGGTAATTGTAGGTTTGTACATTATTTTTGAGGTAGAGTCTGAATACATTTTAGGAATTTCTTTAGCTTTATGTTCATCGTTTTTAGGTGCTCTATTTTCTGTTCTTAACGGAAAATTGGCAATAAAATACAAGGCTTCAGTGATTTCGTTTTATGAAATTTTCTTCGGAATGCTCTGTATTTCAGTGTATTTATGGTTCAGCGGAAGCTTTAGTAGCGAATTTTTTCAACTTTCAGCTAACGATTGGGTCTTTCTTCTGGTACTCGCGTCGGTTTGTACGGCTTATGCATTTATCGCTTCTATACATGTAATGAAGTGGATAAGCCCTTATACCGTGATGCTTACTATTAATATGGAGCCTGTTTACGGAATTATCCTCGCGCTTCTTATTTTAGGTGATTCAGAAAATATGAGTTCGCAGTTTTATTATGGGGCAGCTATAATACTGGTAACAGTAGTGGCTAACGGAATAATTAAAACTTCGAGAGAAAGAAAAAAAAGACGATTACCCAATACCTAAAAACAATATTTTATATTTGTACACTGAGCCAAAAACAAACTTCTAGAAGTTATTATGGAATATCTTGATTTTGAATTACCTATAAAAGAACTGCAAGAACAGTTCGAAAAAGCTTGTCAGATTGGAGAGGAGAGCGATGTTGATGTCTCTAATACCTGCAAGCAGATTGAAAAGAAACTTAACGAGACTAAGAAAGACATATACAAAAACCTAACGCCATGGCAACGTGTGCAGTTGTCACGTCATCCTAATCGTCCCTACACCATGGATTATATAAATGCCATTTGTGGGGATTCTTTTTTAGAATTACATGGAGATCGTAATTTTAAAGATGATAAGGCGATGGTTGGTGGTCTCGGTAAAATTGGAGACCAAAGTTATATGTTCGTTGGGCAGCAAAAAGGTTTTAATACTAAAACCCGTCAATACCGAAATTTCGGAATGGCAAATCCTGAAGGGTATCGTAAAGCGCTACGTCTTATGAAATCGGCAGAGAAATTTGGTATACCCGTAGTTACTTTTATCGATACACCGGGGGCGTACCCTGGATTGGAAGCAGAGGAACGCGGACAAGGGGAAGCGATAGCCCGCAATATTTTGGAAATGACCCGTCTTAAGGTGCCAATTATTGTAGTTATCATTGGAGAAGGTGCTAGCGGAGGAGCCTTAGGAATTGGAGTAGGGGATAAGGTACTAATGCTCGAGAATACCTGGTATTCGGTAATATCGCCGGAAAGCTGTTCCTCGATCTTATGGAGAAGCTGGGAGTTTAAGGAACAAGCTGCCGAAGCTTTAAAGCTTACAGCGACCGACATGAAAAAACAAAAGCTTATCGACGTGATCGTGAAAGAACCTTTGGGTGGAGCCCATAGTGATAAAGCGAAAACTTTTTCTACGGTTGCAAATGCAATTTCCAAAGAATATGAAGCTTTAAAAGACTTATCACCAAAAGATCTCGTTGAAAAACGAATGGATAAGTATTCAGAAATGGGAGTCTTCAAAGCATAGCTTCAACAATACCAACACTTTCAAAAATCTGAAGCTTTGACTTCAGATTTTTTTGTACTTTATTAACAAAAATATTAAGTTTTCAACAGTCCAATTGTTGATGACTAGTGAACATCGAAATTCAAAATTCGATTTCCGCTCATAACATTTTCTTTACATTCGCTTAATGGAAAAACTGAAACCTCAAACCTCATATTCAACACGTTCTTCTCAAGTAATCTCACTGGAAAAGGGAAAATTACCGCCACAAGCAACTGATTTAGAAGAAGTTGTGTTAGGAGCGATGATGATCGATAAAAAGGGAGTGGATGAGGTTATCGATATTCTAAATGCCGAAGTTTTCTATAAAGAAGCGCATCAGCATATCTTTGAGGCGATCCACGTGCTCTTCGAAAACAGTGAGCCGGTCGACTTATTAACCGTTTCATCGCAGTTAAAGAAGAGTCAGAAATTAGATCAGGTAGGAGGGGAGTTTTACCTTATTCAACTTACACAAAAAGTTTCGTCTTCGGCACATATTGAATTCCATGCGCGTATAATTCTTCAGAAATATATACAGCGAAGCTTAATAAAAATTTCGAACGAGATCATAGAAGATTCGTACGATGAAACCACAGACGTTTTCGATTTGCTAGACACCGCCGAATCGAAATTATACGATATCACTCAAGGAAATATAAAGCGTTCTTCAGAAACAGCACAGCATCTGGTTATTCAGGCAAAGAAACGAATTGAAGAAATCGCTAATAAAGAAGGACTTTCCGGAATTCCTTCCGGATTTACCAAATTAGATAAGTTAACCTCGGGATGGCAACCAAGTGATTTGATCATTATTGCAGCACGTCCGGGTATGGGTAAAACAGCACTTACATTATCCATGGCACGAAATATTGCTGTTGAACATGACATGCCGGTGGCTTTTTTCTCTTTGGAAATGGCTTCGGTTCAGTTAATCACTCGTTTAATTTCTTCTGAAACCGGATTAAGTTCAGAAAAACTGCGTACGGGAAACCTTGAAAAACACGAGTGGGAACAATTAAATGTAAAAGTAAAAGGTCTTGAAAAAGCACCCTTATTTATTGATGATACTCCCTCTCTTTCTATTTTTGATCTTCGGGCAAAAGCCAGACGTTTGGCATCCCAACACGGCATTAAGTTAATCATGATCGATTACCTGCAATTAATGACCGCCGGTGGCAGTCAAAAAGGCGGAAACAGAGAACAGGAAATTTCAACGATATCCAGAAACTTAAAAGCCTTAGCGAAAGAATTGAATATTCCGGTTATCGCACTATCACAGCTATCACGTGCCGTTGAAACGCGTGGTGGAAGTAAACGTCCTTTACTTTCCGATCTTAGGGAATCCGGTGCGATCGAACAGGATGCCGATATTGTATCTTTTATATATCGTCCCGAATATTACAAGATCGATGAATGGGATGATGAAGAGCGTACTCCCACCACAGGTCAAGCCGAATTTATAGTCGCTAAACACCGTAATGGTGGTTTAGATGAAATTAGACTCAAGTTCGTTGGACATTTAGGAAAGTTCGAAAATCTGGAAACCTTCGATTATCCGGCAGAGTTCCATTCGCGTATGAATGCCGCTGCAAACGACGATACGTTTAAAACCGAAAATCTGCCCTCACCAGGAGAAGCCTTCGGAAGTTCTATGAACGACGATCTTTCCCCGGATGATGATAATGAGGTGCCATTTTAAATTCGCCTCCCAATTCTAGGCAGTATTATGGTTACTTCTGTTAACTACTATGCCTTTTTCTATAATTTGGCTTAAAATTTGACGTTATAAATTTCTGTGAAGAGGAATCTCTTCAACAGATTGTATATATTTGAATTATGACGAAATTATATTCATTGATCTTTTTATTGCTGTTTTCTTTAAACGCCTCAGCTTCCTATATTCTTATTCCTATGGATGCCGAAAGTCAGAAGGAACATTTAAAAGCCTACGGACTTACCTATTGGACGCTTGAAAAGAACGTAAAGGTAAAGTGGTTGCTGAATTATAGAGGAGGCTCTTTTTTATTACCCGATTCAGATGAAATTCAGAAGGAATGTCAGATAAGAGGGATCTCCTTCGAAGTGCTTTCTGAAGCAAAAACAGAACAAATCTTAACAGAAATTAGCAGTCCGTCGCAAAACATGGAAGCTGTGGTTCTAGAAAAAGCACCCAAGATCGCCGTGTATTCACCCAAAGGAAGTCTTCCCTGGGATGATGCTGTGACCATGGTGCTTACCTATGCCGAAATTCCTTATACCGTAGTTTACGATGAAGAAGTGCTTTCAGATCAGTTAATTCTTTACGATTGGTTGCATCTTCACCATGAAGACTTTACCGGACAATACGGAAAATTTTACCGGGCATACCGGGCAGCGCCCTGGTATATAGAGGAAAAAAAGAATGCCGAGGCCTTAGCTGCGAAGTTAGGATATTCCAAAGTTTCGGAAGCGAAGAGAGATGTGGCCTTAAAAATTAGAGATTATGTAGTGGGTGGCGGATTTATGTTTGCCATGTGCAGTGCGACCGATAGTTTTGATATAGCGTTAGCTGCCGAAGGAGTGGATATTTGCGAGCCTATGTTCGACGGGGATCCCAGTGAAGCCTCTTACCAGAGTAAAATAGATTATAGTAAAACATTTGCTTTTAAAGATTTTATCCTTGAAAGAAGTCCGATGGTTTACGAGTTTTCGAGTATCGATATGACTACCAAACGTCGAATTTCGAAAGAAGTTGACTATTTTACTTTAATGGATTATTCGGCCAAATGGGATCCAATTCCTTGTATGCTGGTTCAAAATCATACCGCATTGGTAAAAGGATTTATGGGACAAACAACTTCGTATGCTCCCAATCAAATTAAAGCAAACGTATTGAGGATGGGAGAAAATAAATCGAATGGGGAAGCACGTTATATTCATGGGGTAAAAGGCAAGGGGTTCTTTACTTTTTATGGTGGGCATGACCCCGAAGACTATCAACATAGAGTAGGGGATGCGAAGACCGAATTGGCGCTACATCCCAATTCTCCTGGATACAGATTGATCTTAAACAATGTGCTGTTTCCGGCGGCTAAGAAGAAAAAACAAAAAACTTGATTGATGATGAATGTTGGGTCTCGATCATTTTGTTTGTACTTTGCGTGAGAGATAGCAGCGGCATGCAGGTAGTGCGATCATGACCGAGCACGAATCAAGGTCTTGGAACGTCCATAAAAATATCATTTCGTTTACAGAAGAAAATAAATTAAAAAGCCCGCTCAATTTGAGCGGGCTTTTTGTGCGAAATAATATTGTTTGAGTCTTATTTTACTTTTTTTACGATTGCTTCAAAAGCATCAGGATGATTCATCGCTAGATCTGCTAAAACCTTACGGTTTAATTCGATTCCTGCTTTTTTACATCCTCCCATAAATTGAGAATACGACATTCCATGCTGACGTGCACCTGCGTTGATACGCGTGATCCACAAAGCTCTAAAAGTTCTTTTCTTGTTTCGTCTGTCTCTGTATGCATAAGACATCGCTTTATCAACGGCGTTCTTAGCAACAGTCCAAACATTTTTACGTCTTCCAAAGTATCCTTTGGCTTGCTTAAGAACCTTTTTTCTTCTGGCTCTCTTTGCAACTGAATTTACTGATCTTGGCATAATTTACTTGTTTTTTGTAGCAGGCGGTATTTTTACTTACACTTTTTGCTCCGTAGCTTTACGCGAAAGGGGCGGCCATACTCCAGGGTTTAAAAAATTTGTTTAACCGGTTAAACGTTTACTTCATTCGAAGCATTTGTTTAACATTACTCTCATCGGCTGCATGTACTAAAGTATCATGAGTCAATGCAAGCTTACGTTTTTTAGACTTCTTTGTTAAGATGTGACTTTTAAACGCATGCTTTCTTTTGATCTTACCGGTTCCCGTTAGCTTAAAACGCTTCTTGGCACTGGATTTTGTTTTTTGTTTCGGCATGTTTCCTACTTTTATTTATTGTTTCGCACTATATCCACTACAGCCTTTCGGTCTACATAACCTAGCTACTATGGTGAAGTAGGCTATCGTAGTTGGATTTCTTTTTATAATGACTCCAATTAGGAGATTATTTATTACTTCTTTTTTGGAGCGATGAACATTATCATTCGCTTTCCTTCCAATTTTGGCATTTGTTCTACCTTACCAAATTCTTCAAGTTCTTGTGCTAATTTTAGCAATAAGATTTCACCTTGATCCTTATAAATGATAGAACGGCCTTTAAAGAACACATACGCTTTTAGTTTTGCACCATCTTTCAAAAACTTTTCGGCATGTTTCTTTTTAAACTCATAATCGTGATCATCGGTATTAGGTCCAAACCTAATTTCCTTTATGGTCACTTTAGTCGCTTTCGCTTTCATAGCCTTCTCCCGCTTCTTCTGTTCGTAAACAAACTTTTTATAGTCTATTACTTTACAAACCGGAGGATTTGCATTTGGTGAAATTTCGACAAGGTCAAGTTCTAGCTCTTCAGCGATTTCTAATGCCTTCTTTAAAGGATATACTCCTATTTCAACATTATCGCCTACAAGGCGTACCTCTTCTGCACGAATCTTTCTATTGATTCGGTGTTGATCTTCTTTAATAATCCGAGCCGGACCTCTACTTCTTTTTCTACGTATTGCTATGGCTAATAAATTTTAATTAAACTCTTTTATTTCTTTCTTTACTTCTTCGTTGATCATTTTCGAAAAATCCTCAACACTCATGGTGCCTAAGTCTCCTTCACTATGTTTCCTTACAGAAATCGTACCATCATTTTCTTCTTGCTCACCAACGATCAACATATATGGGATTTTGTTCATTTCTGCTTCCCGTATTTTCTTGCCTATCGTCTCGTTTCGATTATCTACAAGGGCGCGAATTTCGTCATTTTCAAGCAAATTTAAAACTTTTTCGGCGTATTTTTCATATTTTTCACTTAATGATAATATAATAACCTGATCGGGCATTAGCCAAAGCGGAAAATTACCTCCTGTATGTTCCAGTAAAATTGCTACAAATCGTTCCATACTGCCAAAAGGCGCTCTATGAATCATCACCGGTCTGTGCATTTCATTATCACTTCCCTTGTATTCTAATTCAAAACGTTCCGGCAATGTATAATCAACCTGGATAGTTCCTAACTGCCAACTTCTCCCTAATGCATCTTTTACCATGAAGTCCAGCTTCGGACCGTAAAACGCAGCTTCGCCCGTTTCCATAACGAAGTCTAGCCCTTTGTCGGTTACGGCATTTATGATCGCTTGCTCTGCTTTTTCCCACACTTCGGGATCTCCAATGTATTTTTCAGGCTTGTCGGGATCTCGTAAAGAAACCTGAGTTGTAAAGTTTTCGAACCCTAAAGAACCGAAAACGTACAAAACAAGATCAATTACTTTTTTAAACTCATCATCCAGTTGATCCGGTGTACAAAAAATATGAGCATCATCCTGCGTGAATCCTCTAACGCGAGTCAATCCGTGTAATTCTCCACTTTGTTCATATCGATACACTGTTCCAAATTCCGCAAAACGCTTAGGTAAATCCTTATATGACCAGGGTTTACTGCTAAAGATCTCGCAGTGATGCGGACAATTCATAGGCTTCAGAAGAAATTCTTCCCCTTCGGCAGGCGTATGAATAGGCTGAAAACTGTCGGCTCCGTATTTCGCATAGTGACCTGATGTGACATATAATTCTTTCTGACCGATATGTGGTGTAACCACCATTTCGTAGCCGGCTTTTTTCTGCGCTTTCTTTAAAAAATTCTCCAAACGCTCTCGCAAAGCTGCTCCTTTTGGGAGCCATAATGGTAAGCCTTGCCCTACGCGTTGTGAAAATGTAAAAAGCTCTAATTCTTTCCCCAGTTTTCTATGATCCCGTTTTTTTGCCTCTTCTAAAAGCGCAAGATATTCGGTTAACTCTTTTTGCTTCGGAAAACTTACCCCGTAAATACGCGTAAGTTGTTTATTGTTTTCGTCACCGCGCCAATATGCCCCGGCAATACTCATTAATTTTATAGCTTTTACTATTCCTGTATTAGGAATGTGTCCGCCACGGCACAGATCGGTAAAATCATCGTGATCACAAAAAGTAATTGTGCCATCATCAAGCGCTTCGATTAATTCTACCTTGTATTCGTTTCCTTGATTTTTGTAATAATCAAGCGCCTCTTCTTTTGAAGCTTCTCTCAGTGAGAACGTATGCTTTCCGCGTGCAATCTCCAACATTCTGTCTTCAACTGCTTTCAAATCTTTTTCTGTTATAGTTTCATCTCCAAAATCTACATCATAATAGAACCCGTTTTCTATAGCCGGACCAATGGTTAATTTAATTCCGGGGTATAATTGCTCTAATGCCTGTGCTAATATATGTGCCGAAGAATGCCAAAAAGCCTTTTTACCTTCGTCGTTGTTCCAGGTGTAAAGTACCAGATCTCCATCATTCTTTAAAGGGGTGGTGGTTTCCACGGTATTTTTATTAAAGCTAGCCGAAATAACATTTCGTGCCAACCCTTCACTTATGCTTTTCGCTACATCCATGGGAGTAACTCCGGCTTCAAATTCTTTTACGCTTCCATCAGGTAAGGTAATCGCTATCATACTTGAAAAATTTAAGTGGCAAAGATACTACGAGTTTCTCTGGTAAGCAATATCCATTCGATTGATTATTTTGGGATTGATTTTTGGTTCTTTAGGGCGTTCCCCAGACCTGCCTGTCGGAAGGCAAGCGCTCGTTTCTCTCGGTCAGGGGCGGGCTTCGTCGCTACTCGCTTCCAGACCGAAGCGTCTGGAGAGCTCAAACAGGTCAGCACTACGTTTTTCCCCACCGCTCAATCCCTAACGCGGATCAATTTTGAGAGTTGTTCGCGTGCAATTATTATTGGTGTGAGGGGTAATGATTCCCGGCAAATAGAGTTGGATGATCTACTTTTTAATAAATAGTATATATATAAAGGTATAAATACTTTTTAAATTTATTGTATTGATAATTTATACGGCTTCAAATGGTTATGAAAATGAAGGAAAAAACTTTAAAAAAAATAGTAATTTATGTTTGTCAGAATGGAAAACCATTCTATATTTGCACCCGCTTTGGATAGGAAGTAAGAAACCTTGAAAAGTATAAATTACAACGGTCTAAATTTTTTTGAAATATTTTTTAAAAATCATTGCAGATTTAAAAAACTGTTGTACATTTGCACCCGCTAAGACGATGAGTGAATCAAAAACACGAGTTTGTAAAGCGAAAAAAGATTTTAAAAGTTCATTGATATATTGAAATTGACAGCGTATAATTTATAGATGGAAACGTTTATA
>CAXBES010000005.1:0-213226 GCA_963974915.1 uncultured Ulvibacter sp. | reverse complement strand
TCGCTTTTTCATAAACTCAAATGCGTGAAAAAGTAGTGCGAGTTGTTTTCATCAATCTCCGAAATCTCGTTTACCCTTTTTTTATGCATCAAATCTAAATGGGGTGGCGACCAAAGGAAGCCGTTTTTCTCCTTCTCATAACACTTGTTTATCTTATGTATCTCCGGAGTCCAGAGAGTGAGAAGAAAAAAGGACTCTTGAGCTTTTGCATATTCTCGATACATCTAGCAATAAAAAAGCCCGCTCATGAGCGGGCTCTTATCGTAATAAATTATATATTACTTATTCTTCTCGTATCTAACGCTCACTTCTTCCCAATTAATAACATTGAAAAAAGCTTCAACATAATCAGGTCTTTTGTTTTGGTAATTTAAATAATAAGCGTGTTCCCATACATCTAATCCCAAAATTGGAGTTCCACCACAACCAATACTCGGCATTAATGGATTATCCTGATTTGGCGTTGAGCACACTTCAACTTTTCCACCTTCATGAACACAAAGCCATGCCCATCCAGATCCAAATTGAGTCTTAGCCGCCGTTGAAAACTTCTCTTTAAAATCTTCAAAACTTCCATAGGCGCTATTAATTGCATCTGCTAATGCTCCCGAAGGTTTTCCACCACCATTAGGGGACATCACTTCCCAGAATAAGCTATGATTATAAAATCCACCGCCATTATTTCTAACAGCACTATTTTTCATATCTAAATTCATCAATATATTTTCAATGGTCTTTCCTTCCAGATCGGTACCTTCAATTGCTGCATTGAGTTTATCGGTATAACCCTGATGGTGCTTTCCGTGGTGGATTTCCATTGTTCTTTGATCTATATGAGGCTCCAACGCATCTGTAGCGTATGGTAATTTTGGTAATTCAAATGACATAATCGTATCGTTTTTTAGTTACTAATTAGTTTATGGTCTTTCAAAAATACGCATTACTACCTTTAAAAACTGTTATAGAATTTATAAGATTTTTATACCGCAATAGAATATTCTAATAATACGCTCTTAGAAGTCAGCTTTTAATTAATTTTATAAAAAATAATCATTGAAAAATATACCTTCATTTACAGTTTATAATGCCTCGGCAGGAAGTGGTAAAACCTTTACGCTGGTAAAAGAATATTTGAAAACTGTTTTAAAGTCTAAATCTCCAGGATTTTATAAGCAGTTACTTGCGATTACTTTTACCAATAAAGCGGTTGGTGAAATGAAAGAGCGGATTATTAAGAATCTTGTAGAATTTTCTTCCAAGAACACTATCGACAACCCTTCAGAAATGCTGCTTCAACTTAGTGCTGAGTTGGGACTTTCTGTTTCAGAAATTAATCGTCAATCACAAAAAATTCTGAAACATCTACTTCATCACTATGCATCTTTTAGTGTTGAAACTATAGACAGGTTTAATCATCAGCTAATCCGTACTTTTGCCAGAGATCTAAAAATTAATACGAATTTTGAAGTAAGTCTAGATACCGCACAATTATTGGCAGAATCTGTTGATCAATTAATTAGTAGAGCGGGGGAAGATGATAAGATCACGAGAGTACTAATTGATTTTGCCCTGGAAAAAGCAGACGATGATAAGTCGTGGGATATCGCAAAAGATATAATTAAAACTTCCGCCTTGATCTTTGCCGAAAAAGAAAACGACCATGTTAAAAAGCTCAAAGAAAGATCTTTAGGCGATTTTCTTTCTTTCAAATCCAAATTGATCCAAAAACGCGAAGTACTTTCAGAAAAAATAAAGGAAATCTCAACAAAAGGACTTGAATTAATTGACGAAAGCGGATTAGAACACTCAGATTTTAGCAGAGGCTCATTCCCGGTTTACTTATTAAAGTTATCTATTGGCGACATTGACGTAAACTACGACCTGCAATGGCAAAAAACCATGGAGGAGAAACCAATGTACACGGTTAAAACAGCAAAAGCTGCTCCACATATCGCAGAAACCATTGATGCCCTGGTTCCGCAGTTCGTAGAAATATTTGAAAGCTCCAAAGAGCTCGTTATTCAGCTTCAGTTAACTAATGCGATTCTAAAAAACTTAACCCCCCTGTCGGTTATAAATTTAGTTTCTCACGAGCTTCAGAATATAAAAGAAGAAAAGAATATTCTACCCATTTCGGAGTTTAATTCACTTATCAATTCTGAAATAAAAAATCAGCCTGCTCCTTTTATTTACGAGCGTTTAGGTGAAAAATACAAACACTTTTTTATCGATGAGTTTCAGGATACTTCCTTCATGCAGTGGCAAAATCTTGTTCCTTTAATTGACAACGCCCTATCTCAACAGGATTTTAATGAAGATACCGGTTCTCTTTTATTAGTAGGTGATGCAAAACAGTCTATTTACCGATGGCGGGGTGGCTTACCCGAACAGTTTATCGACTTATACAATGATAAAAACCCCTTCTCAATTGAGAAATCTATTGAAAACCTTCAAACTAATTTTAGAAGTTGTGAGAATATCATCAGTTTTAACAACAGTTTTTTTACTACTTCGGCCGGGTTTTTTTCAAACACAGGTCATGAAAAATTATATATTGATGGAAATGAACAATTGCTTAATTCGAAAAAAGGCGGTTATGTAAAAATTGAGTTTATTGAAAAACAGAATAAAGCGGAGAAAGATAAAACGTATGCACAACTTGTACTTTCTACCATCCACAACCTCTTAGAAAAAGGATTTCGTCCCAGTGATATTTGCATTTTGACCAGGAAGAAAAAGGATGGAATATTGTTAGGTTCCTACCTAATGTCGGAAAATATTCCTGTCATCTCACAAGAAACTTTACTATTGCAACATTCATCACAGGTTGAATGTATTATCCAAACCCTCTCGTTAAGTTTGTTTCCGGAGAATGAAGAGGCCAAAATTGAACTGCTCGACTTTCTATACGATCACCTTGGTGTTTCAGAAGAAAAACACAGCTTTTTTAGCAATTTATTAAAGACTTCTTCGGAAGACTTCACACAAAAACTGAAAGAATACGACGTGAGTTTCAGTTTTACCACTTTCCATTCACTATCGTTGTACGAAGCTGTTGAATATATTATTAGAGCCTTCGGTTTAAGCGAAAAGCCCGATGCCTATTTGTTTGGCTTTATGGATGTGGTATTCGAATTTAATCAGCAACCTCAAGCCTCGAAATCGGCATTTTTAGAGTTTTGGGATACAAAAAAAGATACCTTGGCTATTCCCGTTAGTGAAGGAATTGAGGCTGTTCAGCTTATGACCATCCACAAGGCAAAAGGTCTTGAATTTCCAGTGGTGCTTTTCCCGTATGCCGATGTGAACCTATACGACGCAAAGAACGATACTATTTGGTACCCCTTGATCGATTCAGAATTTGAAGAGGTAAATATTAACTTCTCAAGTAACCTCGCCAACTTTGGGGATGTTGGTGCAACTCTCTACAACCAACATAGAGAAACCCTAGAGTTAGACAACCTAAATTTACTTTATGTGACTCTCACCCGTGCCGTTGAGCATTTATACGTTTTTTCTGAAATTCCTTCGGAAAAGAACTTAGCTAGTCCGAAAAGTTACAACGACTTGTTCGGTGCCTTTCTGAAGCACCATCACATCTGGGATCCCGGAAAGTTGACCTACGAATTCGGCGATCCTAATAAAGCGCTAAATATCGTAGCCCATCCCACTTCAAATCAGGTGGCACCAACTTACATAGCATCCATCCCCGAAGAACACAATTTAAAAATTATCACAACAGACACTATTTTATGGGAAGCGGAAATAGAGCAAGCGATTAGTGCAGGAAATCTGCTCCATGATACAATGGCTCAAATAAAGAGTAAAGAAGATATACCGACTATTTTCGAGACGCTAAAGGATCGCTCTATTCTTACTTCGGAAGAGTTTCAAACCTTATTCGAAACTGTGAATAGAATTACATCTCACCCCGAGCTTGAAAAATTCTTTGAAACTTCAGAGAGTGTTAAGGTCGAAGCAGATATAATTACTGCGACAGGAGGAATTTTACGTCCGGACCGATTAAATTTCCGAAGCGATAATAAGGTAACTATCATCGATTATAAAACCGGCACTCCTAATTATCATCATGAAGATCAAATAAATGGTTATGCCATAGCAATATCGGAAATGGGGTATCATGTTTCAGAAAAAATCCTAATCTATACCAATGGAGAAGAAATTATGATAAATAAAGTATAAATTTGAAGCGAAATTAAGTAGTAATCGATCATAAAAAAACATTATGTACGGAAAAATAAAAGACCATCTACAGCAGGAACTACAAGATATAAAAGACAACGGCCTCTATAAAAAAGAACGGATTATTACGAGTCCGCAGGATGCCGTGATAAAAATATCAACCGGAGAAGAAGTGATTAATTTTTGCGCCAACAACTATTTGGGGTTGTCGTCCAACAAGGAAGTAATACAAGCAGCAAAAGATACGATGGACACCCATGGATTTGGAATGTCGTCTGTACGATTTATTTGTGGAACACAGGACATCCATAAAGAATTGGAGCAAAAAATCGCAGATTTCTATCAAACAGAAGACACGATTCTTTACGCAGCGGCATTCGATGCGAACGGAGGGGTTTTTGAACCACTTTTAGGACCGGAAGATGCAATTATTTCAGATTCATTAAATCATGCCTCCATTATTGACGGAGTTCGTTTGTGTAAAGCGGCTCGTTATAGATATGAAAATAGTAATATGGCCGACCTTGAAGCTCAATTAATTGCTGCTAACGAAAAAAATGCACGCTTTAAGATTATTGTGACCGACGGTGTTTTTTCTATGGATGGATTAGTTGCGCCTTTAGACAAGATTTGTGACCTCGCAGAAAAGTATGACGCTATGGTTATGATCGACGAATGTCATGCCACAGGTTTCATTGGTGAAACAGGTAGAGGTACCTTAGAGGCAAAAGGTGTAATGGGCAGGATAGACATTATTACCGGAACCTTAGGAAAAGCATTAGGTGGAGCAATGGGAGGATACACTACAGGTAAAAAAGAAATAATAGATATGCTGCGCCAACGTTCACGACCCTATTTATTTTCTAATTCTCTGGCTCCGGCTATAGTTGGGGCGTCCATAAAGGTGTTCGATATGTTAGAAAACGACACTTCCTTAAGAGATAAGTTAGAAGAGAATACGGCTTACTTTAAAAAAGAAATGAAAGCTGCCGGTTTTGATATAATCGACGGGGATTCGGCCATCGTCCCAGTAATGCTTTACGACGCTAAACTTTCTCAAACAATGGCAGATATGTTGCTGGATGAGGGAATCTATGTAATAGGATTTTTCTTTCCGGTTGTTCCTAAGGGTAAAGCCAGAATAAGAGTACAACTATCGGCAGCACATTCGCGAGATCATCTGGATAAAGCAATTAATGCATTTAAAAAAGTTGGTAAAAGTCTGGAAATAATTAAAGACTAGGCACATTTATTTGCTAATAAAACCCTTGGTATTTAGGAAAAATTTAATAGATTTGCTTTTGTTTATAAGTTATAACAACTTACTTTTGCACAAATAACACTTAAAAATTAAACAATCGAATATGAAACATCTTAACAGTATTTTAGTTGCTGCCCTCTTCTTTCTTATAGTTGGAGTAGCAAATGCTCAAGACGAAAATAACCCTTGGGCAATCGAGGTCGGTGTAAACGCTGTTGACCTATTCCCTATTGGGCTTGCTGACGGTCAATCTGATTCAAATGATTTGCGTGGCGATCTTTTTGAAGAATTTTTTAACGTAAATGACCACTGGAACATTTTACCATCGGTATCTAAATTATCTGTAGGTAGATATATTGGTAGTGGATTTACTTTCGCCGCTGTTGGTACAATTAACAGAATCGATAAAGTAGGTGACGTTGAAGTTGATGACCTAACTTACTATGGTGTTGATGGTGAAATAAAATATAGTTTCAGAGACCTTATCAATGGTCCTGGTGGATGGTTTGATCCTTCTCTAGGTGTTGGTGGTGGTTACACTTGGGTTGATGAAATTGGATTTGGTACTGCTAATGCTTTAGCTAGTGTACGTTTCTGGATTGGTGAGAATCTTGCCGTTAATTTCCAGAGTACTTACAAGCATGCATTTGAAGATGACTACGGTCGTAAGCATTTCCAACATTCGGCAGGTGTAATGTTCAAATTCGGTGGAAAAGATACAGATGGTGACGGAATATTTGATCAAGATGACGAATGTCCTGAAACTCCAGGTTTACCAGAATTCAATGGTTGTCCTGATACTGACGGTGACGGAATCGAAGACAGAAACGATGCTTGTCCTAACACACCAGGTTTAGCTGAATTTAACGGATGTCCTGATACTGACGGTGACGGAATCGCTGATCCACAAGATGCTTGTCCAACTGTTGCCGGTCTTGCTTCTATGAATGGTTGTCCAGACGCAGATGGTGATGGTATAACTGATGCTGATGACCAATGTCCAAACGAAGCTGGTCCTAAAGCTAACAACGGTTGTCCTTACGAAGATAAAGATGGTGACGGGGTATTAGACAAGGACGATGAGTGTCCAGATGTTCCTGGTACTGTTGCTAACAATGGTTGTCCTGAGGTAACTGTAGAGATCATCAAGCAATTGAATGACTACTCTAAAACGATCTTATTCGACTTAGGTAAATCAACTATTCGTCAAGAGTCTTACGCAGTACTTCAAAATATTGCAGACATCATGAAAGAATACCCAAGTGCTAATTTTGTGATCGAAGGTCACACAGATAGCCAAGGTAGCGATTCACTTAACCAAAGGCTTTCTAATGATAGAGCTGCATCTGTAAGACAATATCTTACTACAATTGGAATGAGTGGTGAAAGATTAACTTCAATTGGATATGGTGAATCTAGACCAATTGCAACTAATGCTACTAAAGCTGGAAGACAGCAAAACAGACGTGTTGAAATTTCTTTGAAAAAGTAAGAAACACATCTAAATAAATTTTCTGAAACGCCTTCCTTATGGAGGGCGTTTCTTATTTTTATAGCATGCGTACATTTCTAGAAGAAACCCTCGAATCTATAAGAGATCAATATTCAGATCTTTCAAAACTTACACTTATTCTGCCCAGTAAACGTGCCGGAGGATTTCTTAAAAATTACCTTCGGAACAGTACTTCCAAAACGAGTTTTGCCCCTAAAATAATTAGTATCGAAGAGTTTATTGAAGAACTTTCAGATCTGAAAATAATTGAAACGACCGAGTTGCTTTTTAAGAGTTATGACGTATATCTGAACACACAAGAAATAAAAGAAAAAGAAGAATTCGAAACCTTTGCCTCGTGGGCAACTACTCTTCTCAACGATTTTAATGAAATTGATAGATATTTAATTGACCCTAAAACCTTCTTCAATTATCTGGCGAGTATAAAAACCCTGGAACGCTGGGGCGTAAAGGATGAAAAGACCCAATTAGTTGAAAATTACTTAAACTTTTGGGAAGGTCTGTTTCCATTTTATGAAAATCTAAAAAATGCACTGATTGCTCAACATTTGGGTTATCAGGGAATGGTTTACAGAGAAGCCTCTGAAGCCATAGTTCACTACATTAATTCACACGGAGATAAATCACATATATTTATAGGTTTTAATGCCCTTAATAATGCAGAGCAACACATCTTTCAGGAAATATTAGAAACAGGAAATTCAGACATATACTGGGATGCCGATGACTATTTGCACCGCGATAAAGAACACGCAGCGTCGCTTTTTTTGCAAGATTATATTAGTAATTGGAAATTCTTTACACAAAATCCACCAAAAATAATTTCAAATAACTTTCAGAAAACAAAGAACATACAATTTGTTGCTGCTCAAAAAAACATTGCTCAGGCAAAATATGTTGGAGAACTCCTCGCAACCTATTCAGAAGAAAAGCTCAATAAAACTGCAATAGTATTAGCGGACGAAGCATTATTACAACCAATTCTACATTCGCTCCCTAAGAATGTTTCTACGGTAAATATTACTATGGGTGTGGCGCTAAAAACATTTCCGGCTACCGTGTTCTTTGAAATATTCTTAGCCCTTCATATAAACAGCACTAAGACCATTTATTATAAAGATGTGGTATCTCTGTTAAATCACCCTTTACTTTCACCAATTATTCCAAATGCTTCAAAGATTACGGCAAACATAACGGCCAAGAACATAACTCATCTTGATCTTACCATGTTATATGAGCTTTCTGAAGAGAGAGACCATCAACTATTAGCGTTATTATTCTCCGATAAACAAAATAAGAGTGTCGCAGTAATAGATTCTAGTATTCAGCTCCTTGAAAAACTTAAGGTGCAAAAAAATATGAATCAGGTAGAACATATCATTCTCTTTCAATTGTTCTCTGTCTTTAAAAAGCTCAAAGCGCTTAACGAGAAGTTTTCACATTTAAAGACCGTTAAAACGGTTCAAGGGCTCTTTTCAGAATTAATAACTACGACTACTTTGGATTTTCAAGGGGATGCCTACAACGGACTCCAAATAATGGGCGTACTTGAAACGAGGGTGTTGGATTTTGAAACAGTAATAATGACTTCTGTCAATGAAGGAATCTTACCGTCCGGAAAATCGAATGCCTCTTTTATAACCTACGATCTAAAACATCAATTTAATCTTCCTAAATACACCGAGAAAGACGCCATTTATACTTACCATTTTTATCATTTGTTACATCGTGCTACAGATATTACTTTATTGTACAACAATCATTCTGAAGGGTTAAATGCCGGTGAGAAAAGTAGATTTCTCTTACAGTTAGAGTTAGAGAATAATCCGAATCATCATTTAGAGAACGTAATTCTAAGTCCGAAGATCAAAATAGAAAATCAATCATTAAAAACGGTTTATAAAAATGAATTGGTTTTGCAAAGGCTTGAAGAAATTGCTGAAAAAGGATTTTCTCCATCTGCACTAACTTCTTATATTCGAAATCCTATGGATTTCTACTATCAAAAAGTTCTTAAGATCAACGAGTTTCAGGAAGTAGAAGAAACCGTAGCTGCAAACACCTTAGGGACGATCGTACACGATACATTAGAAGCTTTTTATAAACCTTTAGAAGGGCAATATTTGTCTTTAGGAGTACTTCAGGAAATGAAAGCGCAAATAGAGTCACAGGTTACAGAACAATTTGTAAAAACGTTTAAAGGGGGAACATTTTCTCATGGTAAAAACCTCATCATTTATGAGGTTGCAAAGAGATATATTTCCAACTTTATCGATTTCGAAATTTCAGAAATAGTTGCGGGCAATCGTATTCAAATACTTCAGATAGAGCGTAAACTCTATGTCACAATTCCTATGGAAGAACTGAATTTTCCAGTAAAAATTGGAGGAACTGTAGACCGGGTAGATGAATACAATGGGACCTTGCGTATTATAGATTACAAAACCGGGAAAGTTGAACAAAAAGATGTTGAAATTGTAGACTGGGACGAGATTACTGCAGATTATAAATACAGTAAGGCATTTCAGATTCTCGCATATGCGACGATGATCAATAAGGATTTACCAATTGATCAGGCAGAGGCCGGGATTATATCTTTTAAAAACTTAAACCAAGGATTTCTGAAGTTTGGCACAAAAGAAAAGTCTGGAAGTAAAAATAAAGTTCAAATAGTTACGCCAAATATTTTGAAAACATATTCATCGGAGCTTAAAAAACTAATTCTTGAAATCTGTGACCCCACAATTCCATTCACCGAAAAAGAGATAGATCAATGATCATAGAAAAAAATAAAATTCTGCGTCGTGAACAGAAAAAACCTATTGTTTACGACATATACTATACGCCAAACGGAAGGAAAAAACCTGCAATAATTTTTTGTCATGGTTATAAAGGTTTTAAAGATTGGGGCGCCTGGCATTTGGTGGCAGAATCTTTAGCGAATGAAGGGTTTTTCTTTGTGAAGTTTAATTTTTCTCACAATGGTGGTACTATAGATCAACCCATCGATTTTCCCGACCTGGAAGCGTTCGCACAGAACAACTTTATAAAAGAATTAGACGACTTACATGATATAATTAATTTAATTTCTTCGGAAGTTTACTCACGAGAAGTAAGTGGTGATACAATAAATCTAATTGGGCATAGCAGAGGGAGTGGTATTGTTATTATTGAAGCTGAAGAAAACGAACGGGTTAAAAAGGTGGTAACCTGGGCAGGTGTTTGTGATTACAAAGGCTTTTTCCAGGAAGGGTCTGACAATTTTCAAGAATGGCGCAAATCTGGTCGAACGTATGTAGAAAACGGAAGGACAAAACAACAAATGCCTCATGATTGGCAATTCTATGAAAATTTTCGTGCGAACGAAGATCGGTTAACCATCAAAAGAGCTGTTAAAAACCTCTCAAAGCCATTTCTTGTGGTTCATGGTGATGAAGATCCAACCATAAATTTAGAACAAGCCAGAGCCTTGCATAGCTGGAATTCACAAAGTGAGTTAAAAATTCTTACCGGTGCAGACCATGTATTTGGCGCAGCACATCCCTGGGATCACAATGAACTTCCCAAACATCTAAAAATGGCAGTTAACGAAACCATAGCTTTTCTCCAGTGAGAAAAAATTAGGGAAAAACCCTGTTTATTATGGGAGGATTAACTCTTGATTTTTACGCCTTAGTGAATGATATTTGACGTGTAAAATTAAGCATCATGTCCTATTTAGAATCAAGAATGTATTCAAGAAATCAATGGAGAAAAATCTTAAGAGGTGTTCCTAGTGAGGAAGATCTGGAGGCTTTTCGCCAAGAAGTTAAATTATATAAAAAACTGGGTAAAAACGTTTCTCAACTATATTCGTGAGAATTAAGCCATAGAACGGCCTTTTAAGCGTACCTCAATTTTCTTCTTTATTTCGGTAAGTCTCTTCATCAAATCCATGATTTTTGGATCGTGATTAACTTTGTATATCGAATTCAGTCCCAGAATCAGTTCTTTTGCTTCTCTGGAAGCAATAATTCTTTCGCTTGTATTTTGGAATGAAAGCTTTCTCTGTTCAAAAGCTAAGGCTCTATCAAAAATTTCCATTTTCTGAGGTTTTAAAGTATTTGTACCAAATTACACAAATATAAAGGTGTAATTACATTAAAAACAGTAATTTCCATTGTTTAAACCAATGGAACAATTAAGCTGTCTTATAACATCCTAGAGGGCAAAACGCTTTCGTTTTAGATGCGTTTTTATCGAACCCAAACGGTGTTACCTATGCAAAACAACGAAGAAAAAAACAGTGTAGTATCCTTTTAACAAACCTTTATGATGTTGGAAACCTAGACGACTTGTTGTATCAATTAAAGT
The DNA here is from genome assembly GCA_963974915.1 of uncultured Ulvibacter sp. Taxonomy (GTDB): domain Bacteria; phylum Bacteroidota; class Bacteroidia; order Flavobacteriales; family Flavobacteriaceae; genus CAXBES01. The sequence goes on along the minus strand of CAXBES010000005.1, from coordinate 201,896 downwards.
GATCCGTTTGCTTTTCGCTGTGCTCAAAGTACGAACGGTAATCAACAATATTTTAATCAGGTAGAGTGTACCGCGTCCGCCGTAGCCCTCAGCGAGCATTCAATTAGTTGGCGAAGCAATAAAAAGTCCTCCTTCGCTTTTCGTTATGCTAAAAGCTTCGGAGGGCGTAGGTGGAGAATATCGGATCAAGACGCCAAGGGTCTTGACCAAGACAAGTTCCGCTTCGTCTTGGGTCGAACCAAAATAGGGGATGCAAAAAAAGCAATGCTATCGCATTGCTTTTTGTGGAGAATATCGGAGTCGAACCGATGACCTTTTGGCTGCCAGCCAAACGCTCTAGCCAGCTGAGCTAATCCCCCTAGTAGTTGCGAAAATAATCAAAAAAATTAATCCTGAACCTGTAAAACCAATAAAGGTTTGTCTGTGAAGAATTCTTTTTTAAGGACAACATTCTTTTCCCATAATTTCTTAAAGAAACCTCTCTTTCTACGTACTACACAAAACATATCTGCATTGTGATCTTTATAGTGCTCCAAGACGGCCTGATAGGTTGTAGCGTTCTCGACTCTGGAATAACTTGAACTTAATTTTTTAAGCTTGTTACTCACCTTTTTCATGTCTGGTGTCGTTTCCGGTGTCTCTACATGTAGTAAATGAACTTCGGTCCCAAAATTCTTAGAAAACCTACGAATAGGATCTAACATTTTTTTCTTTTCGAAACTTCCGTTCTTAAAGGCTAAAAGCATTGAAGCAGGCTGTACAAATTTGGCGCCTTCCGGGACGATTAGAATTGGAATATCTGTTCCTTTCAATAACTTTCCGGAAGTATTTCCTAAATAAACCTCCTCTCTTATAGAATTGCTTCGAGGTGAGAGTACCATAAGGTCAATTGGCACATGTTTATTAAATCTTGCTACTCCATCAAGCATTCCACCTTTTATAGGGTGCGCAATAACTGTAACATTTTTTGTGTCTACTTTGGCAAGTACCTCTTCGAGTCTGTTTTCAGAGTCTTCCTTAATAATAGCATTCACTTTTGTAAGCCCTCCTACTTTAGACAATTCCTGAAATACCGAAATTACATATACATAAGCATCTGTCTCTTGCGCGAGATCTATTGCATATTGTAAATTACTAACTGCATTCTGTGAGGAGCCAACGGGAACAAGAATATTTTTCATCTCTAAATTCTATTATCTTTATATCACTGCAAAATTAATTTTTAAATATGATTCGGAAGGCAAATCTGTCAGAAATTGAGCAAATTATATCAATTACAAAGGCTTGCGGGGTAAAAATGCGTGCCGATGGAATATTTCAGTGGAACGAACATTATCCAAATAAAGAGGCCTTTCTGCGTGACTTGAAAAATGACGAATTGTTCGTTCTGGTTTCCGAAAATAATGTAATTGGATGTATCGTTATTTCTTCGGAAAAAGATGCTGAATACAACGATGTTACTTGGCTTACGGAAGATAGTGATCAATACTATATCCATCGTTTGGCGATACACCCCGGGTTTCAGAAGCAGGGAAAAGCAAAACAATTAATGGATTTCGCTGAAGATCTAGCTATTAAAAACAAAATTACTTCGATTCGCTTAGATACTTTCAGTAAAAACATTCGAAATCAGCGCTTTTATGAAGCCCGAAACTATGCAAAACTTGGCTCTATATACTTTCCGAAGCAAAGCCAACACCCATTTTATTGCTACGAGCTAATTTTAAATAAGTAAATCTTATAGCCTCATTGTATTACTATTCCGTTTTTAGTCCTATTCTAGCACTTATATATTTATTTTTGCAAGTGAAATATGCAACCCACTAACATTTCATTTAAAAGAATTCAACAATTGGCTATTCCTGCCATAGTAGCCGGTATAGCCGAGCCTGTATTGTCTAGTACGGATGCTGCCATAGTAGGTAATATTCCCGAATTTGGCACCGAAAGTCTTGCTGCAGTAGGGATTGTAGGTTCATTTTTATCGATGCTTATTTGGATACTCGGACAAACACGTTCTGCAATTTCGGCAATAATTTCTCAAAATCTAGGTGCCGGTAGCCTAGATGACCTAAAGAATTTTCCGGCACAAGCCATTTTTTTTAATGTAGGTCTAAGCATCATAGTTCTTTTTGGCACATACTTTTTTGTGGATGAGATCTTCAGATTTCTAAATGCGGACGGAATCATCTTGGAATACAGTATTGATTATTATAATATTCGCGTTTGGGGTTTTCCGCTAACACTATTTACTTTTGCTGTATTCGGACTCTTTAGAGGGCTTCAAAACACCTTTTGGCCAATGATAATTGCGGCAATTGGTGCGGTTCTAAATATTGGGCTGGACTTCATATTCGTTTATGGTTTTGAAGACCTGATCCCGGCTATGGGAATTAAAGGAGCGGCATGGGCAAGCCTAATTTCACAGGCAATAATGGCGATGTTGGCATTGATCTTTCTTCTCAACAAAACCAAAATATCCCTTAAGCCTCGTCTTCCGCTACATCCGGAAATTAATCGTCTAATAGCGATGAGCTTTAACCTATTTGTGCGATCTATAGCGCTTAATGCAGCGCTTATGCTGGCAGTCAGGGAAGCAACCGGATTAGGGAAAGAATATATTGCTGCTCATGCCATCGCGATAAACATCTGGCTGTTTTCAGCATTTTTCGTAGACGGATATGGCGCAGCCGGTAACATCCTTGGGGGAAAACTTTTGGGTGCAAAAGATTATAATTCACTATGGAAACTAACTAAAAAGGTAAATCTGTATAATTTATTGATCGCCGGATTCTTAATTTTAATGGGCTTACTTTTTTACGAACCCTTAGGACGCTTGTTCAATAAAGATGCTCAGGTACTATCTATTTTCTACGGAATGTTCTTTATGGTTCTAATTAGTCAGCCAATAAATGCCTTAGCTTTTACCTTAGATGCGATCTTTAAAGGCTTGGGCGAAATGAAATACCTCCGAAACGTCTTGTTGGGAGCCACGCTCTTAGGGTTCATGCCCGTTCTTTATTTGTCTAAATACATGGACTGGGGGTTAATTGGAATTTGGGGAGCAATTCTGGTTTGGGTCGCCTACCGTGCCGTTGCGTTAATCATTAAATTTAAAAAGAAGTACATTCCTTTAGTTGAAAATTAAATACATTTACAAAAATAACTTACAAATGGATTTATTTAGTCAAAACGGACTCTTTCTGTTGTTAGGATTAGTATTGATAATTATAGTAATTGTCAATAAACTTAGACGTCGCAAATGAGTAAAATTAGAATAACAAAGCAATTCTCGTTCGAAACCGGACACGCTCTGTATGGGTATGATGGCAAATGTAGGAACGTGCACGGACATAGTTACAAGCTTTCGGTAACCGTGATAGGAACTCCTATTAATGATAAATCGAATGTAAAATATGGGATGGTCATCGATTTTGGAGATCTCAAAAAAATCGTAAAAGAGGAAATAGTAGATGTATTCGACCATGCGACGGTATTTAATAAAAACACCCCACATGTTGATCTGGCTAAAGAGTTGAGTGATCGTGGTCATAACGTGTTACTTGTTAATTATCAGCCAACCAGTGAAATGATGGTGATTGATTTTGCTGAAAAAATAAAGTCCAGACTTCCTAATAACATTGAATTACATTCACTTAAGCTTCAGGAAACCGCTACAAGTTACGCACAATGGTTCGCTAGTGAAAACTGAATGTTCAATACTCACGTTGATATTAGTATCTTTATCCAATGCAAATTCCGAAAGGCAAAAAAATCTATTTTTCCAGTGATAACCATCTTGGTGCTCCTTCTCGTGAAGAAAGTCTTCCCAGAGAGAAGAAATTTGTGCGTTGGTTAGACACCGTTAAGGAAGACGCAGCAGCAATATTTCTATTAGGTGATCTTTTCGATTTTTGGTTCGAATACAAAACAGTTGTACCAAAAGGATTTGTTCGTGTTCTTGGTAAGCTTGCAGAAATAAGTGACAGCGGCATCCCAATTTATTTCTTTGTGGGAAATCATGACCTATGGATGCGCGATTACTTCGAAAAAGAATTAAATATTCCCACTTATAGAGATTCGAAAGAGTTTATTTTTAATGATAAGGTGTTCTTAATAGGTCACGGAGATGGAAAAGGTCCCGGAGACAAAGGTTATAAACGCATGAAAAAGGTCTTTACAAACCCTGTTTTTAACTGGTTATTTAGATGGTTTCATCCCGAACTAGGAATGCGTTTAGCACAATATCTTTCCGTAAAGAACAAGCTTATTTCGGGAGAAGAAGACAAGAAATTTTTGGGCGAAGATAACGAGTGGCTCACCATTTATGCCAAACGCAAACTGGAAACAAAACATTACGATTACTTTGTGTTTGGTCATCGACACCTACCAATGGAAATTAAAATAGATGATAATTCTACCTATTTTAACTTAGGCGATTGGATTGGTCACTATACCTATGGCGTGTTCGACGGTGAGACCTTTCAGCTTAAAGAATTCAATTAACAACATTATTGAGCTTCCTCATATGCTTCTTTTAGCCAGTTAATTAATTCTTGATCTACCTCATCCTTATCTGTTAATTGAACTCGATGTGTACACATGGTGCCAAAAGGTCCTGAATTTAGTAACCGATCCCCTGTAGGTTTATCGTTAAATTTCAACCCCAAGTCTATCCTTGTTTTCGTAGCAGGTTTAATAAGTGCAAATTGCCGCTTTCTAATAACACTTACACTTGTTTTCTTTGGTGTAACCATTACATCTTTTCCAAAACCCTTTACTACCTCAAGCAATTTCGTATAGATTGGAGTTAAGTTCTCCTTTCCTTTATATTGATTATCAACCAGATCTGCAGGCGTTTTATCGTTGTCTTTTGAAAGTAAAATAATCGTATTAGCAAATCCATGCGTTACGTTGTGTTCTCCTTTCAGGAACTTCATCGCCTCACCATGTTTAGCAAACGATCTCTGTTTTAAAATTTTCTTCCATTCTTGCAACGATTTTCCTGTTTTTTCAGGCATATTATCAATCATTGTCTGTAGTGCTTTGTCCATCTCTAAAGTCTTATTTCAACAAATATTCAAGGGTAAGTGCATCCAGTCTTCCATCGGGAAAAAGACCGTTTTTTTCTTCGAAAGATTTTAGTGCCATAAATGTTTCAGTTCTAAACAAGCCATCGTGTTCTATCGAATCCCCTTTTTCGATAAGAATACGCTGAACTTCATAAACAAGTGCACTTTTTTCCCCTAATCGTAAAGTATTGGCTGCAGGATTAATATAAAACATCTTTAAAATAAGCTTCTTTCTGTTTTCTGCTTCGGAAGGACTCTCCATTGGTTCTTCAGCTTCTGAAGGATTCACTAATTGTGATTCATAAAACTTCACATTTGCTAGTCGCTTCCGGTACTCCGAAACTGCCGCCACGACATCTACATTATCGCTTGACGGATTTCTAACATCTATATCCTCTGCACTCCATTGTGTAGCTACATAGCCATTTAATGCTTCGATCGCTTCATAATAATCTAACAAAAGCCCTTTGTCTACCAGATCTGGTTTTACCGTGTCCGGTACTTTATATTCATATTCAGAAAGGGAAAATCGCTTGTATTTCTTGTATTGTCCGTAACCAATAAGAGCAACAATTACAAGTAACAAGAATATAATGATCTGTTTCATTGAAAAGTATGGTTTGGTTCTTTAAAAATAGGAAATTTTATCTTACGCTTTTATATCTTTTAGCCGAAGCTGTAAACTCACTTTGCCTTGCCATTCGTTCTCGTCAATAACGAATGCAGCTTTAAAAGGGTTTCCGCCACACGCAATGTCTATTTTATCTCCCATTGAAAATCCTATTCCTACGAAATGCGCCGAATTTCCTTGCGTCATCGTAATACGTAAATGACTCTTATCCTCTCCAACACATTTACCCCAACCCGTATCGCGTACATCCTGGGCCATAAAAACCGGAGTTCGGTTTCCCGGACCAAAGGGTGCAAACTGTTTTAGGACCCTATAAAACTTAGGAGTAATATCCCTTAAATTTATTTCGGTATTGATCACAATTTCGGGAGTAAGTAATTTCCTGTCAATTGTTTCAGATACAACCTCCTCGAATTTAGCTTTAAAATTTTCAAAATCTTTTTCCAATAGGGTAAGTCCGGCAGCATACATATGTCCGCCAAACTGCTCAATATGAGCTGAACATGCCTCCAAAGCATTATAAACATCGAATCCTTTAACAGACCGTGCAGAAGCAGCCAGTTTATCTCCGCTCTTGGTAAAAACAAGCGTAGGACGATAATAAGTTTCGGTTAATCGTGAAGCTACGATCCCAATTACTCCTTTGTGCCAGTCTTCTCTGTAAACCACTGTGGTTAGACGCTTTTCTTCTTGATTCTCAACTATTTGATCTAGCGCTTCTTTTGTAATTCGTTTATCTGCATCTTTTCTGTCTTTATTAAACTGCTCAATTTCTACCGCAAAAGTGGTCGCTTTATCCGGGTCTGTTTCGGTTAATAGTGTTACAGCGTGGTTTCCATGCTTCATTCTACCGGCTGCATTTATTCTGGGAGCGATTATGAAGACAACATCGGTAATTGTTAAAGTATCTTTTTTGATTTGCTTTAATATCGCTTTAAAGCCATTCCTTGGATTGGAGTTGATCACTTTTAATCCGAAATAAGCTAAGATTCGGTTTTCTCCTGTAATTGGGACAATGTCGGCACCAATCGCGGTTGCCACTAGGTCCAGATATAACAAAAGGTCGTCAGTTTTTAACCCTCTTCTTTCAGAAATCGCCTGAATTAATTTAAATCCAACCCCACAACCGCACAATTCTTTATAAGGATATTCACAATCTTGTCTTTTCGGATCCAAAACGGCAATCGCTTCGGGTACATTATCCCCGGGTCTGTGATGATCACAAATAATAAAATCGACACCTTTTCCGGAAGCATACTTAACTTTTTCTATAGCTTTTATTCCACAATCTAGTGCGATGATGAGGGAAAAGTCATTATCGGATGCAAAGTCAATTCCCTTATAAGATATCCCATAGCCTTCATCATATCTGTCGGGGATGTAGGTATGAACATTTGGATAGTATGTTTTCAAATAGGAAGAAACTAAGGCAACGCTCGTGGTTCCATCTACATCGTAATCTCCATAAATTAAAATATTTTCTTCGGAAGAAATTGCAGCTTCGATCCTTGCCACTGCCTTGTCCATATCTTTCATTAGAAATGGATCATGAAGCTCTTCTAAACTCGGTCTAAAAAATTTCTTAGCCTCCTCAAAAGTCTCAATCCCTCTTTGAACGAGCAACGTGGCAATTGTAGTGTCGACTCCCAGGTCTTTAGAAAGTTGATTAATCTTATTGGAAGGAGGCTTGGGTAGTATTGTCCATCGCATAAATCAAATTAAAGCTTTTAAAAGGGAGTCGAACCATAAAGGTACAAATAGATTTTTGATTCTATGTGTTTACAGGGATCTTCCCTTTTAAAACAGATAATCCCCCAGCACATTTATGTGTTTTCCCCTATGTAATTTGGAGCGTTTATTGTCTAATTATCAGCCTTTTAACTTGCTATAAAGCCATTCTTTCAGGTTAATTTAGCTGTCTGTGATCACAAGATTACTGAGATAAACTAATTTAATAAAACTATTATGAATTACACACTGAAAGGCAGATTGCAAACAGCAATTTGCGATGGACATGAACAAGTTATCGGGAAAACAAAGGTTAGACTCTATAGCTTACAGAGAGAGGTAAACGAGGTGACTGCTTATACAACAGCACAAAGTAAGGAGATCATTCAGGTATTTGAAGAAAAAGAGATCAAAGCCCGTAAAAAGGAATTACTTGCGGAGACCAGAACCGACGAAAAAGGAAATTATGAGTTCAACTTTGATGATGATAAAGTAGAATATTCCGGTGGTGTTATCGCAATAACGCTATTTTACGATGAAGTCCCGGATTATGGCCAAAAGGATACTTCACTACCTAAACGGTTTCAACCCTTTGAAGTACTGATAGATATAATTCAGCCAAAATGGACAGAAACTAACAACGGACTGGTAGCTGCCTGGAATTATAGACTCCTGAAAAGAGTTTGGTGTTATATTCTGGCGCGTCTCGATATATGGGTGATTTGCGGCACATTAACTAATTGTGAATCTCAGGATCCATTAAAAGGTATAGAAGTAATCGCCATGGATGACGATATCATTACAGACGACCTCCTGGGCAGTGCAACCACAAATGAAGCAGGGCAGTTCTGCATTTTCTATCGCTCCATCGATTTTAAAAAGACTTTCTTGTCTCCTTGGATCAATATTGAAACAACACCTGTATTCAGCTTTGATAATGGCCCCGATATCTATTTCAAATTTGCCGTTGGAGGCAGTGAGATTTACGCCGAAAACCCTTCCGAAGCACAAAAACCCAGTAGAAAGAATGTAGGGAACTGCTTATGTGTGAACCTATGTTTAGACGATGCACCTCCCGGAGGGACAGACGATCCCATCACTGGGTTCTATCAAATAGGATATGCCCGTAAATACCACCCTGTGCTAAATGTAGATCCTGCTACCGGAAGAACCACAGGTAAAACTACTGCCTCATGGAACGAACAGGCATTCTTTAGTAGTCTCGATTTGAGAGGTTCGCTGACGAAAAAATTAAACGCACAACCTTTAGAATATAAGTTTGAATTTGCCAAGGTCAACAGCCCATCTATTGACCTTAGTACGATTCCCGCGGCAGATTGGCAACCCGTTACCGAGGGACACATGGCAGAAAACGAAATAGCGACCAAAGTGACACAGATATTCCCTGAATGGAAATACACTTCTTTCAGAATAAACGGAACCGATGCGCTTACCGATTTTGGTAATATTAAAAAAGTGAATATTACTTCAGAAAATTGGATTCAGGTGCCACAGGATGCGCAAATTAGCTTTAACGGTTCTCTAATTAAACTGATAACGAATGTGCTTTCTAGTGGTTCAGTAGATATGACAGGGCTTGTACCGGGAAGTAGCTCAGTGCTTCCGCTTCCTAGTCCGTCCAACGCCTTACAGGAAAACGAGTATTTCGCTTTACGTATGTGGAAACGCGAGCAAGGAAATCCTGCGAGTGAGGTAGAAGCCGGATTCTCAAGACCTCTGGCAATATTTAATACAGTTTACCAAAATGTACCGCAAGGGGGCTCATGGTTACCAACTGCCCAAAGCGATGAACTGGGAATTGCCTGTCTTGACCTTCAGGAGTTAATTGGGGGTGGCTGTAATAAAATTGAGAATACCATAACGGTAAATTATACAGCGGCCAATCCCAATCTCGGATCTGTTTCACTCACCTTCACAGGACAGGGTGCCACCAACAATTTCGACCCTATCGTTTTTCCAAGTCCCGGTGAGGAAGCCTTTGGAACTGCTAATTACTTGGGAGATTTTGGTTTGCTGAAGCCCTGCGCCTATGAAATTAGGTTGAGTGCTGAGTTAAACTTAACCAACGGCGAAACTCAACATCACGGAATCTGGGATAGAGTCCTGTTCTGTCGATAAGGATTACAATAATAAGCCTATAAACGACTTTGGTGTAAACTGCACTAAAGTCGTTTTTCTTATTCTGAAAGCTCGTAAAGTTGGTATAAGCTTTTCATTATTCGTACTTTCGAATTTCATAAAATAAATTGACTAAAATGCCATTAGTAACACCTCTTTCTCCGGATCACGATAGTGAAACCAAAAACCTCGCTGAATTCTTCAATGAAACTTTAGGGTTTTGCCCTAATAGTGTGCTTACTATGCAACATCGTCCGGCGATTAGCAAAGCATTTATAAAATTGAATAAGGCCGTCATGGCAAACGAAGGAAGGGTTACATCGGCTTTAAAAAGAATGATCGCATGGGTTAGCAGTAATTCTACCGGTTGCCGTTATTGTCAGGCACATGCCATAAGGGCTGCAGAGCGGTATGGTGCAGAACAAGAGCAGCTGGACAATATCTGGGAATACCGTACGCATCCTGCCTTTTCTGAGGCCGAAAGAGCTGCTTTAGATTTTTCGCTACAGGCTTCTCAAGTTCCAAATGCTGTTGATGATGAGATAAAAAAACGTCTGTACGAACACTGGAACGAAGGTGAAATAGTAGAAATGCTTGGTGTAATTTCACTTTTTGGATACCTCAACCGCTGGAATGATTCCATGGGAACCAGCATCGAAGAAGGCGCCGTTGAAAGTGGAAATCAATATCTTGGAAAACACGGTTGGAACAAAGGAAAACACGCATAGTCACTTTTCACTGTTCACTGTTCACTGTTGACTGTTCACTGCTCACTGTTTAAAAAGCACCTATAGTGATCGATTAACTTAAACAAGCTTTAATCTTTTGTTGTAGATGCGATATGACTTCCTCTTCAAACCAAGGATTTTTACTTCGCCAAAATCTATTAACAGGTGATGGATGAGGTAAAATCCAATACTCAGGAAGGTAACCTCTGTAATTAAGCACCTTTTGGGTAAGATTTCTTTTATCATTTGGCAAGTAATAGGATGTCGCATAAGCTCCTATTAGTAATGTTAATTGGACGTTTCTTAAATTTTCAACTACAGAATCATGCCATTGAGGCGCACATTCCTTTCTAGGGGGTAAATCTCCTGTTTTCGCTTTACCGGGATAACAAAATCCCATCGGAAGGATTGCAAAATTATTAGTATCGTAAAAGGTGGTTTCATCAACGCCGAGCCATTCTCGTAATTTCTTGCCACTTTGATCCATCCACGCAACTCCCGATTCATGAACTATACGGCCTGGTGCCTGACTTATAATTATGATTTTAGATTTTTCTGATGCTTCAATAATAGGTCTTGGCCCCAATGGAAGATGTGCCTTGCAAATATCACAGCTTCTTATGTCGCGAAGTAATTGCTTCATTTATAATTTTCCTCCTACTACAATTACGATCTCGCCTTTGGGAGGCTTAGATTCAAAATGCTTTAAGACTTCTGAACAAGTTCCACGAACGGTTTCTTCATGTAACTTAGAGATCTCTCTGGATACAGATACTCTCCGGTCGGCACCAAAATATTCTACAAACTGAGACAGCGATTTCAATAACTTATGCGGAGACTCATAAAAAATAATTGTACGGGATTCTTCTGCGAGTAACTGTAATCTGGTTTGTCTTCCTTTTTTCACCGGAAGAAAGCCTTCAAATACGAATTTGTCGTTTGGAAGTCCGCTGTTCACCAATGCCGGCACAAACGCTGTCGCACCGGGTAAACAATCTACTTCAACTCCTGCTTCCACGCAAGCACGGGTTAACAGAAATCCCGGATCGCTAATTGCCGGAGTCCCCGCATCACTAATAAGAGCCATATTTTCTCCGGCTTTGATTCGATTTACGATTCCTTCAGTTGTTTTGTGTTCATTGTGCATATGATGGGACTGCATATGCGTAGTAATTTGGAAGTGTTTTAATAGTTTTCCACTGGTTCGTGTGTCTTCGGCGAGTATTAGATCTACATCCTGTAGCACTTCAACAGCGCGATAGGTCATATCTTTCAGGTTTCCTATTGGGGTAGGTACTAAATATAGTTTTCCCATATGTACAGGGCTCTACAAACCTTTCCGAAGAAATTATTTAAAAAGGCTGTTTGAAATAAAATTATTAATTAAAACTCTTTTCAATTATATTCATAAAGCGCTCACTGTACTCCTCTTTTGCCAGCCAATAATTGTAGTCGGGTTTTATTTTATCAGAAATAAAATTAGAAGCTTCGGCATAAGAATTCATGGTGCTAATCTGAGAAAGAACTCGCGTATAATCCTCTACCTTTCCGTCGAACAAATGCTTTATAAACGCCAATCTGTCGTTCAATCCAATTTGAAGGCCTTGGTTTATCTTGTCGTTAATTGACCTTGGTTTATTTTGATCTGAATTTAAATTTGTTGGATGATTTTTAGTGCCCTGGTCTGGTGGAAAGGTGCGCTTCTCATCGCTTTCCATAACATCAATCCCTTTCGCGGGTTCCTTTCGTTCAAAAGTTGGTGTTTGTTGATAGTTTGAAGCAAACTCCTCCAGATCATTCTTGATATATTTTTTCTGCGGAAGGACCTCGTCCAACATTTCATCAACCTGTTGAGTTGACGAAGGCATTTGTGCAACGATATCTTTTATCTTTTCTATCACCGGTTCGGCCAATTCATCTTTATGATTGGGTTGAGGTACAGGCTTTGGGTCTGCAAACCAATTTTCTTCTCGGAAGCTTTTGGAGTCTAATGCTGTTTCTCTTTCTTCTTCTGAATGCTCTAAAAGTTGAGATTCCAAATATTCTAATACCGCCAACTTCTCATGTATTTGTGCGACCGATCTTTTTACAACGGAAGTATCAAACGAATTTTCATTCTGTATAATCTGCTTCGCAAGTGCCACAATCTGTGATCTGATCTTCTTTTTCATCTAGTACTTATTTATTTTTCTTCTGAAAAAATGGTTCATTAACATAATAATTTCCTCTTTATAAAAGTTAAGATTCTAACTTGAAATGAACAAACCTTTTGTTTCATAACTTTTGAAATTATTATCCTATTCTCTATTTTGTTTTTATAAATTTACGCATCCTTTATGTAAACGTCAACTATTTTTGTTTTCTTGTATCACAACGTCATATTTTCACATTCTAAAAAAAGGATTCTGTGAAAATGTTTTATAAACTACACTAAAATAATAAATAGTCTTAGCGCCTAATTTAAAAACTTATGTTTCTCGAAAATACCGTCAATCAAAAAGAACAATTTGGCTGGATCGAAGTGATCTGCGGTTCTATGTTTTCGGGAAAAACAGAAGAACTTATTCGGAGACTAAAACGAGCTAAGTTTGCAAGGCAACGCGTTGAGATATTTAAGCCTAATATCGATGTACGTTATGACGAAGACAAAGTGATCTCTCATGATAGCAACGAAATTAGATCAACGCCGGTACCTGCCGCGGCCAATATTCCAATCTTAGCCGATAATTGTGATGTCGTTGGTATTGATGAAGCTCAATTTTTTGATGATGAGATCGTAAAAGTTTGTAATGACTTAGCAAATCGAGGTGTTCGAGTGATCGTCGCCGGCTTGGATATGGATTACAAAGGAAATCCTTTTGGTCCAATGCCTGCTTTAATGGCAACAGCCGAATATGTAACAAAAGTGCATGCCGTTTGCACTCGAACGGGGAATCTTGCCCATTATAGTTACCGTAAAGCTCAAAGTGATGATTTGGTTTTGCTGGGAGAAACAGAAGAATACGAACCCTTGAGTCGCGCAGCTTATTACAAGGCGACATTGCGGGAAAAAGTAGGCAAGATGGAAGTGAAAGAACCGGAAGAGATTTCATCGAAAAAGCAAGTTTAACCAATGCCAAGAGCCTTCGAAACCACCTTAGAAATAGACCTAAACGCATTAGGTCATAACTATCGATATCTCACCAAAAACCTTAAACCCGAAACTAAAGTATTGGCTGTTGTAAAAGCTTATGCGTATGGTAGTGATCCGGTTGCGGTTTCGGAAGAATTAGTGAAACTTGGGGTTCATTATTTTGCTGTAGCCTACTCCGCCGAAGGCGAAGTTCTTAGGGATGCGAAGATAGAAACCCCTATTTTAGTGCTTCATCCGTTGCCCGGTAATTTTGATGTAATTCTCAATCGTTGTTTAGAGCCAAGTATTTATTCGCTTAAAATGCTGAGAGAATTTATCGCTTTCGCAGAAGAAAAGAAACAAACCAATTATCCTGTTCATTTAAAATTTAACACCGGTCTCAATCGTCTTGGATTTCAAAAAGAGAACCTTCAGGAAATACTTGAGATCCTCTCAAACACTACAGCTATTAAAGTTAAATCTGCTTTTTCACATCTCGCTGCAAGTGAAGATGCTTCGGAAGCACCTTTTACAAAAGATCAATTAGAAAGATTTGCGGTTATTACAAAAGTGCTAACACAAGCTCTCGAGTACAAACCAATGTTTCACACGTTAAACACCTCGGGAATCATTAATTATCCTGAGGCACAATACGATATGGTACGTACCGGAATTGGTTTGTATGGCTTCGGAAATGATTCCGAAGAAAACAAAAATCTGATTCCTGTTTCTACCTTAAAAACTGTCATTTCGCAAATACATACTATTAGTCCGGGAGAAAGTGTTGGATACAACAGAGCATATTTAGCAACCGAAATAATGAAAACAGCCACTTTGCCCATTGGCCATGCCGATGGAATTAGCCGCGCCTACGGAAACAAAGTAGGCTGGGTGAAGATCAACGGTAAAAAAGCTCCAATAGTTGGAAATGTTTGTATGGACATGATCATGGTAGATGTAACGCATATCAATTGTAAAGAAGGGGACGAGGTAATTGTATTTGGCACAGATCCTACTTCCGAAGAACTCTCGAAAGCAATTGATTCTATACCCTACGAATTGCTAACTGCTATTTCTCAGCGAGTAAATCGTGTTACTTGTCGAAAATAACCCGCGTTTGTCCATAGCAATGTGAAACTGGTCTAGTTTTTAGTTAAATTGCCGCATTATTAACATAAAACCCACTAACAATGTTAAAAGAATTTAAGAATTTTATTATGACCGGCAATGTCATTGATCTGGCTGTTGCTGTAATTTTGGCCGGAGCCGTAGGTCTTGTAGTCAATGGATTTGTAACAGACATTATGATGCCAATCGTTGGTCATTTTGCCGGCGGTGTCGATTTCGCCGATATGAAAGTTGTTCTTGATGAAGCTGTCGTAGCAGCAGATGGAACAGTAACAGAGCCTGAAAATGCCGTTATGTATGGTAAATGGGTAAATGCTATCATCAACTTGATAATTGTTGGTTTTGTATTGTTTATGATCGTTAAAGCATACAACAAAACTAAAAAACCTGTTGAGGAAGCACCTGCAGCACCGGCAGGGCCAACTCAAGAAGAGTTACTAATTGAAATTCGTGACGAATTAAGAAAGAAATAATACGTCACTAAACACAAAGGCTTCTAAAGGAAGTCGGAGTGCCGCTACATTATATATTCTAACTAAACCCTCCATGGACAATGCTATGGAGGGTATTTTTTATCTTTTTATTCTGAATTAATTAAAATCGAAGTTTTACTTTTGCTGCTCAAAATTAAAGTAATGAAAATAGCAGTTGTTGGCGCCACCGGTATGGTAGGCACGGTCATGTTAAAAGTACTCGCAGAGCGTAATTTTCCGATTACAGAGTTGTTAGTCGTAGCCTCTGAAGCTTCGGTAGGAAAAACTCTGGATTTTAAAGGTGATAAACATACTCTTATTAGTATACAGGATGCTATACTTGCCAAGCCCGATATCGCTATATTTTCGGCGGGAGGTGATATCTCTTTACAATGGGCTCCAAAATTTGCCGAAGTTGGAAGCACTGTTATTGATAACTCTTCAGCATGGCGCATGGATCCAACAAAAAAACTTGTTGTTCCCGAGATAAATGCGAATGCCCTTACTTCCGAAGATAAAATAATCGCAAATCCAAATTGCTCCACTATACAATTAGTAATGGCATTATCACCACTTCATAAAAAGTACAAAATGCGCAGAGTGGTTGTTTCTACATATCAATCGGTGTCCGGAACCGGCGCGAAGGCAGTACAGCAAATGGAAAATGAAATGGCCGGAATTGGAGGAGAAATGGCATATCCTTATCCTATTCACCGAAATGCCATTCCACATTGTGATGTTTTTGAAGAAAACGGGTATACCAAAGAGGAAATGAAATTAGCGCGTGAGCCTCAAAAAATACTGGACGATCGAACTTTTTCTGTTTCGGCTACCGCCGTGCGTATCCCCACTGCAGGCGGGCATAGTGAATCGGTAAACGTTGAATTTATTGAAGATTTCGACCTTAGTGATGTTCGAAGACTTTTACATGAAACTCCGGGAATTGTGGTGCAAGATAACCCCATTACAAACAGTTATCCTATGCCCATTTACGCACACGATAAGGATGATGTATTTGTGGGTAGATTGCGACGAGATACCACACAGCCCAACACCTTAAACATGTGGATTGTTAGTGATAACCTACGTAAAGGTGCTGCAACTAATGCCGTTCAAATAGCAGAATATCTTGTAGAGAATTCTTTGGTATAATTGTCTCATTGTAAGTGTACTATTGCCGGTTCGTCTAATATTGACAACCCGCTGAAACACTTCGATGAAAAAACAGGACGTTGTACTCCGTTATGGATTAGGTCTAATGTTGTTAGCCTTTGGTCTAAATAAGTTTCTTTGGTTTATGACCGATTTCGATTTTACGGGGTATCCCGAAGCGGAATATGTATTTACTGCATTGCGTTTTTCATGGTCTGAAAGTATTGGCAAGGGATATATAATGAACTTTGTAGGCATTACGGAAGCTGTTGTAGGCTCATTATTAGTTCTGAAAAAGTGGGTTCCTTTTGCTTTGGTAATGCTTGTACCCATTTCGGTAAACATTATACTTTTCCACGTATTCTTAAATATCCCTAATATTATTCCGGCAATTTTAGTTGCTTTAGTGAACGGTTATCTCATATATACAAATCGGGATGCTTATCGTCCTTTGTTTAAATAAGAATTTATGTTTGGAGCATAAGCCGGAGTTTAAAATTTTAAATTCCGTCTTATTTTTTTAAGTATCTTTAAAATCAAACACTTAAAACCATCCATATGAATTCAACTTTTACTAAGATCCTACGTCTCATTTTAGCGTTAGGGTTAATCGTCTTCGGATTGAATAAATTTATTGGCTTTATGCCTATGCCGGAACTACCCACACAAGCAGCCAATTTTATGAGTTCGCTAAACGCAACCGGCTATGTGTTACCAATAGTAGGTGCATTAGAAGTAATTATTGGTCTACTGCTACTTTTCAACAAAGCCGTTCCTTTCGCTTTACTACTGCTAGTTCCAATATCGGTTAACATTGTGTTATTCCATTTGTTTATGGATTTACCCGATATATGGGGTGCCTTGGTAATCGCTATTATTAACGCCATTCTCATTTATAAACACTGGAAATTATACCGTCCGTTGTTTTGATCAATTAAATTGTATATCGATGTTGTAAAAGCCCGATATATAACCCTTTGAAAGCTTTCTTTTTACTATTTTTAGGGCATCAAAACTCGAATAATGAAAAAATCCATAATTCCGGTTTTATTCGCCCTTTCTGTTGTGGCGTGTAAGACTGTAGAACCCATAAAAGAGAAGATCGCTGTGAATTACATCGAAACCAAAAAAGTAGATACCGTTGACACCTATTTTGGAACTGAAGTAAAAGACCCTTATCGCTGGCTCGAAGACGATCGAAGCCCTGAAACCGAAGCTTGGGTTAGGGATGTAAATGAAGTAACCTATGGCTATCTTGATAAGATTCCTTTCAGAGAAGAATTAAAACAACGCCTTTCTACCTTGTGGAACTACGAAAAAGTAGGTCCGCCGTTTAAAGAAGGTGACTACACTTATTTTTATAAGAACGACGGACTCCAAAATCAATATGTGATCTATCGTTACAAAACCGGTGATGACCCCGACACTGCAACTGTTTTCTTAGACCCAAACACATTTAAAGAAGATGGTACTATTTCTCTTGGCGGACTAAGTTTTTCAGAAGATGGTAAAATTGCCGCCTATAGTATTTCTGAAGGCGGAAGTGATTGGAGAAAAGTTTTAGTAATGAATGCTGAAACCAAAGAAATTATTGAAGATACCCTGGTAGATATAAAGTTTAGCCAACTCTCATGGAAAGCAAACGATGGTTTCTATTATTCAAGTTACGACAAACCTAAAGGAAGTGAGCTTTCTGCCAAGACAGATCAACACAAATTATACTATCACAAATTAGGAAGCTCACAAAAAGATGACCATCTTATTTTTGGAGGAGTCCCTGCAGAGAAACATCGTTATGTTGGAGGAAACGTGAGTGAAGACAATAAATATTTACAAATATCTGCGAGTACTTCAACTTCGGGAAATAAGCTATTTCTTAAAGACCTCTCAGAGCCAAATAGCGAGCTCATTACCATTCTGGACCATACTGATAGTGACTCCTATATTATCGAAAATGTCGGCTCAAAATTGTATATCGTTACAAATATGAACGCGCCTAATAAAAAAATAGTCACTGTAAATGCATCAGATCCGGCTCCCGAAAATTGGGTAGATTTTATTCCTGAAACGGAAAATGTATTAAACCCAGGTACAGGAGGTGGTTATTTCTTTGCAAACTATATGGTTGATGCTGTATCTAAAGTATTACAATACGATTACGATGGGAAATTAATTCGGGAAGTTGAACTTCCCGGAGTGGGAAGCGTAGGTGGCTTTGGATCAAAGAAAGAAGAGAAAGAGTTATACTATTCATTCACTAATTATGTGACACCGGGCAGTATTTATAAATACAATATAGCTGAAGGAACATCAGAGTTATATCGTAAGCCTGAAATCGACTTTAATCCTGAAAATTATGTGAGTAATCAAGTATTCTATACTTCAAAAGACGGAACCAAAGTACCTATGATCATTACGCATAAAAAAGGTTTGAAACTAGACGGCAACAACCCAACGATACTTTATGGATACGGTGGTTTTAATATTAGTTTGACCCCAAGTTTTAGTATTACCAACGCAGTATGGATGGAACAAGGAGGTATTTATGCGGTTCCTAATCTTCGTGGTGGCGGTGAATATGGTAAAAAATGGCACAATGCAGGAACAAAAATGCAAAAGCAAAATGTTTTCGACGATTTTATAGCGGCAGCAGAATATCTTATCGATAATAAATATACTTCTAAAGACTATCTGGCAATTCGCGGTGGCTCTAACGGAGGTTTACTTGTAGGCGCAACTATGACGCAGCGTCCTGACCTAATGAAAGTAGCATTGCCTGCTGTAGGTGTTCTTGACATGTTGCGTTACCACACTTTTACAGCCGGCGCAGGTTGGGCATACGACTACGGTACTGCGGAAGACAGTAAAGAAATGTTCGATTATTTAAAAGGCTATTCCCCTCTTCACAATGTGAAAGAAGGCGTAGAATATCCGGCAACATTAATTACTACCGGAGACCATGACGACCGTGTGGTACCGGCACATAGTTTTAAGTTCGCAGCCGAATTACAGGAAAAACAAGCTGGTACGAACCCGGTTTTAATTAGAATTGAAACCGATGCAGGACACGGCGCCGGAACTCCGGTTAGTAAAACAATTGAGCAATACGCAGATATCTTCGGATTTACTCTCTATAACATGGGCTACGAAGTATTACCGGAAAAAGTGAATGAAAAAGTAAAGGAATAATTTCTTCTGAATTTCCTTATAAGTAATAATAAATGCGCACCTCCCCACTCTTTGTGGGGAGATTCGTTTTTAGCTATATCTGAAACTCTAAGATTTGAACTAAAACTATGCTACACGTAGAAATTGAATCCTTCTCCTATACAGAGAAGCAAATTTTAAAAAATATCTCTTTCCAGCTTAAGGAAGGAGAACATCTCGCTGTACTTGGAGAAAGTGGTTGCGGTAAATCTACATTAGTACATCTCATCTATGGCCTGCTTCATCTCGAAAAAGGGACCATACTTTGGGGGGATAAACAATTATTGGGACCAAAACACAACTTGATCCCCGGCGAAAATTTTATGAAATTGGTTGCACAAGAATTCAATGTAATGCCTTTTATCTCGGTTGCCGAAAATATTGCAACACATCTTTCTCGTATGGATGAGGAAGAGGATGCAAAGAGAGTTTCAGAACTGCTTACGGTGGTAGATATGCAGAGTTTTAAGGATGTGATGGTGAAAGACCTGAGCGGGGGTCAGAAGCAACGGGTAGCGCTTGCAAAAGCCCTAGCCGAAACTCCCCGACTAATGCTTCTCGATGAACCATTTAGTAATATTGATACTTTCAGAAAGAATAAACTTCGAAGAGATCTGTTCTCCTATTTAAAAAAGAACAACCTTAGTTGTATCACCGCAACCCATGATAGTGAAGAAGCCTTGAGTTTTGCAGATAAGATCCTAATTCTGAAAAATGGTGCTGTAGATGCCTTCGGAAGTCCCGAAGAAGTTTATGCTAACCTAAATACCGAATATCGCGCCGGATTTTTCGGAGAAGTAACAATTCTTCCTTCTGCCTTGTTTCCTTCCGAAAAACTTTCCGAAGAAATAATTCTTTTACCCCATCAGTTAACACTTACTAATGATGATGAGAGCTTTACCGTTACCGTGAAAAAATCGTATTTTAGAGGAAGCCATTACCTAATTCATGCGATTCTGGAAAAAACCGATGTGTATTTTGAAAATCCGGAGGAACTAGAAGTGGGTGAAACAATAAAATTAAAGATACTATGAAATATATTTCAGTTTTACTCATCACTTTCGTTTCTATTTCGTTGCAGGCGCAAGATCCTTTAAATACAAAGTTTGAAAAAGTCCAAACTTTAGACAGTACCATTGAGACTCTTTACAATGTGATTTCAGGTGAAAAAGGAGAACCCCGGGATTGGGAACTTTTTACATATTTGTTTAAGCCGGACGCAAAGTTAATACCAATGGGTAGAGGGACTGAAGGTGAAATTGGCGTTGTTTACTGGTCCCCACAAACGTATATTGAGCAGGCTGGAAAATGGCTGGTGGAAAATGGCTTTTTTGAAAAGGAAATTCATAGAGAAACGCACACCTTTGGAAATATAACTCAAGTTTTCAGTACATACGAATCTTATAAATCTGCAACCGATACCGAACCTTTTATGCGCGGAATTAACAGTATTCAGTTGTTAGATGACGGTAAGCGCTGGTGGGTGATCAATATTTACTGGATGTCTGAAGACGAAGCTAATCCTATTCCTGAAAGGTATCTTCCGAAGCAATAGTTTATAATAACTTTAAAATGATTATCGTAGTATTATTCATAACTTGGTTCTAAACACTAAAACTTAAGTTATGAATTGGGAATATTTTATCAAGGATCTTGACCTTGCTACGTTATGGTCTGTTTTAATTGGAACGATTATTATCTACACTTTAATTATTGCATATACCAGAATCTTCGGACTTAAGAGTTTTAGCAAAATGACCGGTTTCGATTTTATCAATACGGTTGCAATAGGAAACTTGCTGGCAATGAGTGTTGGAACCGGGAGTCCAAAGCTACTGTTGGGAACTATTATTATTGCGCTATTGTACCTGATGAATTATCTTATTACTCTTTTTCAGTTTAAGAGTAACGTAGCTCAAAAAATGCTTGATAATTCTCCTGTTTTATTAATGTTAGATGGTGTTATCTTAGAAGAGAATATTAAAAAATGTAAAGTCACAAAAGACGAACTTCGAGGTAAACTTCGTGAAGCAAATGTGTTAAAAATGAGTCAAGTAAAAGCTGTTATTTTGGAAACGACCGGGGATGTAAGCGTTTTACATAGCGATCAAGATATGGAAATTGAGGATTTTCTCTTAGCAGATGTGGTCAAGTAGGCGATTACTTCACACTGGTTATTTTAAAATCTTTCCCGTTAAATGAAAAAAGATCTCCTTTTTTCTTCCCTGTAAGCATTTGTCCAATAGGCGAATTGAGTGCTACACACACATAATGCGTTTTACTCACAACCAGATCTCCTACAGAAATACTCAAAAAATAATTGGTCTTGTCTGTATATACCAAACTCCCTAGTCGGGCATAATCTGAACTAGCACCTACATCGATCTTTTTTAATAATTGCATCACATTTTCAACCTCCTGAAGTTGCTTTCCGGCATTTTCTCGATCTATTTGAAGCATCGCCCTTCCGGTTTCATGTTTATCACCAGCACTGCTTTTTGACTCCTCAAATAAAGACTCTTCAATGTCTGCAATGTTTTGCTTGATCTTTACATATCGCTTCTCGACAAGAGTCTTACACTCCTGAAATAAAGCTGTTTTTAATTCTTTAACGGTCATTAGTTGTATTTTCTACCAATACAAAAGTACCGAAATTTCGCATCTGATTGATGATCCATGTCTTTCTATTTTCAATATAAGATGTACGCGGTGAGGCCCTGTATTTTCTCGGATTTGGCAGTATCGCCGCGATAGACGCCGCCTCATACCGACTTAAATTCTTTGCAGATTTATTAAACCAATAATTGGCTGCAGCTTCAGCACCGTAAACCCCGTTTCCCATTTCAATACTATTTAAATACACTTCCAGAATTCTTTCCTTACTCCATAAATTCTCGATCAAAAAAGTAAAATAGGTTTCAAACCCTTTTCTAACCCAACTACGCTGTGGCCATAAAAAGACATTCTTTGCGGTTTGTTGCGAAATGGTACTTCCACCCCGCAACTTTTTACCCAATTTATTATTTCTATAGGCTTTTTCAATAGCCTCGTAATCAAAGCCGTTGTGGTTTAAAAAATTCTGATCTTCGGCACAAACTACCGCCAGTTGGAGGGAGACCGATATTTCATCAATCGATTTCCAGTCGTGTTTAGTTTTATGTTCTTTGGCATCGCTAAAACTTCTTATTGCCATTAACGGGGTGTATGGAACAGGCAAGAATTTGTACACCAATACCCATAAAACACTAATTACAACAAACCATACAACAGATTTGACTATCAGTTTGAACAGCTTTCTTAACATTTAGATTCAATGTTTTTGCTCCATAAAGGAGTTCGGGGAAGGTTAATTAAGCAAATTCACTAAGCCGTAACCCAATTGAGCTTCCTATGGCAACTCCCATTCCGCCCAGCCTAACACCACAATAGACGTTATTAGAAAGTTGTTTTATGATGGGCTTCTTCTGTTTACCCACTCCCATGATCCCGCTCCATCGAGTATCTATTTCAAACGGTGTATTGGGTAAAATTGTTGTAGTTAGTAGTTCTTCCAGCTTATTCTGAACTAACTCTGTGAGTCCGAATTGCGAGGTTTCTTCTGTCGAAAAGTCGAGATTTCTTCCACCTCCCAAAAGAATTCTATTGTCTATATTTCTGAAATAGTAATATCCTTTATCCAAATGAAAAGTACCTTGAATAGGTAGATTATGAATAGGCTTGGTCACTAGAACCTGTGCTCTCGCAGGTTTTACGTCGGCATTTACTAATTCTTTTGCAAATCCGTTGGTCGCAATAAAGAGTTTATTTACCCTTATTTCTTCGGAATTATTTAGCTGAATTACCACATTGTCTATCATTTCTGAAAAGGAAGTTACCTCAACCCTATTAATTATTAGAATATCTTCTTCTGAAGCTTTTTTAAGGAGACCGAGCATCATCTTCCCGGTGTCGATCTGACCTTCAAATTTACTGAATATGAGTTTTGGGACTATATTTTTAAAACCATAAACTACTTCTTTCGATGTAAATACATCATCTTCGAAGATGTCTTTCAGCAACTGATTAATATAAGGGGTCTTATAAACACACTCTTCAAATAGTAATTTGTCATTATGAGTGAACAATTCGTATCCGCCATATTCCCGATAATTGAGTTGCGTATCCCCAACGGTAGATCTAAGCAGTTTCAATCCGTTAACTCTCTGTTTAACGAGATCTAAAACATCTTCTTCAGTATGGGTTTTTAGATCTTCCAGTATTTCAGAAATACTTCCGAAGCAAGCAAAACCTGCATTCTTCGTACTCGCTCCGCTTGGTAACATCCCTTTTTCAAAGACTACGATCTTACTATTTGGGTATTTTTTCCGAAGGGATAGCGCACAACTTAAACCTACAATTCCGCTGCCTACCACTGCGAAATCGATATTTGAAAGCCAGGTCTTGTATTCCCAATAGGAAAGGTCCATCTTTAAATAGTTTAGAAAAAAAGCGCCAAACTCCTAAGTTTCCTTTGGAGATTTGGCGCTTCAGTATGAATTTTCAGGAATCTACTCTTCCTCCGGCGGATTCATTTGCCAGTCGTTCATAAACGCCGTGGTATAATTTCCGGCAACATATTTCGGATTGTCCATTAATTGGCGATGAAACGGAATAGTTGTTTTAATTCCTTCTATAACGAATTCGTCTAACGCACGTTTCATTTTACTTATTGCCTCTTCACGCGTTTGTGCCGTGGTAATAAGTTTTGCGATCATGGAGTCGTAGTTTGGCGGAATGGTATAGCCTGCATACACATGGGTGTCTAATCTAACCCCATGTCCTCCCGGTGCGTGTAATACAGTTATTTTTCCCGGCGACGGTCTAAAATCGTTATAAGGATCTTCGGCATTTATTCTACACTCAATTGAGTGGAGATTTGGCGTATAGTGCTTTCCGGAGATCGGCACGCCTGCTGCCACAAGGATTTGCTCCCGTATAAGATCGAAATCGATCACTTGTTCGGTAATTGGATGTTCAACCTGAATACGCGTATTCATCTCCATAAAGAAGAAATTACGATGTTTATCTACTAAGAACTCTACGGTTCCGGCACCTTCATATTTAATGAACTCTGCAGCTTTAACTGCAGCTAGTCCCATTTCATTCCGAAGTTTTTTAGTCATAAACGGACTAGGAGTTTCCTCGGTCAACTTTTGGTGTCGTCTTTGTACAGAACAATCCCTTTCACTTAAGTGACAGGCTTTTCCGGTGCTATCACCCACAATTTGTATTTCAATATGACGAGGCTCTTCTATCAACTTCTCCATGTACATATCGTCATTACCAAACGCGGCTTTACTTTCTTGTCTTGCAGATTCCCAGGCATCCTGAAGATCTTCCTCTTTCCACACCGCTCGCATTCCTTTACCACCACCTCCGGCACTAGCTTTCAGCATGACAGGGTATCCGGTTTCTTTGGCTATTTTCTTACAAGCCTTAAAGTCGGGAATAATGCCGTCACTTCCCGGTACACAAGGGACACCGGCCTCTTTCATGGTTGCTTTAGCTCTCGCTTTGTCACCCATTCTATCGATCATATCTGCTGAAGCTCCAATAAACTTTATGTTGTGTTCATCACAGATCTTCGAAAATTTAGCATTTTCAGATAGAAATCCGTAGCCCGGGTGAATCGCGTCTGCATTGGTAATTTCGGCAGCGGCGATTATATTTGATATCTTAAGGTAGCTCTCACTGCTTGGTGCTGGACCAATACAAACAGCTTCATCTGCAAAACGAACATGTAAACTTTCTTCGTCTGCTTTTGAATAAACAGCGACTGTTTTTATGCCCATTTCCTTACAGGTACGAATTACACGTAGTGCTATTTCTCCCCTGTTGGCAATTAATATCTTTTTAAACATACTTTTCTGAAATTTCAAATCTCATGAATCATATACTATTTATAAATAGCAATGATTCTTGTGATTTCTGATTTGACTTTTAAGAAGGGTCGACCAAAAATAAAGGTTGATCAAATTCTACCGGAGACGAATCATCTACTAATACTTTTACGATCTTTCCGGAAACTTCGCTTTCAATTTCGTTAAAAAGCTTCATTGCTTCAATAACACACAAAACATCTCCGGCATTTATGGTATCCCCTACTTCAACGAAAACTGGTTTATCCGGTGATGGCTTTCTATAAAATGTACCTATAATTGGTGATTTTATCGTGATATATTTGTCGTCTTTGGCAGCTTCTGCTGGAGCAGGAGCAGCGGCTTCTGCTACGGGTTGCTGCATTACTTGCTGTTGAGGTGCAGACATAGCAGGAATTTGTTGTATGTATGTGGTTTCCCCTTTATTATCGTCACTACCGGTTCTAATTGTGATCTTCACATCTTCTGTTTCCAGTTTTACTTCACTGGCTCCAGATTTTGCCACAAATTTGATTAGATTTTGAATGTCTTTTAAATCCATGCTTTTTGATTTTGGTATTCTGTTGTTATTATTTTGAATCGTAGGCCCATTTCAAGTAGACGGCACCCCATGTAAAGCCACCTCCAAAGGCAGCAAAAATTAAATTATCCCCCTTTTTTAGTTTTTTCTCGTAGTCCCAAAGGCAGAGTGGTAAAGTAGCTGAAGTAGTATTTCCATACTTATGAATATTCATCATAACTTTTTCTTCCGGGAGATTCATCCGCTTTGCGGCTGCATCGATAATTCGTTTGTTTGCCTGATGAGGCACTAACCAGTTAACATCTTCACCGGACAGATCATTAGAATTCATAACACGTTCGCAAACATCGGCCATGTTAGAAACAGCAAATTTAAATACTGTCTTTCCATCCTGAAAAACGTAATGTTGTTTATTTGCAACTGTTTCGGTAGAAGCCGGGAGTAAAGATCCTCCCGCATCAATTTTAAGATGTGGTCTGCCAATGCCATCGGTTCTAAGATACTCATCCTGTAGCCCCAGCCCCTCTTGGTTTGGCTCAAATAATACCGCTCCTCCTCCATCACCAAAAATGATACAGGTTGTACGGTCTTCATAATCAATAATTGAAGACATTTTATCGGCACCTAATAGAAGTACTTTTTTATATTTTCCAGATTCAATATATCTGGCTGCGGTAGACATTCCGAAGAGAAAACTTGAGCACGCCGCGACCAGATCAAATGAAAAAGCGTTTACGGCACCTATTTGAGTGGCTACGTAAACGCCTGTTGCTGCGACCGGCATATCTGGTGTGGCAGTTGCCATAATCACCATATCGATATCTTTTGGGTCGGTGTTACTTTTTCTTAAGAGATCCTCTGCGGCTTGTATTGCCAAAAAAGAAGTGCCCTTATCTTTATCTTTTAAAATCCTGCGCTCTTTAATACCGGTTCGGGTAGTAATCCATTCATCATTGGTGTCCATCATAGTTTCCAGGATCTGGTTCGTTAAAACGTAGTCTGGAACGTAGCCCCCTACAGCGGTAATAGCTGCCGTGATATTATTCATAAAATTGAATTAATATGCTTGAAAAGGTGAAAAATCCTCTAAAAGCAAGGAAAATTACTAAATTTTAATCAAAAATAAGTGAAAATAAGTTGTTTTTGACCTTTAAAAAGTAAAAAAACAAAAAACTCTCACAGCTAGTGCGAGAGTTTAATTTTCTAATGAAAATAAGATTAGGCTTCTACCTCTTCTGTTGCATCAATTACAACCTGACCTCTGTAGTATAGTTTACCTTCATGCCAGTGTGCTCTGTGATATAAATGTGATTCACCTGTAGTAGGATCTGTCGCAATTTGAGGTGCAGTAGCTTTGTAATGTGTTCTTCTTTTATCTCTTCTTGTTTTCGAGATTTTTCTTTTAGGATGTGCCATTACTATATATTATTTATCCGTTAATAGTTTTTTTAATGTGTCCCACCTTGGGTCTGTTGTATCGCCTTCAGAATTGTTTTCGGTTTCTTCAATTCCTTTAGGTCTTAATTCTTCAAGTTTTTCAAGTATTTCACTTTGTAATGTTCCGTCTTCAACTCCCGGATGAATTCTTCTACTGGGTAAACCCAGAATAATAGATTCATAAATATACTGTTGGATATTCACCTCATAACTCCCATGAGGAATTATTAAAAGCTCTTCATTCTCATCATTGAATTCATCACCAAACTTAACAATAAAGTGAAAATCACCCGAAACTTCCTGATCGTAAGGTTCGTTGGTTAAGTCGCATTGAACATTTACAGTACCTTCATAAGAAAGTGTAAATTCAAGCAATGTTGTTTTTTTATCCAAAAGTACATCGAGATCAATGTCTACGTCATTAAATTCGTCATACTCAAAATGCTCAAAGAACGGTTTTTTAATTTCGAAATTAAACTGGTGTTCTCCTGCTTTTAATCCCACAAAAGGAATAGTAAATTCTTTCAGTTCCCTCATTTTCACACCTTATTTAACATCACCACCTTACGAATAAGGCGGGTGCAAAGATAAAAAATTATTTGAATAGCAAATTAATTTATCACTTCTTTTTTACAAAGCTTGGTTTTCGATTAATTTGAAGTGGATTTTTCGATAATTCTTCATACTCTTTTCTGGTTTTATAAATCTTAATAGCACTAAAAACCGCCTCTTTAAACGAGTCATAAGAGGCAATGTTTTTTCCGGCAACATCGTAGGCCGTGCCGTGATCCGGGGAAGTTCGAACTCTATTTAAACCTGCTGTAAAATTAACCCCCGAACCAAACGCTAAAGTCTTAAAAGGGATTAGCCCCTGATCATGATATGAAGCTATAACAACATCGAAATTTTTATAATTTCCTGTGCCGAAAAAGCTATCGGCAGCATAAGGACCAAAAACCGTCTTCCCGTTATTTCTAAGATTGTCTAATGCCGGACGTAAAATAGTGTCATCTTCATTTCCTATAACTCCATTATCTCCGGTGTGCGGATTGATACCTAAAACCGCGATCTTAGGTTTTTCAATACCGAAATCCTGAATTAATGTTCGGTGTATGGTATTGATCTTTTTTTCAATTACTTCCCGGGTAATATTTTTTGCGACATCTTTTACCGCAACATGATCTGTTAATAACCCTACTCTTAGCGTTTCAGAAATTAACAACATTAAACTATTTCCTTCAAGTTCTTGGGCGAGATAATCTGTATGTCCGGGAAAGTTGAAACTTTCAGACTGGACATTAGATTTATTTATGGGCGCAGTGACCAGCACGTCAATTTTTTCGTTCTTTAATGCCGAAACCGCCGCGGTCAAGGATTTAATTGCGTACTCTCCAATTTTTGGGTCTTCCTTTCCGAAGTTAATATCTACTTGTTCCTTCCAGACATTTAGTACATTCACTTTATTTGGGATGATGTTGTCAACAGATTCGATTCCCTGAAGTTTTATATCTAGGCCATATTCCTTCTTAAAAAATGACATCAGTTTAACTGAAGCAAAAATAACAGGAGTACAAAACTCTAACATTCTTGTATCCTCAAAAGTTTTTAACACGATCTCACTTCCTATTCCGTTGAGATCTCCAATTGAGATACCTACTACTATTTTGTCCTTCTTCTTCATTTGAGTGAATTCTTCTTAATTAAGATGATTTCTAATTGTTACTTTTGCATTACAAATGTAATTAAATGTATCCATGTTTACGGGAATAATTGAAGAGATTGGGGAAATAAAGAGTCTTTCGAAAGACGGGAATAATTTGCATATTGAAATTGCGAGTAACTTAACTCCGCAACTTAAGATAGACCAGAGTGTTTCCCATAACGGGGTTTGTTTAACCGTTGTAACTTTAAATGAATCGTCGTACGTAGTTACGGCAATTCAAGAAACATTAAGTAAAACAAACCTGGATGAATTGGAGGTGGGTGATGCCGTAAATTTAGAGCGCGCTATGAAACTAGGAGATCGCTTAGACGGTCATATAGTGCAGGGACATGTTGATCAAACAGCCAAGTGCACCGATATAGTGTCACAAGATGGAAGTTGGATCTTTACTTTTACATACAGGCAAGACCCGGGGAATATAACTATCGAAAAAGGCTCCATCACTGTAAATGGGGTTAGCTTAACAGTTGTAAACTCTAAAGAAAGCAGTTTTAGTGTAGCGATAATACCTTATACATATGAGCATACTAATTTTCACAAAATTGAAATTGGCAGTAAGGTAAATCTAGAATTTGATGTGATTGGAAAATATGTTAGCAGGATTACGCAGGGGTATTCTTAGCTCTAAATCGAGCCATAGCAACGTATCCGCCATACGCTAAACCGGCAATAAGAAGTACTACGAGATTTGTATCTAAGGGAAGTCCTAATTCACATGGCGCCGGACCTGGGCACGGTCCGAAAGACGGTGCAGGCGGACCCGAACTACCACCAGCGGTCTGTCCGAGCATAATTGTACATGCAAAAAAGCATAATACGGAGGCTAATGTTTTAACGATTTGGGGTCGCATAATTGGGGGCTAATGTAATGATTTTTTTTAAAATTCAAAGAAAAAAACAAATTATCAACAATGTTATTAACTAAATTCGTCCTTTAATTTGTTCGGCAAAATACTAAAAAAATCGGCAAAAAGCCTTTTTTTGAAATTTAATTCATAATTACTTAATAAACACCCTTCTCATTTTCAACAGATAAGGTGGGGTTATATCCAAAACTACTAACGTTCCTTTTTTTAAAAAATTATATCCAAAAATGGAAATTCAATATTTCAAAAACCTTCTATCAAAAAAAGTGGTCCCACATGGGCTCGAACCATGGACCCCCTGATTATGAGTCAGGTGCTCTAACCAGCTGAGCTATGGGACCTAAAATAGGTTGCAAATTTAATACTCTTTGCAAATACTGCAAACTATTTCTTATTATTATTTATTTCCTGACAAAGCTCTACCAACACGCCATTAGTAGACCTTGGATGTAAAAAAGCTACTAGTTTATTATCTGCGCCTTGTTTAGGTTGCTCATTTAGCACGATAAAATCTTCTTTTTTCAACCGTTCTATTTCGGCAACTATATCGTCAACAGCGAAGGCAATATGGTGAATTCCTTCTCCCTTTTTATCAATAAATTTGGCGATTGGACTATCGTCGCGAGTAGCCTCTAACAATTCAATTTTACTCTCTCCACATTTAAAAAATGATGTTTTTACCCCTTCTGTTGCGACCTCTTCGGTTTTATAATGCTCGTACCCGAGCAACTTCTTATAAACAGCATTTGCCGATTCTATGTTCTTTACTGCTATCCCTATATGTTCTATCTTGTGCATAGTTTCAAATTTATCCTTTTCAAAAATAACAAAAGTTGTTACCTATACCCCTACTATATAATGTATAAGTTTTCAGAAAAAGAAAAGTACTGTATGTACAACCTATTAGAAAAGCTTTAATTGTACTACTTTTGCAATATGGAAGAAAGTAACAGACAAAAAAAGATCGCGGGCGTTTTACAAAATGATCTTGCAAACGTATTACAAAATATGCTTCGGGAGTCGGGACAGTTAGGGATTCTCATTTCAGTGAGTAAGGTAAACGTAACTGTAGATCTTTCCATTGCAAAAGTTTACGTAAGTGTTTTCCCTTCTGAAAAAGCCACAAATGTGGTTAAAGAACTCAATACGCTGAAACCTTCGATAAAACACCAGATAGCGCAGCTTACCAGACATCAATTGAGAAAGATGCCCGATCTTAGTTTCTATAATGACGATTCGCTAGAGTATATAGATAAAATTGACAAAGCGGTAAAGGGAGAAGAGAATCCAATTGTTAATCCTGAATTACTCCCCAAAAGAAAAAAATCTTAAGGTGAACTTTTCGCTCTATATCGCTAAACGGTATCTGTTTTCGAAGAGCAGTAACAACGCTATAAACATAATTACTATAATTGCCGCCATTGGTGTGGTTGTGGGTGCTATGTCACTTTTTATAGTACTCTCAGGTTTTGCCGGACTTAAAGATTTCAGCCTGCAATACACTAACATTTTTGATAGTGATCTCAAGATAATTCCCGCAAGCGGAAAAACTTTCTCGTTAACTCCAAATGGTGAACAGGAAATTAAAAAAATTAAAGAGATAGAAGCCTATTCCAAAATAATTGAAGAACGGGTCTTTCTCCAATACAAAGGAAAAAGTAACATCGCTTATATTAAAGGTGTTGACGCTTCGTACGATTTGGTGAATCCCGTAGATAGTATTTTATTCTACGATTCGTGGTTCGTCCCTAACCAAAATGAAGTAGTGGTGGGCATCGTTACAGCGAACAAACTTTCTATGTCTACCAGAGATTATGGCAATCCGTTAGAAATATTCGTACCCAGACCCGGTATCGGGCAAATAAATGCTTTAGATCCATCGCAAGCTTTCACCAAAGAAAATGTTGTTGTTTCGGGAATATACGAAGTAAATGAAGACCTGAACAGTAAATATGTTTTTTCAGATATTGATTTTGCCCGTTCTTTATTGAAACTCGACAGCACACAAGTGTATTCGGTAGAATTTAAATTAGCCTCGAACGCTTCAGAAGAGTTGGCCCGCGAAAAGTTACAGGCTATTTTTTCCGAAGATATAATTATTAAAAACAGAATTCAGCAAAATGATGCGCTTTATAAAATGCTTAATACCGAAAATATTGCGGTGTACCTCATCTTCACTTTGGTGCTAATTATTGCATTATTTAATGTAATTGGTTCGATAATTATGATGATCCTTGACAAGCGAAAAAACATCAAAACACTGTATAATGTGGGTGCGAACTTAAAGGATATAAGACGAATATTTTTTCTACAAGGTACGCTCATGACCACGTTGGGAGGTGCCTTAGGGATCTTTTTAGGAGTTCTCGCAGTATGGGCTCAACTGCAATTCGAGTTTATAAACATTACAGCAACCTTACCATATCCGGTAAAACTGAAACCATTAAATATTTTGATCGTATTCGCAACGATCACCATTTTAGGAATCATAGCTTCAAAACTGGCATCGAGTAGAGTGCGGGAAAAGTTGTTGGTTTAGACGAATTGGAAGTCGCCAAATTTATCTAATACTTCATCGAACGCGGCAAAAACTGAAGCCGAATCGTCACTGGTCACCATTTTCATACGGTATTCTTTAAAGTGAGGAATCCCTTTAAAATAGTTGGTATAATGACGGCGTGTTTCAAAAACGCCTAAGGTTTCTCCCTTCCAGTCTATTGCCATTTCGAGGTGTCGTCTGGCAGCGGCTACACGTTCGGTCATGGTAGGAGGAGTAGCATGCGTTCCTGTTTCAAAAAAGTGTTTCACTTCTCTAAAAAACCAAGGATAGCCAATACTGGCACGACCAATCATCGCACCGTCTAATCCGTATTTATCCCGCATTTCCATTGCGCGCTCCGGAGTATCAACATCACCGTTTCCAAAAACAGGAATATGCATTCGCTGATTGTTCTTCACTTCTGAAATAGGTGCCCAATTTGCATCTCCTTTATACATTTGAGCTCTTGTACGACCGTGAATAGAAATTGCTTTACAACCAACATCCTGAAGCCTCTCTGCTACCTCAACGATCTTAATTGAATCCTCATCCCACCCCAAGCGGGTTTTAACGGTAACAGGAAGTTTGGTGTGCTTAACCATTGCCTCGGTTAAACTTACCATAAGGTCGATATCTTTTAATATTCCGGCCCCGGCTCCTTTTGAAACCACCTTTTTTACCGGACACCCGAAATTGATATCGATAATATCGGGATTACTGGCCTCAACTATTTCTACACTACGCAGCATTGAATCCAGTACAGCACCAAAAATTTGAATCCCCACGGGGCGTTCCTTTTCGTATATATCGAGCTTCATAACACTTTTTGCGGCATCGCGAATTAGCCCTTCGGAAGAGATAAATTCGGTATATACCACATCTGCACCATTCTCTTTACAAAGTGCACGAAATGGTGGATCGCTCACATCTTCCATAGGCGCTAAGAGCAATGGAAATTCTGGTAATTGTATGTCTCCTATTTTTGGCAAAATTCTTCCGATTTATCGTTGCAAAAGTAGAAAATATCTGCAACATTAAACCTATTGGGTGTTTAATCGGTCTCTTTCAGTTTTGTCTATCCTTCTTTTATTATCTTCCAATCGAAAGTTTCCGAAGTTATAAGTAAATCCGAGGCGAATAAATTGAGTTTCGGCTACTGCCAAATATGAATAGTCCTGATTTAAATATCTTGAAGTGAGGCGTGAGTTTGCCTTCCCAAGAATGTCTTCTCCTACTAAAGATATCATAGCTCTGTTGTTCCAAAAAGTTTTACGCAATCCTATGGAAAGATTGGTGTTAGTGTCTTGATCGAAAGAACCAAAAATGAATCCGGACCAATATGTGAGCGTAATTTCTCCGGTGAGATTTCCATTTTTTGACAAGGTGAAGTTATTATAAAACTGCCCGAAAAACCCCGTTATGTCATTTGTTACCTCCACATTGTCGCTTTCCAGGGCAATGAAAGTCTCTTTTTCGTAGAAAACAGACATATAAGTATAGAAGTACCAAAACTTTGTAAAAGACCTGGAATGCGTAAAATCTAAACCGTAAGAAATTGCATCGACCAAATTCTGCTGTGTAGAGCGTAAGGTTTGATTTTCATTATTCTGAAAACTTAGTGTTCCGATATAATGTCCGCGATCTCTGTAATACAGGTCAAAAAAGTACTTATTATTTAAAGTATAATTTAGGTTAAACTCATGGCTAATATTAGCTACTAAAGTGGGGTTTCCTATCTGAAAATTGTTTTCGTTTAAAAAATATGCGAACGGGTTGAGCTCTTCATATCGTGGTCGGGAAATACCTCGGCTATAATTGAAAGCTAGACTGTGATTGTCGTTAAAAATACGTTGCAGATGTAAGGAAGGAAATAGCTCAAAGTAGTTTTGATCATTTTCTTCATTCAACGTTAACGAAGCTCCACTGGCATCTGTTTGTTCGGCACGTAGCCCAAGTTTTAAGTTCCATTTCTCCCAGATTTTAGTAAGGGTCGTATATGCTGCATACACTTTTTCATCGTATCGATAATGGTCTGACCTCTCGGGGTTTAATGTTTCATTTCCGTTCTCAAAATCGAAAAAGTTAATTCCACTTTTGGAATCAATTATCGAGCCCTTAACCCCTGCGCTAAATTTAGCTCCCAGTAAGGGTGTTTCATAATCTAATTGCCCCGTATAAATGGCAATTTCCTGTGCGGCGTTCGTAAAAAATGAAAAGTTACGAATAAACGAATCATTAGCTTGAAAGTAATCTGTACTCACATTTTGATTTCGTTCCCGGTCGTAATCGGTATAGTGAAAATTTGCACTAATATGAGCGCCTTCAGTTTTAAGGTCTCGTTTATAGAAAACATCGACAGCAGTATTTGTTAAGTCATTTCTTAATTTGCTTTTGCTAATAAAAGTTGAATCTAAAACATACTGAGCGTTAAAAGCCTCATTAATAATGTTATTATGAAAGGTTCTATTTGGCGAATGCAACAAATTTGTGGTAATATTTAGTGTGTTAGTCTCATTAAAATCGTAATCTACGCTTATATTGGCGCTATGCGTACTAGATCTGGTGGTGCGATTAAAATCGTTTTCCCATCTTGAAAACACAGTATTGTTTGCATTTATAAAATTTATCTCGGCCTCATCTTCCTTAAATTCCTTACGAGGGTTAAATGAGTAATTCATAAAAATATTCAGCTTTTTATTCTTGTAGAAATGACTGGTTCCCATGGTATATTTAGGAAAAATAGCCTGAGTAAAGCTTCCGTTTAGAGTCCCTTTATATCCCAAAGAAGCATTTTTGCTTGTGGTGATATTTAAAATAGGTCCGCTATCTGCGTCGTATTCTGACGATGAATTTTGAATAACTTCTACCGACTTGATATTCGTTCCCGAATAACCTTCAAGAAATGTTTTTAGTTCTGAAGCTGTAATTTGAACCTTTCTATTGTTGAGATATACGGTCGCTCCCTGCCCTTTTATCTTTAAATTATTATGAATAGTTATAACTCCGGGAGTTTTTCGTAGAATATCCCAGCCGGAACCCGAGGAGAGAGCCGTGTTCTCTACGTTAAATACCAGTCGGTCGAGACTTCTGGTGATCGTTGGCATTTTCGCTACCACAACTGTTTCATCCAGTGTTTCAGCTTCTTCTTCAAGAATAATTGTTCCAAGATCTTCTTCGGAAGAGACCGTAACTTCAACAGACTTTTCTTTGTATCCTATATAACTGAAGGAAATCTCATATGTTTTAGCCTCTAAATTCGATAGTAAAAAAAACCCATT
Organism: uncultured Ulvibacter sp.; assembly: GCA_963974915.1. Classification (GTDB taxonomy): domain Bacteria; phylum Bacteroidota; class Bacteroidia; order Flavobacteriales; family Flavobacteriaceae; genus CAXBES01. Next base: position 166,245 of record CAXBES010000005.1, on the reverse strand, counting down.
ATCCCCGGATGAAGTCCCGGTCATAGCTTCCGAAGCATCCTTCTCAAATATTAAGATCGTAACAAAGGAAAGTGGTTTATTTTCATTATTCGTAACAATTCCTTTGACCGAATTACTTTGAGAAAATAAAAAACAAGAATGTAGAAACATAAAGAGGATGATGAAGTTTTTCATATCCACAAAAAATGGGTTTATTAGGTTTGCTAGGTTGTTTTGTTTTGAAAATATACTTCCGACAGAATTTTCATACTTCCAAAACAATCTATAAAGTTATGCCTTTCTTAATTAGTATAAAAACTTTAATTCATATTAGTAAACCAATTACTGGAAAATAGCAGTATTTTAATGTACTTATTTAATCTATATTTGCACATTAAAGGTACTGAGGTATAGATTTTATGAAGAACATTAGAAATTTTTGCATCATCGCTCACATAGACCACGGAAAAAGTACGTTGGCCGATAGGCTTTTGGATGCAACTGGTACTGTAACTTCTCGGGAAAAACAGGATCAATTGCTCGACAATATGGACCTCGAACGAGAACGCGGTATTACTATTAAGAGTCACGCCATACAAATGGATTATGAATACGAAGGCGAAAATTATATTTTAAATTTAATTGACACTCCCGGACACGTCGATTTTTCTTACGAAGTATCACGTTCCATTGCGGCTTGTGAAGGAGCGCTTTTAATTGTAGATGCTGCTCAAAGCATTCAGGCGCAAACAATATCCAACCTTTATCTAGCCTTGGAGAACGATCTTGAGATCATTCCGGTATTAAACAAAGTTGATCTTCCATCGGCTAACGTTGAGGAGGTAACAGATGATATAGTTGATCTTTTGGGGTGTGATCCGGAAGAAGTTATTCCTGCAAGTGCTAAAACCGGGATTGGCATCGATGAAATTCTAAAAGCGATCATTGAGCGGGTTCCTGCGCCAAAAGGGGAGCCAAATGAACCATTACAAGCACTAATATTCGATTCAGTTTACAATCCATTTCGAGGTGTAGAAACATATTTCCGTGTTTTGAACGGTGAAATAACCAAAGGACAGCACATAAAATTTATGGCAACCGGAAAGTCCTATTACGCAGACGAAGTAGGAACTTTAAAATTGAAGCAAGCGCCAAAGAATGTTATTAAAACCGGTGATGTGGGTTATCTCATTACAGGTATTAAAGAAGCCAAAGAAGTAAAGGTAGGGGATACGATCACCGATTCGAAAAATCCTACCACAAACATGATCGAAGGTTTTGAAGATGTAAAGCCTATGGTATTTGCGGGGATTTATCCGGTAGATACCGAAGATTACGAAGAACTTCGTAACTCGATGGAAAAATTACAGCTAAACGATGCTTCTTTAGTATTTCAACCGGAAAGTTCTGCCGCTTTAGGCTTCGGATTTAGATGTGGGTTTTTAGGAATGTTACACCTTGAAATCATCCAGGAACGCTTGGAGCGTGAGTTCGATATGACCGTGATTACTACGGTACCTAACGTATCTTATCATGCCTACACTCATAAGAATCCGGACGAAGTTATACTGGTAAACAATCCTTCAGATCTTCCGGAACCCTCGTCATTAAACCGCGTTGAAGAACCCTATATTAAAGCTACGATCATTACAAAATCTGATTATGTTGGTAACGTAATGTCACTTTGTATTGAAAAGCGAGGTGAAATTACCAATCAGACATATTTAACAACTGAGCGTGTTGAGCTTTCGTTCGATATGCCACTGGCCGAAATTGTTTTCGATTTTTACGATAGGTTAAAAACGGTATCCAGAGGTTACGCTTCTTTCGATTACTCCCCTATTGGAATGCGTACTTCGCATTTGGTAAAGGTGGATGTGCTATTAAATGGTAATGTTGTTGATGCACTTTCGGCTTTGTTACACAAGGATAACGCCTACGATATTGGTAAGAAAATGTGTGAAAAACTACGGCAATTAATACCGAGACAGCAATTTGATATTCCAATTCAGGCGGCTATTGGCGCAAAAATAATTTCGCGAGAAACTGTAAAAGCACTTCGGAAAGATGTTACCGCTAAATGTTATGGGGGTGATATTTCCAGAAAACGAAAATTATTGGAAAAGCAGAAAAAAGGAAAGAAACGTATGCGCCAGGTTGGGAATGTTGAAATTCCGCAAGAAGCATTTATGGCGGTACTTAAACTTAATGATTAAAAAAAGGGCTCGCTTAGGAGGCCTTTTAGAAAGATAGTCGGAACTATAATCACAATACCAGATTGTTTAATTATCCCCCGCAATTGGCACCTGCAGCCTGTAGGTCATCTATATAAACTTCGAATGAGGTGTTAGTGTTTTCACCATTAACAGTGGCATTACCATCGCTATTTTCACAAACCTCAAAGGTCATTGTTTGATCGGAAGTACAATTAACACAACCTCCACCATCATCTTTTTTACATGATACAAAGGCATAGAATGCTAATAAAATAAAAAGTGGTTTCAGAAAAAATTTCATGTATAACTATTCTTTGAAGCTAACGGTAATAACAATTATTTATTTTTAAGCAGAGTCTTCGTTTTCATCTCTTGTCGCATTCACCACATCTTCAAAATCCATTGGTTTTCCTAAATACGCAACCTGACTGCCTTCTTCAACCAACATTTCGGAAGGTGCATGAATAAGATCTATATTTCCACCAGCCGATTTTAGAAACAAGGCAATGGCATTTTCATTTTCTTCGATCATACTTAAAATACGAAGAAACTGATTCTTTGAATCCACACTGATCTCCTGAATAGAAGGATACTTTCTTGCGACTTCAGTAAATTTAATAAAGTCATGAGTAGTTGAAAATAGTTCGGTGGTATCTGTAGGCTTATTGGGGTTACTAATTTCGGCGGTATTCATGAGTCGGTACGTTCCGTTTTCACCAAAAACTCTTCCGAAGCGAGAAATTGCATGTCTGTTAATTTCATCATTACCTGTTAAAGCGATCAAGTAACCTACATCACTAAATTCAATATTATCGGTAAGATCGTCAGAATAAATATTCGCATTTATCGCATCTAAACCCAGTTCTTTTGCCTTATCAATATTTAATCGGTTAGAGTCTACCAAAACCACATGTCGGTTGTTTTTTTGTAAATATGTGGCGATAAGTCTGGACACTTTTGAAGCACCTACGATCATCATACCTTCTGAGGTACTTAAGAAAACTCCCACCACTTTTGCAAAAAAGCGAGCCGTGGTAGCATTCAACAAAACGGTAACCAGAACTACAGCGAAAACCAAAGGAGTAATATATTCGGCTCCCGGTTCACCTAACAAGACTAGCTTCGTTCCAAATAAAGAAGCAATACCGGCGGCTACAATACCACGAGGCCCCACCCAGCTAATAAAAAGTTTTTCGTTGGTTTTAAGAGAGGAGCTAATGGTGCTGAGGAAAACTCCCAGCGGCCTCAATAAAAATATGATCACAGCCAATAATATCGCCGTTTGCCAATTATAAACCAATAAAAGGTCGTCTAAGCTAATATTGGCCGATAGAAGTATAAAGAGGATGGAGATAAGTAAAACGCTAAGTGACTCTTTAAAATAAAGTAATTCTTTAAGGTTGGGAAGATCACTATTTCCTAAGAACATTCCCATTACCACTACAGATAATAGACCAGACTCATGGGCAAATATATCGCTCTCTACAAAAATTAACAGTACTACGGAAAGTGATACTACATTCAGTAAATAGTGGGGTATGAACTTTTTCTTTATTGCCATGTACAAAGCGTATCCTCCGGAGATTCCGAAGGAAAAACCTATAAGAACGATCTTACCAAACTCTAAAAGTGCTTCCTTGGTATATCCGGCATTCTGATCTTCAATGGAAATAAATTCGAATACAAGAACTGCGACCAAGGCTCCTATCGGGTCGATCAATATTCCTTCCCATTTTAGAACAGCCGAAACGTCTTTTTTTAGCGGAATATTCCTCAGAATAGGGGTAATTACTGTGGGCCCGGTTACAATAATAAGTCCGGCGAAAAGAAAAGAAATCTTCCAACTTAGTCCGAAAATATAATGTGCAGCTACTCCGGCTCCAATAAATGTGATTGCAGAACCGAGACTAATAAGTTTAACTATTACCGGACCAACCTTTGATATTTCTCCTCTTCGGAGCGTTAATCCACCTTCAAAAAGTATAATTCCAATGGCGAGTGAAACAAAATAGAACAAACTTTCGTCCGGGAAAAAACCCTTTTCGCCATTGTAAATTGGTTGAATCCATTGTGATCCGTCTTCAGAAATAAAAGTAGAAATTGGCCCTACAAAGAGTCCGATCAAAATTAATGGCAGAATAGCAGGGATCTTAAATTTCCATGCAACCCATTGGGCTAATATTCCTAAGATGATAATTCCTGCTAATTCGAGCATAGTTAAATTTTGGCTAAAAATAATAATAAATGAATCAATTAAATCGACTTTTAATCTTATTCACCACAGAGATTGTTAAAAATACCATAATTAATCTACTACTGCTTTAACATAATGTAACAGTTTTAGTAATTTGCGCACACGTAAAATGAGTATGAAGTTATATCCAATTGAAGCAGGTAATTTTAAGTTAGACGGGGGTGCTATGTTTGGTGTGGTGCCAAAATCCCTTTGGTCTAGAACAAATCCTGCCGATAACAATAATATGATAGATATAGCAGCTCGCTGTCTGCTAATTGAAAACGGGGATCGACTTACACTTATTGATACCGGAATGGGTGATAAGCAAAGTGACAAGTTCTTTGGTTATTACTATAAATGGGGAGATTTTAATATCGATAGTTCCCTTAAAAAACACGGTTTTCACCGTGATGATATTACAGATGTGTTTATGACGCATTTGCATTTTGACCATTGTGGCGGAAGTATTCGTTGGAATAAAGACCGTACCGGTTATGAACCCGCATTTAAAAATGCAACTTTTTGGAGTAATGCACGTCATTGGCAATGGGCTATAAGCCCTAATAAAAGAGAGCAGGCATCCTTTTTAAAAGAGAATATTCTTCCTATGGAAGAAAGTGGTCAGTTAAAATTCGTTGGCGATGCTACTCGTTCTCTTACTTCGGAAGGAGAAAATACTAAGATCGATTTTTCTGAAGCGAACGAAATGGATTTTGGTATCTTCTTTGCAGACGGTCATACCGAAAAGCAAATGATTCCGCATATTAAATATAAAGACAAAACTATTGTGTTTATGGCCGACCTGCTTCCCACCGCCGGCCATTTACCCTTACCTTTCGTTATGGGTTACGACACAAGACCTTTGCTGACCATGCCCGAAAAAGAAAAATTCTTAGACGTCGCCGCGAGCAATAATTTTTATTTGTTCCTGGAACACGACGCACACAATCAAATAATAACAGTTAAACATACCGAGAAGGGAGTTCGGATCAATGAAACCTTCTCCTTCAATGAACTTTTTAATTAATCTTAACTTATGAAATCTTTTAAATCCTACTTTTTTGTAGCAGCAACTGCCGCAATTTTATCAAGTTGTGGTGGATCGGCACCAATTGTGTCTACACCAATTGAAAATATTGATACTTTACCCTTAAAAGCCGCACCTCTAAGCGATGTACAAACCAAACAATGGGCAAATTACGATCTTATTTCTGATACGATCCCGGGGATGAGTGTTGAACGTGCTTACACCGAACTTATCAAAAAGAAAAAAGGTGAGAAGGTTATAGTAGGTGTTATTGACAGCGGAGTTGACATTGAGCATGAAGATCTGAAAAATGTTATTTGGACCAATAAAGATGAAATCCCGGGTAACGGAAAAGACGACGATAACAATGGTTATGTAGATGATATTCACGGATGGAATTTCTTAGGAGATATCGTAGGGGAAAACATGGAATATGCCCGCTACATAAAAAAACTCGGACCTAAATACGAAGGAAAAACAGAAAATTCGATAAGTGCTGCAGACCGCGCAGAATTTGCACTTTACCAAAAAGCAAAAGCTGAATACGAAAAAGAGGCGCAAGAATCTATGGCCAATAAAGCGCAATATGAACAAATTCTTGCTCAGGTTCAACCCGCGCACGCGGCAATGACCAAAAAATTTGGTAAAGAAGATTATTCGAAGCAAGATCTGGCCGGCATTGAAAATCCAACAGAACAAGAAAAACAATACATAGCCGGACTTACTCAAATGTTGAGTTATGCCGATACTGTACCGGAGGTGATAGACCAACTTACAAGTGGTGTTGACTACTTTGGCGGCAGGCTAGAGACACACTTTAATCTTGAAAAAGACTTTAGAGGTGTATTAGGAGATGACCCGGATGATATCACAGATACCAATTATGGTAATAATGATGTTGATGGTCCGGACCCTGAAAAAGAAGATGCTAAACATGGAACACACGTAGCGGGAATTATTGCGGCACAACGTAATAATGGTATTGGAATGGACGGTGTTGCAGGTAACGTAGAAATAATGGTTTGTAGAGCAGTACCAGACGGTGACGAATACGACAAAGATATTGCCTTAGCAATTCGTTACGCGGTAGATAACGGTGCTAAAGTTATTAATACCAGCTTCGGAAAATATTATTCTCCACACCCGGAATGGGTTTGGGATGCAATTAAATATGCCGCTTCAAAAGATGTGTTGATCGTTAATGCTGCCGGAAACGAAGGTATTAATCTCGATACAACTCAGGTATATCCTAACGATCAGGAGGGTACAGGTCCGGAAATGGGCGATACCTTTATTACAATTGGAGCAACAAATTTTAAATACGGAAGTGAGCTGGTGGCTAATTTTTCTAACTTCGGAAAGTCTAGCGTCGACGCTTTTGCTCCCGGTGTTAAAATATGGTCTACTACCCCATTGAATACTTACGAATACTTACAGGGGACCTCAATGGCAGCTCCGGCTGTTGCAGGTGTGGCAGCAGTTATAAGATCTTTATACCCCGATTTGAAGGCTTCAGAAGTAAAGCAGATCCTAATGAATAGCGGTATTCCATCAAAAACTCCTGTAATTTTAGGCGGTGATCCGTCTAACCAAGATAATTTCACGAATATTTCTAAGTCAGGAAAAATGGTGAATTTGTACAACGCCATCATTATGGCCGATAAAATGTCTAGATAATGAAACTATTTTTAAGCAGTATCCTCACTTTAGTGATTGCATTTTCTTCTTTTGCCCAAAACAATACCTCGTATTGGCAACAGAAGGTCGATTACAAAATGACGATCGATATGGATGCGAAAAATCATCAGTATAAGGGTACACAAGAATTAACGTACACGAACAATTCACCAGATACTTTAGATCGTGTTTTTTATCACTTATATTTCAATGCATTCCAACCGGGGAGCGAAATGGACGTACGTTCTCGCACTATTGCAGATCCGGATAGTAGAGTAAAAGATCGTATTTCAAAATTATCTCCCGGAGAAATTGGTTACATTAAACCAACCTCTTTAACGCAGGATGGAACTCCGCTTAAAATTGAAGTAGCAGGAACGGTATTAGAGGTTAAACTGAATAAGCCAATTTTACCCGGACAATCTACCGTTTTTAATATGAAATGGGATGCTCAAATACCTGTTCAAATTCGTCGTTCGGGACGAGACAACACTGAAGGTGTCGCGTATTCTATGGCGCAGTGGTACCCAAAACTAGCCGAATACGATTTTCAGGGCTGGCATGCAGATCCTTATATAGGTAGAGAATTCCACGGTGTTTGGGGTGATTTTGATGTGACTATTAATATAGATGCAGATTATACAATTGGTGGAACAGGATACCTGCAAAATCCGGCAGAAATTGGACACGGTTACTCTTTACCGGGGCAAAAGACCATAAAGCCTAAAAAAGGTAAATACTCCTGGCATTTTATAGCACCAAACGTTCATGATTTTACCTGGGCTGCAGATAAGGATTATGTACATGATGTATATAACGGACCTAATGGTGTAGAGTTACATTTTTTCTATAAAAACAATCCTGAGATCGCCGAAAATTGGAAAAATCTACAGCCTAAGACAGCGGCTTTAATGGAGTTTTTCAACGAGAATATTGGTGAATATCCATATAAACAATACTCTGTAATTCAAGGTGGTGATGGTGGAATGGAGTACGGAATGTGTACGTTAATTACCGGAGAACGCAAATTTGGAAGTTTAGTAGGTGTAACTGCTCACGAAATGGCGCATTCTTGGTTTCAGTTTTTGTTAGCGACGAACGAGTCTAAACACGAGTGGATGGACGAAGGCTTTACCAGCTATATTTCGGATGAAGCTATGGAAGTTGTAATGGGAGAAGGAGATAATCCTAATCCGCATGCGGGATCTTATCGCGGATATGTCTTTCTTGCAAAAAGCGGAAACGAACAACCACAATCAACCCATGCAGATCGTTATGCCAGCAATCGTGCATACGGAATTACAGCCTACAGTAAAGGAGCTGTATTTCTTTCTCAGTTAGAATATGTTATTGGTAAAGAAAATCTTCAGGAAACCTTAAAACGGTATTTTTCTGAATGGAAATTTAAGCATCCTACCCCTAATGACTTTATACGAGTTGCAGAGAAAGTTTCCGGATTTGAATTGGATTGGTATTTAACAGATTGGACTCAAACCACGAATACTATTGATTATAAGATTCAAAGTGTTGTTTCTGAAGAAGGTAAAACAAAAATAACTTTGGAAAGAGTTGGCTTGATGCCTATGCCAATAGACCTTTATGTTACATACGAAGACGGAACACAGGAATCATTCTATATTCCTTTACAAATGATGAGGGGAGAGAAAGCGAATCCTTTCCCGACCTTACAACGCAATGTATTATCAGATTGGGCCTGGGCATATCCTACCTATGAATTTGAAATTACAAACGGAAAAAAGGTTAAAAACATGATGATCGATGCGTCTCAGCGTATGGCAGATATCAACCCAGAAGATAATGTTTACGGCGAATAAGCCTTTATTTTACTATTCTTATAATAAAAAACCCTGCGTGAAGCAGGGTTTTTGCGTTAGGGATCGAGGCAGTTGTTTGAGCTCTCCAGACCGATTAAAACATATGTCTGGAAGCGAGTGCCGAAAGCCCGGTGCGTCTTTGGCGCAAACGCCCAAATAGTATACATTTACATGATGAATTTTAGTTTTCCGAAATCTGAAAAATTAAAAAGTGCCACTACGATCAAAAAATTGTTTGAGGAGGGAAAAACACACACTAAATTCCCGCTAAAAGTTCTATTCTTAACTCTGGAGGACAGTGCGGTCACGCAGGCAACATTCGCCGTTCCGAAACGCAATTTTAAAAAAGCCGTCACCAGAAACAGGATAAAAAGGCAATTGCGTGAGGCTTACCGACTTAATAAACATTCACTTTCTACAAATAACGGCAAGAAATTTGCGTTGTTATTTTTATATCTAGGAAAAGATAGGCCACAATATGCCACTCTAAATACCTCAATGGCGCGCTTAGTTAAAAAATTGAACGAAGAATTTGAGGAGGTGAAAACTTAAATTTGGTGTTTTTGTAGCAACAAACCAGCTCTTTTTGTCTCATTAAAAATTTGGAAACTATGAAAATGATTAGCGGATTACTGTTTTTATTTGTTATGGCATGCTCCAACGGAGGCTCCGGTAATATTTTAACTTCAGAAAGCAAGGAGGCGGGTTATGAGTATTCGGAGACGGAAGAAATGATCTATGAGCAAGCAGATGATCTAACTGCAGATGTCGCTCCTTCTTCGGAAATAATCGAGCAAAAGATCATTAAGACAGCTCGTTTAGTGTATGAAACTGAGAAGATCGAAGAAACTCACAATAAAATTCTTGAGCTGGCAAACCAATACAAAGGTTTTGTGCAAAGTGATAATTCGGGTAAAAGTTATAACCGAATTTACCAGAATATGGTGATACGTATTCCTACGGAAAACTTTCAAGCCTTTATTGCTGGTGTTTCTGATGGGGTTGATTATTTTGATCAAAACAATGTTTCGAGACAAGATGTTTCGGAAGAATTCGTAGATCTTAATGCAAGATTAAAGGCGAAAAGAGAATTGGAAAATCGGTATCTCGAATTGTTGAAACAGGCAAAGAACGTAAAGGAAATGCTCGAAATTGAGCGGGAACTATCTACAATCAGGGAAGAAATAGAAGCGAAGCAAGGTAGGTTAAAGTATCTTGAGAGTCAGGTGTCGATGAGTACTGTTACTATAGAGTTTTACGAACTTACTTCCGAAACGGGTATTACCCAATCGTACGGACAAAAGATGATCAACTCGCTTAAAGGGGGTTGGGATGGAATTTCAATGTTTTTCCTTGGAGTGTTGTATTTATGGCCACTTTTTATAATAGCATCGATCGTAGTAATTGTACTTCGAAAAATTTTAAGACGAAATAAAAAGAAGTCTTCGTAAATTGAGTTCGAAATATCTTCATCATCACTTTTACCGGAATTGTGTGACTTCCATTAAGTGATATAGAATTTAAGTAATCACACATCAAAAACAGTTAGTATGAAAAAGAAAATATTGATTCCCATAGTCGCATTGGGAATCCTGTTTACAACCGTAAGTTTTAAAAGTGACTTTTTTGAGATCGCAAAACAGATAGAGATCTTTACCACACTCTACAAAGAATTGAACATGAATTATGTTGATGAGGTAACTCCGGCGGTTCTTATGGACAAGGCTATAACAGGTATGTTGGAAGATCTGGATCCGTATACAGTTTACTGGAATGAACAACAGGTTGAGGATGCACGAATTAACAACTCTGGTGTTTACACCGGGATTGGAGCCACTGCGCGTACTGAAAAAGAAAAGATCATAGTCATTGAACCTTTTGAAGGTTATCCGGCAGACAAGGCCGGTTTAAAAGCGGGAGATGAAATCACTAAAATTGGCGCTATTAAGGTTTCAGATTTTGAGGATGACGCAGGGGAGCTGTTAAAAGGTGCTCCGGGATCTAAAGTTGAATTAACGTATTTGCGACAAGGTAAAACCAATACTACCACACTTACACGAGAGGCGATAGATGTAAAAGCCGTTCCGTTTTATAAATTGATTCACAATGATGTGGGTTACATCGTACTAACTAAATTTAACAGGAAAACAACCATCGAAACAAAAGCGGCATTAGAATCGCTTAAAGCGGAAGGTGCTACCAAGATTATTCTGGACCTACGAGGTAATCCCGGCGGACTGCTAAATGAAGCAATAGATGTTGTAAATCTATTTGTGCCAAAGGGTGAGGTGATCACCACTACTAAATCTGTTATTGAGAAGTATAACAAAACATATAAGACCGGTAAGGAGCCTGTTGATACTGAAATTCCGTTAGTAGTATTGGTAAACGGAAGGAGTGCATCCGCCAGTGAGATCGTTTCGGGTGGTTTGCAGGATTTGGATCGTGCTGTGGTTGTAGGTGCACGTAGCTTCGGAAAAGGACTGGTTCAACGTCCTAAGAAACTCACTTATGGCACGCAGTTAAAAGTAACAATATCCCGTTATTATACCCCTAGTGGAAGGTGTATTCAGGCACTGGATTACTGGAACAGAGATGAGAATGGTGACCCCATTAGAAAAGATGCCAAAGAGTATAATTCGTTTAAAACAAAGGGTGGGAGAACGGTTTATGACGGAGGAGGAATTTTACCCGATATTGAATTAGAAACTTCAAAATTTAGTCCGGTTACTACTGCTTTACTAAAAGACAATGCTATTTTTGATTTCGCTACTGAATATTACTACAGTCATGAGTTAAGTAGTTACAGTGATTTTAAATTAACCGATGGCGATTTTCAGAAATTTATTGATTTTCTGAAAGAGAATAACTTTGAATACGAAACTGAAACTGAAAAAGAATTTGCTGAAGCTTTGCGTCGTGCTGAAGATGATGATATGAAAGAGGATATCAACACAAGTTATAATCAATTGATGCTTGCAATTGATGCAGCAAAAGACAAAGCTGTGGTTTCGAAAAAAGCTGAAATTATGTCGTTACTTTCAGATGAGATTCTTAAACGTTATTTTTATCGTGATGGTTTGTATATGTATCAAATTGAGCACAATCCCGAAATTTTGGAAGCTGTTTCGGTATTAAACGACCAAAAACGTTATCAGAAAATATTAAAGTAATTTGGAGTCTTTTTTAAACTTCTTTGAAAATATGCCCATCTGGATGAAAGCCGGATGGGTATTTTTTTGTCTCACACTATTCTGGATATTTGAAGGGTACTATCGTTTATTTGTTTTAAAGTACAGTAAATGGAAACACGCAAAAACCAATCTTATCTTGCTGCTATTCGTTATGGTAATTAATGCGGTTTTTGGAATTGCAACTGCCGGTGTTTTTATTTGGTTAGATAAGTCTCAATTTGGCTTATTACATCTCTTTGATGCCCCGGTTTGGGTAGAGTTATTATTATCGGTCGTTGTGCTGGATTTCATTGCTCAGTATGGGGTTCATTTTTTACTTCATAAAGTGAAATGGATGTGGCGACTTCATATAGTGCATCACAGTGATAAAAATGTAGATGCAACAACCGGTACCAGGCATCATCCCTTAGACTTTATTATAAGAGAAAGCTTCGCCTTGATAGCTGTGGTTATAATGGGTATGCCAATTTCATTTTATTTCTTTTATCGCATTTTAAGTGTACTATTTACATATTTTACTCATGCAAATATAGCAATGCCGTTATGGCTGGACAGAGCTTTAAGTTATGTAATAGTTACTCCCAATATGCATAAGTTTCACCATCATTATCAACTTCCGTGGACCGATAGTAATTATGGAAATATGCTTTCCATTTGGGACAGGATCTTCGGAACTTTTGTATATGAAGAAACCGCTAAGATTAAGTATGGCTTGGATATTTCGGACCACACCAACGACGAAAATATTGGGATACAATTGGGTATTCCTTTTAATAAAAATGTTCGCTCTAAAAAGACTTAACAAGGCATTAACAGGGATTCTCGTCTAATTTTCGTATCATATGAGTTATGATACAGATAGACAAAGATGAAAATGATGCGTTTCTAAAAGAGTCGGTTGCATATTTAGAAAACAGAGGTTTTGAAAATATCAAAGCAGATATTGAAGGTTTTGAAACGCCCAAGTCGTACCTAAAAAAGGGTACTGAGGAAAAGATCACCCCGGATATTGTTGCCGAACGACAAGGTATTAAACATTACTTTGAGTTAAGTCTGAAGTCTAAAAAACCCTTACTTCTGAAATCGAAATGGCGTTTCTTAGACGTGATCTCAAGAATGAGGAATCAGAGGTTTAAGATAATTACCACGAAAGGACATTATAAATTTACCAACGAAATGCTTAATGATCTAAATCTACAGAAGAATTTAATCAAGATCTAAGAATCAAGGTTTTCGCCATGCTGTGAAGCGTCAAGTCCTCTGTACTCCTGGTCTTCTGGTCTTCTCTCACTCTAAGCGGTAAAAGTATATCAGTTATTTTGTAAAGTAAAAGGCTTCCTCCAAAAGTAAATACCGTAACCAGAACTAAGGTTAACAAGTGGTATAAGAATGTAGTGGTTTCTCCATGTATCAATCCAACACCATTTGCCAATACCCCCGTAAGTAACATGCCAACTATTCCTCCTACTCCATGACTTGGAAATACGTCTAAAGTATCATCAATTTCTGTTTTCTTGTGAAGTTGAATGGCGTAATTACTAACAATAGCTGCAATAAAGCCTATAAAAATACTCTGACTAAGGGTCACAAAACCTGCGGCTGGTGTAATCGCAACTAATCCTACAATTGCTCCAATACAGGCGCCGAGGGATGACATTTTTCTATTACGCATTCTATCGAGAAAAATCCACGAAATCATACTGGTTGCCGATGCTAAATTGGTATTCGCAAAAGCGATTACGGCATCTGTATTTGCTCCCAAAGCAGATCCTGAATTAAATCCGAACCATCCAAACCAAAGCAATCCCGTTCCCAAAATTACAAACGGAATATTCGCGGGTTTCTCAATTTTGCGTTTGCGTTTTCCTAAATACATAGCCCCGGCGAGCGTAGCAAAACCTGCCGACATATGTACAACTGTTCCTCCTGCGAAATCCAGCACTCCCCAATTTCTAAATAATCCATCGGGATGCCACGTCATATGTGCAAGCGGACAGTATATAATTAAAGAAAAAAGTACCATAAAAAGAATGTAACTCCGAAAGCGTATTCTTTCTGCAAAACTCCCCGTAATTAAGGCAGGAGTTATTATAGCAAACTTTAGTTGAAAAAGTGCAAATAAGAGAAAAGGAATTGTTGCCGAAAAATCGGGATTAGGCGATACAGTAACACCATTAAAGTTGAAATATGTTAATGGATTACCTATTACTCCATAAAAACTGTCACCAAACGCCAGACTAAATCCAACAATAACCCATAATACACTTATAACTCCTAAGGCTACAAAACTTTGAAGCATGGTAGAGATTACGCTTTTCTTTGATACCATACCTCCATAAAAGAAAGCGAGGCCGGGAGTCATTAACAATACAAAAGCGCTCGCGACGATCATCCAGGCGGTATCCCCGGTATCTATGGATGGTGCATTTTCAACAACCTCATATTCGCTACCAAACCAGAGACTTATTACAACTAAAATTGCTAGTACAATAAAATTTAACTTTCTACCCACCCCCTATAAATTTATACTTAATAGGAAATAAATGTATAAATTTTATAGTAAGTATGGTAAAATATAGGGGTGTTTCTTTAAAATTTATCAATAAATCGATAAATACCCCCTTAAAATAATAATAATGAAATTTAAGGTCTATTTTTTTATCATTGCTACATGTGGTATTCCATCTTCTAAGTAACCTTCCCCTACTTGGTGAAATTGATGAGCTTCATAAAACTTTATAAGATAGGTTTGCGCCGAAAGCTTTATGGTCTTTGTTTTGTAATTTTCATGTATCGCCTTAATAGAAGCTTTCATGATATCATGGCCGTAGCCGTATTTACGCTGAGACCCTTCTACTACTACTCTCCCAATTGCGGCTTCTTCAAAGTATAGGCCCGGCGCAAAGCATCGGGTATATGCTACAATTTTTCCTTCTTTATAACCTAAAACATGAAGCGCCTTTAGGTCCTTTCCGTCGATATCCTGATACACACAATCTTGTTCCACAACAAATACTTCGCTTCTCAATTGGAGGAGATCGTGTAATTCTAAGGTAGAAAGAGATTCGAAATCTTTGATAAGAATTTCCATAATCGTGTATGTTGTTAATCCTGAACTACAATATCTTTCGGGTCGTCCTTATTGTATTCAGGTTGAAGGTTTACGTGGTTAATTCCGTACTCCTTAAATAGTAATTTTTCAATTTTTTCTGAAACTTCATCAAACTGCGATATTGTTATATCCTTATTAAATTCAATATGAGCCTCCAAATGTGTTTCTTTTTCATTGAGTTGCCATACGTGCATATGATGTGCATTTTTAATCTCCGGAAATGCAATTATGGTCGCGCTAATTTTTTCCAGGTTTAAATCATCTGGTGTAAAAAGCATAAGTACTTTAAATGATTTTTTTAAGAGATCGTACCCCATAAAAAGTAAATAGATCGCAATAAGAACCGTTAGCACACTATCTACCCAAAACCAACTAAAATACTTCATGAGTAAACCACCAATTAATACCGCAACCGAGGCAGACATATCTGTAAACAAATGTAAATATGCAGAACGCATATTCATATTGTCTTTTGCATCTTTACGAAGTAAAAGAACACTAAATCCGTTTGCAACGATACCCAGTAAAGCAAGCCATATAACGATACCACTTTCTATAGTTTGCGGATTGAAAAACCTGATAATGGCTTCATAAATTAAATAAACCGCAACTATTAATAAGGAGGCTGCATTTACAAATGCAGCAATGATCTCGGCTCTTTTATACCCAAAAGTCTTGCTTATGGATGCTTCCTTTTTTGAATATTTATCTGCAACATAACTAACAATTAAAGATAAGACATCACTAAAGTTATGCAGGGCGTCACTTAACAGAGAAAGACTCCCTGAAATGACACCTCCTATTACCTGTGATACAGTAATTAGAATGTTTAGAACAATAGAAATGAGTAGGTTTCTACCCTTTAGATCAGGATGGGAGTGATTATGCTCGTGCTTATGTCCCATAATTTATATTACGAACAGGCAATTTTCTCGACTCTCCGTTGATGTCTACCGCCTTCAAAAGGGGTGGTTAAGAAAGTCTTTACCATATCTAAAGCTTGTGGTTCGCTTGTAAATCTTGCCGGAATGCTCAAAATATTAGCATCGTTATGCTCCCGTGCAAGGGCAGTTATTTCTTTCGTCCAACACAACGCTGAACGCACTTTTTGATGTTTGTTGGCCGTCATATTAGCGCCATTACCGCTTCCGCAGATAATTATTCCAAAATCTACAGTTTTATTTTCTACATCGGAGGCTACCGGATGCACGAAATCCGGGTAATCTACGCTATCATCAGAATTGGTACCATGATTAATTACTTCATGTCCTTCATTCTTTAAGTAATCAACAATCGTATTTTTATAATCTGTACCGGCGTGGTCGTTTCCTATTGCTATTTTCATTGGATAGAATTTTATATAAAGATAAGGTTTGAATTCATAATAAAATGGTAAACATTTTTTTACAATTTAGTTAACATGTATGTTGATATTTACAGTTTCGATTTTTAGAAATAAAATTGCAGGATTGAAATGATTTTACAATAGCCATGAATTTATGAATAATACAATTTTTTTATTCTTCAGTTATTCCAAATTTATGAGTTTTTAAGTTGGCTTTTCGAACAATTTTAAATAACTTTTTTATTAAAATTTACATGTTGAGATGAGTTATTGACAACTGTTAACTATTAAATACAACTGACTATTTTTCAGAAGTAAATCATACTCATAAACTGTTGATAAGATGAATAAAATTAGCTATAACTTAATTACAGCACAAATATCAAAAAAGTTATTCTACATATTAACAAGCTATAATACCCATCATTTTTTATTTAAATTTTTAAAAAGAAAAAAGATGAATATGTAATGGATGTTGATAACTGAATTTTATACGACTTTATATTCGGAAGTGTCATTTAAATCGTTCATGATCCGCTTTGCTTTAATGATATCATCTTTATGAACCTGAAGGCGAATACCGCCAAAGGCGTTAGAATGAAAAGGAAGGACACTGATCATAGTTTCGTTTTGAAAAACATAACGAACTTCGTGCTGATCGAATAGCAATTGCAATACCGCATATTCGCTGGGAAATGTAAAGATTGCTATGGTTTTGAAGTCTTTCATATAACTACCGAAGAAGCAATTTAACTACTTAACGGTTGTATAACAAGGTACTAAATCTTTATTAATAAGAAGACTGTATTGATTTTTAAACAGTACTTTTACATGAATTAAAAAATTACAATGCCAAAAAGAAAAAAAAGAAGTAAAAAACAAAAAATAGGGCATCTTTCACAAAGCATAGTTGCTATTCTACGTAAAGATCACTCTAAACCATATAACTACAAACAAATAGCTGCAAAATTAGGAGTTGATGATCCGAGTAGCAGAAATCAAATTATCAAAAAATTACGCGACCTACAGTCTAAAGGAACCATTCAGGAAATTGAAAGAGGAAAGTTTATCATAACACCTTCTCAGAATTATTATACAGGGAAGGTTGATATGGCTGGTCGCGGGCAAGGATATATTATTGTTGAAGACCTCGAAAATGATATTTATGTTAGTAGTAAGAATTTAAATAAGGCGCTGCAGGGAGATATAGTTGAAGTTTACGTTTTCAAACGTAAAAAGGGTGGCAAACAAGAAGGAGAAGTTACGAAGATCATAGAGCGTAAAAAAACCGAATTTGTAGGTACTATTCAAGTTCAGGAGAATTTCGCGTTTGTAGATGTTACCGATAATAAAATGCATACCGATATCTTTATTCCGAAGAATAAAATTAACGGTGCAAAAGATGGTGAAAAAGTATTGGTTTTAATGGAAGACTGGCCTGAAAAAGCCGATTCTCCTTTTGGTTCTGTTCTGAAAGTTCTTGGAATGCCGGGCGAACACAACACAGAAATTCATTCTATTTTAGCACAGTATGGTTTACCCTACGATTTCCCACCAGAAGTTGAAGCTTTTGCGAATAAACTCGATACGAAGATACATCCTAACGAAATTGCTAAACGTCGCGATATGCGCGATGTTCTTACCTTTACTATAGATCCTAAAGATGCTAAAGATTTTGATGATGCATTGTCATTTCAAACGCTTGAGAATGGTAATTATGAAATTGGAATTCACATTGCAGATGTATCACATTATTTACAAACAGGAACGGTATTAGACGATGAAGCATACGAGCGTGCAACTTCTGTTTATTTGGTAGATAGAGTTGTTCCAATGTTACCGGAAATACTGTCTAACGGTGCGTGCTCCTTACGTCCTAATGAAGAAAAATATACATTTTCTGCCGTTTTTGAAATGAATACCAAAGCTGAAATAGTTAAAAAATGGTTTGGAAGAACAGTAACCTACAGTGATGCCAGATTTGCTTATGAAGAAGCACAGCATATTATAGAATCTAAAGGTACTTCGAGCGGTAGCGAGAAGTCTCATTACACTATTCCGGCAGATATTTCGATTACAGACAAAGAATATACAGTAGAGTCCCCTATCGCTGAAGCGATTCTTGAACTCGACCGACTCGCAAAAATCCTTCGGAAAAAGCGGATGCATGCCGGAGCAATTTCTTTTGATAAGGTGGAAGTAAAATTTAAACTGGACGCTCAAAATAATCCGGAAGGAGTTTATTTTAAAGAGAGTAAAAATGCTAACAAGCTTATTGAAGAGTTTATGTTGCTCGCTAATAGAAGTGTTGCAGAATTTATTGGAAAGCAAAATCCGAAAAAAACATTTGTTTACCGTGTGCACGATGAGCCGGATGATGAAAAGATAGCAGCTTTAGAAAATATTATCAAACGTTTTGGTTACAAACTAGATACCAGAGACAGAAAGTCGACATCGCAATCGTTAAATAAATTACTGAAGGATGTACATGGAAGAAAAGAACAAAATTTAGTAGATACCCTTGCAATTAGAAGTATGAGTAAAGCGGTTTATACCACGAACAATATTGGTCACTACGGACTGGCTTTCGATTATTATACACATTTTACTTCACCAATTAGAAGATACCCGGATGTTATGGTGCATCGTTTATTACAGCACTACCTGGAAAATGGAAAATCGGCTAAAGAAGAGAAATACGAAGATAAGTGTTCACATTCTAGTGATATGGAAAACCTGGCTGCAAATGCAGAGAGGGATAGTATCAAGTATATGCAGATAAAGTATATGCAGGACCATAAAGATCAGGATTTCTTGGGTGTAATTTCGGGGGTGACAGAGTGGGGAATCTATGTAGAGATCATTTCCAACAAATGTGAAGGAATGGTTAGAACTCAGGATTTGAGGGATGATCACTATATTTTCGATAAAGATGAGTTTGCGGTGATTGGTCAGAAATCCAAGAACGTTTATCAGTTAGGTGATGAAGTTTATGTAAAAGTAAAGAACGCTGATCTTGTTAGAAAGCATTTAGACTTCACGATGTTAGGTCATAAAAAAGAGATCGAGTCCTGAAAAAATAAGAGTTTCTGTTAAACTAGGTTAAACTAATTTGTATTTTTACTCAACTATGTTTGACGGCTTACTCTATGCGGCATTTTACGGGTTTCTACTTGCATTTGCAATAGGTCCTGTATTTTTCACTCTCATCGAAACAAGTATTACCAAAGGTTTTAAAGCCGGCGTATTCTTCGATCTTGGAGCGATGACAGCAGACATTATTTTTATCATCCTGGCATTTTTTAGTACAAGTAAGATACTTGAGAAAGTAAAAGACGATCCTGGCTTACTAATTTTTGGAGGTGCTGTGTTAATTGCATATGGAATCATTTCTTACATAAGAACAGCTAAGTCCTTTATAAAGATTGCCCGAGAACATTATGCTGTTAATGTAAAGAAAAATTTAGGAGGTTTATTTCTGAAAGGTTTTCTGCTCAACTTTGTGAATTTTGGTGTTTTAGCCGGTTGGATAGGTACAATTATTATGGCGAATGCGCTAACCACTTCCGAAAATGGAGTGATCTGGTTTTTAACAACTGTTCTGGTAACGTTCTTTTTAACCGACCTATTAAAGATTAGTTTAGCAAAGAAATTAAAGAGCAAAATGACCCCAAGGTTTATCTTTAAGACAAAAAAATGGGTCAGCATTTTAATACTCGCTTTTGGGGTACTTATGCTAATTCAAGGGATTTTCCCAAATGAAGTAAAAGCGGGACTAGAACGAATTCCCGGTCAGAATAACCCTTTAGAAAAGCCTGTACCTCCTGTAGAGGAACCAATTTAACAATAAGTAAAAAAATTTCTGCGTTAGGGATAGAAGTGGAAATCCTGTGGTAGCAGATTGCAGGGGATAGCCCGATCCAGACCGAAAATATGAGCGCTTGCCTTCCGGCAGGCAGGTCTGGAAACGCCCGTCTAGTATAAATTGTATAAAAAAACCTCCAGAATAATTCCTGAAGGTTCTTTGAGGCATCAAGCGGATTCGAACCGCTGTAGAAGGTTTTGCAGACCTCTGCCTAGCCACTCGGCCATGATGCCATAACTTCCTGCGAAGGCAGGAATCTCCTGAAACAATGCTCAAAAGATGGCTGCAAATATAAAAATATTAAAAACAAATACCGCATTTAAATTTAAATTACCGTTCCTCTTCTAAGGTTACACTTACTTCAGCTACATCACCACCAATTGGCGGATTCACCTTTGCCACCTTTATTTTAACCGAATTTACCATTTCAACCTCGTTGAAAATAGCGTCTATAATGCGTTTACCAACGTGTTCAAGCAGTTTTGATCGAGTGGCCATTTGATCTTTTACTATTTTCTGAAGATGTACATAATCTACGGTATCACTTAATTCGTCTGTATTGGCAGCTTTTTTAAGGTTCGCTTTTACCGAAAGATTAACCAGATAATCTGAACCAATTTTTCCTTCTTCTACCAAGCAACCATGGAAGGCGTAAATTTTTATATTTTTTAAACGGATCGTTCCCATTGAAATCATTTTCGCAAAGATACAAATCCCATTTGGTTACCTAATCAGGATAGTAAAGTTGTTAGTTAATTAATTACCTTTGTGCATTATTTTTTCAACTATGGCAAACGAAAACGAGTCACTCAATTTTATTGAACATATTATCGAAGACGATCTGTCTTCTACACATTCTAAAAAAGATCTGCGTTTTAGGTTTCCTCCAGAACCTAATGGGTATCTTCATATTGGTCACGCATCTTCAATTTGTTTGAATTTTGGTTTAGGAGAAAGGTATAACGCTCCGGTAAATCTAAGATTCGATGATACCAATCCCGCCAAGGAGGAACAGGAATTTGTAGATGCTATAAAGAGAGACATTTCTTGGTTGGGGTATGAGTGGGCTTCTGAATGCTATGCAAGTGATTATTTTCAGCAATTGTACGATTGGGCTGTCGAACTTATAGAAAGCGGAAAGGCATACGTAGATTCACAGTCGTCTGAGGCAATTGCAGAACAAAAAGGAACACCAACTACTCCTGGAACCAACAGTCCGTTTCGTGATAGACCTGTTGAGGAAAACCTGGAGTTACTTGAAAAGATGAAAAATGGTGAAGCAGGGGAGGGAGAGCATGTATTAAGAGCAAAAATTGATATGAAATCTTCTAATATGTTGATGCGTGACCCTGTAATGTATAGAACACTTCACAAACATCACCATAGAACAGGAACCAATTGGAAGATATTTCCGATGTACGATTGGACTCATGGAGAAAGTGATTATATAGAACAAGTATCACATTCGTTTTGTACACTAGAGTTTCTTCCCCATAGAGAGCTTTACGATTGGTTTTTAGACCAAGTGTACGATGAAAACAAAATACGCCCTAAACAGCGAGAATTTGCGCGTAGAAACCTAAGTCATACAGTGGTTAGTAAACGTAAATTGGCGCGCTTAGTAGAAGAGAAAATAGTAACAGGATGGGATGATCCTAGAATGCCAACAATTTCCGGTTTACGTAGAAGAGGATATACACCCGAATCGATACGTAATTTTGCTGAAAGTATTGGGGTAGGGAAAAGAGATAATCTTATTGATGTGTCTCATTTAGAGTTTAACGTTCGGGAAGATTTGAACAAGAAAGCGCCTCGGGTCATGGCAGTTTTAAATCCGATAAAGTTGGTGATCACCAATTACCCTGAAGGAAAAACCGAATGGTTAGAAGCAGAGAACAATCAGGAAGATGAAAGTGCCGGATTTAGAAAAGTACCTTTTTCACGCGAGTTGTATATTGAAAGAGATGATTTTAAGGAAGAGGCAAATAGAAAATACTTTAGATTAACTATAGACAAAGAGGTTAGACTTAAGAATGCTTATATTATTAAGGGAGAAAGTGTTGTAAAAGATACTAATGGAAATATTACAGAGATACATTGTACTTATGATCCGGATAGTAGAAGTGGCAGTGGTACCGAAGCTTCTATGAGGAAAGTAAAAGGGACGCTTCACTGGGTTTCTATTGAGCACGCACTTCCTGTTGAAGTTCGTTTATACGATCGCTTGTTTACAGAGGCTTCTCCAGACACTCATAAGGAAAAGGATTTTATGGAATTTATCAACCCGGACTCCTTACAAGTGATTACCGGTTATGCCGAACCTAGCTTAAAGGAAGCAAAAATAGAAGACAAATTTCAGTTTCAAAGACTTGGGTATTTTACGGTAGATCCTGATACAACTTCAGAAAAAATGGTTTTTAACAGAACGGTTGCCTTAAGAGATTCCTGGGCGAAATTGGCTTAGGTTATTATATAGACCTGTACGGCACTAATACAACCTTTACTGTTGTGTCTTTTAGAATAGATCGAACCAACCGATGTTCTATAAGTTTATTATGATTTAAGATCCAGATATATTTTGTTTTCTTCGGAAAGATCTTAGCTACGGTCGTATAATTTTTATAAGTTGTTGATATACCTATCGTTGGCTGAACTCGCAAAATGGAATCTATTTTCGGGATGTGTTCTGAAGGATTGGACGGTAAGTAATAACTGGTTTTATAACCGGCTTCCGTAAAGACTGGAAGTGCATCCGGATAGCGTGTTTCTACAAGCACTTTATGAAATGGATACGATTTGTTTTTAAAGAGCGCTTGTAACCTATCAAAGATTACCGTCGAGTTTTCTGAGTTCAAATTCTTAATATCGAGCCAGAGATAAGGATATTTACCCGTTTCTATTCTCGAAAGATAGACCTCAAAGGTGAGTCCGTTAGAAGGAGCAGGAGGATGATTAACGTCAAGAACCCCAGTGTCTTCAAGGAAGATCAGATCCAGCTCTACTCCCTCGAAGTGATCCAAGGCAGAAGCCAGTTTTGCTGTATCATTCACTCTATGCGCCCAAATTTTATCATAATGGCCTAAAAATGAAAATCGATAAGGGTTGTAACGATACACCATCGCCAGGATCAACAGTAAGCAAAGTGACCCGATTACAACTTTTAATTTAGTCCCTTTCGTCATAATTGATACTATCTTTTATAATCCGGGTTCTTCTAATGAAATCTTTACTAAAAATACTTCTGCTGCTATCATAGGCTTGAAATCTAATTTCACTTAGATCCGAAAAACTATGTATAAAATCTTCTAAACTATACCTGCGTTTTGAGAGCTCATTAGCCGGTATAAATTCCGGGTGTTGTTCCTTGTATTTTTCTGAAAGCCATAAAATAAAAGGCACTTCGAACATGGGTCTGGTTGCGTGGTATTCGTTATGCCCGGCGTAGTCCATAACATCGAAGACATCATCCCCATGATCAGCAAAATACAAGACAGTGCTGTTTAGATCTTCACTTTTAACTTTATCAATAATACTTCTCACAATGGAATCGTTATAACGTATTGCATTGTCGTATTCATTGATCAAAGCCTTCGAGTTGTTGTCTGTATAATTTAATGGCTCTTTTTCGTTAAAGAATTCGAATTTGGAAGGGTACCTTTTCTTATATGCTATATGAGTTCCTATAAGTTGAATAAATATCATTTTCTTGTTGTCCTTTCTGCTCAAGACCGAATCTAACGCAGGTAATACCTTTTCATCATAAATATGGTTTTGATAATCATCTGTTGCGAGGAAGAACTGGTGATCTGCGGCGCTTCCAATAATTGTGGTTACACTCTCGTGAATTCCTACCGGCTTTTGGTTCGATATCCAGAATGTTTCATATGCTCCTGCATTAGCAAGCTGAACTATCGAATAGTTGTTTTCAGGGTTTTTATTTTCGAAATTAGAGAGCGTTAAGACTTTTTCAAGAGACAAAATCGTGTGTACATGAGGCGCAATAACACTGTCGAATACAATGAGTTCATCTTTAATTTCTGAAAGTAATGGATTCGTTTCTCGTTGGTAACCATACAACTGCATATGCCAGTTTGTTGTAGATTCTCCAATTATAACTATATGGGTTTGCGGAGAATCTGAAGTTGAAGAAACCACCAGGTGCTTATTGGTTTTTTGAGCTAGATTTTCCTTTAAATTTTCCTTAGTGATTAAATAGTCCTTATATGAACCTAGCGCAGTTATTAAAATATTGTTTGGTCTATAGTTTTTCTGAATGAAATAAAAAGAAAAACCCATAACCCCATAAAGGGTTATTAATCGGAAACTATTTTTAATGGTGGATCGAGCTGCGTTGTGATTATAAATCAGCGTTCCTTTCCGAAGAAATAAAACAATTAACCAATAAGTTATCGGAATAAAAAGCAAAAGAAGTATGCCAATCACTCCTATATTTAAGTAATTGTTTATAAAATCTGATGCCTCAGAACCATGTGTTTCAAATATTACGAAAAGAGCCGAAGCACTTATTTTAACATCGTAGTGGAAATAAAAACTCAATTTTATAAATGCAAAGATTCCCAAACCCAATATTGAAGCTAAATAGAGAAATTTCCTGAGTTTAACAGCCGAAGAGACCACTGTTAAGCAATAGCAGATTAACGACAGCAAACCAAATGAAACTATTTCATCCAAATAATCCTGAGAAGTAGGAAAGATTACTATACCTAAAACGGTTACTACCAGCAACGGATAGAAGATAGTTAATATTAAATATGAAAACGAAGAATGGGTTCGACTAAAAGAAAGCGGTAGACGCATTTTATGGTATTATTGATCAAAGTTAAAAATAAATCGGTTACTTCTTTAGATAAACCCGATAATCGAGTTTATCATTTCGGCCAAAACATTAAGAGTTTTTGGCAAAAAAACATCGATTTTAAGACAACATTATGGCTTAATTCTTAACTATTAACCGCTTATTAACAGCAGTTTCGAGCCTCTAACAGTATCTTTGAGGATAGATTTATTAACCACTTTTAAAAACAAAACACTATGGCATCAAATACAGGACAAACATTGTTAGCACTTTTAACCGGAGCTGCTATTGGAGCAGGAATAGGTATTTTATATGCTCCAGACAAAGGATCCAAAACGAGAGGCAAGATTAGTAAAGAAACTAAGAAGGCTCAGAAAAAATTAAATAAGCAGATTAAAGAAACCTCCAGTACTATGAGTGCTAAAGCTCAGCAGGCTCGATTAAGTTTTGAGCAAAAACTGGAAGATACTTTATCTTCGGCCAGTTACAAGGCAGACGATATTTTATTAGCAATGGAAGACAAGCTTGAAGCTCTGAGAAAGCAAAACGCTAAGCTTCAAAAAGAAACGACCACTGCAAAAACTAAATCTTCAGTGAAAAAGGCAACAGCGTAAGCCATGGCTTTTAAAACGCTTTCAGAGAATCTCGAAGAATCGGGGGCAAAGGCGCAAGAGTATATCAAAAATACGTCCGAGTATTATAAACTCCGTACGTTTAAGACAGTTACCAAGGGAGCAATTTCTTTGGTTAACTTTCTTGTTTTAGGCATATTCTTATTGCTGGTACTTCTATTTGTATCCATAGGGGTAGCTCTTTGGTTAAATAATGTTTTAGAAAATAGCTATGCGGGGTATTTTATTGTAGCCGGATTTTACATTGTGATTATGCTTCTCTTGGTTATCTTCGGAAAAAAACCAATTGAGAAAATATTACTCATTAAATTTTCGGATATGTTTTTCGACAATGATGACGATCCCGAACCCGATGTTCAAACTCAAATTATGAACAATAAAGATAACAACCAGGAGATATGAGAAGATATAGTTCTTTCGAAGAGGTTAACAAGGATTTGAAATTACTCAAACTTCAAACCGAGATAAATACCGAAGAGCTCAAGTTACATTTCAACAAAACGAAGGAGAGCTTGTCTCCCGGAAATATCCTTACCGGTTTTTTAGGAGGATTAGCAACTAGTGCCGTACTCATTAAATTAGTTACACCTATCGCAAGTTTTGCCATTAAAAAGTTACTCGATAAGAGGAAGTAACAGAATTATATAATAAAAAAGCCTACCAAAAGGTGGGCTTTTTCATTTAATACTTTAGGTCGTCTCCTTCTTCTGCTCTTGGCTGGGGCGGAGTCTTTTTTCTTTTATTGGTTATTCCTTTAGCCTGATTCTCTTTTTTCATTTGTTCCCCAATTTGATTACTTGCTACAAACGAAGCGATCATTTCGTTTAACATATTACTTCCGGCTTGAGGCGAATTAGGCAACAGGATCAAGTTGGTGTTTGTTTCCTCACCAATAGATTGTAAGGTGTCGTAATGCTGTGTTACCACTATTAAAGCCGACGCCTCCTGAGAGTTGATACCAACATTGTTCAATACATCCACACTTTCTTCTAAACCACGGGCAATTTCACGACGTTGGTCTGCGATACCCTGTCCTTGTAATCTTTTGCTTTCGGCTTCTGCTCTGGCTTTTGCTACGATCTTAATACGCTCTGCCTCGGCTTCATACTCGGCTGCTACTTTTTCTCGTTCTGCAGCATTAATTCTATTCATTGCAGCCTTTACCTGAACGTCCGGATCAATATCGGTCACCAATGTCTTAATTATATCGTATCCATAATTGATCATTGCATCGTTAAGTTCCTTTTTTACCGCAATGGCGATATCGTCTTTACGCTCAAATACGTCGTCCAGTTTCATTTTAGGAACCTCGGCTCTAACCACATCAAATACATAGGAAGTTATCTGATCATGTGGGTTCTCAAGCTTGTAGAAGGCATCATAAACCTTGTCCTTTATAACCTGAAACTGTACCGAGATCTTCAATCGAACGAAAACATCATCTTTGGTTTTAGTTTCTACGAGCACATCTAACTGCTGAATTTTCAGATTTATTCTCCCGGCAATTTTATCAAAAACAGGTATTTTAAACTGTAATCCTGAGTTCCTGATACTTAAAAATTTTCCGAAGCGTTCTACAATAGCCGATGTTTGCTGTTTCACAGTAAAAATACCCGAAAGCAGAATAAAAAACCCTAACAGAAAAAACGGTATTATTAAAATTGTCCAACCCATTTATATAAATTTATTTAGTTACTTGTTGAAGATACGAAAATAAAGCTATTTTAGCCCTTCAAATCCCCGATCCTATTATGAGTCTTAAGAATCTATTATTTGTTACCCTAAGTGTATTATTTTTACAACAAACCCTTGCTCAACATCGGTTTGAAGAGTACAATTTATTAGGCATCAACGGCGGAGTCACCTTTTTCGATATTAAAACCGAAAACTTCACCACCCAACAAGGAACCGGGTTCTATGGGGGATTTACCACAAGAGGATCGGTTTATGAAGCATTCGACCTTATTTATGGGATCAGTTATTTTAACAACAACGTTGGAATTCTCGCCAGAGACCCGTTAAATCCTATTGCGAAAGAGCAGTTTTTAGATTACTCCATATCTTCTGCACAGATTACCTTACTCGCCAGTGTAAATTTTATTAGACACCACTTCACACTTGAAGTGGGCCCTATTGTAAATGTTAACGGAAAAATGAAATTAGGTACAACAGGGACAGATAACTACATTCTAGACGGATATAGTACCCTACAAGCTAATGAGATAGAAAGGATCTCCAAAGTTAACTTTCTACTAATGGGAGGTATTTCTACGGGCTTAAGAAACTTTAGATTGAGCGGTCACTATCAATATGGCGTTACAAACATGCTAAGCGCGTTAAACGACCAGAATTTGGAAAACAATAACGGCTCCTTTTCCGGAAATAGCAGTACCATCTTGGTTTCCGGTACTATTTACTTCTAACCAATACTTTTTATTGCGTTCTCAATTCGGGCAACAGTCTCTTCTTTACCTAATATTGAAGCAATTTCAAAAACATCCGGACCTTTCATTTCACCAACCAAAGCCAGTCGTAATGGCATCATCACTTTTCCAAAACCAATTCCTTCAGAAGTGATCCATCCTTTTATTTCTTCGGAAAGATTTGCTGCCGAAAAATCTTCTGTAGCACTCATAAGCGTTATTACATGCCTCAGGAAATCAGGTGTTTCTTCCTTAAAAGCTTTTGCTGAAGCTTTTTCGTCGTAGTGCTTCGGACTCTCAAAAAAGAAATTTCCTTGATCCCACAAATCTGAAACAAAGGTCGCACGTTCCTTTAATAACGGAACTATCGTATTTAAGTCTAATGAGCTCGAAACATTTTTATTCTTTAAAACCTGTTCAAATTGTGCTATCAACACATCTTCGTCCATTGTCTGTAAATAATGGTGTTGATACCACTTTGTTTTATCTGGGTCGAACTTGGCACCTGCCTTATGAACCCGCTCCAACTCAAAACTATTTACTAGTTCGTCCAGGCTGAATATCTCTTGTTCGGTACCGGGATTCCACCCTAAAAATGCCAGCATATTCACAACAGCTTCCGGCAAATATCCATCTTCTCTATATCCAGAAAAAACTTCGCCTTCTTTCGTTTTCCATTCCAACGGAAATACCGGAAAGCCCATTTTATCTCCATCACGCTTACTTAATTTTCCTTTTCCTTGAGGCTTCATGATAAGCGGTAAATGTGCAAATTGTGGAGCATCCCACCCAAAAGCGCGATATAAAAGAACATGTAAAGCCAATGATGGCAACCATTCTTCTCCTCTAATTACATGTGAAATCTCCATTAAATGATCGTCCACAATATTCGCTAAATGATAGGTAGGCATACCATCACTTTTAAATAACACCTTATCGTCCAGGATGTTAGTGTCTATTTCAATATTTCCACGAATTATATCGGTGAGCTGCAAAGTTTCATTCTCCGGACTCTTAAATCTAATCACATATTCTTCGTTCGCTTTGAGTTTGTTTTGGACTTCTTCTTCAGAAAGAGCAAGAGAGTTTTTCAGTTTTAATCTATTGTGCCAATTGTAAATAAAGGTTTTACCTTTTGTTTCATGGTCTTTTCGGTGTGCATCAAGCTCTTCCGAAGTATCAAATGCATAGTACGCATTACCCGAAGCGATCAATGCATCTGCGTATTCCTTGTATAAATGCTTGCGTTCGCTTTGACGATAGGGTCCAAATCCCTTTTCTTTTCCAATACCTTCATCAAAAGGAATATTTAGCCAGTTTAATGCTTCGACAATATATTCTTCTGCACCGGGAACATATCTGTTTTGGTCGGTATCTTCAATACGAAGAAGAAAATCCCCTTCGTGTTTTTTGGCAAAGAGATAATTAAATAAAGCAGTTCTAACACCACCAATATGCAGAGGTCCGGTAGGACTTGGAGCAAAACGTACACGTACTTTTTGAGACATAAAAATTAACTTTTTAATGAAAGCACAAAGATACAATTCTATAAGAGATTGTTTAAACCGATTGCCTATCTTTCTTACTGATGATCATTGTAGGATTTTCGGCATTTGTTGTCCCATAAATTTACTCAGGGCACTATTATTGTCGCAATTCTGATTAATCAACCCATCGACGATATGAAAAGCTTTACTCTTACTTTACGGTTCTTTCTACGGAAACTTTTTTAAACGCTGAAAATATTACTGTGAATCACAATCTAACAACCAGAATCTATTTCGTTAAGATCACCTCAAGCCTTTCCGAAGCAACCGTAAAAATGATCGTTCAATAGACTCATTTAGGCCTCATGCTTTCGGGGATCCTCTTGTTCATAATAGAAAACCATAATGGCGGAACCAACGACAAAACCATAGAAGTTGGATAGCCAAAAGGCATCTGCGGACTAGTCTCATGACAGTCTAACAGTTGGTACTTTTTATGCGATTTATAATGATGGTCGCTATGACGGGTGAGCTCGTAGAGCATTACGCGACCAAGCACATGGTTTGAATTCCAGGAATGAATTTCGGCAACACGCTCGTATCTACCCGATTTAGTTTTGCTTCGGCTCAAGCCATAATGTTCAATATAATTGATGGTTTCTAATAGAATTGCAGCAGAAACTCCTATTCCAATGGCTGCGATCAATCCCATATTTCCGAAGAAATAATACACTCCAAAAAGATAGCTGGATTGTAGTACTATATACCAGAGCATATCGTTTTTAAAACTGAAAAAAGATAAATTCCCGCGTTTTAATAGATCCATTTGGATGATCCAGGCATTAAAATACTGTCTAAAGATTGAAGTAAACCAAAACGAATAAACCGATTGATTATAACGCGCACTTGCAGGATCCTGAAGAGTTGCTGCGTTTTGATGATGCCCATAATTATGTTCAATGTAGAAATGCATATACAAAGCCGGAAGCAACAGTAACTTGCCTAAAGATTTCTCCCATCTAGATTTACGATGACCCAACTCATGTGCGACATTAATGCCAATTAGACCCCACTAATATTCCTACAGAAAAGGTGAGTCCGATGAACTCCATCATATTGTAATTCAATGTAGTAAGACTCCACATAAAGTAGCCAAGGATACCATAAACAAAAGGGAGATTGAGATATAGCAATATATCAAAAAACAGATTGTTCTTCTTTTTTTCGATTTCTCCTTCGGAAAGATTCTCAGTTTTAACCGGGAGTAGGATTTCGAAAACAGGAATGATCACAAAAGCAAAAACAGGTGTAAAAAACACCCAATAATTTCTGAAGAATAGTCCAATAACAACAGCCAATGGAATGGAATATGAAACTAAATACTTTAAATCCTTCATTATTTGGACAATTTGGAGTAATTTTTGCGGTTCTATGAGAACCCAATTTTAAGTCAGCTATTTAGAAAATGCAATCATGAGTACGTTTCGTATCATTCAGCAAAAGCTGGAACAATTTATAAAAAAATACTACACCAATGAGTTGATCAAAGGAGCTATTCTTTTTTTGGCCATCGGACTCCTATATTTTCTTATCACTCTTCTGGTTGAATATTTTCTGTGGTTAAGTCCAACGGGCAGAACCGTTTTATTTTGGATGTTCATTGCTGTTGAGGCAGGATTATTTATAAGATTTATTGCGTTTCCGCTTGCTAAGCTGTTCAAACTTCAGGATGGATTAAGTTATGAAGAAGCTTCTAAGATCATAGGAAGTCACTTTCCACAGGTTTCCGATAAATTATTGAATGTTATTCAGTTAAATCAGAATCAGAGAGAATCTGAATTATTACTCGCGAGTATCGATCAGAAAGCTTCAGAAATGCAGCCTGTACCATTTAAAAGCGCTGTAAACTTCAGAAAAAATGCCCAATACCTCAAATATGTCGCAATTCCGGTAGTTATTTTTATACTGTTCAGTGTTTTAGGCGAAAAGGATCTTTTTTCAAGTAGCTACGAGCGGGTTGTTAATTACGATACCGCCTATGAACCACCGGCACCTTTTACTTTTTATGTGCTAAATGATGATCTAAATGCCATTGAAAACAAAAGCTATACCCTAAAAGTTAGAACTGAAGGGAATGTAATGCCCGAAAATGCAAGTATTAGCTATAACGATGAAACCTATTATTTGCAACAATTAGCTCCGGGATTGTTTGAATACACCTTTTTACAGCCTTCAGAAACCATAGATTTTCAGTTAAAAGCCAACAAAGTTACCTCAAAACCGTATCAGTTAGAAGTAATTAAAACACCGTCTCTGGTCTATTTCGAAATGAAATTAGATTATCCTTCATACACCGGTAAAGTGGACGAAGTCCTCAAAAGTACCGGTAATGCCACTATACCTGAGGGAACACAGGTTACCTGGGATATTTACGGTAAGAACACCGATGAGGTGAATTTGAAATTAAAAGACACTTCTTTACTCTTTGATATTCTAAAGGACACGGAGCACGGAACATCTGATGAAAATAAGTCCTTTCGGTATAAAAAGGGAATTTATAACAAATTGGATTATGCGATCACAACTTCTAATCGAGCATTAAAGGAATACGAGAACCTGTCCTTTACTCTTGGAGTTGTCAAAGACGCCTATCCCGAAATTGATGTTCAGGTTAAACAGGATACTAGTAACAGTCAAATAGTATATTTTCTGGGACAGGTGAGTGACGACTACGGACTCACGAAGTTGCGCTTGGTTTATTATCCGGTAGGAGAGGAAATCAATGCCGAAACGGAGAACTTGCAGCTCAATAAAAGTAATTTCGATCAGTTTGTATATACTTTTCCGGGGAACCTTCCATTAAAAGAAGGAATCGCGTACGATTATTATTTCGAAATTTTTGACAACGATGCTATCCATAATTATAAATCGAGTAAATCTGGGGTTTATTCATTCAAAAAACTCACCAAGGATGAACTGGAAAATGAGCAACTACAAAATCAAGAAAATTCTATTAAGGAGCTCGACAAATCGTTGGAAGAATTAAAAGATCGTGAAAAAGAACTTGAAGAACTCTCAAAAACTCAGAAAGAAAAGAAAGAGCTTAACTGGAATGATAAAAAGAAACTGGAGAATTTTATAAAGAGACAAAAGCAACAGGAAGAAATGATGAAGAATTTTTCGAAAGAGTTAAAGGATAATCTTCAGGAATTTCAGCCCGAAAATGAGGAAAACGACCCTTTTAAAGAACAACTTGAAAAGAGATTAGACGAAAACGAGGAGCGACTAAAAGAGAATGAGAAATTGTTGGAAGAGCTCGAGAAACTTCAGGAGAAAATTCAGAAAGAAGAATTAACAGAAAAGCTTGAAAAACTGGCTAAACAGAATAA
Source organism: uncultured Ulvibacter sp. (assembly GCA_963974915.1). GTDB lineage: Bacteria > Bacteroidota > Bacteroidia > Flavobacteriales > Flavobacteriaceae > CAXBES01. Next base: position 133,012 of record CAXBES010000005.1, on the reverse strand, counting down.
GAATCAGGAGAAAAGCTTAGAACAACTCTTGGAGCTTACAAAACGTTATTACGTGACGAAGAAAGCGGAGAAATTGGCCGAGGAACTGTACAAGTTAGGTGAAGAACAAGAAAAACTCGCAGATGATCCCGATGATGAAAATACTAAGGAGAAGCAGGAAGAGTTGAACAAAAAGTTTGAAGAATATCAGGAAGAGAAGAAGCAGTTAAATGAAGAGAATGAAGAACTAAAAGAACCAATGGACATTCCGGAGGATGAACAAGGGGAACAGGAAGTAAAGGACGAACAGCAAAAAGCTTCAGAAAATTTGGAACAACAGAAAAAGAGCGATGCGAAGAAGAATCAAAAGAAAGCCGGACAAAAAATGAAACAAATGGGTTCTCAAATGCAGGCCCAAATGCAAGCCGGACAGGGCGAAACTTTAGAGGAGGATGTTGAGATGTTACGTCAGATTCTGGATAATCTGGTTGTTTTTTCTTTTGAACAGGAAGCTCTCATGGAGGAGTTTAAAGTTACGGAGTACGGGAATCCGGTTTTTGGTAAGAAATTAAATATTCAGAATGATCTAAAGCTTAATTTTCAACATATCGATGATAGCTTATTCTCACTTTCTTTAAGACAGCCATTGATAAGTGAACCAATAAATGAATCTTTAACCGAGGTTCAATATAATCTTGATAAATCCCTCGAACGACTTGCCGAGAATCAATTAAGACAAGGAGTTTCTAGTCAGCAGTATACAGTTACCGGTGCGAATGAACTTGCCAACCTTTTAAGTGATCTGTTAAATAATATGCAGGCACAAATGGCCATGGGTAGTGGTTCCGGTAAAGGAGGACAAGGCAAGCCCGGTATGGGTGAAGGTGAGGGAGGTAAAGGTTTTCAGCTCCCGGATATCATTAAAAAGCAAGAGAGTCTTTCAGAAAAAATGAAGGAAGGCATGCAAAAGGGTGAAAAAGGAAAAGGCAAAGGTGAAGGTCAGGGACAAGGCGAAGGTAATGGCGAGGGTGACGGTAGTGGCGAAGATGGAGAAAACGGTAGGGATGGCAAGAGTGGCTCTAAGGATGGTGAGAATGGCGAGGGAGAGGGCAATAGTGAAGACTTAAACGGCGAACTGTATGAAATATTTAAACAGCAACAACAGCTGCGACAACAATTACAGGATAGATTAAGTAAGGAAGGATTAAATGGAAACGGGGGAGATCTTTTAAAGAAAATGGAAGGTATAGAACAGCAGCTTTTGGATAAAGGTTTCAACGAACGTACTTTGGAACAAATGCTGAATTTGAAATATGAATTACTGAAACTGGATAAAGCAGATTTTGAACAGGGACAGGAGTCGAAAAGAGAATCTCAAACGAACAGAAATAGTTTTACAAATTCTCTCAGACTTTCACCGGAGGATGTAAAAAAATACTTTAATACCACTGAAATTTTAAACAGAGAGGCTTTACCTTTGCGTCAGGAATACAAGCAGAAGGTACAAACGTATTTTAAGTACAAAAATGATTGAGTTTTATTCTGAAAGTGAATTTCAATTAAATAATGCTAATGAGGTTAGTAGCTGGATTTCTGAAGTCATTTCTTCTGAAGGCTACGAAGAGGGGGAAATTATCTACATTTTCTGTGATGATGAGTATCTTCTAAAGTTGAATCGGCAGTTTTTAGAACACGATACGCTTACAGATATCATAAGTTTTGATAATAGTTTGGGCAAACAAATTCATGGTGAAATATATATTTCGGTTGAACGAGTTGCCGAGAATTCTACTATTTTTAAGACTAATTTTACAGACGAACTGCATAGGGTAATTATACATGGAATTCTTCATTTTTGTGGGTATAAGGACAAAAGCGATACTGAAGAAGTTGAAATGCGGCGTAAGGAAGATGAGGCTTTGAGACTTAGAACTTTTTTGTAGGAGCTTGATACTCAACATTTTAGCCATTTAACTATCTGATTGTAAGTTATTTACGTATATTTGCGACCCCAAATTTTTGCTTGATGTTAAATCATAGATATTTATAGACTTTAAAGAAATGTTCCACGTGGAACAATGAGATATATGTTTGAAAAGGAGTATGATGTTATTGTAGTTGGTGCCGGTCATGCCGGATCTGAAGCTGCGGCTGCGGCTGCTAATATGGGGTCTAGTACGTTGTTGATCACAATGAACCTGCAAAATATTGGACAGATGTCCTGTAATCCTGCAATGGGTGGAATTGCTAAAGGACAGATAGTTCGTGAGATTGATGCCTTAGGCGGATATAGCGGGATCATTTCAGATAAAACAGCGATCCAATTTAAAATGCTTAACAAGTCTAAAGGACCTGCTATGTGGAGTCCGAGAGTTCAAAGTGATAGAATGCGTTTTTCTGAAACTTGGAGATTGATGCTAGAGAATACTCCTAATCTTGATTTCTATCAGGAAATGGTTTCCGGATTAATAGTTGAGAATAACAAGATTGTTGGTGTTAAAACGTCCTTAGGATTAGAAGTTAAAGGTAAATCGGTTGTGTTAACCAATGGTACTTTTTTGAATGGTTTAATCCATATAGGCGAAAAGCAGTTTGGGGGAGGACGAGCTGGAGAAAGAGCTGCTGTTGGAATTACCAAAGACTTAGTTGATATCGGGTTTGAATCAGGAAGAATGAAGACCGGCACGCCACCTAGAGTGGATGGTAGATCGTTAGATTTTTCTAAAATGATCATTCAACCGGGGGATGAAGTTCCTGAAAAGTTTTCGTTTTCAGACGAAACACAACCGTTGAAGAATCAAAGACCGTGTCATATGACACACACAAGTACTTTGGTTCATGAATTACTGAAGGAAGGATTTGATAGGTCGCCAATGTTTAATGGATCAATTAAGAGTATTGGACCTCGATATTGTCCGTCGATTGAAGATAAGATCAATCGTTTTGCCGATAAGGATAGACATCAGTTGTTTGTAGAACCCGAAGGTTGGGATACTGTAGAGTATTACATCAATGGTTTTTCAACATCACTACCGGAAGACGTACAGTTTAAAGCCCTACGAGAATGTGCCGGATTTGAGAACGTAAAATTCTTTCGTCCTGGTTATGCAATAGAATATGATTATTTCCCACCAACTCAGTTAAGACACACTTTAGAAACAAAACTTATCTCCGGATTGTTTTTTGCTGGGCAGATAAATGGAACTACCGGATATGAAGAAGCAGCTTCACAGGGATTAATGGCTGGAATCAATGCTCATTTAATGGTTCAGGAGAAGGATCCCTTTATTATTAAAAGAGATGAGGCTTATATTGGAGTATTAATAGATGATCTTATCACTAAAGGTACCGAAGAGCCATATCGAATGTTTACTTCAAGAGCGGAGTACCGAACCCTTTTACGACAGGATAACGCAGATTTTAGATTGACTCCTATGTCTCATAAAATTGGTTTGGCAAGTGATGAAAGGATGCGAAAAATGGAAAAGAAACAGGAGAAGTCTGATGCCTTTGTACAGTTTTTTAAAGACACCAGTGTGGTACCGGAAGTTATAAATCCTATTTTAGAATCTAAGGATTCGGCTTTGGTAAAACAGAGTGATAAAATGTTTAAACTTTTTTCTCGCCCAAATATTACTATGGATGATATGCGAAAAGTTTCCGAAGTAAATGCTTTTATTAAGGATAATAATCTGGATTACGATATTCTTCAGCAAACTGAAATACAGGTGAAGTACGCGGGATATATAAACAAGGAAAAGAACAATGCAGATAAGCTTAATAGGTTAGAAGGAATAAAGATTCCGGAGAACTTCGATTATACTAAATTAAAGTCTTTGTCTTTTGAAGCGAGAGAAAAGTTGACAAAAATTAAACCTGCTACCGTTTCTCAGGCATCCCGAATTAGTGGTGTTTCACCAAATGATATTTCGGTGATGCTAGTATATATGGGGCGTTAAGTGATATGTTTCACGTGGAACATCTCCTTCATTAGATCTTTTCAGATTCTTTTAGATGAATAAATCAAATCAACACACTTACATAAGAGCAAAAGACTTTCTCGTAACCGGAGAGTCTTTTAATTTATTATTGGATGAGGAACGAGAAATGTTGATCACTTCTCCGAAACCTGATGATGAAGATTTGGGGCGTTACTATGAAAGTGAGAATTACATTTCGCATACAGATTCTGAAACGGGTTTAATGTCGAATGTATATCAGCGAGTGAAAAAGTTTTCACTCAACTTAAAATGTAGGTTGATTAAAAAGATGAACGGAGGAACAGGTTCACTTTTAGATATCGGAGCCGGCACCGGAGATTTTTTAAAATTGGCAGAAGAATACCATTGGGAAATTAATGGAGTTGAACCAAATGATGTTGCGAGAGAGAATGCCGAAAAAAAAGGAATTAAACTTTATACCAAACTTGATAAGATCACGAATACTCATTTTGACGTGATCACACTTTGGCATGTTTTAGAACACTTGCCTAATTTGCAAGAGGATATTGAAAAAATTGAGCGATTACTAAAACCCGGCGGATCTTTAATTATAGCCGTACCAAATTACAAGTCTTTCGATGCAAAATATTATAAGGAATTTTGGGCAGCTTATGATGTACCAAGACACTTGTGGCATTTTTCCAGAAAATCGATGCAAAATCTCTTTTCCGATAATTTAACACTCGAAAGATCAAAACCAATGTTGTTTGATTCTTTTTATGTTAGTTTACTTTCTGAAAAGTACAAATCCGGGAAAACTTTTTCAATTAAGGCTCTTTTTGTTGGTTTGTGGTCTAATCTACTCGCCTTACTGTCTAAGGAGTCTTCTTCTATCATTTATTGCTATCGAAAGTCTAAATAAGGCTGTTTAAAGCCTATATTTAGTGGTTTTTGTTGATTATGGCTAAATTCTATGGCAAAAACTAAAAAGTGGCTAAAAAAGCCTTAAAAGCACTATTTTTTAGTAAGGTTAATCTATAGTGAAGGCAATTTACATCATTTTTATTTATGCTACTTCCGGCCGATGAATTAAGCGGGTAAGTTTAATAGAGAGATCGGTAAAAATGATCTTTGCATTGCCATTTCGCTCAATATGATAAGCCGCATCTTCTAATGCTTCAGTAATTTCGTAAATGTTGTTTTGATGGATAAAGGGCGCAAACTTTTCCAGAGAAAATTTGGTGTCTGTCGCTTCGAAAAAAAGTAACGGTTCAGCTTTATAGTTTTTCAGAAGAGATTGACGAAACACTTCAATGCAGTATACAATAAACTTTTTTTGAGTTTCTCGTCCTTGCCCGGCCAGCGTATCACTCCAATCTAAAAGATCGTTTATGGATTTTTTATTTCCTTTTGCTTTAAAAGCAGAACGAACCCAGGAAACGAACCACTGTTCAAAAACCAGATCGTCACTGTTGTTTTCCAAAATATGTAACGCCTTATTGAGATCCCCATTTGCTAACCGACTCGTCTTTTTCGCCGTTTTTGGTTCTATTTGATGTTTTTCGATCAAATTCTTACTAATATCTTCTTCAGATAATAGTGGGAAAACTAATTTTTGACAACGCGACCGAATGGTGGAGATAATTTGCTCTTCGTTTTCGGTAAGTAAGAGTAGTAACGTTTTTTCGGGGGGTTCTTCTACAAGTTTCAGAATTTTATTTGCACATTCTGTGTTCATTTTCTCTGCCATCCAGATCACCATAACCTTGTAACCACCTTCATATGACTTTAACGACAGAGTTTTCAGGATATCCTGGGCTTCATTAACACTTATATTTCCCTGCTTATTTTCTATACCTAACGATTGAAGCCAGTCGAACAATGAACCATAAGGATTATTAACAACAAATTCACGCCAAGCCCCTGTAAAATTAGACGATACAGCGTTTTTCTTAACTTCATCATTGGTGTTTACGGGGTAGACAAAATGCACATCGGGATGCATTAGTTTTGTAATCTTATTCTTACAGCTATTGTATTCCGGGGTGTCCTTTTGATAATTGCTACAAAGTATTTCCTGTGCATAAGCAATTGCCATTGGGAGGATTCCGCTTCCCGTACTACCAACGAACATTTGCGCATGTGGGATACGGCCGTTTTCTACCGTTTTAATTAGATGTGCTTTAAGATGTTTTTGACCAATTACTTCTGAAAAATCCATAGGCAAAATTACACATTTTTTAATGCAAAAAGTTGGACAGAATTTCTTTAGTGTCAGATTTATTTTTCTGAAGAATTTTAGCGGGTTTTTAAGGTTAAAAAAAATTATCTTTGTCCCTTAATTTGAAGCTATGAAAACAGTAAATGACATCAATTTTGATGGAAAAAAGGCACTTATACGGGTAGATTTCAATGTTCCGTTAAACGAGAATTTTGAGGTAACTGATACTACAAGAATTGAGGCAGCCAAACCTACAATCATAAAAATACTCGAAGATGGCGGGAGTTGTATTTTAATGTCTCATCTTGGTAGACCAAAAAATAAGGAGACCGAATTTTCCCTTCAACATATTGTAAAAACGGCTTCAGATGTATTAGGTGTGAGTGTACAATTTGTAAATGATTGTACCGGCCCCGAAGTTGAAGAAAAAGTACAGAATTTAAAGTCGGGAGAAATTCTGCTTTTAGAAAATCTACGTTATCATGAAGAGGAAACAAAGGGAGATAAGGATTTTGCTGAAAAGCTTTCAAAGCTAGGAGATATTTATGTAAACGATGCCTTTGGAACTGCACATAGAGCACACGCCTCAACAGCGGTGATCGCTCAATTTTTTCCGGAAAATAAATGTTTCGGACTGTTGTTGGCTTCAGAAATAATTAGTGTGAATAGAGTACTTACCGATAATTTAAAACCGGTAACTGCAATTATTGGAGGAGCAAAGGTTTCGTCTAAGATCACGATCATCGAAAATATTTTAAACAAAGTTGACCATATTATTATTGGCGGGGGTATGGCGTTTACCTTTGTTAAAGCACAGGGAGGAAATATTGGAGGTTCTCTGGTTGAAGATGACAAAATGGAGTTGGCATTAGAGATATTGGAGCAGGCGAAAGCTAAGAATGTTACCATTCACTTACCTGTCGATGCTATTATTGCCGATAGTTTTTCCGAATTTGCAAACACACAATCCTGTGCAATTAATGATATTCCCGATGGATGGATGGGTCTGGATGTAGGTCCTAAGACGAATGAGTATTTTGCCAATATTATAGCAGATTCTAAGACTATTTTATGGAATGGTCCGGTTGGTGTTTTCGAGATGGAAGCATTTGCAACCGGTACGATTCAATTGGGAAAGGCAATCGCTATGGCAACCGAAAACGGTGCGTTTTCGTTGGTGGGAGGAGGCGACTCTGTTTCGGCAGTGAAGAAATTTAATTTGGAGAATAGCGTAAGTTATGTTTCTACCGGTGGTGGAGCCATGTTAGAGATGCTAGAAGGAAAGATCTTACCGGGGATACAGGCAATTTTAGACTAAAGGTCTATCTTATTAAAAATGAGGCTTCTATGTTAAAAATTTGTGCATTCCACTGATTTCCCTATTTTTAACAAAATTTAGCCCCTAATCCTACGTTACTAAAGTTATGAATCTAAGATACCTACCCTTGCTGTTTATTTTGGGATGCCTTGTTGTCAATGCACAAGAGGAAATACCTAATGAAACGGTAACTTCAAAAAGTGACACCCTAACAAAAGTACATATTCAAATAGTAGACTCTATTGCCGTACAGCAGGTTTCGGGAGATCTACCAACAACAGTTGTAGCCACAAAAGTGAAAGACACAATGGTCTTCGCATTAGAAGATATGGCTAATGCCAGAAAATACGACAGTATTTGGCTTCAAGAGCTATATAATTCTGAATTATTCGAAGAAGTTTATGGAAGCATAACAAATCAAACGTACGAGCCTGTTGAATATGAAGAATTGCCAACTGCACTTTTGAAGCAAAGACTGGAAGAATTAAATGCCAGAACACCATTTAATGTAGAGTATAATCCATCTCTCGAAAGTGTAATTCGCGGTTATCTAAAGAACCGCAGAAGAACCATGGGGAGATTAATGGCTCTTAGTGACTATTACTTCCCAATGTTTGAACAGGAATTAGACAAACAAGGGCTTCCGTTAGAGATGAAGTATCTTGCTATCGTTGAATCTGCGTTAGATCCAAGAGCAAGATCCAGAGTAGGTGCAACGGGCTTATGGCAATTTATGTATGGAACCGGTAAGATGTTTGGTTTAGAAGTGAGCTCATACGTAGATGAGCGGTCGGACCCAATAATGGCTACAGAAGCGGCGTGTAAATACCTTTCTCAGCTGTACGACAGTTTGGGCGATTGGGATTTGGCCTTAGCCGCGTATAATTCTGGTCCGGGTAACGTATCTAAAGCGATTAGACGCTCCGGTGGATATACAAATTACTGGAACATAAGATCTTATCTGCCACGTGAAACAGCAGGGTATCTTCCGGCCTTTTTAGCCACAATGTATATTTTTGAGTATGCTGAAGAACACGGATTTAAAAGTGAAGGTCCTCGAATTCCATACATTGCTACAGACACAGTTCGTGTAAAAAAGAGAATTTCTTTAGAGCAAATTGCTCAGGTTGCGAATATGGATCAGGCGGAGTTAGAATTTTTAAACCCTTCTTATAAGTTGGGAATAATTCCTGTTGTAAAAAACGAGAATTATGTATTGCGCTTGCCTGTAGATGTTGTTGGAAAATTTGTTGCTAATGAGGAAGCAATTTATGCTTATGCCGAAACCGAATTTAACAAGAGAGAAAAGCCGCTACCCGAATTATTTGAACAATCTAAAGGGACCAGATACCGAGTAAAAAGTGGTGATTATTTAGGAAAGATCGCCAATAGATACGGAGTTACTGTGAGTCAGTTAAAACGATGGAACGGACTTAGAAGTAACAAGCTCAAAATTGGACAACGGTTAACCATACATCCGCGAAAAACTGTATCGTCTAAAACTACCGTTAGCACTGCTGCATCGACTACCGCAAATGGGGATGCTAAGATCTATACTGTGAGGAGTGGAGATTCACTTTGGAGTATTTCTCAGAAGTTTCCGGGAGTTACTATACAAAATATCAAAAAATGGAACGATATTAGTGGTACTAAACTAAAACCGGGAATGAAACTTAAAATTTTAAAAGGATAGTTCCCAAAAACGCCTTTTTTAATGAAACCATTATATTTTGCTTTCCTTACATTGTTCATTTTTATTTCTTGCAATGAAACAGGAAAGAGAGACACTTCTTATCTACCTAAATCTTTAGGTAACATCAATACTCTGCAAGTGATAACCGAAAATGATCTATGGAATGGTACCGTAGGTGAAACCATCAGGGAGTATTTTGCCGCCCCGACGTATGGTCTTCCGCAGGACGAACCATTGTTTTCAATGAATCAGATGCCACCATCCACATACACCGGATTTGCCAGAAAATACCGCTTGTTTCTGTATGTCACCCTGGGTAATGAAGATAAAGTTTCAATTGCTGAAAACCCCTATGCAAAACCCCAGACAGGAGCGATAATAACTTCCACGACTAAAGAGGGCTTAATAAAACTGATAAATGAAAATCAGAAACGAATTATAGATACTTTTAAAGCTTCTGAAATTAAAGAAAGACAAAGACGAACTTCTGTTTCTCTAATGAAACTAGACTCGCTTCCTAATGACCTGGGAGTTAAGCTAAAGATTCCTTCGGCATACCACGTTGCAAAGGCTACGAAAGATTTTTATTGGATTCGAAAAGAACTTAAATCGGGTAGCACCAATATCATTGTTTATGAAGTGCCTATGGATATGATTGGGAAGGATACAAGCGTAGTTGGCGATATCATTACCATTCGCGATTCTATTGGCGGAAAACAACTACCTGTGGAGGATGATGGGCAATTTATCACAGAAGAGGCATATGCACCTTACCTTTTTGAAACCTTGATAGATAATAAGTTTGCTTATGAAACTAAAGGTACCTGGGAAGTTAAAAATGAATATATGGCTGGTCCTTTTGTGAATTATGCGGTAAGGGATGAGGCCAATAACAGATACCTGATTCTGGAAGGGTTTACACATGCGCCTTCGGTTGAAAAGCGTGACCTTCAGTTTGAACTCGAGGCCATATTAAAATCGGCTAAAATAGAATAGTCTTTTAAAGAACTAAATAAGAACGCCCTGCTAAATTAGAATTAGCAGGGCGTTCTTATCTGAAGGAACTTCAGAAATTATTATTGTTTTTCGTCAATTTTTTTGTCTTCTGGTTCTTCTTTTGAAGCATCTTTAAACTCTTTTATACCACTTCCTAATCCCCTCATTAATTCCGGGATCTTTCTTCCACCAAACAATAGTAGAACAACCAGTACAATTAAAACAATTTGCCAGGGACCAATAGCTAGAGGTAAAAATAGTGCGTTCATGATATAAAATTTAAAGTACAAAGGTAACAAGAATTACTAAGATAAAACGTTTTACGATTAACTTTAGCGCCCAACGCCAAGAGTTTATTTTATATTTGTAATAAGTTACCTCACTAAATGGCAAAAAAAGAAAAAAGAACGAAGAAGATAAAGAAGAAGCTTCTCCATAAATACAGACTCGTTGTACTAAATGAAGATACGTTTGAAGAGCGCTTCTCTTTTAAACTTAATAGACTAAATGTTTTCGTGTTTAGTACCATATTCGCAGTTTTCTTAATAGCTTTTACTACTTTACTCATAGCGTTTACGCCCTTACGCGAATATATTCCCGGATATTCTTCCACGGCTTTAAAGAAAAAAGCTGCCAACCTTACTTTTAAAACAGATTCTCTAAAACAAGTAATTGATATAAATGAACAATACTTAGCGAGTATAAGGAAAGTACTAACCGGGGACGTTAAAACGGTAGAGTTTAACAAAGATTCAATTCTAGAAATTGCAAGACTCGATGCTTCCGAGTTTAATTTGTCTGCCTCAAAACAGGACTCCTTGCTTCGTGAGAAGGTTTCATTGGAAGACAAATACAATCCCTTGTTGGTACCTTCAGAGGTGAATTATGTGCTTTTCGCGCCTGTTAAAGGTACAATTTCGGAAGCTTATGACCCTAAGAAAAAACATTATGCGGTAGATATTGTTACAGTTAAGGATGCTCCTGTAAAAGCTACAGCAGATGGAACCGTAATTTTTTCGGAATGGACCGCAGAAACAGGATATGTAACAATTCTGGAACATAAAAACAATCTGCTTTCTGTATATAAACACAACGCTTCCCTTACGAAGGAGCAAGGAGAAATAGTAAAAGCCGGGGAGGTGATCGCTATTGTTGGGAACACCGGTGAATATACAACAGGACCACATTTGCACTTCGAATTATGGAGTGATGGTTATCCAATTAATCCAACAAATTTCATCGATTTTGATTAGTACCTTATGTCCATAAAATCTCTTGCTGCCAAAATTTTTGCTAAGATCGTTGTAAAACGTATTAATAGATGGGCTTCTAATCCCGTTGAGACTCAAGAAAAGGTCTTCAGGAATCTAATTAAAAATGCTTCGCATACTCACTTCGGAAAAGATCACGGGTTTCCTGAAATTTCTAGTCATAAAGATTTTACCGAACGAGTTCCAATAAAGGATTACGAAGCTCTAAGACCCTATATCGATAGAGTTGTTAAGGGAGAATCTGATGTGCTCTGGCCGGGAATACCGCTCTATTTCGCTAAGACATCCGGGACAACTTCGGGAGCTAAGTATATACCACTTACCAAAGAATCTATGCCTTCCCATATTGAAGCAGCCAGAAATGCCATTCTTTGTTATATTCATGAAACGTCTAATGCTAAATTCGTAGATGGTAAAATGATCTTTTTGCAGGGGAGTCCGGAAATGTCTAAAAAGAATGGGATTCAAATTGGACGACTATCCGGCATTGTTGCTCACTATGTGCCGGGTTATCTTCAACGCAATAGATTGCCAAGTTGGGAAACAAACTGCATAAGTGATTGGGAAACGAAAGTGGACGCCATTGTAGAGGAGACGAAACAGGAGGATATGACTGTAATTAGTGGAATCCCCTCATGGGTGCAAATGTATTTTGAAAAACTTCAAAAGGTGTCCGGAAAAAAGGTAGGCGAACTGTTTAAGAATTTCGAGCTATTTATTTACGGAGGTGTAAATTTTGAGCCATATAGAGCAAAATTTGAGGCATTAATTGGTCGAAAAGTCGATAGTATTGAACTTTATCCTGCTAGTGAAGGCTTTTTTGCTTTTCAGGATAGTATGAATAACAAAGGGATGTTATTACAGTTAAACAGTGGAATCTTCTACGAATTTGTAGAGGCTTCAACATTTTTTGACGAGAATCCCAACAGACTAACCATAGGGGAAGTCAAGTTAGGAGTTAATTATGTTATGATCATATCTACGAACGCCGGACTTTGGGCTTATAATCTGGGCGACACTGTCCAGTTTACATCTGTTGATCCGTATAGAGTAGTTGTTTCGGGGCGAATAAAGCATTTTATTTCGGCTTTTGGAGAGCATGTGATAGGAAAGGAAGTAGAAGTAGCAATAGAGCAAGCCATTGAACGACATAACTTCTCAATAACCGAATTCACAGTCGCGCCTCAAACGAATACAGAACCGGGTGAATTGCCTTACCATCAATGGTTGATAGAATTTGAAAGTGCACCAAAGGATTTTCAGAAATTAGAAGAAACAATAGATAAATTGATGCAAGAGCAGAATAGTTATTACAAAGATTTGATTGAGGGGAAAGTTCTTCAGAAGTTAAAAATTAAGCCGTTAAGAAGAGGATCCTTTCAGGAATATATGAAATCTCAGGGAAAATTAGGGGGCCAGAATAAGGTTCCAAGATTAGCCAACGATCGTAAAATAGCAGATGCACTCATTAAATTACAAGCGTAAAATTAGACTATCTTTGTGTTAAATGAACAATTTGAAATCACATAAAAGAACGAGGGCCCAAGAAAGCACCGGAGCGATTGAAAGGCTATATATTACCATGAGACATTTGTTTAACAGGGGTTTTTACAAACCTATGGGAGTCTCTGGTGAAACTTTGCGCGAATCACTTTTAATTCTAAGGCCTGAAATTTACGGTTCAATTGGGGAAGATAAGATTGAACTTCAGGGGTTATTATATGTAATGGATAGGCTTCCGTATGGAATAGAAGAATGCAGATATATAAATCTTACGAGTGATGAAGGATATAAAAATTCTCACTTTGAAGCGATCATACCTGCTAAGCGTAGACGAAATTGCTATAGGATTGATGAAGAGCAAATGAATATTGAGGTTACCCGGGGGCGGTCTGAGATCTATGATGTATTAACACACCTCACTTTTCTTTATATAGAATCACATAAGATCATGAAGCAGGTGCTAATTGATGAGCGCGGTGGAGTGATTAGGGATTGGAATAAACTTGAAAACGCAGTACTGAAGAAAGGGAAGTTGAGTCAGGAAGAAAAAGAAATAGCACTTACTCATACTGCGAATTTTCTAGGCAGAACCTTTGAGGAAGTGAACGATGTCTATTCCTTATTTGCGAGTGCTAAAAACGAAAACCGCTTTTTAAATATTATTTATTACCTGGGGAAGGGAGCAATAGAAGAGGTAATTGAGAACAACAAACGTATCATTACATTTAGTCCTGTTTTAAGAGAACGTTTAGGGCATCATATTCACGGTGAAAGATGGGCTTTTAAAATAAAACAAACGCTGGATGACTTAGGGTTATTGGAGCGACCTTTGCATATTATTAGTGCAAATATGCACAGCGTAATGAATACCTTGTATGCGTCTGTTGCGTTGCCTGCAGAGGCAAAACAAAAGAAGAAGCTTGAAATATTTGAGGCGTTAAGTAAGCCCGCAAATTCGAAACTTCGTGAGAAAGTATTAAAGGTGGCATTGAAAAATGGAATGACTTATATTGAGGATTCCAGTGGCACAAATATCAACGTTCAAATATTTGATACTAAAAAGTTAAATAAAGGCGTCTATAGTTCTGAAAATAAAGATATTAAAGAAAATGAAGAGCCGGTTATTCTGGTGATGGATTATGCCTTTGGTGAGCAGGCTTATGAGACAATGGACGAACTTTTAAAACCATACGATAGTAAAAACGGACGCAGTTTTATAAACGTGGCATCAGTTTCTATAATGGGAAAGGCCGGAATCTTAGAAGGTGGTAAAGGGGATATTATGATTCCTTCGGCACATGTTTTTGAAGGTACCGCAGATAATTATCCATTTACTAATAATTTGAAGAAAGCACATTTTGATGATGACGAGATTAAGGTTTGTACGGGAACCATGATTACCGTTTTAGGAACCTCTTTACAAAACAGAGATGTCTTAAAGTTTTTCCATAATTCGACCTGGAATGTGATTGGTTTAGAAATGGAGGGAGCACATTACCAAAAGGCCATTCAGGCTGCTGCAAAAATTAGGGGAAGTATCAACAAGGATGTGAAGGTAATGTATGCATATTACGCCTCAGATAATCCATTAGAAACGGGAAGTACGTTAGCGTCCGGTGGTTTGGGAACGACAGGGGTAAAACCTACATATCTTATCACCGAAAAAATGTTAAATCAGATTTTAGATTAGTCTAAAATATTTTTTAGCGCATTCGTTCTAACTGGTGTTGAGAGATATAACGAAGTTTTGATTTAATGCGTAAGAAGCAGCATTTATTCTTCTTCATTTATCAGCACAGAAATTATTAGGTCTAATACGGGAAATTTCAGACTGTTTTTGCGCTTTAAAATGTTAAATTTACGCCCACTTTTGGAAGGCATTTAATGTATGTTAGATTGCGTTATCGGAATTTTGATTTTTGTAAAAATACAGTTCAAATAAATTGAATTTTGGAAATAAATAACACACCACTTGAGGATTGTTTTTTGCTTACACCTAAGATTTTTTGGGATAAGCGAGGATTTTTCTGCGAAACATTTAACAAACGGCAATTTGAATTGGCGACCGGTTTAAAAAGAGAATTCGTTCAAGATAACCAGTCGGTTTCAAGCTATGGAGTCCTTAGAGGCCTGCATTACCAGAAAGGCCCAAACGCACAGGCAAAACTTGTTAGAGTTATACAAGGAAAAGTACTGGATATTGTGGTAGATCTTAGAAAAGAATCTCCCACTTTCGGGAAGCATTTCTCTGTGATCTTAGACGATGAAAATTTTCACCAATTGTACGTTCCTCGCGGCTTTGCACATGGTTTTGTAACACTTTCCAAGAGCTCTGTTTTTGCCTATAAATGCGACAATTTTTACGATAGTTCTACCGAAGGAGGTATTATTTACAATGACGCAACCTTATCTCTTGATTGGCATCTGCCAAAGGAGGATTTAATAATATCTGAAAAGGATCAAAAACTTCCTGCTTTTAGGGAAGCTATTTTATGAAGAAAATTCTAGTTACAGGAGCTAACGGACAACTTGGGCGATGTTTAAAGGATCTGACTTCAGATTACCCTGATTATACCTTTGTATTTGTATCCAGAGAATTACTCGATATCACCAAGTATGATATGGTAAGGGATTACTTCGGAAAAAACTCTTTCGACTATTGTATCAACACTGCTGCGTATACGAATGTAGAAAAAGCAGAAAGCGAGAGAGATGCTGCATTCGCGGTTAATGCTGAGGCGGTTAAGAATCTTTCCGAAGTATGTAGAGAAAATGATATTACGCTTATCCATATTTCTACAGATTATGTTTTTGATGGCGAAAAGAATTCCCCTTATGTAGAAACAGATGATACGAATCCGTTAAACGTTTATGGCGCATCAAAATTGAAAGGAGAGCAGTATGTTAAGAAGATTTGCTCAAAATATTATATTATACGCACCTCTTGGTTGTATTCACAGTACGGACATAATTTTTTGAATACGATCATAAAGTACGCACAGGCAGGGAAAGATCTCACGATTACTACCCAACAAAGTGGAACACCCACAAATGCAAATGATCTCGCCAAGTTTATACTGAAGATCATTATAAATGATACAGCGTGTTATGGGCTGTTTCATATTAGTAATGCAGGTGTGGCTACCTGGTATGATTTTGCTGAGACAATTTTAGAGAATGTGAATCAAAATAAACCTGTAAACCTTGCAAAAACCGACCATTACGTTACTTTTGCAAAACGACCGGTATATAGCGTGTTAGACAATTCGAAGTTTTATGAAGCTTTTGACGCACAAGCCATAGATTGGAAGACAAGCTTAGCGTCTTTATTAAATAAAAATGTAACTATATAACATATGGCAAATACGAACGAAGAGATAGACTTGATGTTTATCTACAATAAGATTAGAGAGAAATATGATGGATTTCTTTTATCTTTTTATAGATGGATAAGATTTTTAATTAAATTTTGGATCGTTGTCCTCCTTGTGATTGGCGCCGGTATACTCTTGGGTTATTTCATGGAAAATAATGCGATTAAGAGTAAGGAAACAACAGTTATTGCACAGATTAACTTTGATGGTGTTCATTATGTATATGACGGTATTGAACAGCTGAAGAAGAAGATAAATGAAGGAGATAAACGAGCTTTGGAAGAAATCAAGGAAAATTATAATGATATTTTTGTAATTCAAAATATTGAGATTGAACCTTTACCTAACATATTGGATATAATTAATATTACCGATCCAAATAATGGTAATATTAAAACTTTTTTGGATCAGTCTAAATATGAAGACGATCTCCTAATGTCTGAAATGTTTCTTTCAGAGTATAAAACACATAAAATCACTATAACAACCACAGACGAAGGAACGAACGGATCCATTGAAGGAGTTATTAAGTATTTAAATAATAATAGAATTTATAACGAGATACAGAAGAAAACCGCTGAGAATATTAAATTGGAAATTTCTGAGACACAATTAAGTATTAGTCTAATTGATTCTATATTGCGCGCAAACGGTACTTTAAGTAATGCAGTTAACCCATCACAGTTGTATTTGAATACTTCCAGTAACGTAAATTTGCATTTTTTGGTTCAAGAGAAAGATGCGTTAATTAAAAAGCTACAAGAAGCAGAAGCCGAACAGATAAAAATCCAAGACGGGATTGTTTCAGTACTGAATAAACCAATGTTCAAATGGAAGGGATCGTTATTAGATAGAAAAATGATCATCATGCCCATCCTATTCTTTATATTCTTTAGCTTAACTGTATTTGTTTTCAATTTCTTCAGAAAAATGAAAATTAAAGATCAAGCGGACCGGCAAAATAGCCTATAAGTTACAGGCTTTACAAAGCTACAATGAAAAAAAACCTAATTGTATTTGGTACCCGTCCGGAAGCTATTAAAATGGCACCGTTAGTAAAGGCCTTTTTAAATGACGATTCGTTTGAAACGAAGGTTTGTGTTACTGCTCAACATAGGGAAATGTTAGATCAGGTATTGGAATTTTTTGAGATTGTTCCGGACTATGATCTAAATATTATGAAGCCCAATCAAAACTTGTATAGTCTTACTGCGGCAATCATAGAAAATATGAAGCCCGTTCTTGAAGATGCTCAACCCGATTTTGTATATGTTCACGGAGACACTACTACATCGATGGCAGTTGGTATCGCCGCTTTTTACAGTGGCGCCAAAGTTTGCCATGTCGAGGCCGGCTTACGCACTTTTAATAGACAATACCCCTTCCCCGAAGAATTTAACAGGCAATTAACCGGGAAAATTGCCGACTATCACTTTGCTCCCACACTACTTTCCGAAGAAAATCTTGTAAAGGAAAATACTTTAAAAGACAAGATCTTAGTTACAGGAAATACCGTAATTGATGCGTTACTATTTGGGATAGAAAAAGTTAATTCTGAAAGCTTTGTCGATCCTGAAATTGAAATGCTTCAGTCTAAGCTCGATTTTTCCAAAAGAATTATTTTGGTTACCGGTCATAGACGTGAGAATCACGGCGAAGGTTTGGAGAATATATGTAGAGCGCTTCAGAATATTGCTTCAGAAAATACTGATACACAGATAGTTTACCCTGTTCATTTAAATCCGAAGGTGAAAGGTCCCGTCCACGAGATACTTTCCGAAGTAAACAACATTCATCTTGTAGATCCCTTAGCATATGCCGCATTTATATGGTTAATGGAGAAATCGTATCTTATTATTACCGATAGTGGAGGCATACAGGAAGAAGCCCCTAGTTTGGGAAAACCTGTGTTAGTAACCCGAGATACCACCGAACGTCCTGAAGCAGTAGAAGAGGGAACAGTTTTATTAGTTGGAACAAATTCGGAAGAGATAATCAAGCAGTCACAAAGATTACTCGATGATGAAGAATACTATAAGAGTATGAGTCTTCTTCATAACCCTTATGGAGATGGAAAAGCGTCTAAAAGAATCATTGATTTCGTAAAAAATTTAGAAGATGGAAAATAAGCCCGATGTTGTAATGATGGGTCTTGGATATATTGGCTTACCTACGGCTGCGCTAATTGCCAGTAGAGGATTAAAAGTTACGGGTGTTGACATTAGACAACAGGTCGTTGATACAATAAATAAGGGTCAGATTCACATTGTTGAACCCGATCTTGATGGGTTGGTACACAAAGTAGTTAAGGATGGAGATCTAAAGGCTTCTGTAAAGGCTGTTGCGGCCGATGTTTACCTGATAGCAGTACCTACGCCATTTAAAGAAGATAATGTACCCGATCTATCGTATGTGGGATCGGCCGTTAGAGGGATTATACCAACTTTAAAAGAAGGTTCTTTGGTAATTCTGGAATCGACAAGTCCTGTTGGGACCACGCGAAAAATGCAAAAGCTCATTTATGAAGAACGTCCGGAACTTAAGGGTAAAATTTTTGTGGCGTATTGTCCGGAGCGCGTTTTACCGGGGAATATTTTGCATGAACTAAAGCATAATGACCGTGCCATTGGAGGAATCGACAAAGCCTCGACGAAGAAAGCAATTGAATTTTATAAGCATTTTGTTGTTGGGGAGCTTCATGCGACCAACGCAAAAACTGCAGAGATGGTAAAGTTGGTTGAAAATGCTTCCAGAGATAACCAGATCGCATTTGCAAATGAGCTTTCTATTATTTGCGATAAGGCAGGGATCGATGTATGGGAGATGATCGCATTGGCGAATAAACATCCAAGAGTAAATATTTTGCGCCCCGGAACCGGAGTTGGAGGGCATTGCATTGCTGTAGATCCATGGTTTATCGTTTCCGAATTTCCTTCGGAAAGTGCTTTAATCAGGAAATCACGTGAGACCAATAATTATAAAACCCAGTGGGTGCTTGAGAAGATCAAGAACAGTGCATTGACTTTTAAAGTTGAAAACAAAAGAGAGCCTGTTATTGCCTGTATGGGATTGGCATTTAAACCAAATATTGATGATCTGCGAGAATCCCCGGCATTATACGTTTCTGAAGCACTTCAGAAGGAAGGGTTTAAGGTACTGGAAGTAGAACCTAACTTAGAAAATTGTCCGGAAAGAAAAGTGGTTCCCACTTCCGAAGCAATAGAACAAGCAGATATTATTGTGTTTTTAGTTGCTCATAAAGAGTTTAGTGGGCTTAAAATAAAGCCAGAAAAACAAGTGATTGACTTTGTTGGACTTTAATAACAATCTTTAAAATATTTTATTCTAGAGATTTTCGAAGTATAAATAGATCTTATGTTATTCAACTCCCTTGACTTTGCTATTTTTTTTCCAATATTCTTCATATTATATTGGATTGTAGCAAAAAAGTTAACGATTCGTAATGTTCTGATCCTTGCGGGAAGTTATCTGTTTTATGGTTGGTGGGACTGGCGCTTTCTGTTCTTGATTATTTTTAGTTCTTTAGTCGATTTTACAATTGGGCAAAAGATATTTAATGCCACGTCAAAGAAAGTTAAAAAGAGATACTTACTTGTGAGCTTATTGGTCAATTTAGGCCTCTTAGCGTACTTTAAATACACCAATTTCTTTATCGATTCGTTTATTAATTCCTTTAGGCTTTTTGGAGCCGAATTAGACAGCTTTTCACTCAATATCATACTTCCAGTTGGAATAAGTTTCTATACCTTTCAGACACTGAGCTACACCATCGATATCTACCGAGACCGGTTAAAACCTACTAAAAACTGGCTGGCGTTCTTTTCATTCGTAGCTTTCTTTCCTCAGCTGGTAGCAGGACCCATTGAAAGAGCTTCACATTTATTACCGCAGTTTTTCAAAACTTACAAATTTAATTACGATCAAGTAAAATCCGGCTTGCTTCTAATGGCGTTTGGATTATTTAAAAAAATGGTGATTGCTGATAGGCTTGCTATTTTGGTGAATGAGGTGTATAACAGTCCGACAGAATATTCTGGAATGGCTCTAGTAATTGCTACCGTATTTTTTGCTTTTCAGATCTATTGTGACTTTTCGGGCTATAGTGATATTGCTATAGGAATAGCACGAACGCTAGGCTTCGACCTCATGAAGAATTTTGATGCTCCATATTTTGCCAGATCCATCACCGATTTTTGGCGACGATGGCATATATCCCTCTCCACCTGGTTTAGAGATTATGTTTATATACCTTTAGGCGGGAGCAGAAAAGGTGAATATAGGGTTTACCTAAATCTTTTTATCGTTTTTGTGGTAAGCGGACTGTGGCACGGTGCTGCTATAACATTTATAATATGGGGAGCAATTCACGGAATTATTATTGTTGCTGAAAAAGCCATGGCGAATCATAATATGGTTATAAAACGAGATAGATTTTTTCCGGCAGCGTTGTTTACCTTGTTTACCTTCGGAATCGTTTGTTTTGCTTGGATCTTTTTTAGAGCTAATAGTTTTGGTGATAGCAGCTACATAATGAAAAATTTGTTTGATTTCGACAACTTTAAAGGTTGGTATGATCTCGGGCTACCTAAGCATGAATTTTTATTGTCTATAATTGTCATTTTATTGTTGTTAATTTTTGATGCAATTCATAGAAAATACAATGGGTTAAAGCAACTAAATAAGTTACATTTCATCTTAAGACAAGGAATCTATGTTATAATTGTATTTTCCATTATAATTTTTGGGATTTATGGTGATGACAGTGTTTCTGAATTTATTTATTTCCAATTTTAGAAACATGAATAAATTTGTTTGGAGAATATTTATACTTGCCTTTCTGTTAACGGGAGTGTTTTTAATTGCGGAAAACATTTTCAGACATCCCACTCATTTTGAACACACGCTGAAGCTTTTCAAATCATCTGAACAAAAACCAAATTTATTATTTGTTGGAAGTTCACATGCCTATTGTACTTTTGACACACGCGTATTTGAAGCCGAGTTAGGGGTTTATGCTATGAATTTTGGTTCATCATCTCAGCGCTTAGAAACAACCGATGTAATTATTCATGAATTGCTCAAAGAACATAAACCAGAGTTAATAGTCATTGATATTTTTTCAAATAGCTTGGATGGTTATCCTAAAAAAGAACAAATAGCCTTTCAATTAAATACACTCGATAATTTATCACTCTCACTAAAAAAATTCCAGATGATAGATAGTGCATTTGGAAGAGGCCATCTAATTAATTCTATGTCCAGCCTTTACCGAAATCATAATATATGGCACAGGATTAATAAGGATTACTTCAAAAGAACATTGTTTACAGAACCTAGAGAAGATTATCACAATGGTTTTGTAACTACACTAAATACTTTTCCCGACTCTATCGAAAATTTGTATAAAAAGAGGTTTTCTAAAAATACAACCATGCCTAAGTCCCTTCCAGGACAATGGAAATTCACTATTGATAGGGTACTTTCAAACTTAGAAGATGCAAAGGTCAATTATATGTTTATCAATTCCCCATCTATGGTCTCAAGTATGGATAGTGTTTATAAGGGGTATTCAAAGCTACTTAAAGAATATTTCACAAACAAAGAAGTTCGTTTTCTTGATTTAAATTTACTGAGAGATTCACTCCAGATAACGAAAAAACATTTTAGAGATCCAAATCATTTAAATCAGAAAGGAGCACTTATTGTGTCCAAGTTTTTATCTAAATATCTAGAAAACAATTATAAGCTGTCTTCTGTTAAAACTAACGAAGATCATCTTAATCGTTATAAGCATATCAAAGAAAATTTCATAAGGTCTAGGTTTTCGAAATCGTTAGATCTTAGTATAGAAGGAATTAGACTCAAGAATGTTGCGCTCTATAGAGTTATGGGACAAAAGTATGAAGTTCTTATGGAGATTGATAATGAAACGTTTTCGGATATTCCTATTACGTTTCAATATAATTTAACTCGAGAGGCTCTCAATACATTTCCTGCCGAAAGAACGCAACATCTAGGAAAAAATCGATTAACCAGAATCCTTACAGAGAATGATGCCTTTGAGTATGAAGGTAAACAATACATTGTATTTTCCTTGTCATA
This sequence comes from uncultured Ulvibacter sp., assembly GCA_963974915.1. Classification (GTDB taxonomy): domain Bacteria; phylum Bacteroidota; class Bacteroidia; order Flavobacteriales; family Flavobacteriaceae; genus CAXBES01. The sequence goes on along the minus strand of CAXBES010000005.1, from coordinate 110,593 downwards.
TCCACCCATTTTTATAGATGAACTTGTTTTATTTTTAGGACATGAAGATGTAAGTGTACTTACCATATTAAACGATCAGATTTCTGAAAATATCTATGATATTGAAGAAGTTTTACTCGATCGGCCGATGAAAGAAAAAATGACAGAATTTATTACGGTAAACAGTATTAAAGTGGTTAGAAAGAAAGATAAATATATTTTTACCACAAGTTTTACCGATTCAATTAGGTTTTTGAAGAAAAACTACAATATTGGAATACATATATTCCCAGATAAATCAGAAATGAATCTACTTCGAAAAGGCAGTAAAGAAAGAAAGCTTTCTTTTGATACAGAAGATAGAGCATTGGAAGTAAAGAATAATATTTTAGAAGTGCATTCAACAACAGGTATTGAAAATATAGATAGAATTAAAATGTTCCTGTACGATAGAGAAAAGTATAATGGAGTAATTGGAAAAACCTTGTGGATTGAGGTAAAGAAAGTACCATAATGGAATTGAAAAATAAATGTTGGTATTTGGTCTTTCAAATTTTAGAATCACATAAAGTTAAAGGGACTTTACATTAACATCGGATTAAGTAGAACGGCTAAAACTATTAAAAAAATCAATTCTTTAAGTGATCAAAAATTTCTTACATAAAAACTATTTGATTTATGGGGGCTCGATCGTAGCTACAAGGGTATTGGAATACGCGGTTCTCTTTTTCGCAGCACATTATCTCTCAAAAGATAATTACGGAGAATTGGAATATTACAAAAAGCTTATTGAGGTGGTTTCATCTGTTTTTGCCTTTGGCTTTCCCGCATTAATTATCAGTTACACTAAAAGTAAAGAGAGCAAGCAATACTTTTTTCTTTTAGGATGCATATTCGTTCTCCTTTTGGCGATAGTTTCAATGCTTGTATTGGGTATTTTCAACTGGCTTTTTCTCCTTGTACCCTTTGTATTCTACGCGCTCTTTTTTAATGGAGGAATCACTCCTGCTTATCTTCTGGTAAAGGAAGGCAGTAATTATGCGTCTGTTTACAAGATTCTTATTTCGGGACTCTTCTATGCGGTAATTTTTGTTGCTATTTATTTTTTCGATGTTACCGGAATGGCATATGTGGTGGCTGGCTATATCTTGTTCCCTATTGCTTTCGTTTATGTTGGCTATCAGCTCCTTCAGCAAAAATTAGTAAAGCAAAAGATTCTCAAATACGGAAGACTATTTAAAAAATTGCTGCTAAGTTCGTTTACTTTGGTAGTAAGTAACTTCGCAAATCTGATGTTTTTATATACCGACATTTTTATTATTAAAATAATTTCAGAAAATGCAAATACCGAAATTGCAAACTATAGCTTTGCGTTAAACGTTGCAAACATGTTACTCCTGATTCCCCTTACGCTAGTGCAAGTGGACATTGAGAAGTTAAAAAATAACTTCTCACACGTAAGCGTTCTAAATAAACGGATCGTACTTCTGTCCGGTTTAGCAGCGATATTCCTTGTTTTTGTATACGTCATGTTAATAAATACGTTATATATAGATTATAAAGGATTTTTTACTGCTTTTTTAATCATTTTGGCCGCTAAGTTTGTTCAATCCCTTTCGCCATTGTATGGCTCTTTAATGGTTATCAACAAGCTATTTAGAAAAAATTTGGAGGTCAATCTTTTCGCACTTGTACTAAATATTGTTTTAAGCTACTTTTTATATCAATATTACTCGATCAACGGAATTGCAATAGCGAGTTTTATAAGTTTAGTGGTTAGATATATCATTCAGAGAATCGTTTTAAATAAATTTTATAAGTAATTGATATGGCTGGCATTTATGGTGTTTTTCTGAAGGTTAAGAACGTAGAGAAATTTTACAATTATTTTTACGATCAACAGCTTTCCAAAAATGAAATTTCGGTTAATGGAGGAGTTGTTGGGCGTTCCGTTCTGGAAAAGCTCCATAAGCACCGTTTTATACAACAAAGAGGTGATGTGATCATATGTTTTGAGGGTATCAACTTAACTGATGATATTAAATCGAAAGACAGCTTTTTTAGTGCTTACAAAGAAGAAGGTATTTCGTTTATTAAAAGGCTGAAAGGTACTTTTTCAGGTTTTGTATATGATGAAACAGAAGGAAAAGTTTTCGTATTTAACGACCATCTTTCTACTAAGAATATATTTTATTATTACGATAAGGAGATAGGATTCGTTTTTTCTTCAGAATTAAGAGCCGTCTCTAAGCTTTTTCAGAAGGAAAAAATTCAATATTCTGTAGATAGAGATGCAGTTTATATGATGGCTTTGTATGGATTTTTATTGGAAGATCACACCTATATCAACGAGGTTAAAAAACTGCCCTTTAGCTCTCTCCTTACTTACGACATAAAGAGTGGTAGCCTAAAAATTGATAAACTTAAAAACTATTCTACGGCAAAAATGGCAATTTCTCATAGTGATGCTATTCACGGTATAAATGAATTTATGGAGAAAAGTGTTTTAAGGAATTGGACAACAGATATAGAAAACGGATCCAAAAAACATCTATCACTTTTAAGTGGAGGGATGGATGCCCGTACCAATATAATTGTAGCTAAAAAACTTGGATTTGATAATATCACTTCTATTACTTTTGGCCAATCAGACTCAAAAGATGTTAAGTACGCGCAGAAAATTGCTATCGGGGAAAATTTAAACCATTTTCAGCGGCAATTGGATAATCCAGATTATTTGATTGATGATATATCAAAGAATTACATTTTGCCTAACGATGGATTAATGATGTACCACAGTTCTGCCCATACATCGTCTACGGTAAAAAGTTTCAACGTCTCAAATTACGCAACTCTTCATACCGGACAAATAGGAGATTTATTATTTGGATCTTTCACTAAGGAAGGTTATAACTTTAAACAAAAACGCGGAAGCATAGGTTATACGGGCTTTATTTCGGATGACAGCTTGCTAGATAAAATAGAATCCCTTCCGCATATATTGGCCAAATATCAGGAACGAGGAATGGAGCTTTATACCTATGAGCAAAGAGTTATCAATGCTACGTTGGTAGGAGATAGAAGTTTAAATAATATTATTGATAATAACTCGCCCTTTTTTGATTCTGAATTTGTTGATTTTTGTATTTCACTACCATCGGAATATAAAAGTAATCAAATGATCTATTTTGAATGGTTAAAAAAGTATCATCCTAGCGCCTTGAAATATCCGTGGGATAAAATTGAGATGAGACCCAATTCAAAATTCAAAATTATCTATGGCAAAAAGTTGAAGAAATATGTCAATGGAGGAAAAAAGTATTTCAATTTGAAATATGAAAGCATGAACCCGTATGGACAATGGATTAAGAATTTTCCTGTTATAATGGAAACGTTCGATCATATCGCTAAGACTGAGATTAATGCTAATTACATCGATAATGAATTAAAGGAAGATTTATTGAATATATATGAGAATAACATATTCGAATATCGAAATAAATTTGCCGTAGTAACCGCTTTATTATCGCTGAAACTTCACTTTCAAGAAAATTAAGATTCTTAAAAAGAGTTATGATCACTATACCTATAAAACTTAATTCTCTCATAATAAAAACGAGCCAATTTGCTCTTATCCTTTCTTTCTTTTTTTTACCGATTAATCTTTTTGCAAATAATTTATTTCTAACCATATTTCTTATAATTTTTGGAATCTACACGGTTACAAATTTTAACGAGAAAAGTATCAACCGAATGAGGATGAAATGGCAATTGCTTTCAACCCTGAATATTCCAATTCTTCTATTGTTAATTGGTCTGATATACTCTTCAAATATCGAAGGCGCTTTAAAAGATTTAGGTAGAATTATTCCGCTCTTTTTTATATCGACATATATTATACTAAACCCGTCTTTTTTTAAAAGAACACTAAAATACATTATGTATGCATTAATTTTAGGGTGTTTAATATCAGCTCTGATTTGCTGGGGTATTTCAATTCTCGAAATTACCAGAGACGGGGGCTCACTTTTAGATTTGATCTCACGCGAATATGCCTCTCATAAGCTTGCAGATAATATAGGGATTCATACCCCATACTTGGCTTTAATTATAAATTTAGCAATAGGATTTAATATACTTATTCTCAATGATTCAAGAAGAATAATTTCTAAATGGATATTGATTGTATCATTATTAATTCTGATTTTATTTTTGTTTAATTTAATGGCGAGAAATGCTATATTTTGTTTTATTTTTTTCGGCATAATTTTCCTAATTCTTAAAAAGAAAATACTATGGTTAACTGCTTTTATTGCTCTTCTATCTTTATTAGGAGGCTATGCTTACTTTACAGAAAAAAATTTTCTAAGAGATAGATTCTTTAAAAGTGTGAATGTTTTCGAAAACGAAACAATTTTTAGTAAAAAAGACGGTAGGTTCGATAGGCTTGAAGCGTCTTATGAGGTGTTTAAGCAGTTCCCCTTCGTAGGACCAGGCGCAGCAAGCGAAGATTTATTGAGAAAGAAACAATACTACATTAATAGAGATAGCGAAGCTTACAATGAAAATTACAATGCACATAATCAGTTTATGGAGTACCTAAGTACTTATGGAATTTTGGGAGGCTTAGCTTATATTTTATTTTTTGTTGTAATCTTTAAAACTGTTTTTAGAAAAAGATCATTTTTTCTGTTCTTTGCTACAGGCTGCTTTTTCGTAGCAAATCTGACTGAATCATTATTAGAGAGATCTTGGGGGGTCGTCATTTATATATTAGTTATAATGTTGTTAGTCACCTGGGAGGGAAATCGTAATAATAAACTGCTTCAAAATGAATAGGTTGTCAATTTTATTTTGTGTTCTAGCGATTTCGTGTGTAGATAAAAAACCACAAGCAAATCTGCCTGTGGCAATTGATAATCCAAAGATAGATTTTCAGCTAACAGATGGTAAGGGTATTAAATATGAGAATGCAATTTTTTCAGAAAAAGGTGCTGAATTTACCTACCAAGACTTTCCTTCTTATGCAAAAATTGATTCATTGGACCTAAGTTTATCTAAAGGAATAAATATTAGCTTTTGGTTTAGATTTACAGGCAATAACCCAAAGAATGAACAGATGATATTTTCAATTCGGGAGAATGATAATATATTGAAAAACATAAATTTCTGGGTTGCGGGAAGAAGACTGACGGGTCGTTTTAACTCGAATAATCTTTGGGCAAAGGAGTATAATTATGAAAAAGGAGGCTCGAGAGAATATTATGATCTATTTCAATTAGAAGAAGGAAAGTATTATTTTTTTTCAAGCAACATTAATGAAGAAGCGGTAGAAGTATATCTAAACTCCGAGTTATATGCCAGATACCAACACTTAAAAAACGCGCAGATTGATATAAACTCTATTTATCTGGGTATAATGGAAGAAGAAGGAAATTTTAAATATCAATTTCAAGGAAATATTAGAGACCTCAAGATGTTTGACAAAATGTTAAATTCGAAAGAAATTCAAGTATTAAGCATAGAAAGCTATGATGTTATATTTCCATACAATGATGCATACGAACTCAGTAAATTTAATCGAGAGGAGTAATGAAAATTAAAACAACCAACCTATTTACTTTTCTTTTTTATACTATTTTAATTTTAATAGTTTTAAAATTCACTTTTTCTTATCTAAATATTGAAAATGGTTGGTGGTTAAGACACCTAACTCCCAACATCAATAAGTATAATTTTCTGCATCTCCCCGAAGATTTTCAGCAATACATTGAGTACGTACTTATCCCACTCATGCTATTCTACATCTTATCGAATATCAGCAAATGGGGCTCTTTGGTCATACCTTTAGCACTTACACTAATTCTTTACGCACTCAATATAGGAACAGCTTTATATAATGATATTGGAGTTTTACCATCATTAAATTACTCTTTAAAAATATGTTCGCCAGTCTATTTGTTTGCTGTAATTATAATTGAATCAAAAAGAACCCAGCTCAATTTAAAACGTATTGTATTATTTTTTGTGATCATCCTTCTATTGCTTTCGTTTATTGGCCTAATTGTTTTTGATGTCACTTACAATCGAGGTTCATTTCGATGGCCAGTATACTTTAGCGGTATCCATACACATAACTACGTACTTGTTGTCGTATTTATAGCTATTGCTATGCTCCTTAGACAAAGGTATTTGTGGTTATATGGGTTCTTATTTTTCTCTTTAGTCTTCTTATTTGTTGGGTATAATGTACGAACAGCAATTGTATTTTATTTCCTTTTCATTGTGGTTATTTTGTATCATTCTAATGTTTTTTTTAAGCATGTTTACGTTAAAATTATTTCCTTTCTACCTTTCGTATTTTTATCGTTATTCTTCTTATTAAGAAATATTGATCTAGATTCATTCTCATCAGGGAGGCTTACTATGTATTCCGAAAAACTTAGTATTCTGAAAGATTATAGTGTAACAGATTATTTGTTAGGTCGTGGTAAAGGATCAGATTTAATTACCACGTCCGAATGGTGGTGGGAAAAGAAGAGCTCTCATAATGATTTTCTAACGTATATAGTAGAAAATGGAGTTCCATATATGCTAATGTTCATCACATTGATAACATCCATTCTAACGATTTCAAGAAGAATTTCAGTTTTCAATTTAGTAATGATAATGGGGTATTTTATTACTTCTAGTATTAGCAACGGTCTAGCGACAAGACCTTTGGCAGCCGATATTTTCTTTATTGTTTACGCCTATATATACTTAAATAAACGAGAATGGCAAAAACAGTAGCTTTTATCGGTCCGTTACCTCCCCCTGTGGGTGGTGTCGCTCTTGCCAACATCCGCGTTCAGGAAATCGTTCAGGAAAATGGTAAGAACTATAATATCATAAACCTGAACACATCAAAAAATCTCGATAATGCCGATCTATACAAGCGTAAGGGATTTAAAGAATTTTCACACTTTATCAAGAACATTTTTCAACTTATCCGTTTTGTTTTTAAAAATCGGGTAGATGTGAGCAATGTCTTTGTGGTTCCTAACATCTCCTTTTTGCGCGAGATGGTTTTTATTTTTATTCTGAAACTTACCACTAAAAAACTGGTAATTCATTTGCATGCTAAAACCGAAGGAGATTATTTTTTGGAAGGTTTTAAACTGAAAATATTTACCAAAGTTTTGTCGTTAGGGGATGTAATATTTGTGCTTTCGGAAAGATTTCACAAACAGTTTTACGCACAGTACATCAATCCGAAGAAATTAATAGTACTTGAAAATTTTGTCGATTATCGTGATTTTGAGAATCAAATCGAAAACAAAACAAATGAGTTTCTATATGTAGGGAGACTTTCAGAAAAGAAAGGGTTTTTAACACTAGTTGAAGCCGTGTCTCTTATTCAGAAAGAAGCTAGTGAATTAAGAATCCATGTCCTGGGAGAATTTGAAAATGAAGACTTTAAATTAAAAATTCTCAGTAAACTTTCCGAAGAAAATATAGAAAACTTTATTTTTCACGGAGCCCAAATGGGAAAGAAGAAGTTCGAATTTTTTAAAAAGTGTTCTGTATTTATTTTTCCATCCTATTTTGAAAATTCTCCGATAGTGTTAAAAGAAGCGATCGCGGCAAAAATGGCGATCATTTCGAGTGATATTATTGAGAATAAGAATATTCTCGACCCTTATGAAAATAAGCTGTATTTTGAGGCTAAGAATGCTAAATCCTTAGCTACGCAATTACTCACACTACATAATGATAAAGAAATGGTGAAGCGGTTCAACCTTAATTCGGAAACTATTAAGAATTTTGATAGAACATATGCTGCTCAAATAATCAATGAGCATATTTAGACTAATATTTCAAACCGATGAAATTACTTATTAAACAAATTTACGATCAAATCTCTAAATATGGTCTTGTCGTAATATTTGTTTTGTACCTATTATTAGAGATCATAGCTAAGTATTTTCATTTCAGCAAGGAAACTACGAGCATCCCAATGCTTGTAAAAGGGATAATTTTGTGCTTGGTTATTGGTCTTATTGCAACTCGGATTCATAAAATTAAGAATTTGTGGTTACTACTGGTGTTACCGGTTATATTTGTAATTGGACAATTAACTATTAATGACTCATTTTCGGAAAATAGTTTGGTGATCTTTGGAAAATTTATAGCACCCATACTTTTTTTTATAATTTTTTCTGAAGCAAGATTAAACCCAAATTATAGAAAGATCACTTTTCAGATTTTCGAATGGGGGATGCTTGTTAATAGTTGCCTTCTTTTGATTGGATTTTTATTCGATTTCAATTTATTTGAATCGTATCGAGGGAATCGTTTTGGTTATAGCGGGATTTTTCTTTCGCCGGGAGTTGCATCCTATGCTTATTTAGTCACTTTATTTTATTTTGTAATTGCATTTAAAGAAAAGGTCTGGAAAAATTGGAAATTCATTTTTATTTTTTCCAGTTGCTTGTTTATTGGTACCAAAGTAATTTATTTAGGACAAATAATACTTGTACTCTACACCTTAACGCTCGTTAAAACGAAATATAAGAAACTGTTTATTGCACTATTAGGTATAATTGGAGCAGTAGCTGCTTATTTGTTTTTCTTTAAATTCGGACTCTTCAATAAAGTGAGAGAGACAAATGGTTTATTATCTGCCATTCTCTCTTTTAGAGATAGATTGTTATTAGATAATACGATTCCCTATATTCAGGAAAACTGGTCTTTTATAAACTATTTATTTGGCGGAGTAAGTAACTTCGATTTACGCTCCCAAATGGAGGTCATCGATATTTTCTTTTTCTGGGGTATTCTGGGAGGGGTTATTTATTTGCTTGCCTACGTGAAACATCTTATAACCTTTAAAATGAATAGTATGCTTTGGGTTTTTGCCGGACTATTAATTTTAATAGTCTTCCTTGCCGGGAATTTCTTTGTTTATTCTACGATCACTATTTTTCTTCTCATGTTAAGAGAAAGAATTTCACAATTGCCATAAATATGTCTTGTCTCTACCGAAATTAATTAACTTTGCCCCTCTAAATTTAAAAAGGTTGCAACCACTTAAAAACATACACATCCTCAACACCGTTATTCATAATCTTACTATGGATGAAACTCTGGCACTGGTAGATGAAGCTATTGAGAATAAGAGTCAGATTCACCATGTTGTTGTAAATGCAGGGAAGATCGTCCAAATGCAGAGGGATAATGCCCTGAGAGAAAGTGTGACCGGAAGTGATATTATCAATGCCGATGGGCAGGCGGTGGTTTGGGCTTCCAAAATTCTGAAAAAACCTTTAAAAGAAAGAGTTGCCGGGATCGATCTAATGAAAAACCTTGTCGCGCTTGCAGCCGAAAAGAACTATAAAGTGTATTTGTTTGGAGCTAAAGAGGAGGTCGTTACATCTGTGGCCAACCTGTATACCAATCAATACAATAACAACATCGTTGCAGGATACCGTAACGGCTATTTTAATCCTGAGGAGGAAGAACAGATAGCTAAAGATATCGCCGCCAGTGGCGCTCAAATGTTGTTTGTAGCTATTTCGTCCCCGATCAAGGAAAATTTTCTTTTTAAATACAAAGAGATATTAAAGGATGTAAACCTCATTATGGGAGTGGGTGGAAGCTTCGACGTGGAGGCCGGAATAACAAAACGGGCACCATTATGGATGCAGAATTGGGGATTAGAGTGGTTTTACAGATTTCTTCAGGAACCTAAACGTATGTGGAAACGTTATTTAGTGGGAAATTCAAAGTTTATTTCCTTGGTTATTCAGGAGAAATTTAGAAAGCAACCAAAGTAGATGAACTTCATCTGCATTTAAAAATATAACGAACAGTAAAGGTTTTTCGCATTTTGTTCTTTACCTTTCAGTTCTAATCTATTTAGCCTGTATTACTCTATGAGAATTCTTCTCTCTGCCATATATCCCTATGTTTTTTTATTGTTGTATTTCATCATTCCGTTCGATGATTATATTAGAGTTCTTCCCAATATCTTATTTGGAATTCTAGTCATTACATTTCCGTTTATTGTAAGAAAAGAAGACTTTAGCAAGTTAAAGAAAACACCAACGTTGCTGTTGGCTCTGTTCATTGTTTACTTAGTGGGAAGTGCTTTTTTTCTTGACCGACTCGACTCCGATTTTAAAATTATTAAAAAGATACTTATCGCCATTGGTCTGGTGATTTTGTATATTCCTGTTTCAGATTTTAAGAAGATAAAAAAGGCCATTGTATTTTCATCTTTGGCGGCAATTATTTTTTCAGTAATAAATATCATTATCCTGTCAAATTCCTCCGGTGATTTCGTGGTCGGGAACTCACCTTTGGTGATAGAAGCCTTGTTGATAGACCGGCTCTATCTAGGTTTTCTTTCAGTCTTAAGTATATTAATTTCTGTTAAGGCATTAAGCGGCAAATATCATCCCAATAATCCATATAATATGGCGAATATTGTGGTGAATGTTGTGTTTATTCTAATCATTGCTTCAAAAATGGCAGTGATGCTACTAATAGCCTTGTTGCTGCTTCGGCTACTCTATGGGAAAACAAAGAAATGGGGAGCGGTACTGGTTTTTGCAGTTGTAATTTTTGTAGTCCACCTGATAAGTACTTTTGAAGTAGAACCAAATAGTATTTCTGAAGAAAACCGTCAAGACAATTCATTTTCAGGGTTTATTAGTAACACTGTAACCTGGGAGATACGTTCGGAAGTTTGGAAATGCGCGAATGAAATCTCTCGATCTGAAGGGTTTGTTTGGTTTGGATTAGGGTATTCAAAAACGAAAGACAAACTGGTAGATTGCTACAGTTCAGTTATTAGTAATGAAGTTAAAAAGGAGAAATTTGTTTCTGAAAGATATAATACCCACAACCAATTTGTAGATTTTTATCTAAGCTCCGGATTTATTGCAATTGCAATCTTTGTTTTATTTCTGGCAGTAGTTTTTATATCTGTGCGTAAAGGATTTTTCCCTACCGCTATGCTTCTCTCATTAGTGTTCTATTGTATGGTAGAAAATGTATTTCACAGACAGATGGGAGCTTATTATATAGGGTTTATTTTAATTATCCTTTTGTCTAAGGAATACCAGATGGAAATCAAATCCGAAAAAGAAGAATAAAATAAATGTAAATCGTATTTTTGCCCTTAAAATTAGGAGAATATAGCCAATTCAAAGGGCAATTCTTAAATAAATACTGATTAAATGAAAATAACAGTTGTTGGAACGGGTTATGTAGGATTGGTTACAGGAACTTGTCTTGCCGAAACCGGTAATGATGTTCTCTGTGTTGATATTGATGCCAAAAAAGTTGAAATGATGCGGGAAGGTGTAGTACCTATTTACGAACCGCATTTAGATATTTTATTTGAAAGAAATATTAAGGCGAATAGATTAAATTTTACTACCTCTCTAGACGAAGGCTTAACCCATGGAGATATTGTATTTCTTGCCCTTCCAACGCCCGAAGATGAAGATGGATCTGCAGACCTGTCATATGTCTTAAATGTTTCCGAAGAAATTGGAAAAAAGATAAAAGATTATAAGGTGATCGTAGATAAAAGTACGGTACCGGTTGGAACTGCCGAAAAGGTTCAGACGACGATAGCAAAATATGCAAATTGTGAATTTGATGTAGTTTCTAATCCCGAATTTTTGCGTGAAGGTTTTGCTGTAGATGATTTCTTAAAGCCGGAACGTATTGTGGTAGGTTCCAGCAGTGAGAAAGCTACGGCATTGATGAAAAAATTATACAGTCCGTTTGTTCGCTCCGGAAATCCAATTATTATAATGGATGAAAAATCGGCCGAGCTTACCAAATACGCCGCAAATTCTTTTTTAGCGACCAAAATTACTTTTATGAATGAGATCGCTAACTACTGCGAACTTGTTGGTGCCGATGTGGATAAAGTGCGTGTGGGGATGGGGTCCGATTCGCGAATTGGAAAGCGATTCTTGTTTCCGGGTATTGGATATGGAGGCTCTTGCTTTCCAAAAGATGTGAAGGCGCTTCATAAATCGGGAAAGGATGCAGATTATGACTTTAAAATTCTCGATTCGGTTATTGAAGTCAATAATCATCAAAAAGTGATTCTGCTTCCAAAAATTGAAAAGCATTTTAACAATGACCTTACAAGAAAAAACATTGCAGTTTGGGGCTTAGCGTTTAAGCCCGAAACAGACGATATTAGAGAAGCACCCTCTATTTATATGATGGAAGGATTATTAGAATTGGGCGCTAACTTAACCGTTTTCGACCCTGAAGCGATGCCAAATATTAAAAAACGGTTTGGCGATAAACTCACTTACGCCTCCTCTATGTATAGTACTTTAGAAAATGTCGATGCGCTTTTAATCTGCACCGAGTGGAGTATTTTTAGAACTTTAAACTACCAAAAGCTCAAGGACTTAATGAAATCACCTGTTATTTTCGATGGACGAAACCTTTACGATGTCAATGAAATGAATAGCGAAGGAATTAAATATGTTTCAATAGGAAGAAAAGTAGTAGAAATATGAGACAGACTGTTTTAATTACCGGAGCTGCAGGGTTTTTAGGTTCACATCTTTGCGATCGCTTTATAAAAGAAGGTTATAAAGTATTAGGGATGGATAACCTAATTACAGGAGATATAAAGAATATTGAACACTTATTTGAACTTGAGCAATTTGAGTTTTATCATCACGATGTAACAAAATTTGTTCATGTGGCCGGGGATGTTGATTATATTCTTCATTTTGCATCACCCGCTAGTCCTATAGATTATTTAAAGATCCCCATTCAAACTTTAAAAGTTGGTTCGTTAGGAACACACAATTTATTAGGTCTGGCAAAAGAAAAGAATGCCCGAATTCTTATTGCTTCTACTTCGGAAGTTTACGGTGATCCGTTAATTCATCCTCAAACGGAAGAGTACTACGGAAATGTAAACACAATTGGTCCAAGAGGCGTGTATGATGAAGCTAAGCGCTTTCAAGAATCTATCACCATGGCTTACCATCGTTTCCATGGTTTAGAAACAAGAATTGCAAGAATTTTTAATACCTACGGACCCAGAATGCGACTCAATGACGGACGTGTGATTCCGGCCTTTATAGGTCAATCCCTAAGAGGCGAGGATCTTACAGTTTTTGGAGATGGATTGCAAACAAGGTCATTCTGTTATGTCGATGATCAAGTAGAAGGCCTGTACAGATTGCTTTTAAGTGATTACACACAGCCTGTCAATATTGGTAATCCAGAAGAAATTACAATTTTAGATTTTGCAAATGAGATCATAAAATTAACGCAAACAGACCAGAAAGTAGTTTTTAAACCGTTGCCGCAGGACGATCCATTACAACGAGAGCCCGATATTACCAGAGCCCGTGAAATTTTAGGATGGGAGCCAAAGGTTTCCCGTGAAGAGGGAATGCAGAAAACATATAATTATTTTAAGAATTTATCAAAGGAAGAATTGTTTAAAAGCGAACATAAGGATTTTACCAAACACAATAGGCGATAGAAAGGAATGTTTAAAAGAGGAAGATATTCTGGGTTCTTAAGACCTGTTTCATATGCTATCGATTTATTAATAATTCATTCGTTAGCGTACTACTTCTTTGGCGATAGCATTCATCGTTTAAACTATTTTTTCTTTGTTAGTTTAGGTTGGATAATTCTTTCTCTAAGATTAAATTTCTACGAAGTATATCGCTTTACTCACGTAACGAATATATTATCTGCATTAGGAAAGCAAAGCGTTATTTTCTTTTTAATGGTCTTTGCATTTTTCGGATTTTATAGAGATGCCAACATAGAGCCTCTAGTCATTCTAAAATACGTGTTGTTGGTAATGCTCGCGATAAGCTTTATCAAGTTTACTATTTTCTTTTTATTAAAAAAATACCGCAAACTTTTTCGGGGAAATGTGCGAAATGTGGTCATCATAGGCCTCAACCAGAAGACCGATCAATTGCGAAAATTCTTTATAGACCGTCCCGAATACGGGTATCAATTACAGCGTACCTTCGACGTTAGTGGGGAAAACCCGGATAAAATTGAAAACTGCTTCGATTATGTTCTTAAGAATAATATCGATGAAATTTATTCTTCTGTTGCCGAGCTGGATAATGAAAATCTAATTAAACTTATCGATTTTGCAGATAACAACCTCAAGATCCTAAAGTTTCTACCGGACAATAAGGAAATTTATACCAAGAAGCTCGATTTCGCATACTATGGAGTATTACCAATAGTAGCACTTCGGAAAATACCAATGGACGAACCGTTTAATAAATTCATTAAAAGAAGTTTCGACATTGTGCTCTCTATTACCATCATAGTGGGGGTGCTTTCCTGGCTAACACCTATTCTTGGATTACTTATAAAGCTTGAAACCAAAGGACCGGTATTTTTTAAACAGAAACGTAACGGCCTGGATTACAAAGAATTCTTCTGCTATAAATTTCGATCTATGACCCCTAACCCGGACGCACATCTTTATCAGGCGACTAAAGGCGACGAAAGAGTTACTCGAGTAGGAAGGATCATTAGAAAAACCAGTATTGACGAGTTACCTCAATTCATTAATGTTTTAAAGGGCGATATGTCTGTGGTAGGTCCGCGTCCGCACATGGTTAGTCATACCCATATGTACGCCGAACGAATAGATAAATTCATGGTGAGACATTTTATAAAACCCGGTATTACCGGACTTGCTCAGGTAAGTGGATTTAGAGGAGAAGTTGAAACCGAAAGCGATATCATTAATCGAGTTAAGTACGATATCTTCTATCTAGAAAACTGGTCATTATTTTTAGATTTTAAGATCGTATTCCAGACAGTTTATAATGCATTACGAGGAGAAGAAAAAGCATATTAACAACAGCACTCCGCTTGTTTCCATTATCACTCCGCTGTATAATGCCCAACTATTTATTTCTGAAACAATCTTAAGTATTCAGAATCAAACCTACCCTAATTGGGAGTTAATAATTGTTGACGATAATTCTTCAGATAATTCGGTTGCGTTATCCGAAAAATTTGCACGAGAGGATGAGCGAATTCAATTAGTAAAACTTAAGTCGAATAAAGGTGCGGCATATTGTAGAAACTATGCTACGCAATTAGCAAAAGGAGATTTTATCGCATTTTTAGACGCAGACGATCTATGGCATCCAAAAAAACTCTCTAAACAGTTAGATTTTATGAAAACGCACGGTTGTGATGTTTCTCTAACAAACTACTTGCTGATAGACGATAAAGGGGATTCGCTTAAAAAACGGGTAAAAGCATTGTCGCTAGTCTCATTTAAAAAACAACATAGCAATAACTATATTGGGAACCTTACAGGAATGTATAACGTCAAACAATTAGGTAAAATTCTCGCACCTAATATCCGTAAAAGACAAGACTGGGCTGTTTGGCTGGAAGCCATCAAGAAAAGTGGAAAACCTGCAAAAGGACTACAGGAAGATCTGGCTTATTACCGCGTACACAACAATTCTATGAGCGCTAATAAAACCAGATTAATAAAGTATAATTATAGTTTTTACAAGGACTATTTAGGATATTCAAATGTAGTTTCGGTGTACTATTTACTTCGGTTTTTTTATGAGTATTTCTTTATTCGAACCAAACAAATTGAAAAACTATAGTCGGGAAACAAATTGTTTAAGCTTCCCTCGGTTGCTTCGGTCGAGTACAGATACTCTTTCAAAGTATAAAATAAGATCGTCCTCGAGATACTTGTAAAGTGCATTTTTGATCTTCAATTCTTCTTCCGAAGATAGTTTACGTTCAGAAACATAGCGAATAGTAAAGGCATTGGCAGTAGTTTGTTCCACGACAAACTCCTTTACATTACCATCGTCCTCAATCACACTTTTTGTTACGTAGTAAAAGGTTAGTCCGGGTACGGTTTTCCCACTGGGCAATTGAGCTATATCATTGGTTCGTCCAACAAGTTCTTGTAAGACAGGTTTTTTTAAAGTACTTATTGGGTCTAAAGTACCGGTATCTCCAATATCATAACGAATTAACGGATGCGCTTTGTTATAGAGTGAAGTAATTACAATACGTCCGCTTTCACCCTTTGCCACTGCTGCATTATTATCGTTTAATATTTCAACAAATAAAGTTTCGCTGTTTACTATAAACTGATCTTGGGGATTCGTAAATGCTATAAGATCCAGTTCACTCGCACCATACTCATTGACCACAGGTACGCCAAATGTATTTTCCATTAGCGATTTATCACTATTGTACAACATTTCGCTTGTCACTATACATTGCTTTAAAGTAGGGCAAACTTGAGTGAGCACAATATTCTTCGACTTTAAATACTTTGCAAATAGAACAATAGAACTCGTATAGCCATTAATATAATCGAATTTTTTTCTTCGGAAAACTCTTAAGAATTGTTCTATTTTTTCTTCGGAAAGATCAAAAATAGGAAATCTGAACCTGCTACTTAACCTGTCTTTTAGGCGCTCTTTATGATATCCCAGCTTATCTAATGGAATTCCATAAAATCGCGCCTGAAGCGATTTGTTAAAATCGATATTGTACCAGCCAAAGCGATCTATGATCTCTGCCCATGTAAGGGCATGACACATTTTATCTTTTGCAAATATAAAAGGATGGCCACTAGACCCTGACGTTTTATTAACGTAAACGCTGTTTGTTGTGAAACCATTAGAGAGCCGTTCTTTTAATGGTTTTTGAAGATCCTTTTTTTGCATCACCGGGATATTCTCCCAGGAGGTCATCGCCTCTTTTCCTACAAATTCTCTATAGAAGCTGTTTTCACGTAAATGATGGTTAACAATTGCCGTCCTGCTGTTTTCTATATAAGATCGGTATTCCGATTCCGGAATTTGTTGGATCTTTTGTAGGTGCGCCTTAGCCTCCTTAATAGGAAAACCATTGAAACTCAAGGTGCGCTCAAATAAATTCAATTAGAAAAAAATTAGTAGGGTAATTTACAAACAATTATTTTTGAACTCGAAATAAAATTAAAGCATAATGAACATTTTAATACTAGGATCCGGCGGACGGGAACATACATTTGCATATAAAATTGCTCAAAGCGAACGTTGTAGCAATTTGTTTGTGGCTCCCGGAAACGCAGGGACATCCGGCATCGCAACTAATGTAAGTTTGTCTGTCACAGACTTTAAAGCCATAGAAAAGTGTGTGCTAGAGAACAATATTGAAATGGTAGTTGTAGGTCCCGAAGACCCTTTGGTAAATGGTATCTATGATTATTTTTCTGAAACAGAAGGGCTGGAAAATGTAATGCTAATTGGTCCGTCAAAAAGAGGAGCTCTACTCGAAGGTAGTAAGGAACGTGCTAAAGAATTTATGTTGCAACACAACATTCCAACGGCGGCCTATGCGAGTTTCACAAAAGATTCTGTAGATGCAGGAAAGTCATTTCTGGAAAGTTTACATGCGCCTTATGTACTTAAAGCCGACGGACTTGCGGCAGGGAAAGGTGTTCTTATTATTGAGGAGCTTTCCGAAGCAAAAAGAGAACTTGAAAATATGCTTACGCACAGCAAATTTGGAGAAGCCAGTGCCACTGTGGTGATCGAAGAATTCTTAGACGGTATAGAATTAAGTGTTTTTGTATTAACAGACGGTAAGAACTATAAAATATTACCTACTGCTAAAGATTATAAACGTATAGGAGAAGGTGATAAAGGACTAAACACCGGTGGAATGGGCGCAGTTTCCCCGGTTCCATTTGCAGATGAGGTGTTGATGAAAAAAATTGAAGAACGAATTGTAAAACCCACTGTTAACGGACTTCAAAAGGAACAAATTGATTATAAGGGATTTGTGTTTATTGGATTAATAAAAGTAGGTAACGAACCTTATGTAATTGAATATAATGTTAGAATGGGGGATCCAGAAACCGAAGTGGTGCTACCCAGAATTAAAACCGATATGGTTGCTTTGCTGGAAGCAACATCAAGACAACAATTAGATGATGTATCACTTGAAATTGACCCCCGTTCGGCAACAACCGTGATGCTGGTCTCCGGAGGTTATCCTGAAAAATACGAGAAGGGCAAAGAGATTAAGGGCATTAACAGTGTAGAAAATTCTATCTTATTTCACGCGGGTACAACAGAGAAAGACGGAAAAATAGTAACAAACGGAGGGCGTGTTATTGCGGTAACTTCGCTTGACCAAGATTATAAAATGGCGCTAAAAAAATCCTATCAAAACATAGAAAAACTATCTTTTGACAGGATGTATTATAGAACCGATATCGGTTTCGACTTATCCTAAATATGAATGTGAGGTTGAAGAACGATCTTCATCTCCCTCGTCATTGTATTTTTTAAGCTCTTTCATCCAGTAAAAGAACGCAACGAAACCAATTAACATAAACAACCATGTCATAATGTTCGCTAATCCCCAACTCTCAAGCTCAATTTCTCTCAATGCGTCATATGGATAAAATAATACATCTTCAGAAAAAGATTGTATACCTTCAAAAACGTCTTTCCAAGCCATATCTGTATATTTATAAACGCAAAAGTATAAATTAACCTCGATGCTTACAAGCTTTTTTGGCAAATCTAATCCTATCAATTATTTAATCGCAGGTATTATCATTGCTTTAGGTTATCTTCTTGGAGTTATCTTATACAATGACAGTCTTTTAACTTTAAATGTTATAATAGAACACCTGCTATTTTTAGGCCTGAGTATCTTTTCCATGCTTTTACTGGATTTTGTTATAAGGAAGAATATGTTAACTAAGAATAATACCTATGCGATTCTTTTATTCACCTGTTTTTTAATCGCCATCCCTGTTATTTTTACCGAAAGAGCCATACTTGTAGCAACAATTCTGCTGTTATTGGCATTTCGAAGAATATTGAGCTTAAGAAGCGATAAGAATACAGAAAAAAAAATCCTTGATGCATCCCTGTGGATCACTTTGGCTTCATTTTTTAGTTTTTGGAGTATTTTGTTCTTTTCAATTTTAATACTCGCGATAACCAGAAAGCAGAATACCAATATTAAATTTCTCTTTATTCCCGTTGTTGGATTTTTTGGAGTATTCGTACTAAGAACGGCCTTTCAGTTTTTGCTTAATGATTCCTTCAATTGGTTTTATAACTGGAGACCTTCATTCAATTTTAATTTTTCGGCGTATAATCAAGCGATCCTATTGATTCCGGCAGCAGTAATTGCTACTTTTATCATTTGGACCATTATTGCACGTATTTTAAGGCTGGGAGCCATTCCGAAGAAAGAAAAACCCAACGCCATATTGATGCTCTTCACAATCTTGGTTTGCATAGCGATTGCATTTTTATCACCTCAAAAAAACGGTTCCGAGTTACTGTTTATCATTTTCCCCCTCACCATCATAATAACGAATTATATAGAAAATTTATCCGAATTTTGGTTTAAAGAGATCCTGCTCTGGTTGGCTGTACTTCTTCCAATACTTACTTTATTTCTTTATTAAAAAACAGTTTTCAAACCTTAATCTACAGATCAGCCTAACCTCACAATTCCTTCTCCAATATTTTCATCAATATCTTAAGGTATTACTAAAGCCGTTCCGGACGCCTATTTCTACCTCAAAATATAATATCTTTGCTTCAAAATCATGGCGCATTGAACAATTTCAGTACAAAATCGATTTAAAGAAAGTGAAAAAACTAATTAAATTATAGCAGGATGTTTAGTAAACTAGCGAACAAAATATTTATTGAGGTAATTGTAAAATATCATATTGTAAATACCGTAGATCAGCCCTTCACAAATCCGTATAGCAAAGAAACACACCTTCTTGAACACCTGCTTTATAGAAAATGCTGGATAGATACTGTTCAATGGCATTATGAAGATATTATTCGTGATCCTAATATTGAACCTGTGGCGGCACTTGCCTTAAAAAGAAAGATAGATGCTTCAAATCAAGATAGAACTGATATGGTTGAGTATATAGACAGTTACTTCTTAGATAAATATCAAAATGTGCAGGTTAATAAAGATGCCACTATTAATACTGAAAGTCCGGCGTGGGGAGTAGACCGACTCTCAATTTTAGCTTTAAAGGTGTATCATATGAACGAGGAAGCGACGCGAGTAAATGCTTCCGAAGAACATCGTGCAGCCTGCAAGAAAAAATTAGATGTGTTGCTTGAACAACGGGTAGACTTAAGTACAGCGATCGATCAGCTTTTAAACGACATTGAAGAGGGCAGAAAGTACATGAAAGTCTATAAACAGATGAAAATGTACAACGACGATGAGTTAAATCCGGTGTTAAGAGGGGAAAAGTAATTTTCAATCCTTTCTCAAAGTCTAAAAATTCATGGCCAGCCCAACCCACATACTAGTAATACGACTTTCGGCTATGGGCGATGTTGCTATGACGGTTCCGGTAATTCGCGTTGTTGCTGCAACCTATCCTCATATTAAATTTACCGTAGTTTCTAAAGGGCAGTTTGAACCACTTTATAAAAATATTGAAAACGTTGATTTTCTGGTTGCCGATGTCTACGGAAAGCACAAAGGCTTCGGAATTATTAAGCTGGCTAATCAGGCAAAAGCTCTGGGAGTTGATGCCGTAGCCGATCTTCACAATGTAATACGCTCGAAACTTCTCACAAATTATCTGAAACTCAAAGGAACTAGATCTGCGACCATCGATAAGGGTCGTGCCGAGAAAAAGGCACTTACCAGAGAAGTGAACAAAGATTTCAGACAGTTAAAGACAACACATCAGCGTTATGCCGATGTTTTTTCCGAATTGGGACTTCCGGTAAAATTAAACAGTCATTCGTTTCCCGAAAGATCACGCTTAAGCGCAAAACTAAATAGCCTAATTGGTGTTGAGCCAAAAAAACTTATTGGAATAGCTCCTTTTGCTGCATTCGACAGTAAAATGTATCCGCTAACAAAGATGAAGGAGGTTCTTGCAGCACTAGATGAAACCGATAAGTTTAGAATTTTTCTTTTCGGTGGTGGCAAAAAGGAAATTGCGATCTTAAAAGATCTGGAAAAACCTTTTAATAATGTTGTGAGTCTTGCAGGTCGCGTGCCCTTTGAAGAAGAATTGGCGCTCATTTCCAATTTAGATCTAATGCTATCTATGGATAGCGGAAATGGACATTTGTCTGCGCTTTATGGGATTCCTACTGTTACACTTTGGGGTGTGACACACCCATTCGCTGGCTTTGCACCCTTTATGCAGCCTGAATCAAATATGCTTTGTGCAGATAGAACTCAATTTCCATTGATTCCAACCTCGGTGTATGGAAATAAATTTCCGGAAGGTTATGATAAGGCGATCGCAAGTATTACTCCCAAAAGTGTTGTGAAAAAAGTACTTGAGATCTTATAAGATGAATTAAACGTCGTCGTAGTCAACCACCAATTTTGGAGATGTTGGATGCGCCTGACAAGTTAAAATTAATCCTTCTGCTATTTCACCATCTGTAAGAATCTGATTTTTTCTCATTTCGGCCTTACCCTCCACGATACGAGCGATACAAGTGCTGCAAATTCCACCCTGACACGAATAGGGAGCATCTATTCCTTCGGCTAATGCAGCCTCCAGAACAGATTTCGTTTGTGGCATAACAAAAGTTTCAGTTTCATCATCGAGAGTCACGGTAACAGTGGTGTTTCCATCGTGAGGCTCTACCAATAAGCCTTCTTCCGAAGTTGTAAAAAGTTCGTGATGAATGCGCTTTTCGTTAATTCCGTTTTCCTTCAAAGTAGAAGAAACTTCATCGATCATAGGCTCCGGACCACACAAATAGAAAGCGTCGAAACTTAGATCTTTGTGCTTATTTTTCAGAATATAATTCACCGTAGAACGATCTATTCTTCCAAATAGCGAATTTTCGGTCTCTTCTCTACTCATTACAAACTGAATAAAGAACCTATCGGGATAAGATTCCTGAAGCCTGCTAAGCTCGGTTAAAAACATACTTTCATTGGGGGTTTTATTTCCGTAGACCAAAACAAAATTACTTTTAGGTTCATCCTCTAAAGCGTTTTGAATGATAGAAAGCACAGGAGTAATCCCGCTTCCTGCTGCAAAAGCAGCGTAGTTATTCGAATTTTCGACGTTGGTTTCGAGAATAAACTTTCCTTCGGGTGGCATTACGTCCAATGTGTCACCTGCCTTGAGCTGTGTATTTGCAAAAACAGAGAAGCTCCCGTTAGGGACACTCTTGATACCAACTTTTAATTTAGCACTCTTCGGACTTGAACAAAGAGAATAGGCTCGTCTAATTTCTTTTCCGTTTACGGTGTGTTTAATGGTGATATATTGACCTGCCTTAAATGCAAATACATTTTTAAGGTGTTCGGGAATCTCAAAACTAATAGAAACTGCGTTGGGCGTTTCTCTTTTTACTTCGGAAATGTTCAGCGCATGAAAATCACTCATAGGGTAAAATTTTTCGGCAAATTTACAAAGGATTTTTCGGCAATTCCGGAATGATGCATTTAATCCGTCCCAATTTTTGGAATATTATCAGGGAGATATTAAAAAGAAGTGTATTTTTACCGTTCTAATGGCGGTTTATATACTAAAAGCAAAGCTTTTAAGTTACTATAAATATAAATTGAAAGAATTTTGAAGGGCATACAAAAAATTACCATCCTTTTATTGGTTGTATTAGCATTAACGGCGTGTTCACGGAAGAAGAATACGTTTTTAGGAAGAAATATGCATGCGGTATCTGCAGAATACAATAAGTTGTATAATGGCGGAGTAGCATTTGAAGCGGGAAAAGAAGAGTTGGCACTAAGTTATCGGGATAATTTCTGGGAAATTCTTCCCGTAGAACGATTGGAATTAGAAGAGAGCATGTCGCTTCCCGGGGAGTCTAAGAACCCCAATTTTAATCGTGCCGAAGAGAAAGCTATTAAGGCAATTCAGAAGAATGCAATTTACCTTGACGGAAAAGAATACAATCCTCAAATTGATGAGGCATATATGCTTTTAGGAAAAGCGCGTTATTACGATCAGCGATTTATTCCTGCTTTAGACGCCTTTAATTTCATTTTAAATAAATACCCTACCAGCAATAATATTAATCACGCAAAAGTTTGGAAGGCCAAAACGAATATCCGTCTCAAAAGTGAAGAGGTTGCGCTAGAGAACCTTCAGGAAATGTTTGAGGAAGAGGAATTGGATGATGAAGAGTTAGCAGATGCCGCTGCAATGATGGCACAGGCATATATTAATCTCGATTCTATTCCGGAGGCATTACCGTATATAAAAATGGCGGCCGAAAAAGTAAAAGACCGCGAACTTGAAGGAAGATATTTATACATAAAAGGGCAATTGTATAATCGTCTCGAGCAAAGAGATAGTGCGAACCTAGCATTCGATGAGGTAATTGATCTTAACAGGAAATCGCCTCGTGTTTATATGATAAATGCCTACATCGCAAAGGCAAAGAATTTCGATTACGACAATGAGGATAAAGTGGCTTTTTTAGAATTGCTACAAGATCTGGAAGAGGATCGGGAAAATAGACCTTTTTTAGATAAGATCTACAATCAGATTGGTGAATATTACCGGAATAATAAAAGTATTGATACCGCTATAGATTATTACAACAAATCTATTAAGGCATTTCGTGATGACAGAATTTTGCAATCTGTAAATTATCAAACCTTAGCCGAGATCAATTTCGACAGGGCTCTGTACAAAATTGCCGGAGCGTATTACGACAGTACATTAACCAATTTGGAAGATGGGACTCGCCAGTACAGAAGAATTCAGAAGAAACGAGAGAATCTAGACGATGTAATAAAATACGAAGATATCGCCATCGAGAATGACAGTATTTTAAGAATTGTGGCAATGAGCGAGTCGGAAAGATTGACTTATTTCACAGAATACACTCAAAAACTAAAAGATAAGGCAATAAAGGATTCTATTGCTAGTGCAAATAACGATCAAGGAATAGCCAATAATGAGTTTTATAAAAAAGATGCAAAAGGAAATGAGGTAAACAAAGGAGGCACGTTTTATTTTTATAACGCTACCACTGTTTCTTACGGAAAGCAGGAATTTAGAAAAATATGGGGAGATCGTGCTTTGGAAGATAATTGGCGATTATCGAGTAAGCAATCGGTACTTAAGAATATTGAAGAGGAAGTAACCGAAGAAGTTGCAATAGATGAGAATGAAATGTACGATCCTGAAAGTTATATTTCGCTCATTCCAACAGATGAAAAAGTAATTGATAGTTTAACGAGAGACAGAAATTTCGCGTACTATCAGCTGGGATTGATCTATAAGGAAAAGTTTAAAGAATACGGACTGGCAGCAAACAGATTAGAAAAATTGCTTACTTATAACCCTGAGGAGAGGCTTGTGCTTCCGGCTAAGTATAATTTGCATAAAATTTACGGGGAGTTGGATAATGAGGCCTTAGCGACAAAGTATAAAAACGATATTTTAAATAATCATTCAGATTCGCGTTACGCAGAAATTCTCCGTAATCCAAATGCGATGCTTGCTACAGACGAGTCTAGTCCAGAGTTTAAATACAAACAATTATACAAAGAATTTGAAGCTTCAAAATACAAAGAGGTTATTGACAAAAGTGACGAATATATCACTTTGTATAACGGAAATGACATCGTACCTAAGCTTGAACTCTTAAAAGCTACGGCAATTGCGCGACAAGATGGTTTTGAAGCCTATAAAAAAGCTTTGAATTTTGTTTCTCTTAATTACCCTAATTCTGAAGAAGGTAAGCAAGCACAGGAAATGTACTCCACGATCCTTCCAAAGATCGCGAGTAAAGATTTTATTCCGGATGAGGAGGCAAAAAGCTTTAAATTAATTTATAAATTTAATTCTTCCGAATCACAGGCAGCAACAGATCTGAAAGTGAAGTTAGACGAGGCAATATCGGCTTATAACTATACAAATATGAGCACTTCAATAGATTATTACAGCCCTGAGACGCTATTTGTGATCGTGCACGGACTTAATACTAAACTAGGTGCAAGAGGTTTTGGAGAAGTTTTAAACGAGAACAAAGATTATCGAATTTCAAGAAATTATTTTGAAATTTCCTCATCAAATTATAAAACCATTCAGATACATAAAAATCTTGATGATTATTTGAATATTGAAGCAAGCGGAAAAACAGATACTAATCCCCAAAAATAACTAGTCATGTTTTCAGATAAAAAAGACAAGAATATTACCGAACCCGGAACCGGGCAAAACCGAATTAACGAAGGCACCAATATAAAAGGTGACATCCATTCTAAGGGTTTTTTTAGAATAGATGGTCAAATTGAAGGAAACGTTAGTACTCCGTCTAAAGTGGTACTTGGTAAAACAGGTGTTATTAAAGGAACTTTAACTTGTGAGAATGCAGATATTGAAGGCACTTTTGATGGAAAACTCGATGTTTCTGGTACCTTAAGTTTAAAGGCAACTGCTCATATTGTTGGGGATGTGATCGTTGGCAAACTGGCAGTAGAACCCGGAGCTACTTTTAATGCAGGATGCGCCATGAAGGGTAGCACCAAAAACAAACCCGGTCAAATCACTAAGGAGTCTGAGTCTATTACCGGAGGTAATCATTTCGACCGTCAGCAGCGTGCAAAAAAGGCTTCCGAACCTTTAAAATAATATGTCCGATAAAGAGAAAGGGAATAACAGCCTAAAGCGATGGGCAGTGCTATCTGCGATCGCGATCGAAATGGGTGTGATCATATACCTTTCCGTACAATTAGGTAAATGGTTAGACCTTACTTATAGCGATGGTAAGATCTTTACCATTATCTGTACTCTCGTAGGCGTAGGAATTTCACTTTTTCTAGTCGTAAAACAAACCAATCGTCTCAATTCTTAGGATTTTATGAAAGCAAAGAGAGGTGTCTTTTTGGTATTGCTACTAATAGTTCTTGTAATTGTTTTCGGGATTCATCTTTTAATTCTAAGTCTTTTAGGGCTTCCATTATTTTCAGACCGAATAGTACTGTCTTATGTGATTAATTATGTGCTTGCCGGAATCATTTTATGGGTAGTTCAATCTAATTTGAATAAACAATCTGCTCATACGGGCTTTATTTTTATGGCCGGAAGCGGGATAAAATTTCTACTCTTCTTTATATTTTTTTACCCGTACTATCAAAATGATGAAGTGATGCAAACGACCGAATTTGCTGCATTTTTTACCCCTTATGCGGTCTGTTTAGTGCTCGAAGTCATCTATCTGTCTAAACTACTTAATAATCAGTCTTATCCTAAAGATAATCCTTCTGAAAAAAAGAAATAAAATTGTTTTTTCTTTCTGTAAAAGAACAGTATTTTTGCACCGATTTTAAGGACACCTTTTTAACTTGTTCGGAAATGCAAAGAAACACATTGGTTAGATTACTTTTAGTATTAGTTATAGCATTCACTACGTTTTCTTGTTCTGAAGAGACACCTCAGGACAAACAAGCGAAACTAGACAGAAAGCAGGAAGTTAAGGATTACGTGGCTCATCACTTATTAGATTCCCACGATTTTGGTTTGTTTTCTTACACAGATGATAACGGTGAAGTGCACCATGTTGGCTTTCCTTTACCTATTATCTTATGGGATGATGGTTTAAAGATCTTTTCATCTGGAAAATTTCACCATGGCGAAACTGTAGCCGAAGTTGACGGAAATTATTACAAAATAGACCACGCGAAGATCTACAAAACTGATGCATCGGGAACGATAAACTACGACGAAGATCATCATGCAACTAACGAACAACCTTTAGATCTTTCTATTACGAAAGGAGTGTTTATGATGTTGCTTACTTCTATTCTAATGATCTTCTTATTTAGAGGTCTTGCAAAGAGCTATGCGAAGAATGGCGGAATTGCAAAAGGGGTTGGACGATTCTTCGAACCAATAGTCCTATATATTAGAGATGATATTGCTATCGCGAACATAGGCGAAAAGAAATATAAAAAATACATGCCGTTTTTATTAACCGTATTCTTTTTTATATGGTTCTTAAATATGTTTGGATTAACCCCACTTGGAGTTAATGTTACAGGAAATATCGCTATTACCACTGCATTGGCAATAATCGTTTTCTTAATTACAACATTTACGGGAACCAAGGATTACTGGTTGCACGTTTTTGACCCTCTTGGCGATGGTATGCCATGGGCAGGTAAGATATTCATTTATATCATTTTGGTGCCTATCGAAATTCTAGGATTGTTTATCAAGCCATTCGCATTACTTATTCGTTTGTATGCGAATATGACGGCAGGGCACGTAGTATTGGGAAGTTTATTAGGACTAATTTATATTTTTCAAAACTGGATCGGTGGAACGTTGTCCTTTGGCTTGGCTTTCGCGATCTCATTAATTGAAATACTGGTAGCATTATTACAGGCTTATATTTTCACGATGTTGGCTGCGTTGTATTTCGGATTTGCAAGTGAAACGCACGAGCATGCCGAAGAACATGATGGGGAAATAGCCCATTCATAAGACAGGGCTCAGTCCTTTTGAAATGCCAAAAGTGTTTCAATAAAATAGAAGAGAGTGTTTAATTTTTAAATATATATATTATGACAATTCCAACTATTGTAGGAGCAGGTTTAGCAGTAATCGGTGCCGGTATCGGTATTGGTATGATTGGTGGGAAAGCTATGGAAGCTATCGCACGTCAGCCTGAGGCTTATGGAAAAATTCAAACAGCAATGCTTATTGCAGCGGCGCTTATTGAAGGTATTGGTTTCGCCGCGATTTTCGCAGGGTAATCAAAACAAATAGGTACATCGCTGTAACGGTTGGTTACAGGGATGTACTTTATTTAAATTAAACAAAAAATATCATTAACTAATTATCGCGCAAAAGCGTGACTTTATAAGATGGATAAATTAATTACTGAATTCTCGATCGGACTTTTCTTCTGGCAAGCTGTTGTATTTGTATTATTACTTCTTTTACTTCGGAAATTTGCATGGAGACCAATATTGAACGCGGTAAACGAGCGTGAACAAGGAATAAAAGATGCACTGGATGCTGCCGAAAAAGCCAAGCTGGAAATGGCAAATTTACAAGCGGATAACGAAAAATTACTACAGGATGCCCGTGCAGAACGTGAAGTAATGATGAAGGAAGCACGTGAATTGAAGGCTAAAATGATCGCCGATGCAAAGGATGAAGCTAAAGATGCTGCAGATAAAATGATAATTCAGGCGCAGACAGCTATTGAAAGCGAAAAGAAAGCAGCAGTGGCAGAATTGAAAGGTCAAGTAGCAGCTCTTTCTCTTGATATTGCCGAAAAAGTAGTAAAGAAAGAATTAAGTGACTCCGGAAAACAATTGAAATTGGTTGAGGAGATGTTAGGAGACGCAACTTTAAATTAATACGAACGTTAAAAGATACCCGTTGTTTAGGGCCTTATTATGAGCGGAAAAGCAGCTATAAGATACGCAAAAGCAGTTTTACAACAAGCCAACGATGCTAGTATTACTAACGTTGTTTTTGGTGATATGAAATCTGTTTATGCAACGATCGAAGGAAGTAAAGAATTGCGTATAGTACTCAATAGCCCTGTAATAAAACCGGAAGATAAGAAAGAAGCTCTTTTAAAGATCTTTTCAGGACAATCTGATACAACAAAAGGACTTATTCAGGTATTAACAGAAAATAAGCGTATCGATATACTTGGAGGTGTAGCTAAAAGTTATATCGACCTATATAACGAAGCGGAAGGCGTTAAAGTAGCGTATGTGACAACTGCGGTACCTCTTTCTGAAGCATTAGAACAACAAGTTCTGGCGAAGGTTAAAGAAATGACCGGTAGTTCGAACGTTACTATAGAAAACAGTATTGATGAGTCAATAATTGGAGGATTTATTCTTCGGGTTGGTGACCTTCAATATAACGCGAGTATCGCAAATCAATTTGGAAATTTAAAAAGGGAATTTCAAAAATCAATATAATTTTGATACGTTCATCTGGAACGTATTCATCTATTAAGTAGAGAAATATCTAATATTTATAAAATGGCAGAAGTTAAACCAGCTGAAGTATCAGCAATTTTAAAGCAACAACTTTCAGGTTTTGAAGCAACGGCTTCATTAGACGAAGTGGGAACTGTATTAACCGTAGGTGACGGTATTGCCCGTGTTTACGGTCTTGCAAATGCTCAATATGGAGAATTGGTAGAATTTGAAGGTGGATTGGAAGGTATTGTACTGAACCTTGAGGAAGATAACGTTGGAGTAGTATTGCTTGGACCATCAAAAGGGATCAAGGAAGGAGCTACTGCAAAACGTACTCAACGAATTGCTTCGCTTAAAGTAGGTGAAGGAATTGTTGGTCGTGTTGTAAATACACTTGGTCAACCAATCGATGGAAAAGGTCCTATCACTGGTGAAACATACGAAATGCCATTGGAGCGTAAAGCACCGGGAGTTATTTATCGTGAGCCGGTAACCGAACCACTTCAAACAGGTATTAAGTCTATTGACGCAATGATCCCTGTAGGAAGAGGTCAGCGTGAACTTGTAATTGGTGACCGTCAAACAGGAAAAACAACTGTTTGTATTGACACCATTATGAACCAGAAAGAATTTTACGATGCCGGTGAACCGGTTTATTGTATATATGTAGCAATTGGACAAAAAGCTTCTACCGTAGCAAACATTGCGAAAGTATTAGAAGAAAAAGGAGCACTTGCTTATACGACTATTGTTGCCGCAAACGCATCAGATCCTGCTCCAATGCAGGTGTATGCTCCTTTCGCAGGGGCTGCAATTGGTGAGTATTTTAGAGATACCGGTCGTCCTGCATTAATTATCTATGATGATTTATCGAAGCAGGCAGTTGCATATCGTGAGGTATCCCTTCTTTTACGTCGTCCACCTGGACGTGAAGCGTATCCTGGAGATGTATTCTACCTTCACTCAAGACTCTTAGAGCGTTCTGCGAAAGTGATCAATGACGATGCTATTGCTAAAGAAATGAACGACCTACCGGAGGTATTAAAGCCAATGGTAAAAGGAGGCGGTTCTTTAACGGCACTACCAATTATCGAAACACAGGCGGGTGATGTTTCTGCATATATTCCAACAAACGTAATTTCTATTACCGACGGACAGATATTCTTAGAATCCGATTTGTTTAATGCAGGTGTTCGTCCGGCGATTAA
The DNA here is from genome assembly GCA_963974915.1 of uncultured Ulvibacter sp. GTDB lineage: Bacteria > Bacteroidota > Bacteroidia > Flavobacteriales > Flavobacteriaceae > CAXBES01. Next base: position 80,423 of record CAXBES010000005.1, on the reverse strand, counting down.
CGTTGGTATCTCTGTATCACGTGTGGGTGGTAATGCACAGATCAAGTCGATGAAGAAGGTTGCAGGTACATTAAAATTAGATCAGGCTCAGTTCCGTGAATTAGAGGCATTTGCTAAATTCGGATCGGATCTGGACGCAGCTACTATGAATGTAATTTCGAAAGGACAACGTAACGTGGAGATCCTGAAACAAGCTCAGAACGATCCATATACCGTGGAAGATCAAATTGCAATTATCTACGCAGGTTCAAAGAACTTACTTCGTAAGGTGCCGGTTGAAAAGGTGAAAGAATTTGAAAGAGATTACTTAGAGATGTTAAACGCACAGCATAGAGCTACATTAGATACGTTGAAGTCTGGAAAATTAACAGATGAGGTTATCGATGTATTAACTGCAGTTGCAACCGACCTCTCAGCTAAGTATTAAAACAATTTGTTCAGTTCAGCTTAAATAGTAAGTTGAACTGAACACTATTTATTATAGGTTCAATTTAAATAGATTCCGTAAGTTACGGGTCGATAAAAAGTAAAAATGGCGAATCTTAAGGAAATTAGAAATAGAATTACTTCGGTTGGATCAACAATGCAGATCACTAGTGCCATGAAAATGGTATCTGCTGCAAAGTTGAAGAAGGCTCAGGATGCTATTACTGCAATGCGTCCTTATTCTGAAAAGCTAACTGAATTGTTGCAAAATCTAAGCGCAACTTTAGATAGTGATACCGGGAGTAAGTATTCAGAACAGAGAGAAGTAAATAAAGTTCTTGTAGTTGCAATTACATCAAATCGTGGCTTAGCAGGTGCTTTTAATAGTAATGTTATTAAGGAAGCCAATAATTTAGCCTTAAATACTTACGCGGGGAAAAAAGTTGACTTTCTTACTATCGGTAAAAAAGGGAACGACATTCTTAAGAAAACCGGAACTATTTATGACACGAATACGAGTATCTTCGACGAACTTACCTTCGATAATACTTCAGTAATCGCCGAAAATCTGATGGACCTGTTCTCTAATGGCTCTTATGATAAGATCGTTTTAGTGTACAACCACTTTAAAAATGCAGCTACGCAAGTAGTATTAACAGAGCAACTTTTACCAATTCTACCACCTAAAGCTTCAGAAACAACTGCTACTGCAGGTTATATTTTTGAACCTTCAAAAGTGGAGATCGTTGAAGGATTAATTCCGAAGAGTTTAAAAACACAATTGTTTAAAGCGTTAAGAGATTCTGTAGCGAGTGAACACGGGGCACGTATGACTGCCATGCACAAGGCAACCGATAATGCAACCGAACTTCGAGATGCCTTGAAATTACAATATAACAAGGCGAGACAAGCAGCAATTACTAATGAAATTCTTGAAATTGTTGGTGGTGCAGAAGCGTTGGCAGGGTAATAAATATCCTACTTTATTATAAAAAATGTATGCCTTCTTCGGAAGGCTTTTTTTATACCTTTATATAAGATAATGTTTAATTGTAAAATCTGGGGAGATGAGTACTTTTAAAAGACTTAGTGCGTTTTTCTTTTTCATAATTGCTTTAGGGATGTTCGTAGGTTGTAGTGCCACCAAAAAGGATGCTATTACATTCGTAGAGGACCCACCGTTCAAAATAGAACACGCATACTTTCAAAACTGGCTGGCTGGCATTCCGGAAGGGGGTTCAGGAACGAATATAAATGTTAGTTTTAGTGAAATTCAGGATGATGTTCTGATAGAATATTTCTACTTCACAGATAAAGTAATTAAACCCATCGCCACTCCTCAATATAGAGATCAATATACGGAGCCCGGACTTCAATACAGAGGCTATTATAGAAATGACATTAAGCAGGATATTATAATGAGCAGTGACCCTATCGATGAAGCGAATAATCTAATGCGTCAAAAACCACCGTTCGAGCTCGAACAGGATCAACTGGTCATAGGGTATAGGTTTGGAGGTAAAAAGACCATACACTATTATAAATTGCCGTTTATTTCTGAAAGACCTATGACCGCCTATCCACAAAACAATCCTAATGGGATTGAGTAGAAACACTTTATTCTAATAATACTTATTACTTTTGTTTGAGCTATTTGGTTTTCGTAACCTTGTAGGTTTTTATAGAGCAAAATGTAGGTGTCCATATTCAAAAAACTTTTTCAGCAAACCTTTATTTATGGATTGGCGACGGTACTTCCCCGTGCCTTGGCCATCGTACTTGTACCTTTGTATACACAGGTTTTAGCACCTTCTCAATTTGGGATCTACGCTTCTATCATGTCGTATTTAATATTAGGTAATGTGCTTTTATCCTATGGAATGGAAACCGCATTCTTCCGTTTTATTCACAAGGATTTGTCACAACGACGCATTGTGCAATCTACTGCACTTACATCCCTTACTTTAACCACTTTAGTCTTTGTTGGATTCTCTGTTATCTTTTACGATCCGTTAGCTCAGTTCCTGGATTTTAGACCTGAATATGTTCTATACGGACTACTAATATTAGCCTTAGATGCGCTTGCTGTAATACCCTTTGTGTGGTTTCGTGCCAACGAAAAACCAATGAAGTATGCAGCTGTCAAGATCTTCAATGTTTGCGTTAACCTTGGTTTAAATTTATTCTTCTTTTTGGTGCTTCCAAAATTAGCAATAAGCGATCCAGCATCTTTCTGGTCCAAAATTTATTCCGAAGAAAACAAAGTGATCTATGTGTTCATCGCAAATCTTATTGCCAGTGGTATTACCCTGCTAATACTCCTTCCCCTATACTTTAAAATTGGTTTTAAGTTAGACATTGCGATCTGGAAAAAGATGATGAGGTATGCATTTCCCGTATTAATAGCCGGGATCGCATTTTCAATAAATGAAGCCTTTGATAAAATACTACTAAAGTATTTGCTACCGGAAAATATCGCAGAAGCAGAAGTAGGGGTGTACGCAGCTTGCTATAAATTAGGTGTTTTTATGACCTTATTTGCAACTGCCTTTAGACTGGGAATTGAACCCTTCTTCTTTAAACATGCCTCGCAGAGTAATGCAAAACAAACTTATGCCACTATTACGAAATACTTTACCATTTTTGGAAGTCTGATTTTGTTATTCGTCGTTGTCTATCTGGACTTATTTAAGCGGCTACTAATTACAAATCCGGAGTATTGGGTAGCTCTCTCTATTGTACCTATCATACTTTTGGCAAACCTTTGTCTGGGTATTTATCACAATCTTTCTGTATGGTATAAAGTGACAGACAAAACAAAATTTGGCGCCTATATTTCGGTGGTTGGCGCCGTAATTACATTGGTGCTTAACTTCGCTTTAATTCCTCTAATTAGTTATATGGGTTCGGCGATCGCTACTTTGGCAGCGTATGGAATGATGATGTTTCTTTCTTATTTCTTCGGAAGAAAGTATTACCCAATTCCGTATGATCTCAAAAAGATCGCGGCGTATTTATTACTTTCTATCGTGTTTTCATCAATTTCGTTCTACGTTTTTGATGGGAATTTAGTCATTGGGACTGCATTATTATTGGTATTTTTGTTACTAATTATTTTTTCAGAAAAGAAAGAGTTGCAAAGAATTAGTAGAAAATGAAAGTGAAGATCATAAATAAATCAAGTCATCCATTACCTTCTTACGAAACAATAGCTTCTGCGGGGATGGACCTGCGGGCTAACGTCACCGAGCCGTCAACTCTGAAGCCTCTACAACGTGCGATCGTAAAAACAGGGCTGTTTATTGAACTTCCCATGGGTTACGAAGCACAGGTAAGACCTAGAAGCGGACTAGCAGCAAAAAAGGGAATTTCAGTGTTAAATGCACCGGGAACAATAGATGCAGATTACCGGGGAGAAATTGGAGTAATTCTGGTTAATCTCTCAAATGAAGATTTTACCATTGAAAATGGTGAAAGAATTGCACAGCTTGTTATCGCAAAACACGAAAGAGCTGTTTGGGAAGATGTAGATGAGTTGGAAGACACGCTTCGTGGCAGCGGCGGATTTGGAAGTACCGGTGTAAAATAACTTGACCTAATAGTAATTAAGTTTAATTAAAAACCCGCCCATGCGGGAATATCTATGAAAATAATTGTTCCAATGGCGGGACGTGGTTCACGTCTTCGTCCACATACATTAACGATACCAAAACCCTTGATCCCCGTAGCTGGAAAACCTATCGTACATCGACTGGTAGCAGATATCGTTCGGGTACTAAATGAAGATATTGAAGAAATAGCATTTATACTTGGCGACCCGGCCTTTTTTGGTGAAGAGGTGGTTGCGAGTCTAAAAGAACTAGCGACCGGATTGGGCGCGAAAGCAAGTATTTACAGGCAATTGGACCCAAAAGGAACCGGTCACGCAATTATGTGTGCAGAACCGTCATTATCCGGGCCCGCTGTGATCGCATATGCAGATACCCTTATTAAAGCCGATTTTAACCTGGATAAGGAAGCAGATAGTGTGATTTGGACCAAAAAAGTTGAAAACCCCGAAGCCTATGGTGTCGTAAACTTAAATGAACGAAACGAAATCACCGAATTGGTAGAGAAACCTAGTAGTTTTGTCAGTGATCAAGCGGTAATCGGAATCTACTACTTTAAAGATGTTTCAGTTTTGAAGAATGAACTTCAATATGTATTGGATAATAATATCATCAATGGTGGGGAATACCAGATCAATGATGGAATTAAGCGAATGATGGCAAGCGGGAAGGTGTTTAAAACAGGAACGGTAAGTGAGTGGATGGATTGCGGCAACAAGGAAGTAACTGTTGAAACCAATAGAAGGATGTTAGGTTTTTTGGCCGAAAGTGGAGAAAAACTGGTTTCAGAAAATATTACAAAAGATAATTCAGAAATAATCGAACCTTGTTTTATTGGAGAGAATGTAACTTTAAAGAATTCCACGGTTGGACCGTTCGCCTCAATTGGAGACGGCACAATTATTGAAAATAGTAACGTTAAAAATAGTATAATCCAAACGCACTCTGAAGTTAAAAATGCTACTTTAGACAATGCTATGATTGGAAACCACGCTACTTTCAATGGGAAATTCACCAACGTGAGCATTGGCGATTATTCCGAACTAAAATAATTATGATTAGAGTTAGGTATCATTTTCTGTGTTTTCTTTTCTTGGGAATACTCTTGTTTCCGAAGTTAAACTATGCGCAAGAACTTGAAGAACCTACAGATGATCTGGGGAATGTTAGCGATGCATTTCAGGACAATTTTTTTGAAGCCCTGAAACAAAAAGGAATCGAGAATTATGAACTTGCCTTAGAAGCCTTAACGAAAGCAGAAAAAGCGGCTAAGGATGACAGCAGTCTGTTGGCCGTTGTAAATTCTGAAATTGCAAAAAATTTGGTTTCGGTACGACGATACAGAGATGCACAACCCTATTTTATGAAGGTTTTAGAATCTGAAGGGGATAGATTAGATGTCATGGAAGCTTTGTATGATCTATATTATCAGGAGCGAGATTATAACGCAGCTATTCCATTAGTAAAAAGGCTTATTGAATTTGATGACGATTACAAAGAAGATCTTGCTAATCTTTACTCTCGTACTAAGCAATATGATAAAGCTCTAACCTTACTTGACGAATTGGATGAAAGTTGGGGAGAAAGTGATTACCGCGATGCCTTGAGAACTCAGATCTACAGAGCTACGGGAAATACAACAGGGGAGATCGAAAAACTGGAAGAAAAGGTAGATACGAACCCTAAGAACGAAAGAGATTATCTTAATTTAATCTATCTATACAGCGAAGAAGGAAATACAGAAAAAGCCTTTAAAACGGCTAAAGAATTGTTAAGCAACAATCCAAAGTCTGAATTGGTGCATTTGGCTTTGTATAAATTCTATCTGGACGAAGGAAATGCTTCGGAAGCCATAAATTCGATGAAAAAGGTTTTTGCATCGAGTCAGATCGATAAAGAGAGTCAGTTTAAGGTATTAGGAGATTTTATTCAGTTTGTAAATGCCAATCCGTCGTACGAGAGCGATCTAGAAAAAATAGTCGATCTATTTTCAGCAGACGACAACGGAGTTGTGTTCGAAAAGTTGGGAGATTATTACATGACCAAGGGTCGAAATGAGGACGCCTTAAAGTTTTACGAAAAAGGTGTTGCCATAGACGAGGATAACTATAGTTTATTAAAAAACACTTTACTGCTTCAAATCGATTTCAAAAAATATGAAAGTGCGGCTGCACTGAGTGCTCAGGGACTGGAGATATTTCCGGCGCAGGCTTTAATTTATCTTTTAAATGGAGTGGCCAATAATAAACTGCAAAATATAGACGTTGCCATTGAGAGTTTAGAGACGGGTATCGATTATTTACTAGATGACCCAAAAATGGAAAAAGACTTCTATGAACAATTAAATTTAGCTTACACAGGTAAAGGAGATACTAAGAAAGCCAATTTGTATGCTAAAAAAGCGTTAGAGTTAAAAGATTCTAATTGATCTTATGAATATTAAGCCCCTATATTTTCTTATTCTATTATTAATTGCTAGCGCCTGTGGTGGAAGTAAATCTGTAACAAAAACAGAAGTTTTATCTACAAAAGATGTTGTGAATGCACATTTGGCATCCGAACCTCAGTTTAATACATTAGCCTCGCGGGTTCAGGTTGTTTACGAAGATGATAGCAAAGTGCAGAGCATTACGGCGAGTTTACGAATGGAAAAAGATGAAACCATTTGGATAAAAGCTTCAATTTTAGGGATTACCCTGGCAAAAGTCCTCATTACTCCGGACCGGGTTAGCTATTATGAGAGTATTTCTAACACCTATTTCGAGGGAGACTTTACGTTATTAAGTGAATGGCTGGGTACCGATATAGATTTTCAGAAGGCACAGGATATTTTATTAGGGCAATCAATTTTCAATTTGTCTGAAAGCGGATATACATCAAGTTGGGTACAGGGGAAGTACAAGTTATTACCAAAAAAACAGCAGCCTAATTTTATTTATTCGTTACTACTTTATTCGAACTCGTTTAAGATTGCTTCGGAAACTTTATCGCAGCCAAACGAAGGTCGAATTCTCACTGTAAGATATGGGGAGTATCAGAATCTTGATGGAAATTTGTTTCCTTCCGAAATAAATATAGAAACAATTGAAGCGGCAGCGTCTCCTTCCGAAGAAAGTAAAAAAACTAAAATCGATCTTAACTATAAAAAGATAGACCTCAATGTTTCGGTTAGCTTTCCGTTTACCATTCCGCAGGGATATGAAGAAATTAGATTAAAATAGATGAAAGACTTTCACAAATATCTTATTGTTTTTGCTTGTTTTTTTGTGATTTCTACAAGTTTCGGGCAACCGGACAAACAGAAGGAACTCGAAGAAAAAAGACAGGCTTTATTAAATGATATTAAGCAGATCAACTCTTTGCTTTTTAAAACCAGAGGTGAAAAGAAGTCGGTTCTAACACAAGTAGAAGACCTAGATCAGCGAATTACTGCACGAGAAAATTTAATAAAGATCACGAATCAGCAGGCCAATTTACTCACTAGAAAAGTGAATGACAATCTCACTAAAATGGAGCTTTTGCGTGATGAATTAAAAGTGCTTAAGGAAGACTATGCTGCCATGATCAAGAAGTCGTATAAAAGTAAGTCGCAACAGAGTAGGGTTATGTTCTTACTGTCTTCTAATAATTTTCTACAGGCTTATAAGCGGTTACAGTATATGAAGCAGTACGCTAAACACAGAAAGAAACAGGGTGAGAGTATTAAAGAAAAAACCGCAATGCTCCAAACGCTAAATACCGATCTCATAGAACAGAAAAAGCAAAAACAGAAACTCATAGAGGAGAATAAGATAGCGAGAGCGAATCTTACGAAGGAGAAAAAGGAACAAGAGGCATTAATTGCGTCACTTAAAAAAGACGAAGGGAAATTTGCTACCCAGATTAGGACCAAGCAGAAAGAGGCAGATAGAATTGACAAGCAAATTGAGGCAATGATTAGGGAGGCAATTGCCAGCTCTAATAAAAGTTCCGAAAATAATGTCACAACAACAAAGTCGACCGCAACACTTGGACTAACTCCTGAGGCAAAGGCACTCGCGGCGAACTTTACCAGCAATAAGGGAAAATTGATCTGGCCTGTGGAAAAGGGTATAGTTACCGAGAGTTACGGGACACACAGGCATCCTCAGTTTCCAAATGTAACGACCAATAATAATGGCGTTGAAATAACTACTGAAGCAAACTCTAAGGCTAGAGCGGTTTTTAATGGAGAAGTAATGCAGGTACAACAAATTAGAGGGGCAAATCAGGCTGTTTATATCCGTCATGGAGATTATATCACTGTGTATAGTAATCTCTCAAGTGTACTCGTTAAAAAAGGTGATAAGGTGGTCACTAAACAGGAATTAGGAACAGTTTATAACAATCCTGCTACGGGTAAAACAACATTAAAGTTCTATATCTACAAGAATTCAAATAAGATGAACCCATCAGACTGGATCTACAGAATGTAAATAAAAAAAGGCTGTCTTAACAAGACAGCCTTTTTAGTTTTATAAAGTTCTTATTTATTTAATAAGAAGCTTTTTAGTTGTAGCACTTTCACCGGCGGTGATCGTTACAAAGTACAACCCTCTCGCATACGAAGATACATTGATAGAAGTATTGTTACTTCCGTTAAGATCTTTTGTATTGATGGTTTGTAGTACTTGTCCTAAGCTGTTTGTAAGCTTAACTTCAAAATTCTCGAATGTTGAATCATTTAACGAAACGAAAACTTCGGTTGAAGCAGGGTTAGGATATACTGTTACCGCAGAAGATAAAGCGTTATCATCAAGTCCCAGTACACAGTCTAGTAATCCACCTTCGTAGAATTTAGCATTAGATCTACGGCTTTCCCATCCTTCAGTATCATTTCTTGCAGACATTGCGATCCACATTTCATCATCCGGATCGGAAATAGGTACGACAATGCTGGCAGTGGTACTTGTTCCAATTAATTCCATGCTTGTAGCTCCTAGTCTATACCAGTCGTAGAATTCGGCATCTGCCACATCTAAACACGTGAATGTAGCTTCTGTCTCACAAACTTTTGTGATATTGATTACGTTGGTATATCTGGCAATATCAAAATTAGCGTCACTTACATCTTGGTAAGCACCACTTGTTACTCTAATAAGTCCTTGTCCTGTATTTTCATTTACAGCAGTCCATGCAACAGTAGTAGTACCGTTTGGTACAGTCGCGATATTAGTCCAGGTTGCTCCGTTATCTGTAGAGTAGTCCACTACATAATCATCTGTAGTATCTATAGCATCCCAGTGAATCGATTCCGGTACGTTAGGGAAGAAGTGCTCTCCACCATTTGGATAAGTAACCGTTAAGTTTTCACTAATAATCTCATAAACTACAAAATACTCTTGTGGACCAACAGGTACGTTAAATCCATCGATAGTTACATCGTAGTTACCTGCTGCAGGCGCGTTAATTAATACTTGCTCAACATTATTTAGACGATCAACACCCGTTGTTGCAGGAGTATCAAGGGCAGTTGGATTAGGAGTTGAATCTAAGATCCATGGCTCTAAGACATTGCTTGAAGGGTCTGTTACTGTAAGATCAAGGTCGTTTACTAATGCAGGAGAGGCACCAACTGTAGCAGCCGGGTCATTCCAATGTACCATAAAGCGCACCTGTGCAGTACCTGCAGGAACATTAATAGTATGTGTATTAGAACCTCCTTGAGTTACATTATCTGATAAGTGGCGTCCTTCTTCAATAAGGATTCCGGCTCTAAGTGCATTAACAATACCCCATCCAAACTTAAAGTCGGGACCAACATTTCCAGCATCATTAGCTGTGTTTAAAAGAACCGCTTTAATAAGAGAACCATCTGGCAGGTCTCCTCCGTTAGCTTCGCTATAGGCTTGATATAATTGAGCAGAAATACCTGCTATTCCCGGTGCAGCACCAGAAGTACCACCAAAAGTTAAGTATCCATGATCTGGAGCTGTAGAAATTTGGTTTTGTCCATTTGCAGAAATATCCGGCTTAATTCTACCGTCATGAGCCGGTCCACGGCTACTTGATGACACTAAAGAACCATCGAAGAATACGTTTGCAGTTGCAATTACGTTCTTTCCTTGTTTATGACCTCCGGTAATATTACCCCATTGATTTCCGGCACCATAACCACAATTAGAATTGTTTGAGTTACCTGCCGAAAAAACGTGTAATAAATTAGGAAGTGTATTCATTTGAGTATCTACTGTTACTGTTGTAGACGTATAACCATCATTACATCCATTACTATATGATGAGTTTGTGATTACAGATGTACCTGAATTAATGTTAGTGGTAGTAGGCGAATCTAAGAAAGACGAGTTGTAGTTAACCACTAATAAACTTGCTTCAGCCGCCATACCACGATTGGCCGGGTTTCTGTTACCAGCACCTGCCATAATTCCGGAAACTCCATCACCATGTGTACTACTACCGTTATTACCAACTAATCCGGATATTCTTCCTTCAAAATCGATATGAGGTCCAACTGCACCGTCATCTCTGGTCATAACACCAATTCCGTTTCCGGTGTAGTTTCTACCTGTATCAGTTTGCGTATCAAGACCATTTGCACGGTGAAGACTTCTACCACGTGTATCATCCTTAACAGATGGAGGTGTAATTAATTCTACCCACTTAATATATGGTAAAGAAGCAATTGACTCAATGCTGTTTGTTGGAATTGCTAATTCTATATGATTAGAATTTTCATATTGTTGTTTGATTGTGTAACCCTGAGATACAAGATCTCTCACAACTGCCTGGTTATTCATCATTTCGTGATGAATCACTGTAACAAGTACATTGTCACCTTCCATCGCCCAGGATTCGTAAGGAGTAAATCTTAGGCTTGAAGAAATTTTTACATTATTAGATACCGGAACAATACTTCTTACACCAGATTGTTGTAAAAGTGAAATTGAAGTGTTCTCCGGAAAATGAAATAAATAAGTTCTGTGAGGAATATAGCTTATAAGCTGCAGTCCATTAGTTTTAAAAAAGTCTTGCGTCGCTTGGTTAGGAGTTTCGTAAAATTGAACCCATCCTATATATCCATTATCGAGTCTCGATGATTGCGGCATTTCACTCCACTGAAAAGTAGAAATGTTTTCGGGCATTTCAATAGTTTGATCCTGAAACTGAATTGTGTACGGATTTTGAGCAATTGACACTGAGAATACCAATGCCATGACCCACAAAACGACACTTTTACACCTCGTGAAAAGTAAAGAAGTAATGTTTTTCATGTTATTTAGATTATATTTTAAAAATAATTAGTTCGCTCAAATGATAGAGCAATTTTTTTAATAGCTTCAAATATATCTAATTAGGTTCTAAAATAATAGTGGATTACGTTAAAAAACCGATTTTTTTTATTTCATATTCCTACTAATTACATAGAGTATGAGCATTGTAGGGTCGTAATTTTATTGAAACAGCGCCTTTAATTCGGTAGCATCATTGGGTTTCATCTTACCAGCGATTACAAGACTCAATTGTTTTCTTCTAAGTGCTGCATTAAATCTTTCTATCTCAGTTTCTGTTTCAGGAACAAGGGGAGGAACGGGAACAGGGCTTCCCATTTCATCTACTGCAACGAAGGTATAGATAGCTTCATTGGCTTTGCTTTTAAGTCCGCTCTCACGATCTTCGATCCAAACATCCATAAAAATTTCCATCGAACTTTTAAATGCTCTGGAGACTTTAGCTTCCACAGTAACAACGCTTCCTAATGGAATCATTTTATTGAACGCTACATGATTTACGGATACGGTTACAACAATTCTTCTACTGTGTCTTCTCGCGGCGATACTTGCAGCACGATCCATTCGCGCTAATAATTCACCACCAAACATATTACCAATAGGATTGGTTTCACTAGGTAAGACTAAATCTGTAACAATTGTTAAGGAGTCACTTGGGGTTTTGGATTGCATCTCGTTTTTTTTGCAAAGGTAAAAAGTATTACGCCCAAAACTTCATTATTTTTTAGTTTGATGGGAATAAAAATAATTCTTCTGTAAAATAAATTGGATTATTGTGAAAGTTCCTGAACGAGCAACCAGGCATCTTTGTTTTCTGTATTCTTAATTAAGCGAAGTCCTTTTAAGGCATCTAACCTATCCTCAAAACTACGGTACACCACTTGATGCAATCCATATCGGTTTTTTCCAATACGTCGTGCAGAGTGACCATTTTTTAGAAGTTCCTGCAGTTTTTTATCAGCATTTTCTTCCACTCGAAAGGCACCGGCTACGATGTGATATTTTCCTTTTTGCTTCGGAAGTGTAAGGTTCAATGCCGGTAACGGATTCTCTATAATGAAGGTTGCTTCCTGTATTCGATGTTCAACCAGAGTGCTTGCTTTTTGTTTCTCAACAAAATTGTGCTTCTTGACCTTTCCTTCGTATAATTTTAAACCGCCCAATCCACCAATGGATAATGCAATAAGAGCTACAGCTGCATATTTTAAATAAGGCCTTGCGGTCCTTCTTTCAGGAGTAAACAGTAATGGAACTTTTTCTTCCAGCTTCTCAACTTCTTCTTTATAGACTTCTCTCGAAATTTTAGGGGATACAAAACTGTTTAATCCAAAAGATGCTGTACTAAAGTTTTCTTTTTCTGATGGAATAAACTGTACAGAATTTTCATTATTAAGAAAAAACTCTCCAATCCCGGCTAATGTGATGGTTTCCTTTTCTGAAAGACGTAATGATAATTTTCCGGTAAAATTTCTGATTTGTTGAAGCGCCGCTTCATAACTAATATTTTCAACCGAAGCTACATAATTCGCTAATAGTCCATCGTTTGTTTGCAATTGCTTATTAAATGATAGAACCTTCCCCGGTGGGTAAAAAGTATGTGTGTCGTCATCTATTATCGCAGATCTGTATTGGGTTAAGAAAGCACCAAAACCTGGAATTATAACACATTCATATCTGTAGAGCAGATCGTTTATGTAAACGGATAATTGCATTGAAACAAATATACTTTTTTTTAATTTTCAATCAATTTTTAAGATGCGAACTTATTAACAAACTAAAATATAGTATTTTTGAGTTCTCTCCCCTACAGTACTTACAATTCAATGCTTTCAAAAAATGAATTACGCTATACACTTGCGTTACAACGTGTTTCCAATTTAGGAGACAGAACTGCAAAAAAATTACTGCATCTTCTGGGCTCTGCAGAAGCTGTTTTTAAAGAGAAAAAAAGAAATCTTTTAAAAATTGACGGGATAGGTGCATCAAAGCTTAAAGGTTTAAACAGTGCGGCACTTCTCGATGAAGCCAATGATGAAATTGAATTTATCGAGACTAATAAAATAAGCTTCAGTTATTTTAAAGATAAGTCTTATCCTGAAGCATTGAAACACTGTCACGACGGACCCATACTTTTCTTTAATACCGGAAATATTGATATTCAGAATAAAAAAATAATAAGCATTGTTGGAACACGTAATATTACCAGCTATGGGAAATCTTTTTGTGAAGAACTCATTTCCGATTTAGCTATGGTGAATCCGGTTATCGTCTCCGGATTTGCCTATGGAGTGGACATTACTGCACACCGTGCGGCAATTGAAAATAATCTCCAGACTATTGGTTGTTTAGCACACGGCCTGGATCAAATCTACCCAAGATCTCACAAAAAATATATGGAAAAAATCTGCCAAAACGGTGGCTTTATAACCGAGTTCTGGAGCACAGATGCTTTCGATCGCAATAATTTCTTAAAGAGAAACAGAATTATTGCAGGTATTAGCGAAGCTACCGTGGTTATTGAATCTGCAGAAAAAGGAGGCAGCCTCGTCACGGCAGATATAGCACATTCATACAATAGAGAAGTATTTGCAGTTCCCGGTAAAGCTACAGATTTGCAAAGTACCGGATGCAACAACCTCATTAAATATCATCAGGCAAGATTAATAACGAGCGCAGCCGATATTATTTATATGTTAGGTTGGAAGATAAAAGAAAATGTGACCAGAGTGAAACAAACGAAACTTTTTGTGGAGCTTACCCAAGAGGAATCTATCCTATATGAATATCTAAAGAAAAAGGATAAGGTTTTGTTAGATAATATTGCTTTAGATTGTAATTTTCCCACTTTTAAAGTATCTTCTCTCCTATTATCAATGGAATTAAAGGGCGTAGTAAGGCCTTTACCGGGTAAATTGTTCCAAAGTGTTTAACAATTAAACGGGGAACTTTATGAAACACAATATTATAATTAGCGATTACACTGATGAATAGAAAACGCAGGATAGTATTTTTCTTCTTGTTTCTGTTGTGCATTGTGGCATTGACCTATTTTAATCTAAATGCCTACTCTGGAAGAATTCATATCGCAAATGTGATATTTCTATTGCTTTTCATTGTTTACCACCTTACCAGCGATTATCCAAAAAGCAAGATCTTTTTATGGGTAATGGGATTATTTACGTTTTCTTCGATCTTAAGTGCCCTTAACTTCTACGCTTCGGAAAGATTTACGGTTTATATCTATATTATCGGACTTTTCTTTATTAGTGGGATATTTTTAATTGTAAACGAAATTTTTAAAGAAACACGGGTGGTTAGTGTTGAGGTCAAAAAATATATATGGCCTATCTTATTGGTTGTATTGGCAGATATGCTAATGCTACACAAAATACTTAGCTTCCTTCAAGAGTTTCAATTAGATGTGCAACACTTGATTTCCAGCTTCGGATTTACCATCCTTAAAATGTTTTTACTTAGCGCCGGACTTATTAGTTATTTTGCCAGTAATTTCAAATCGAAGAAGGTTAACTATTTAAATGTATCCTTATTAGCTTTCTTTCTTAGTGATATTATTGACATTGCCAATTATTTGTACTTTACTTATAACCCTCTGGTAGAAGGACTATTTTTACAAAACATGTTCGATATTGTTGGCTATGTTATGTTTTACAACTATTGTACTTATTCCGGTAGATTTGCTAATGCCACTTCTTCTTCGGAAAAATAGCATATGCGATCTTAGTATCCCAATTTCTCCCGTACCCGATTTAATACGTCGTTCGCAACAAGAGTTGCTTTAGAAGCACCTACCTGAAGGGCTTTATCAATTTCCGACAAGTTTTCCATATAATAATTGTATCGGGACCGTGGTTCCGCGAACTTTTCAACGATAAGTTCATATAAGGCTTGTTTTGCATGCCCATATCCGTAATTCCCTCCTTCATAATTTGCTCGCATTTCCATGACTTGATTAGTCGTACCAAGAATTTCATAAAGGGCAAATACATTACAACTGTCAGGATCTTTAGGCTCTTCCATAGGAGTACTATCGGTTTCAATTCCCATAATTTGCTTCCGAAGCTGCTTATCGGTTAAGAAGATATTGATGATATTATTCTTCGATTTACTCATTTTGGAACCATCGGTACCGGGAATCAATTTTGTGTTTTCCTGCACCTTTCCTTCCGGAATTACAAAAGTTTCTCCTAACTGTGAATGAAAGCGAGAAGCAACATCTCTGGTTATTTCAATATGTTGTAATTGATCTTTTCCAACGGGAACTATTTCTGCATCATAAAGAAGTATGTCTGCAGCCATTAACATAGGATAGGTGAACAATCCCGCATTTACATCTTCCAACCTACTTGCTTTATCTTTAAAAGAATGTGCCAATGTCAATCTTTGAAAAGGAAAGAAACAGCTTAAAAACCAGGATAGTTCTGTTACTTGTGGAATATCGCTTTGTCTGTAAAAGACAGTTTTATCTATATCTAAACCAAATGCCAACCAGGTAGCGGCAGTACTGTACGTATTGGCACGCATTACTTCAGCATTTTTTATTTGCGTAAGTGAATGAAGATTTGCGATAAACAAAAAAGACTCAGTTTTAGGGTCATTGGCCAATTCAATTGCCGGAATTATTGCCCCTAAAATATTTCCTAAGTGTGGTGTTCCTGTACTTTGTACACCCGTTAAAATTCTTGACATGCTAAATTTTAATTTTTGCAAAGTTACTTTTTTTATCGCATTGGCATTATTCATTTCATTATTTTTGGGCTTCCATGAAATTATTGAAATATATATTCACATTCTTTTATAGAATATGGTTTTATTTTTTGGTGACACTACCAATTGTAATTCTATTCCCCATCCTTGTTTTAAGCATTTTAAAGGAGAGTTGGTATCCTTTTTTCTTTAAACTTGCCCGATTATGGGCAACCATTATTTTATTTGGAATGGGTTTTTATCCTATAATAAAAAGAGACACCAGCTATGTAAAGGGGAAGAGTTATATGTTTGTCTCTAACCATACATCTATGGCAGATATTATGCTAATGCTTTATTCGGTAAGAAACCCCTTTGTTTTTGTTGGTAAAAAGGAATTATCTAAAATCCCTCTCTTTGGTTTTTTCTATAAACGCACCTGTATTTTGGTCGATCGTGGGAGTCCGAAGAGCAGGAGAGATGTTTTTGAAAGTGCGCAACGTAAATTGAGTCAGGGATTGAGCGTTTGTATTTTTCCTGAAGGTGGCGTTCCGGATGACACGGGTTTATTGCTCGATGAGTTTAAAGACGGTGCATTTAGGCTGGCTATTGAGCACAATATTCCCATAGCACCCTTAACTTTTCATGACAATAAAAAACGGTTTTCTTATGAGTTCTTTAGTGGAAGTCCCGGGAAGATGCGAGTTAAAGTTCATAATGTAATTCCTACAGAGATTCTCGCAGGAGACGACAGGCGAATGCTTAAAAATAATACCCGGGAAATTATCTGGAACGAATTAACAAATCCAACCGTGTAACTTTCCGATAGATAAAAGAAAAAAACCGTCCTATGGCGAAGAACGGTTTAATCATCATTTGTTGGGTTTTTCCAAACCTAACCAACTAAAAAACTAACCTAAAACTTTAAACTAAATCCGGTATACACTCCTATATAATAAGGTTGAAAGTCCACAGAGGACTCTGTATAAGGATTGAGTTGATATTTAAACATAGGTTCAACATTAAATTTTAACCTTCTGCTAATCTTGTAATCTAAGCCTAATCCAATATTGGTAGAAAAACTCACGGAAGAAAGGTTGTTGGCTTCCCCAAGTGTACTTCTAAAACCATCGGCCATTACCGAAACTTCATTGTCACCTAAAAATAATGTGCTTAATCCACCAATTAAATTTACTCCAAACTTAGTGTCCAATAATGCGTATTTCAGTTCTAAAGGAACTTCGTAATATTGTATATTCTGACTTATTTCTGCGGCGCCGGTGGAGGATTTTGGTGTTATAGGACCAAATCCGCCATCAGGATTATTATTCATCTGTTCCTGAAATGTACCTTGATCCACAGCAGTTAACACAACGCTTTTTCCACCATAATCTATAGTCTTTAATGCCGCAGACACCGGACCGGTCCCGAGTTCAACACCGCCGGTTGAATAACTAAGGTCAACATTGCTCACTCCGGTACGAATACTTAAACGCTTACTCAAATTATAACTAACCTGTACCCCATAACTAATATTCACATCGCCGTTTTGAGAGTTATCTGCGAATGTTGGATCTAATGATGATCCTTGACTTAGCGAATTATAGTAAACCGGGGCAAAATTAGGCGCGACATCCCATCTGTCTTCCGGAAGCTCTTTTTTGGCAACCGCATCTTCGGTTTTAAGAGCCTCTTGTTCATTAATAGCATCCTGGATAGATTTTTTATTTTCTTCGGAAACTCCTTCTGTAGAAAGATCTTCTTTTTTAGTTTTTTCTTCGGAAGAAATTGTAACAGCCTCTGCCTTGGTTGCATCAAGTCCCTCTTTAATAAGTGGATTTATCTTTTGATTTTTTGATGGCAGCACGTCTGAATTTTTGTTGACAGTATTTTCAGAATCAGTTTTCATAGGGGTTTTTGAAACTGCAATTTTATCTTTTTCTATAACTCCTAACGAAGATTCTGACTTGATCAATTTGTTGGTAGTAACAGTAGCTTTTTCTGAAGTTTCTGTGGAATTATTTTGAACAGCCACAGCATTTTCTGAATCTGTAGTATTTTTAGTAATACGGTTTGAAGATTTTAAGATCTTCTCCTGTTCATGCCTAATTGCTTCGGTTGTTGTTATTTTCGAATCTGGTGTAGTGACCTCCGGCTCTTCCGAGGCAATAGCTTCAGTTGTAGAAATGCTTTCTACAGATTCTATCTTATTCTCGGTTTTAAAATTAGTAGAGTCATTATTATCCGGCGTTTTAACCTCTTCCGAAGTAACAACAGCGTCTTCTATGTTATTGGAGTCTATAAATAAAGAATTGCCAACAGTTAATAAAAGTGCCAAAAGGGCGGCTACGCCACCAACTTTCCACCACAAAGGAATAACCTTTCTATCCTTCTTCTTATTTTGAAGTTCGGACTGAATGTTTTCCCACACCTGTGGGGAAGGAGTCACTTCAAAATTCTTGAAGCGGTCTTTAAAAAGCTCATCTATGTGCTTCTTGTTCTTCATATTGCTTGTTATCGACTATTGCAAAAGCTTTAATTTGATAACTTTTTAAAACAGTGAAACCAAAATTTGGTTTCGGGTTAATTTAGATTCTTATGTGGTTGTATCTTTAATCTTATTAGATTTAAAAGATTCAACTTTAGTTTTTAAGATCATTCTTGCTCTCGCCAGATTTGATTTAGACGTACCATCCGAAATTCCTAACATTTCTGCGATCTCTTTATGCTGATATCCATCTAAAACATACATGGTAAAGACCAAACGATACCTATCGGGTAATTCCTGAATAATTTTCAGAAGAAAATCTAAAGGGATTCCTTCGTCTTCAATATCCAAATCTGCTTCATCTTCTATCTGGTCTTCTCTTGCAATGTCAAATACACGTTGCTTGCGGTATTTTTGAAGGACGGTATTTACGGTAATACGTTTCATCCAACCTTCAAAAGAACCTTTGTCCTTAAACTGCTCAACTTTTTTAAAAATGGTTAAAAAAGCGTCTTGTAAACTATCTTCAGCTTCAGCATAATTAGGCGAATAGCGTAAGCAAATGGAAAAAAGAACAGCGGAATACCGCTCGTACAATTCTCCTTGTGCCTTAGCATTTTGCTTCTTACATTGTATGATGAGCTCGTCTAAAGTCAAGTGCAGTCCCGAGAGTTAATGGTTAGATGTAAATGTAACTTATAAAATTAATATAAGTTACTGCCATAATAATCAAGGATCTACAATAATTAGATACACTTGTTTTAAAATGGTTGCGTGAGGAGAATGAACTTATTAATTGAGTGCTTTAATAGCTTCTTTAATTTTTTGTTCCAGTTCTTCCATAAGCTCTGGATTATCTAGTAATAAAGCCTTCACGGAGTCTCTTCCCTGTCCTAATTTAGTCTCGTCATAGCTAAACCAGGAGCCGCTCTTTTTAACGATCTCAAAATCCACTCCCAAATCGATGATTTCTCCTACCTTAGAGATTCCTTTACCATACATGATATCAAATTCTACTGTTTTGAATGGAGGAGCTACTTTATTCTTAACTACTTTTACCCGTGTTTTATTTCCTTGTACGTTACTTTCGGTATCCTTTATTTGCGTTGATCTTCTTATATCAAGACGCACCGAAGCATAAAATTTTAGAGCATTTCCACCTGTGGTTGTTTCAGGATTACCGAACATTACCCCAATTTTTTCACGTAATTGATTAATAAAAATAACGGTACAGTTTGTTTTGCTTATAGATCCTGTTAATTTACGTAGGGCCTGTGACATTAATCTTGCGTGTAAACCCATTTTACTATCACCCATTTCACCCTCGATCTCACTTTTTGGAGTTAAAGCGGCAACAGAGTCGATAACAATTATATCGATTGCACCACTTCTTATCAGGTTATCCGCGATCTCTAATGCCTGCTCACCGTTATCAGGTTGTGAGATGATAAGATTTTCTATATCAACTCCCAGACTTTCGGCATAATACCTGTCGAAAGCATGCTCTGCATCAATAAATGCTGCAATTCCACCGTTTTTTTGAGCTTCCGCAATGGCATGCAAGGTTAATGTTGTTTTACCGGAAGACTCCGGCCCATAGATCTCAATAACTCTTCCTCTTGGATAACCACCAACTCCCAAAGCTACGTCAAGTCCCAATGAACCTGTAGGAATTACTTCCACCTCTTGTACGGCAGAATCTCCCATTTTCATTACAGTTCCTTTTCCGTAGGTTTTGTCGAGTTTGTCTAAAGTTAATTTTAGTGCTTTTAATTTTGCGTCTTTTTCGTTGCTCATGGCGTTAAATGTATTATTGGGAATTGATAAGGCTAAATTAGTATTATTAATATTTTAGGACAAAGGAAAACCACAGCGATATACGATTTTTGTTAACACCTTCTTTCTAAAATTATAGAACACAAAGGTATGACTATTATGGAATAATTCCAAATATTGGAAAATATCCATAAAATCATAGGTAAGATGATTTTAGTAATATCCACTTAGAGTTAATTTGCCCCTTGAAAGAATTCTTCTACTTTTGCATAAATTAATTTCTTTAAACCTTAAATTTCGTATAGCATGCAACTGTACAACACCTTAAGTGCTAAAGAAAGAGCCAATTTATTGGAACAAGCCGGCGAAGATCGTCTTACTCTTTCTTTCTACAAGTATGCCAAAATAGGCAATACCACTATATTCAGAAATCATTTATTTATTGCCTGGGATCGGCTTGAGGTTCTGGGACGTATTTATATTGCTCATGAAGGTATTAACGCTCAGCTATCGGTCCCGGCAAAAAACTTTCCTGAGTTTAAAGCTTTTTTAGATGGAATTTCTTTTCTGAAAGACGTCCGACTCAATATAGCGATAGAACACGATCTAAAATCCTTCTTAAAACTGAAAGTTAAGATAAGACACAAAATTGTTGCGGACGGATTGAATGACGATACTTTTGATGTAACTAATAAAGGAGTTCATGTGAATGCTGAAGCTTTTAACCAATTAATAGATGATCCTGATACCGTATTAGTTGATATGCGAAATCACTATGAAAGTGAGATTGGACATTTTAAGGGAGCTATTACACCAGACGTAGATACTTTTCGGGACTCGTTGGACATCATTGAAGAAGACCTTAAAGATCATAAGGAAGATAAGAAATTAGTGATGTACTGCACAGGCGGCATTCGTTGTGAAAAGGCTAGTGCCTATTACAAACACAAAGGTTTTAAGCAGGTGTTTCAATTGGAAGGTGGGATTATAGAATATACCCGTCAGGTAGAAAACAAAGGTTTAGAAAATAAATTTATTGGGAAAAACTTTGTGTTCGACCACCGTCGAGGAGAACGTATCACAGACGACGTAATTGCGAAGTGTCATCAATGTGGTGAACCTTGCGATACGCATGTTAACTGTGACAATGAAGCATGTCATTTACTGTTTATTCAATGTGAAAAATGTGCAGAAAAGATGCAGAATTGCTGTAGTGACGATTGCAAAGAAATTATTCAGTTGCCATATGAGGAGCAGAAACGTCTAAGACAAGGAATTCCGAATAGTAACAAAATTTTTAAAAAGGGACGTTCAGAGAAACTGAAATTTAAAAATTAGCACAAAAAATATGGTCGTGATTCACGAATATCGACTATAAACATTTGATTTTCAATGGAAACCTATCTAATTTAGGGGTCCTTCCCGGTTAAAATAGATACAATTTAATTGTAACTTTTTAACTCTATATATTATGAAAATCAAAAGAACCCTTCCGTTTAAACTGGCAATACTCGTTTTTACGAGTTTATTGTGCATTACATCATGTTCGAAGGATGATGCTTCACGTGATTCTGAAAACCTTCAGCATCAGGATATCAGTTCCTGGCAAGATGAAGCTGTAATTTCCTATGCAGACCTAAAGTTCAAATTGACTCAAATCGATTTTGAAAGTGAATTATCCAATTTATTGAAAAGTGATTTCATTGTAAATATTAACACGGATGAAATTACAGAAATTACTTCCGAAGATACCAATTTGTATTATTTTGATGTAACGACAAAACAAGAAGATGCTCAAAGTGAAACACGTTTATTGTATTACGTTACCAACAATGAGATTAAATATGGATTGTTACGCTTTTCTCCCGTTAATCCTTTGAACACTTCCAGAGAATTAGTTGGACAAGCTACCGATAATGGAATTTTAGATCTTCTTGACAAAGATGGGAATGTTGAAGTTTCTACTGAAACTCCAAACGGATTTATTCCAGATGACACTATCCTCAATAGATTAGGAATGCCTTGTGTAATTTTAATAGAACCCATTTATGTTGATTGTTATGGTGCGGCTTGTCCGTGTCCTGATGGTAATGGAACCATAGGAGGATGGAATATAATCTCCAGCGGTTGCATTGGTGGCGGAGGCGGAGGCGGATCTACTGGAAACCCTCCTACCAATGGAAATCCAGGGGGAGGTGGAACTGGTTCCGGCGGTGGAAATCCGAATTACGGCGATCTACCCACAACTGCCGGTGGCTGGAATTTGTTTATGAACCTTTTAGATATAACCGGTCCTAACGATTCACTTTATTTTGATTCGAATATTCCTCAAAATCAGGCGCTTAATTTCAATAATTTTAATGAATATGAGACATTCTTAAATAATTTTGACATTCATACTTTAGCACCGGTACAAAATGCAGATGGTACTTATACGACCAAGTTCATCTATGGTGATTTATTCTTAGCAGATTTACATATTGACGTTAAACAGCTCTTATGTAATAATATTACCGGACAGGATTATATGATCCAGCAAATTAATACCAATTTAGTTGGAACTAAAGTTTTTGGAATGAATTGGAGTGGGTTAGGTTTCGACTATTCTATTGAGGGTGACGAGGCTACACTTGATTTGTATGGAAATATTTCCTATCTTGTAAAGACTCCCTACGGCGATTTTATACAGACTTTTTATAAGCATTTTGTCATGAAAATAGGTATTTATACCGGTTTTCCTCGAGATATGTACGAACTAGACTAAAACTAAAATTATGATATTACAAGATCAGAACGAAAGTACCATGGTAGTTGATAGTGGGGTACAATTTTTAGAAATACTCGCTATTGTTGGAAGTATTCTAGGTATAATAATCACACTCGTATTCTATTATTTTCTCTTTTATATAGTTTATAAGTTATACTTAAAAGCACGAAAGTGGTAAAAAATGAAAGCTTTCAGTAATTTAAATTCATATTATGATTATACAAGATATCATCGAAAAAAATGGAGAGACGATCATGGTGTCTTCATCTAATGGGATCGATTTTTTTCATACCGCCTTTGTAGTGTTGTATATAGTAGGTATATTTATCTCTCTGATCTTTTTTTACTTTTTGTTTTACATCGTTTACAAACTTTTTAAAAGAGCAAAACATTGGTAAAGAGTACGCCTAACAAATAAATTTTATACACCTGTTTAAACTCCCAGGATTTGCAAAATTCTTCTTGGGAGTTTTTATGTTCTTAATTGTATCAAAATTTGCAATTCATTTCTTCAAATATTAATATCTTTACCTTTTAAGTAAATGTTTAATTTTCGCCTCTTTTTTTGCTAAAATTAACTGGAACTCAATGTTTTGGTAAGTGAAAGAGGAGCTATATATAAAAATATGGGCTGTACAAGCTGTGCCACAGGTGCCGACGGACAGCCAAAAGGATGCAAGAACAATGGGACTTGCGGAACTGATGGCTGCAATAAATTAACGGTATTCGATTGGCTATCCAATATGTCTCTTCCTGCCAATATGGAGCCCTTTAACGGTGTTGAAGTTCGCTTTAAAAATGGAAGAAAACACTTTTATCAAAATTCTGAAAAATTATCATTATCCATTGGAGATGTTGTAGCAACCGAAGCTTCTCCCGGGCATGATATCGGTATAGTTACACTAACAGGCGAACTTGTTAGGGTTCAGATGAAGAAGAAAAAGGAGAGTCCGAATACCGAAGCACTTCCAAAAATTTATCGTAAAGCCTCACAAAAGGATATAGATCTTTGGCAAAAAGTACGCAATCGTGAAGCCGATGTGCAAAAGCGTTCACGAGAGATCGCCATTAGATTAGGTCTGAAGATGAAAATTAGTGATATCGAATTTCAGGGCGATGCCTCGAAGGCGATATTCTATTATACCGCTGAGGAACGTGTAGATTTTCGTGAACTGATCAAAGAATTTGCCCGAACCTTCAATACCCGTATTGAAATGAAGCAGGTTGGTTTTAGGCAGGAAGCAGCCAGACTTGGAGGAATTGGTTCTTGCGGCCGCGAGCTGTGTTGTTCTACATGGCTAACCGACTTTAGATCTGTAAATACTTCAGCTGCGCGCTATCAACAACTATCACTAAACCCTCAGAAACTTGCCGGACAATGCGGAAAATTAAAATGCTGTCTGAATTATGAATTAGACACATATCTCGACGCTTTGGAGAACTTTCCGAAGAGCGATCTAAAATTACAAACCCAGAAAGGTCCTGCAACATGTCAGAAAACAGATATTTTTAAAGGGTTGCTTTGGTATGCGTATGAAAAGGATGGAATGAATTGGCATCAATTACATGTTGATAAGGTTAACGAAATCATTGCTATCAATAAAAAGGGGAACAAAGTTGCTAGTTTGGAAGAGTTTATCGAAGACATAGTTGTAAAGGATAAAGAATTGTTTAGTAATGTGGTAGGGCAGGATAGCCTTACAAGGTTTGATAAACCTAAACAATCCCGTAAAAAGCGGACTAATAAAAACAGGAATAGAAATAAGCAAAGAAATAAGAATAGAAAACCAAAAAAAAATGCCTAAGGTTTTAACAGTTCTCATATTGCTAATCACTTTGGTTTCCTGCGAGACGAATACTGTGTACAGTGAAACAAAAGCACTTAAAGGTTATTGGGATAAAAATGAATCGATGGAGTTTGATATACCTAAACTAGACAGTCTTAAACAATACAACGCCTTTATACACCTTCGGAATACCAATGATTACAAGTATAATAATTTATTTTTGATCGTGGCTATGAAGTATCCACATGGTAAAACCGTTACCGACACTTTAGAATATAGAATGGCTAATCCCGATGGTTCCTGGCTTGGAACAGGAATTGGAAGTATTAAAGAAAATAAATTGTGGTATAAAGAGAATTTTTCGTTCACAGAAGATAGTACTTACCGCGTTGCCATCACTCATGCGATGCGCAATAACGGTGACGTGGAGGGCGTTAGCATTTTAGAAGGAATTACAGATGTAGGCTTCAGTATTGAAGAAGTCTCCCAACAATAGGGCAATATGGCAAAGCAACAAAGAAAGAAAAAACAAAAACCTCAGGACGAGAACAAACGACATGCGAGAACCTTCTGGAAAATTTTTGCAGGGGGTATCGGTTTTATTGTTTTAATTTTTTTATTAGCTTCCTGGGGTGTCTTCGGAAGTCTGCCTGATGAAACCAGTCTCGAGAATCCGGAAAAGAATCTCGCTACCGAGATTATTTCTTCGGACGGAAAAACGATCGGAAAATTTTATAAGGAAAACCGAACTCCTGTTTTGTATGAAGAGTTACCCGATCATTTAGTAAAGGCCCTTATCGCCACCGAAGATATTCGTTTCTATGATCATTCTGGGATCGACGCTAAGGGTACAGTTCGTGCTTTTGCCTTTCTGGGTTCTAAAGGAGGTGCCAGCACCATTACGCAACAGTTGGCAAAATTATTCTTTACCGAAAAAGTCTCTTCGAGTAAATTAGAAAGAGGCTTCCAGAAAATAAAGGAATGGGTCATTGCTACCCGCCTCGAACGACGCTACACAAAAGAGGAGATCATTACTATGTATTTCAACGAATACGATTTCCTTAATCAGGCAGTAGGAATTGAATCTGCATCAAATATTTATTTCGATAAGGAACCCTCTCAATTAACCACAGTAGAATCTGCTATGTTAGTTGGAATGTTTAAGAATGCATCTCTATACAATCCGTTAAGACGTCCCGAATTGGTAAAGAACCGAAGAAATGTTGTTTTGGCGCAAATGGAGAAATATGATTTTATTTCTGAAACAGTTAAGGATTCGTTACAGGCTTTACCTTTAAATCTTAATCATGCCCCTCAAGGACATGTGGAAGGAATTGCTACTTATTTCAGAGAATATGCAAGAGCGTTTATGGCAGACTGGGTAGAGGCAAATCCGAAGAGCGACGGCACTAAATATAACATCTATAGCGATGGTTTAAAGGTATATACCACGATAGATAAAAGTATGCAGACGTATGCCGAAGAAGCTATGGACTTGCATATTGCGAATCTTCAAAAGGAGTTCGACAAACAAAATGAGAAGAATAAAACGGCACCTTTTCGAGATATTACCGAAGAAGAAACCGATGCGATTATGAAAAACGCTATGCGCAGAAGTGATCGTTGGAAAGAGATGGATAAACAGGGGAAGAGCGAAAAGGAAATA
Source organism: uncultured Ulvibacter sp. (assembly GCA_963974915.1). Taxonomy (GTDB): domain Bacteria; phylum Bacteroidota; class Bacteroidia; order Flavobacteriales; family Flavobacteriaceae; genus CAXBES01. Next base: position 53,933 of record CAXBES010000005.1, on the reverse strand, counting down.
ATTGAAAGCTTTAAGAAAAAGACCGAAATGCGCATTTTCGCTTGGGGTGGCGATAAGGATACCATTATGACACCAATGGATTCTATTCGATATTATAAATCTTTTTTACAAGCTTCGTTGATGTCTATGACGCCTCAAACCGGTGAAGTGAAAGCCTGGGTAGGCGGAATAAATTATAAGCATTTTAAATACGACATGGTTAAAAAGGGAAAACGGCAAATTGGCTCCACTTTTAAACCCTTTGTATATGCCACTGCCATAGATCAAATGCATATGTCTCCTTGTGACACCCTTCCAAATACACAATACACGATAGAAGCGGGGAAATACGGCTTGTTAAAACCATGGACGCCAAAAAATGCAGGAGGCAATTACGGTGGAATGCTTACTTTAAAAGCTGCCTTAGCGGGATCTGTAAATACAGTGACCGCCAGATTAATAGATCGCGTTGGCCCAAGACCGGTTATTGAACTCGTAAAAAAGATGGGTGTCGATACCAAAGAAATGCCCGAAGCACCGTCTATTGCACTTGGTACTCCAGACGTATCTTTATATGAGATGGTGGGAGCCTATAGCACATTTGCTAATGAAGGTGTTTACGTTAAGCCAACCTTAATATCACGTATAGAGGATAAGAACGGAACGGTTCTATATCAAAATGTTCCTGAAACGAAAGATGTTATTAGCAACGAAACGGCTTATGTAACTGTTAGCCTAATGGAAGGAGTAACTCAAGGTGGTTCCGGGACACGATTAAGGCACAAATGGGCAGCTACGAACTCCTTGTATAAAAGTGCCGTGACCGGTTATCCATATGAATTTAAAAATCCGATAGCCGGTAAAACCGGTACTACTCAAAATAATAGTGACGGATGGTTTATGGGAATGGTTCCCAATCTGGTAACCGGAGTTTGGGTTGGAGGTGAAGATCGAGCTACTCATTTTAATTCAACTGCTTATGGTCAGGGAGCGACAATGGCATTACCTATTTGGGCAATTTATATGAAAAAGTGTTATGAAGATGAAAATTTAGATATTTCTACAGGGAGCTTTAAGAAACCTTCTAAACTCACAATTGAAACCGATTGTTCAAAGTGGAAAGAAGAAAATCAGAATACTGAGGAAATCCCGGATGAGTTAGAATTTTAGAAGAACTACTTATAGAAAAAACCTGTTAGTTTCCATTAATTAACAGGTTTTTTTATAGCGTCATTTTCAGTATTTTTATAAAAAATAATATAGATGATCAACAAAACAGTTTCGAACGTACAAGAAGCGTGTTCGGGAGTAAAAGACGGAATGACCTTTATGCTGGGCGGATTTGGACTAAGCGGTATTCCGGAAAATGCTATAGCCGAATTAGTGCGTTTAAATATTAAGGGAGTTACCTGTATTTCGAATAATGCGGGAGTAGATGATTTTGGCTTGGGATTATTGCTTCAGAAGCATCAAATAAAAAAGATGATATCTTCATATGTTGGTGAAAATGCCGAGTTTGAACGACAAATGTTAAGTGGTGAACTTGAAGTTGAGTTAATTCCGCAGGGAACTTTAGCACAACGATGTAGAGCTGCTCAAAGTGGAATACCGGCATTTTATACACCGGCAGGTTATGGGACAGAAGTAGCCGAAGGGAAAGAATCGAGAGAATTTCATGGTAAGATGCATATTCTTGAAAAAGCATTTGAAGCAGATTTTGCATTTGTGAAAGCATGGAAAGGTGATGCAGCAGGGAATTTGATCTTTAAAGGTACAGCCAGAAATTTTAATCCGAATATGTGCGGAGCGGCTAAAATAACAGTTGCAGAAGTAGAGGAGATTGTTCCCATTGGAAGTTTAGACCCAAATCATATTCATATTCCCGGAATCTTTGTTCAACGCATATTTCAGGGTGAGAAATACGAGAAACGTATTGAACAATTAACCGTAAGAAAGAAAATGTAATGGCACTATCAAAAGAACAAATAGCACAACGAATTGCTAAGGAGGTGAAAGACGGTTACTATGTAAATCTTGGGATTGGTATCCCAACCTTAGTCGCAAATTTCGTGCGTGACGATATAGAAGTAGAGTTTCAAAGTGAAAATGGAATTTTAGGAATGGGACCATTCCCTTTTGAAGGGGAAGAAGATCCCGATCTAATTAATGCAGGGAAACAAACCATAACGGCTATGCCGGGGGCATCGTTTTTCGATTCGGCCATGAGCTTTTCAATGATTAGAGGGCAGCATGTTGACCTAACTATTTTGGGCGCAATGGAAGTAGCCCAAAACGGAGATATTGCAAATTGGAAGATTCCCGGTAAAATGGTAAAAGGTATGGGGGGTGCTATGGATCTGGTTGCCTCTGCCGATAATATTATTGTAGCCATGATGCATACAAATAGGGCGGGAGAATCAAAATTATTGAAACGATGCAGCTTACCCTTAACCGGGGTTAATTGTGTAAAGAAAATAGTTTCCAATCTTGCCGTAATTGAAATTGTTGATGGAAAATTTAAACTATTAGAACGTGCTCCGGGGGTTTCCGTAGAAGAAATTAAGAAGGCAACGGAAGGTGATCTAATTGTTGAAGGAACTATACCGGAAATGAAATTTTAGTAAATAACTCCGTTTTAGAGCCTAAACCAATACATAATGTATTGGTTTTTTTATGCTATATATGTAGGAAAAAGCTTATAAAAAATGTATTAATGTTAAAATATTATGTATTTCATCGAATAAATATGTTTTTAATCGTATTTTTTGAAATATGTTTTGATATTAGCAGTCCCAATCAAAATAACCTACTTATGAAAGATATCGTTAAGTCCATCAAAAATACATTTCGGCTTTTAAGAAGCGTGATGTATGTGGCTAAAAAAGTGTTTTTATTGATGTAATTATTTCAGAGTTATTTTACCCCCGAATCTGCTACGATACAGATAAAGGTTAGACCCGTTCTTTGTGAGGTTAGAACGGGTCTTTTTTGTTTGAATAATTTACGATCAGTTATCTAAACTAAATTCCTTTCGGAATGGCATCTATAAGCTTTTGAGTATATTCTCTGGTTGGATTCGCATATACTTCATCGGCATCCCCAATTTCTTCAATTTTTCCCGAATTCATTACCAACAGTTGATCCGACATATATTTTACCACTGCCAGATCGTGAGAAATAAAAATATAGGTAAAACCAAAATCTTCTTTTAGCTCATTAAGTAAGTTCAACACCTGCGCCTGTACAGAAATGTCTAATGCAGAGACAGATTCGTCACAGATCACCAATTTTGGTTGCATGGCGATTGTACGGGCAATACCTACGCGTTGTCTCTGACCGCCGGATAATTCGTGTGGATAGCGGTAATAATAACTTTCATCAAGTCCTACCCTGGTTAACAGATCCAGAGCTTTTTCTTTTCTGTTCTTTTTCGAATATCCAATGTTGTGAACTAACATAGGCTCCGTCAAGGCACTTCCAATAAGAAGTTTAGGATTTAATGAGGAGTACGGATCCTGAAAAATAAGTTGAATGTCTTTGCGTAATTTTCGAATTTCTTTTGAACTCAGTGTAGTTAACTCCTTCCCTCTGTATTTTATTGTGCCGGCAGTTGCTTTGTCCAATTGTAATATGGCTTTCCCTAGGGTAGATTTTCCACATCCCGATTCCCCAACCAAGCCAAGAGTTTCTCCTTCATAAACATTAAAACTTACATTATTTACCGCTTTAAGGCTGTTTTTTTTGCCAAAAAAACCGGCTTTACTGAAGTATTCTTTTTCTAAATTCTGAACTTTAAGTATGGGTTCCCGGGTATAAATTTCCTTGTGTTTTAATGCTCTTTTCTGAGGTGTAATTTCACGAGCTTTAAAAGTTTTATCAGCTAACGATTGTATGGTTGGCAACCGATTAAAGCGCTTATCCAATGACGGTCGTGACGCTAATAACGCTTTTGTGTAGTCGTTTTTGGGGATTTTAAAAATTTGGAATACACTTCCTTTTTCCACAACATTTCCTTTATACATTACGATAACTTTATCGGCAATTTCAGAAACCAGACTAAGATCATGTGAAATAAATATCAAGCTCATTCCGGTTTCCTTCTGAAGTTCCTTTAAGAGTAATAATATTTCCTTCTGAACTGTGACATCTAATGCAGTGGTAGGCTCATCGGCTATTAAAAGTTTAGGTTTACAAGCGATCGCCATCGCAATCATCACCCGCTGCATTTGTCCGCCACTAATTTGATGCGGATAACTTTTATAGATTTCCCGGGGTCTGGGGAGTTTTACCTTTTCGAAAAGCGTGATAGTTTGTTTTTTTGCTTCGGAAGCTTGTAAATTGAGATGGTGCTGAAGTATTTCAGATACCTGATAACCGCAACTAAGCGACGGATTTAAAGCGCTCATAGGTTCCTGAAAGATCATTGCGATTTCGTTCCCTCTCAATTTCTGAAGAGACTTGTCTTTTTCAGAAACGAGATTTTTTCCATCAAAAATTATTTCACCCGTAACTTTACTATTCTTCGAAGGTAATAAACCCATAATGGCAAGTGAAGTGACAGATTTTCCCGAACCCGATTCTCCAACTATTCCAATAACCTCATTATCAAGAACATCAAACGAAATGTTGTGAATCACTTCAGCTAATTCGTTTTTCTTTCCGAAGGAAATAGTAAGATCATTTACAGAAAGTAAGGTTTTTTGAGACATTGGATCAAAGGTATTAAAATTATAGAAGTAAGATGATTATGTCTAATCTACAATTTTAGTAGACTTTACAGTATCTGTTAAGGTTTTGTTAATAAGTTCTTGGTGTAGTTCATCGAGAAAATTTTTTATTCCGCAATAATTTCTATTGTTTCGTGTGTATTTTATTAAATACAAACCTAATTATTAATTAAACACTAATTTATTATGAAAAAAATTAACAAGTTGATTTTTGTTTTTTCATTGTCGGCTTTTGTTTTCTCTTTTGGAAATCAAAATGCAGAAGCGCAAAATAAGCCTGATGAAAAACAAAACATCAAGAAACCGCCTAGTCTTCTAGTTTTCGATGACACCGAAACTTACTCAATTCAAAACACTTCACAACTCTTTCAAGAAGTTCTCTCTCCCCCTCCCCAAACTTCTTTTACTTCGATTAAACAAGAACAAGATCAATTAGGATTTACCCACCAGAAATTACAACAGTATTTTAATGGTGTAAAGGTTGAATTTGGTACACTTACCTTGCATAGTCGTAACGGAAATGTGAAATCTTTGAGTTCTGAGTATTATTCGATCAATGAAGATTTTCAGGTAACACCAACCATAAGTAATACTCAGGCTTTTAACAGAGCGCTTAATCATATTGGTGCTCAACATTATATGTGGGAATATCCGGAAGCTGCTGAAGAAATGGATAATTATCAAAAGCCAACAGGAGAACTCGTTATCTTACCGGATTTTGATAGTGGAAGAGATGTTTCAGATATCAGTACTTATAAGTTAGCATACAAATTCGACATGTTCGCTACGAGTCCCATAAGCCGTGGTGATTTGTATATTGATGCTAATACCGGGCAACCATTATTTTACAATGCTATTATAAAACACGCCACAACATTTGGACATGTTGGTGAAACTCCTGTAACCATAGAAACGGAAGAAGCCTACTGTGCTCGTATAGAGAATGAAGATTTTCTAGCTGTAGTTAGTGGAACCGGGGCAACACGTTATAGCGGTAGCCGTACAATCGAAACCAGATTAAGTGGCAGTAATTATATTTTAGAAGACATAGGTAGGGATGTTTATACTCGAGATGCACTGAATCAGGCACCTGGTTTTTCCTACCCATACGTAAGTAATTACGCTCAGTTTACAGATAATGACAATAACTGGACTTCCGGAGAGCATAACAATGCTGCAAAAGATAATGCGGCACTCGATGCACATTGGGGTGCAATGATGACCTACGATTACTGGCAGACTAAGCACAATCGTGATAGTTATGATGGATCAGGAGCTCAAATTCGGAGTTATGTGCACGTTGATAATAATTATGACAATGCTTTTTGGAATGGTTCCGTAATGTCGTATGGTGATGGTTCTTCCAATGGAAATGAAGGAAATGGATACTTTGATGCATTAACTTCAATAGATGTTGCTGCTCACGAAATAGGACACGCTGTAACGACTTATACCGCAGATCTTGCTTATCAGCGAGAATCCGGGGGTCTTAACGAAGGTTTCTCTGATATTTGGGGAGCGGCTGTTGAACATTTCGCTAAAGGCAACGGAAGCGACACAAATCCATCTGCCGAAGTGTGGTTAATAGGAGATGAAATTGACAGAAGAACAGGTTCTGCTGCTTTGCGTTCAATGAGTAACCCTACGTCACTAGGACAACCCGATACTTACGGCGGCACTTACTGGCAAAACCCAAATTGCGGTACTCCAACGCAAAGTAACGACTACTGTGGGGTTCACACTAACTCCGGCGTTTTAAACTATTGGTTTTATTTAACTGTAGTAGGCGGAAATGGCACCAACGATGTGGGAAGTGCTTTTAGCGTTTCCGGGATCGGGATGACCAAAGCTGCTGCAATTTCTTATAGAACTTTAAACATTTACCTTTCGGCGAATTCAACTTTTGCTAATGCAAGAACCGGCTCTATTCAAGCGGCTATAGATCTTTATGGCGCCGGCGGTGCCGAAGAGCAGGCTGTTACCAATGCATGGCATGCGGTTGGTGTTGGAGCTGCTTATGGTGGTGGAGGTGGCGGAAGCTATTGCGCTTCTGCTAGTACTAATGTAAATGACGAATATATTAGTCGGGTGCAATTAGGAACTATCAATAACGCAAGTGGAGCGCAGTTTTATTCAGATTTTACGAGTATTTCTACAGATCTAACCGAAGGTCAAACGTATACGATTACAGTTACTCCTACCTGGACAGGGACTGTTTATGCTGAAGGTTATTCGGTTTGGATAGATTATAACGACGATATGGATTTTGATGATGCAGGGGAACAAGTATGGTCTAAAGCGGCCTCAACCAACACTCCAAACAGTGGAAGTTTTACTGTTCCAAGTGGTACATCGGGCGAATCTGTAAGAATGCGTGTTTCCATGAAATACAACGGTATACCTACCGCTTGTGAATCATTTACTTATGGTGAAGTAGAAGATTATACCATTAATCTTGGAGGATCTACAGTAGATACACAGGCTCCTTCGGTTCCCGGAAGTCTTACGGCATCGAATGTAACACAAACAACGGTTGATCTTTCTTGGAATGCTTCAACAGATAATGTTGGCGTAACGGGTTATGATGTTTATCAAGGGAGTACGAATCTGGGAACAGTAACCGGTACTGCCACTCAGATCACCGGTTTAACGGCGTCAACGGCCTATTCTTTTAGAGTAAGAGCACGTGACGCAGCAGGAAACATTTCAGGTTATAGTAATACTGTGAATGTAACTACCAGCGCAGCACCAGATACACAGGCTCCTTCAGTACCAACGAGTCTTGCAGCATCGAATGTTACGCAAACAACAGTAGATCTTTCATGGAATGCTTCAACAGATAATGTTGGGGTAACCGGATATGATGTTTATCAGGGAAGTTCTAATCTTGGAACTGTTGCAGGAACTACGGCACAAATTACAGGGTTAACAGCTTCAACGGCCTATTCTTTTAGAGTGCGGGCTCGCGATGCCGCCGGAAATGTTTCGGGCTATAGCAATACGGTAAACGTTACTACCAGCGGAAGTGGCGGTGGAAGTGGATGTGCCGGAGGAATTTCTTCTTTCCCTTATACCGAAAGTTTTGAAAGCGGACTGGGAGCATGGACACAATCTACAGCAGATGATATTAACTGGACTCGTGATTCTGGAGGAACGCCTTCCAGCAATACGGGACCAAGTTCTGGTGCTGCAGGATCATGGTATATGTATGTGGAAGCAAGTTCACCAAACTATCCTAGTAAGAGAGCAATTCTAAATTCTCCTTGCTTAGATTTAAGTGCAGCAACCGCAGCGAGTGTAAGCTTTAATTATCATATGTACGGAGCTTCAGATATGGGAAGTATCGCCCTGGAAGCTAGCAGTGACAATGGAGGTTCCTGGACAACTCTTTGGAGTGAGACCGGAAATAAAGGAAATTCATGGTTAAGCACCTCTATAGACCTCTCTGCATACGCAGGTGGAAGTGTTCAATTAAGGTTTAACAGGTTAACTGGTTCTACCTGGCAGGCAGATATCGCTATAGACAATGTTAGCGTTACTACCGGAAGTGGTGGAGGAAATCCTCCAACCGGATATTGTGCATCTAACGGAAATAATACTTCAGACGAGTACATTCAAAGAGTACAAATTGGAAGTATTAATAACGCTACCGGGGCTTCACCAGGGGGTTATGGAGATTACACATCTCTTTCAACAACCTTAGGTGGAACAAACACGATCACGATCACTCCGGCCTGGACCGGGACGGTTTACTCTGAAGGATATGCAGTGTGGATAGATTATAACCGAGATGGTGATTTTGGAGATTCAGGTGAGCTGGTTTATTCCCGTTCTGCGACTACGGCAACTTCTGTTTCCGGAAGTTTTACTGTCCCTTCGGGTGCTTCGGCAGGAGCAACCAGAATGCGAGTTTCTATGAAATACAATGATATTCCAGATCCGTGTGAGTCGTTTACTTATGGAGAGGTGGAAGATTACATTGTAGTAATCAATGGTAGCAATCCTATTAACAATGGTGTTGTTGGACCAAATACAAATACATTGCTGGGTGACGCTAATAACAGCACCACATTATTTAGTATTTATCCAAATCCGGTAAAAGGGAATACACTTAATGTTTCTGTAATGGGTGCAACTGCGACCGATTATGTGATATTCAATTTAATTGGACAAACCGTAGCAAAAGAAGCTTTTACAAACACTGTAGACGTCTCTAATCTGCAAAGCGGAATTTATATTATTCAGATCAACGCAGGTAATGAAACCTTTGTTGAGCGATTTATTAAGGAGTAGTATTAGGTTTTTTATTTAAGAGAAAGCCCCGATAGCGATTTGCTGTCGGGGCTTTTAATTATTATTAGATTCTCTTTTCTTATAAAGGATCGCCTACTTTTACTGCACAATTATGCCCCGGCTGCCCGTGAGCAGGATTTGGAGTTCCCTTTGGCAATGTTGTCGTACTACTGTTATTATTATCAAGCATTACATCAGATTTTTGCGTGTTCGTTCTTACCGGAGTTGGTTTCGAATTTAAAGGTGCACCAACCGCTATATCACAACGATGGCCGGGTTGGCCGTGCGACGGATTTAAAGTAACGCCATCTGCAGACTTAGCCGGTGTTGCGACTTTTTTTGCAGGCGTCACTGCTTCTGTTTGATTGCTTGTGCTTTTATTGTCCTTTTTAGTCTTTTCTTCGCATGAGTACAAAAAAAGTACACTCATTGAAAATAGAGCTATTGATATTTTTCTCGTGTTTTTCAAATTCATTTTCTTCAATTTTTTTTGTGATAGAACCCGAAAAATACAAAAATTTAAGCAGATGAGCTTTTATATCGGCTTCCAAACCATGGTAATTATTTATACCGAAAGTATTTCTTCCTTACTTAATAATTCTTCGTTGCGAAGCCTTAGAAGTATTTGTGCAACAGTAATAGTGTCTTTTTCACAATATTTGATGATGCGCTCCACATCATTTTCTTCGTAAAAAACATCACGAACCTGACTCCCGTCTATATCATCTTTTGGAGAGGGTATTCCTAATACATTTGCCATAAGCTTCAAAGAGGTAAAAGTTTTATAATCTCCAAATTTCCATAGTTCCAGAGTATCTAGGTGGGGTACTTCCCAGGGTTTTTTTCCGAAGAGATTTAATTTATACGGAAGTTCAATACGATTAATGATCATTCGGCGCGCTATAAATGGGAAATCGAATTCTTTACCATTATGAGCACAAAGCAGGTGATGAGATTTGTTGAAATGCGATTCCAGAAGCTTTCTGAAATCCTTTAAAATCTTAACTTCAGTTCCGTGAAAGCTCGTAACCCTAAAGCTTCTCACATCCCCATTCATTTTAAAGAATCCTGCAGAGATACACACTATTTTTCCGAATTCGGCCCAAATTCCTGCACGGGCGTAAAAATCTTTCGCCGAAAACTCATCTTTGCGTTGATACTGTGTTTTTTGCTCGTATAAGAGTTGAGTAGTTTCATCCAGATCCTCGAAATTGGGATATTGCGGAACGGTTTCAATATCCAAAAAAAGGATATGTTCCAAATTTATTCTTTTAAGCATGGTTTTGAAATACTAACGAGGAGTGATTCTTAAAATTACAAAATATTTATGAATCACTATCTATCATTTTATAAGCTTCTTCTACATAGGTGTAAAAATCTGAAGTAAAGGGTTTGCCTTTTCGCTTTCCTCTTTGGTGACCTAACCGTACAATGATCAAATCGTCTTCAGGAATAGTGATCACGTATTGACCCAAAATACCTCTCATTACAAAAATTTCCTTATCCATAAAATCACTGAGCCAAAATCCGTAACCATATTCGGGACTTTCAGAAAAGCGAGGACGAATAGACATTGCCACGAACGACGAATCCAATAGTTGTTTGTTATTCCAATTTCCGTTATCCTTATACAACTTTCCGAAGCGAGCGAAATCTCTGGCATTACTCGCAAGGCAACAATACGCTTTAACCAGTCTATTTTCCTCATCATCTACTTGCCATAATGCAGGATTTTCGAAACCCATGGGCTCCCAAAAACTTTCGGAAAGGTAATTTGCCAGCTTTTTATTGGTTGCTTTCTCAATCACCATTGCTAAAAGCTGCGTATTACCGCTGAGGTATTTGAATTCCTTTCCGGGGGTTTCGGTGACATCCAAAGTAAGCATAGTTTCGGCCAAATCATCGTCGTAATACGATCGCGCGGTAATGCTAAACGGACTCTTATAAGATTCTTCCCAATTAAGTCCGGAGGCCATGGAAGACAAATCACCAACAGTCATTTTACTATCCGCAAATTTTGGATAATAATGTGCAACGGGTTCATCTAAACTTTTTATATAACCATCTTTTATCGCTTTTCCCAACAAGGCTGAAGTTATACTTTTCGCCATTGAGAATGAATTGGTTTGAGAGTTATTTGAATAGTTTTCTGCATATTTTTCGTACCAGATACTGTCGTTTTTAATGATTAGAAATGCAATTGTTCCTAAGTTTTTATTTACTTCGGAAAGATTGCCGGTAGCTTCAACAGTGTTATAATTTTTATGTTTTGGCCATGGTTGTGGATGGCTACTCGCTATAATTGTATCATTTTCGAAATAGGTATGATCGTCAATAAAAGCCGTTGTATGGCCGGTTAAATAAACCACCCTCATCCCTTTAAGAATATAGTTATAGTCGGTTAAATATGCGAGTAGAATTAAAAAAGTGAGAAGTAAGACTAAAAATTTAAATATACGTTTTAGATATTTCATTTAATTCTAATTAAAATAGCGACTGTTGCTTTGCCGGACTTTCATGCTCAAGCAACCATTTTTTTCGATGTAAACCACCGGCGTAGCCGGTTAGTGAGCCATCACTTCCTATAACACGATGGCAAGGAATAACGATCGCGATCGGATTTTTCCCGTTGGCTGATGCTGCTGCTCGTATTACATTAGGATCTCCCAATTTATTAGCCATTTGCTGATATGACGTGGTTTTACCGTATGGGATTTCTAATAATTGCCGCCATACTTTTTTCTGAAACTCGGTTCCTTCGGGAGCAAGTTTTAGGTCGAACGAAGTTCTTGTACCTTCAAAATACGATTCCAATTGTTGAATGGCATTATCAATTTCTTGTATTCCGAAGCCATTCGCTTCAGGAAGGGATTGACCATTTTCTTTAAACTCACAGGAAACCAGCTCTAATTCAGAATTAAACCTTAATAGCAGGGTCCCTATCGGAGTTTTTAAATGCGAATAAAAGGTGTCATTACTCTTCATTCTCTTCGGGCTTATCCTGGAGCTGAATACCCATTCTTTTAGCACGGCGTTCCCAGTTTTTTCTGGCTTGAAGCTGCATATCTTCAATATCATCACTTTCGTCCATTATTTCTAGTCCGAGTAGCGTTTCTATGATATCTTCCATGGTTACAATTCCGGTCGTATTTCCAAATTCATCAACCACTAAAGCAATATGAGCCCGCTGTTTTATGAAGGTGTCGAATAGATCGGGAATGGGTGCGTCATTTTGTACAACCGCCATTTCCCGTTTAATATCACTAAGTGGCTTATCGCCGTGATCTTCTACAATTTCAGACAACAGGTCGTCTCGAAGTATAAACCCTGTGATATTGTGAGTTTTATCTTTATATACAGGAATTCTGGAAAAACGAATGTTTTTATGCGATTCATGAAATTGGTTTAATGTCATGGTTTCATCTTCACTGGTCACAACGGGGAAAGGAGTCATCACATTTTTTGCTGTAACCGACTTAAAAATTAGTAGGTTCTTGATTACGGCACTTTCATTTTCTTCAAACACACCTTCCTGTTCGGCTGCATCTGTAATTGCCATAAATTCTTCTCTACTCATTGTACTTACATGGGCAGATTTACCAATTAGTTTGGTGGTTAGGGTTAGTAACCAGAGTATTCCGGTATATTTTAATGGGAAGATAATTACGTTTAGAAATAAGGCGGTAAAACTACCAAGTTTTTTCCAGTAGGTAGCTCCAATAGTTTTTGGAATAATTTCAGAAACCACTAGAATTAACAAGGTCATTATCGCAGAAACAATACCAACGATATTTACGCCCCAAACATCAACTTTATACGGGAGTTTTTCGGCCTGAACTCCTACTAATATCGCCCCCACTGTGTGAGCAATAGTATTTAAAGTGAGAATGGCTATTAACGGCTGGTCAATATCCTTTTTATAATTTGCTAAAGTCTTGGCATAACTCTTCCCTTCTTGGGTTTTTACTTTAATAAAAGTTGGGGTAAAACTCAAAAGTGCAGCTTCCAGTATAGAGCACAGAAACGAGAAAAATATTGAAAGTAACGCGTAAACGATTAATAGGGTCATTGGCTGTTTTTAGTTTCGACTAATTTAAAGATTTAAAATCGTATTCCATAAAACCTTTTGTTAATTAGAACAAAGAGCGGCTTAATTGCCGCTCTTTGACCCTACTTTTAAGACACTTTTAGGTGTGGTTTTATCAATCTTTCCCATTTAATCGCTTGCTGTTCCCTTATTTTTGGGTCTGAAGCCGGACCATCATCATCGTTTTCAATATAGAAAGGGATTTCTTTCTTATCTTCTGCACTCACTAGTTCGAGTCCAATCCAATCTGTAGTCTTATTTGCAAGCTTTAATACTTTTACCTTACAATCGCTCAACGATTTTAGATCAAATACTTGAAAATTATCTTCGGTATTTTTTCTTTCTGAACAAACCAGCTTTTTATTGGTATTGTCCAAACCTAAGACCAGATCTCCATTAATTTCAATATGATCGAGATGAATGCCTTGCTTGTTACAAAGTTTGTTGATGTTTCGTTTTACCTTTTTATCGCTTCCCATTGTATAAATTATGAGAAATGCTATTGGAATAAGTATAACCAGGAATATTATGACGTCTAATAAGACAATTTTAGTGTTCATTTTTTCGAATTTTAGATATTTATTTTCAATTTTTTTGCAGAAGTGTTCAGCAATGCAGCCCTTTATAAAAACGGCTATGGTGTAATATGAAAATAATTACCAGAAAAAATGAAAGGGGTACAAAAACCGTGTAATCCGTGTTCGATGATCTTTTACTTCGGAAACATAGGTTATGACAATAGCATCACTATAAAAAACAACCCTGTGGTTATTTTTAACAGCGTTAACGATTGTACTTAATGAGTCTTCTGAAGAAAACTCGTGAATAATAGAGATAGAAATGTCTTTAACTGCTACCGACCTCGTATTTCTGTTAGGGTTAAAGGCGGTGTCTGCTTCCGAAGAGATCGTTCCAAGAGAATCAGTTGAAGCATAGACAGTACTTTCCGAAGCCATAAACATGGACAACAGAAAAATGATACCGAAAAATGTTCTAAATGATTTCACAGGTCAAATGTAATTCAAAAATTGATTTGGATTGATAAAGTTTTGCCAAATCTTATAACTCCGTTGTGCCAGATTTTATCATTACGGTAGCAATTGATATGCATTTTATCGATAAAAGTTAAAAAAATGCGATGAAACACACATAATTCTTTGATATCAACAAGTTTATACTTAGATTTATCCCCCCCAGAATCGCCTCAATATGCTATACAAACGAATATTGCTCACCATTTTGGTCTGCATTTTTGGTCAGACGCTCCTCGCCCAGGAAAGATCTATTTCTGAAGATAGTCTTAAGATATTGTTGGGCAAGACTTACGATTATTACTATGATTACGATTACAAGAATGCGATCGAGGTAAGCGGCTTAATCCTGGATGAGGCTTCAAGAATTGACGATAACTATTATATTTCACTTGCTTATTGCAGACTGGGAGCTATACACAGTGCTATAAATGACACGGCAAAAAGCAGGGATTATTATCATAAGTCGTTAGAAAATGCGCTTCTTACCAAACAAGATACATTTATCGCTGCGGTGTATAATGACTTGGGAAATGTATATGCGGAAGATCCGGTCTTGTATCAAAAAGGTATTGATTACTACAAAAAGAATATCGAAATAAACACGGCAAGCAATGCTCCGGAAGTTAATAACTTAGCTTCCACTATGAACATTGCCTGGACATATCTTGACCTAAAACAACTGGAAAAGGCTTATCCTTATTTATTAGAGGCTCAGGAATTATCAAAGATTAAAGAGCAGCATCCACTTTTATATATAAACTTGAATATTCTATTTGGGAGATATTATTTCTATACAAACGCAGACAGCTTGCTTACCGAAAACATTTTAAAAGAAGCCGCTGCCCAAGCCGAAAACAGTAATTATCTGGAACAAGCAGCTCAGGCACACGATTATTTGGTTAAGTTTTACCAAAGAGAAGCAAATCCCGAAGCGGCGTTAGAAAGTTTAACGAAGCAAAAGGAGTTTGAAGATCGTTTGCATCAAATACAGCGGGAACATGAATTGGTTGAAGCAAGTGCAAAGTTTAAATTAGAGCAATACCAGAGTGACCTAGAGGCTGCTCAAAATGAACAGGAACTATCTAATGCTCTAATTAAAAAGACCAAACTGCTCTCAGTTATTTTTATAGTTGCTTCAATTATATTCTTGATTGCTTTTATCGCCTTTTTCTTACTGTTTAAAACACGGAAAAGTTATATTAAAACGCTGGCTCACAAGAATAAGGAACTTACGATCGCAAAGAATGAAGCCGAAAAGCTTTCGAAGCTTAAAACTCAGTTTTTTTCCACGGTTAGTCACGAATTAAGGACGCCACTGTACGGCGTGATTGGGCTATCGTCTATTCTGCTGGAGGATAAAAGGTTAAAATCTCACAAGGAAGATTTAAAGTCTTTGAAGTTCTCTGCAGATTACCTCATGGCACTAATCAATGACGTTTTAATTTTGAACAAAATGGATGCCAACGGTGTCGTTTTAGAGCAAACCCCTTTTAGGTTAAAGTCATTGATCAAAAATATAAGTAAGTCGTTTACTTTTAGTCTGGAGCAGAACAATAACAAGATTCACGTTCATATCGATAAGGAAATTCCGAAGATATTGGTAGGGGATTCCATTAGGCTTTCCCAAATTCTCATGAATTTAGTAGGAAATGCCGTTAAGTTTAATGAAAATGGAAATATCTGGATTTCGATAGATTTAATTGAAATCAACGATGCGGGAGCTTACCGAACAAAATTCACTATAAAAGATGACGGAATTGGAATCCCCGAATTTAAACAGCGTTCTATTTTTGAAGAATTTTCTCAGGTAAAGAATAGCAATTATAATTATCAGGGTACGGGGCTCGGACTCCCAATTGTGAAGCGCTTACTTGCACTTCACGGAAGTACAATTAATTTAGAAAGCAAGGAAGGGGAAGGTGCAACGTTCACATTCGAATTATCTCTAAAACCGGGAAAAATCGTGGAAAGTGATGATACTCCATTGATCAATGCCAGCGATGTCGTTTTCGAAGAATCTCTCGAAGAAAGTCTCCATATTTTGGTTGTGGATGACAATAAGATAAATCAGAAAATTACACAGAAAATACTGGAAACCCGAAATTTTAAATGTAGTCTTGCCGACAACGGTGAAGCTGCAGTCGCGTTGGTTAGAGAGAACAATTACCACCTGGTTTTAATGGATATCCATATGCCCGGAATTGGAGGTATTGAAGCCACGAAACAGATTAGAAAGTTTAATAAAAGAATACCAATACTTGCTTTAACAGCCGTTGAAGCAGATGAAATTCGCGAAGAAATAGTAGCTTCCGGAATCAATGATATTATTCTAAAACCCTACGATATTGCACAATTTCTCAGTATTATTCTTAGAAACCTCGACAATATTTACGCAGAACTTTAGAGAAATTTCACTACCAACCTACATACTTAGGCGGTTCAATATTTTTTAGATTGAGATAAACAATCAACTGTCCGCGATGATGGCTTACATGATCCTGAAGTAAATTGAGAATTTGATATTTACTTTTTTCTCCTGAAAAGAACTCAACGGTTGTTTTTAGTTCTGCTTCGGAAGTGTTTTCAATGATCTTTTGGGAATTATCAAAGGCTTTGGAAAGTATGGAAATTGTTTCAGCTTTTGTGTCTGGGAGTTCTGAAGCACCTTTTTTAAATTCACGGTCTGTAAAGTAGGTAGTACTTAGCCAATCCATATTTCCTATAATATGAATAAGTTGTTCTTTAAAACTCATTTGTCTTTCGGTAGGCTTAAAATCGTAGAATTCTTCGGGCATTGCTTCTGCAATTCCTATTAGGTACTGCTTAGAATTCTCCCATTTTTCTAACCAAGCACTTTTTGGAGTTATTTGTTGCGCAGACATTGAAAAAGCAGCAACGAATAATAGTAATGTAATATTTTTCATATTTGAATGTTTAAGAAATGATCTTAACAATATCTTTGGCAAAATAACTGGCGATCATGTTCGCACCGGCTCGCTTTATCGCAGTTATTTGTTCTAACATTACTGCGTCGTGATCTAACCAACCTTTTTCTGCAGCAGCCTTTAGCATTGCGTATTCTCCACTCACCTGATAAACAGCAACGGGAACATCTACAGCGTTTCTAATATCCCGAACGATATCCAAATAACACAATCCGGGTTTTACCATAACGATATCGGCACCTTCTTCAATATCCATCTGTGTTTCTTTAACGGCTTCCTCTCTATTTGCGGGATCCATCTGATAGGTTTTTTTATCCTTAGGAATGTCCTGCAGATCTACCGGAGCACTATCTAATGCATCTCTAAACGGACCGTAGAATGCAGATGCATATTTCGCACTGTAGCTCATTATTCCGGTATCATAAAAGCCTTCATCTTCTAACAGGCTTCTAATTTCGAAAATTCTCCCATCCATCATATCACTAGGAGCGACAATATCTGCTCCGGCTTTGGCGTGAGAGAGTGACATTTCGGCGAGCACAGCATTGGTGTCATCATTAACGATTGCTCCTTCAGAAACAATTCCGTCATGTCCGTATTTTGAATAAGGATCAAGCGCTACGTCTGTCATTACAACCATCCCTGGAACCGCATCTTTTACAGTTTTTATAGCACGTTGCATTAAACCTTCCGGATTGAGGGCTTCAGTACCGCTGTTATCTTTTAAATTTTCAGGAACCTTAACAAATAATAGAACAGATTTCAATCCAAGTTTCCACAGCTCTTTTACTTCCGAAGAAAGTAAATCTAAACTAAAACGATAGTAATTTGGCATTGAGGCAATTTCCTCTTTAACTCCCTTTCCTTCAACAACAAAAATTGGGACGATAAAATCATTCGGACTAATAATCGTTTCCCTAACTAAACTTCTAATCGCCTCTGAAGATCTTAGTCTTCGGTTTCTTCGTAATGGATACATGTACTATATTTTATATTAGAAGAATATAATTCTCCTTTTTAATTTTTATGCAATTTAGTATTAGTTTAAACCCAATCCACCGGATTCTTTAAAACATTCACTAATTTTTCTTCTTCACTATCTTTTTTCGGCTTATGGTCATACACCCATTGTACCTTCGGGGGAAGACTCATTAGAATACTTTCAATTCTACCGTTGGTTTTGAGTCCGAAGAGCGTGCCTTTATCATGAACGAGATTAAATTCAACATATCTTCCACGTCTAATTTCTTGCCAATTCCTATGCTCAGCCTCGAAAGGATGATCTTTTCTCTTTTCCACAATAGGGAGGTATGCATCTAAGAAACTATCACCCACTTGTGTTACGAAGTTATACCAATCCTGCATTTGCATTTTTTCGGTCGCTTTTAAATAATCGAAAAACAAGCCACCAAGACCTCTTCCTTCTTCGCGGTGTGCATTGTAAAAATACTCGTCGCAACGTTTCTTATAATTGTGATAGAACGCCGGATCGTGAGCGTCGCAAGCCTTTTTACAAACTAAATGGAAGTGTTTTGCATCTTCTTCGAACAAGTAATAGGGCGTAAGATCCTGTCCGCCACCAAACCATTGGTCTACAATCTTACCTTTATGATCATACATCTCAAAATATCGCCAATTAGCGTGTACAGTAGGGACAAATGGATTTTTTGGATGTAGTACCAAACTGAGGCCACAAGCAAAGAAATTTGCGTCTTTTACGCCAAAATATTGTTGCATGGATTCTGGCAGTTCTCCATGAACCTCACTAATATTAACGCCACCTTTTTCAAAGACCGAACCATTTTCTATTACTCGGGATTTACCACCGCCGCCTTCATGACGTTTCCAGATATCTTCTTTAAATTTTGCCGTGCCATCTACCGTTTCAAGGTTGGTGGTAATCGTGTTCTGAAGGTTTTTAATATATGCTACAAACTTCTCTTTCATAAATATAGTTCATAAAGCTCCATGTCCAATGATCTTCCATTAGGAGGAGTAAATTCATTTTTCAGTGTTTTTTTCCATACAAATCCACACTTTACGGCCACTCTGCAACTCGCAATGTTAGTTTTATGTGTAATGATTTGAAATGTTTTTATTCCGAAGTTATCCAATGCATGCTTAGACATTTGCGTTACAGTTTTGGACATCCATCCCCGGCCCCAAAATTCTTCACCAATACAATAGGCAAATTCTCCTTGTTTTTTTGAGTGATCAATATTCTTTAGGATAATAAGTCCGGCAACTTCTCCAGTACTCCTTTCTTTAAGAGCGAGTGTGAGCGACGTTTGTAAGGCGTTTTCTTTTGTTTTTCGTTTTATATATGCTTCGGAAGCGCTCAACGATTCGTTTGAAGAGGTGGTCACGGGCAGATAGGTTCTGAATTGATCATAATTTAATCGCATTAACTGGTACAAACTTTTAGCATCTACAGTTTCAAGTTGGGCGATATCGAAATCTTCAAAACTATACATTAGTGCCTTTCTGAAGCTTAGTTTCTGCCGCTTTTAAACGTCCGGTTGCATTGAGAACTTTTACGGTTTCGGTGGTGGATGCAGTTACCGAAAGAGGTAGAACCAGTATGATTCCAACCACGGGTATTAAGAGCATTAGCATAAAAACGATCCCGTTGCCAATAGCAAGTCCTTTGTTTTTCTTTACAAAACGAACACTCTCAGAATACTGAAAGTGGCGTTCCAGTGTATAATCCATGTTTCCAAATCCTGCGTAATACGACTGCACCAAAAATAAAAGTATTGAAGTGACGAAATTTACCACCGGAACAAAACTGAGTATCAGTATTGGAATCGTTAGTAAAAGCTCCATAAGCAGGTTTCTAACATTAATTCGTATCCCTCTCCACAATTGAGACAAATTGGATGTCTCTCTGTGAATATGATCTATACCAAGTAAGTGCGCTTCGATCTTTTCAGACACCGGACTCATAAAAGGCGCGCTTAACGCCATTACAATGTGCTTATAGAGTATAAGACCAATCGCGATGATTATAAGGGCGCCCAAAATATCGCCAACAACTCTAAACGTTTCCGATCCCCATTCCCAGAACCATAATTTCGAGATAAGACCGCCTATATTATCGGCAAATCCCCAAGCGGCAAATCCGATTAGAATAGCGGTTAGAAAACTTATTAGCATAGGAATTCCAAAATATTTCCACAATCCCAATTTCGAGATCAGCTTAAAAGTACCTCCGTATGCCTGAATACCTTTAACAATGTTTTTTATCATGTTTCCTGAGTATAAACCAGTTCATTTTTATTGTGTTCTATATCTTCAATAGTTGCTATTTTTTGAGCATTTTCCATCTTTTTTAGCAGAAAATCGATCAAACCCTGTGTTTTTATGCCGTTTTTCTCTAAAAACACGGATCTTCCTATTTCGTTATTATGAAGATCCATTGCTTCATCTAAAGGATCATTCTGTGTAACTTTTTCGTATAGATTGGTAAATTTTTCTGCCCAATTTACAGATTGAGGAGCATTTTTAGTGTGCTTAAGAGTTTTTTCTGAAATAAGGATGTTCCAAATAGCATGACGAAAAGCATTAGCACGGTTACTTAAGTGATGCGATCTTCCAAATAAATCGTCGCAAATAGACATCGCTTCTTTTGTTGCTTTCAAAGTGGGTAGTATTAACAGCGGATTTCCAGCAAATAAAAGCGAAAGCTTTAGAAATTGCTTTAAACTTAATCTGCTAATTCGTTTCCAGATGTTCAATTTTCCAATTTATATTCTTTCACCGCTTCTATAAAAGCCCCGGCATTTTCTAAGGGAATATTTGGGAGTATTCCATGTCCTAAATTTACAATATATCGGTCTTTTCCAAATTCATTGATCATCTGTGTTACTAATCTTTTAATTTCTTTAGGTTCGCTGAACAACCTTGTAGGATCAAAATTACCCTGAAGCGTAATATTGCCCCCGGCTAGTTTTCGTGCTGTTTTTGGGGCGCAAGTCCAATCTACACCTAAGGCAGCAGCACCACTCTTAGCCATTGTATCTAAAGCAAACCAGCAACCTTTACCAAAGGCAATTACCGGCGCTTCGTCTTTTAGGACATCTATAATTTGCTGAATGTACTTCCAGCTAAACTCCTGATAATCTGTTGGAGATAACATACCGCCCCAACTATCAAAAACCTGTACGGCGTTTACACCTGCCTTCACTTTTTCCTTTAGATAAAGGATAGTAGTATCAGTGATCTTTTGCAAAAGTTCATGAGCTGCAACCGGTTGTGTAAAACAGAATTCTTTTGCAATATCAAAATTCTTGCTTCCTTGACCTTGAACACAATAGCACAAAATAGTCCACGGACTCCCCGCAAAACCGATTAATGGAATTTCATCATTGAGCTTTTCCTTCGTCATTTTGATGGCATCCATCACGTAGCCTAATGTGTCGTGAATATCGGGAACGATTACCCGTTCCAAATCCTTTTGTGACCTAATAGGCTGAGGTAGCCATGGACCAATTCCGGGTTTCATCTCTACATGGATGTTCATTGCCTGCGGAATCACCAATATATCACTAAATAATATCGCTGCATCCATGCCATATCTTCGAATAGGCTGAACTGTAATTTCACTTGCCAGCTCGGGAGTCTGACATCTGGTAAAGAAGTCGTACTTCGCTTTTATCTCCATAAATTCGGGAAGATAACGGCCTGCCTGACGCATCATCCAAACCGGTGGGCGGTCTACAGTTTCCCCTTTTAAGGCACGTAAGAATAAATCGTTTTTTATCATATTATTAAGCTGTTGGGATACAGGATCTTTATTATTTAAACTTTAAGTTTTTCAATTGCTGTTTCAATCACACTTTCAATTGTGGTTTCCTTGGCTATAGTCACATTTGAGGTGTGTTTTCTTGCTTCGGAAGCCGTTGTGTCTCCAATGCAAATCGCTTCAGAAACATTTATGCTGTTGTAAGTTGTAAAACTTTGTACTCCGCTAGGGCTGAAAAAAAGGATTTTACTCCATTTTTGATCAAATTTCGTCAAAATTAACTCAGTTTCGTACGTTTTTACTTCGAAAAGTGAAATATCTGCTGCCTTTAGAGAAAGGGGTAATTCTTCGCGGCGTAGGTTTCCGCAGAAAAAATAAAAAACGTCATTTTTGTGATGTTTTTGAATAAATTCACTCAATTCTGAAGCATAATTAGCCATTTTTTTCACTTTATGGCCATTTCTTTCTAAAAGCGCCTTCGTTTTCTTACCTACACAAAAGATGGTATATTTCGTCTTATATAAATTGGTGTCATATTTTGTTAAAAATGCTTTTACCGCATTCTTGCTTGTGAAAATAATGTTCTTAGCGTTCTCGGGGATTTCGAAATCGACGAAAGTTATCTGAATTGCATCGTAGTCGACTAGTGTAACTTCATCATTTCGAAATAAATTTCGTTGTTCTGAATTAAGTTTTTTTGTGGAGAGAATACATTTCATTTTGAAATCTTATTGGGCAAGAGCTTTAAGAAATCTCCCTTTTTATCAATTGCATTAATTCTGCTCCACCGTTAGAGAGAATGTTGTTAGCACATTCCTTCCCAAAGTTTTTATAGTTTGCTATGTCAATAGCTTTCTCAATTTCCAATTTCGTTTCGCCATCTAGGGAAAGTAAAACTCCTTTAAATTGGATTCTATCATTTACGATTCTGGCAATCGCACCAATTGGGGCGGTACAACCGCCTTCTAATGTTCTTAGGAATTCACGTTCAATATGCGTGCAAATTTCAGAATTAATGTGATTTAATTTGGAAGCTGCTTCGGTAGAATATGCATCGTTCTCTAAAGTGGCAATAACCATGGCACCTTGCGCTGGAGCAGGAATCATCCAGTCCAGAGTTTTAAAACCTGATGGTAAAACTTCAATTCGTTCAAGTCCGGCTTTCGCAAAAACAGCGCCTTGCCAATCGCTATCCGCGAGTTTTTGCAACCTCGTATTTACGTTACCACGTAAATCCACCACTTTGTGGTGGGGATAGCGATGCAGCCATTGTGCTTTTCTCCTAAGACTTCCGGTAGCAATGGTTGCAGGGTTTTCGAAGTTGGGTTGATCTTTAGTTAGTAAAATATCTTCAAACGAGGCTCTTTCTAAAACTGCGGCTTGTACAATTCCCTTTGGTAATAAGGTTGGAACATCTTTCATACTATGAACGGCAATATCTACCGTACCGTTTAGCATTGCTACATCGAGCGTCTTCGTAAAAATACCTGTAATTCCAAGTTCGTAAAGTGGTTTGTCTAAAACGAGATCTCCGGTCGATTTTATTGCTACTAATTCGGTTTTATAACCCAGAGCTTCGAGTTTGTCCTTAACGGTATTTGCCTGCCATAGGGCTAATTGACTATCGCGGGTTCCAATTCGAATGACCTTACCCATTTTTTTGGTTTTCTAATTGAAAGACACTCCTGATGAGTTCGATACTTTCGGCTGTAGGAATAGAATCATCTTTTAAATGATTAGCGAAATGCGTAGTTATTTTCTGAATTATCCGATTGCTAATTATTTCGGCTTGTTCTTCGTTGAAGTTGTTTATTTTTTTACGTTGGAAATCGATTTCGCCGGATTTTATTTCCGCAAGTTTCGATTTCAATGCCTTGATGGTAGGTGCAAACTTTCGGTTTTCTGCCCAGGCATTAAATTCGTTCTCAATTTCACTAATAATGCTTTTCGCCATTGGAATTTGAGCGGCGCGATTTGCCAGGGTTTTATCGGTTACCGATGAGAGATCGTCTAAATGAACTAATGTTACATATTTGTTTTCAGAAACATTTTCTGCAACGTTTTTTGGAATCGACAAATCTAAAATTAAAAGGGGTCTTTTTAGATAAAGCAACTCTTTCGAAATGGTAGGTTGTTGTGCTCCTGTTGCAACAATAAGGATGTCAGATTGCGCGATCTCACTCTGGATATTGGCATAATCCTTCACAACCAGATTAAACTTTCCGGCAACTTTTTCAGCCTTGTCCTTTGTTCTGTTTATAAGCGTTATATGCTCGTTTTTGGTATGTTTAATTAAATTTTCACAAGTGTTTCTACCTATTTTTCCTGTTCCGAAGAGAAGAATATTTTTTTCTGAAACGTAAGGAACGCGCGCCATGATATATTGCACAGCTGCAAAGCTAACCGACGTAGCTCCACTGGAGATCTTTGTTTCATTCTTTATTCGCTTACTCGCTTGAATCACCGCATTTGCCAATCGCTCGGTAAAGGGTGTCATGAGTTTAAGTTCCTTGGATTGTTTGAAGCTATTTCGTAACTGACTAATTATCTCAAAATCTCCTAGAATCTGACTGTCAAGTCCGGTGCCCACTTTAAAAAGATGTGAAACGGCTTTTTCATTTTTATAGACGTAGGCCACTTTCTCAAACTCCTCCACGGTTCCATTGGTGTGTTCGCAGAGTAATTTTATGATCTGAAAGGGATGTTGCGCAAAACCATACAATTCGGTTCTGTTGCAAGTAGAAATAACGGTTAACGCCGGAAGGTTTTCGGCTTTAGCTTGCTGTAAAATATCTTTCTGTGCAGTTTCACTTATACTGAAATGTCCACGTATCTCCGCATCGGCCTTCTTGTAATTAAGTCCGATAGCATAAAAATTTCCCTCCTGTGAAGGAATAGTATTTGTTATTCCGTTTAATTTCATACCTGACACATTCATACCCGAAGGTGTTTTGAATGCCCGACAAAAATAATTGCATTTTTTTCCAAAAAATAACGCTAGAGGTATCAATAGTGTCGAAAGGCGCGAATTTTACCCAAAAAATGATATTTATCATATAAATCCCCTAATTTAGCCTACTAACAGAGAAAATTTTACACTTAGTTTAGAATAATTCTAAATAAACAGATGAAATATTATGAAGATCACCGAAGAAAATGTCGCTCAAAGTTTTTATGAAGAAGTATCTATTGAAGATGGATTTTTTATTCTGAAATTTAATAATGAAACAAATGAAAGTCAGACGTTTACAAGGGAAATAGGAACTAACTTTATTCAGTTTCATTTTTGTATTAAAGGGTCTGTTATCTTCACTTTTAACGAAGGCAACTATACTTTACCCCTGTCTGAAGACAAATCGTTGCTCTTATACAATCCACAGCGGGATCTTCCCCTAAATTTAAAGGTTTCGGCAAATTCATGGGTGCTTTCAGTTTTACTCCCTATAAATAAATTTCACGGACTTTTCTCTTCCGAAGCAAACTTTATCACCTTTCTAAGTGAAGAAAACAAGGACAGAAAATACTACAAGGATGCAAACACTTCCCCGTCAATGGCAATAGTGCTTAACCAATTGATGAACTATAATTTACACCCATCCATTAAGCCATTATACTTCAAAGGAAAGGCATACGAGTTGTTAAGTCTTTATTTTAATAGACCCGAAGACGCAGATATTGAACAATGTCCTTTTTTAGTCGATGAAGAAAATGTAGCTAAAATAAAAAAGGCAAAACAAATTGTAATTGCAAATATGGCGGAGCCTCCTTCTTTGCAGGAATTGGCAGATCAAATTAATTTACCCTTGAATAGATTAAAGGAAGGGTTTAAACAAATTTACGGAGATTCGGTATTTAGTTTCTTGTTCGATTATAAAATGGAAGTCGCCAGACAATTGCTCGCCACCGGACAACACAATGTTAATGAAGTAGGCTTAAAGGTAGGATATAGTACTTCGAGCCATTTTATCGCAGCCTTTAAAAAGAAGTTCGGAACCACCCCTAAGAAATACATTACCAGTATATCATCGTAAAAAAGTAATATTACGATTATGTTATATTAGATCACATTTTGTAATCATCTATCTTATTATTTCGTTAATCTATACCAATTTGCTTTTCAATAAGAATATATGCGGTATTTTTGCATTCTATTAAAACAATATGAAAAAAGGTGTTCTTCTTGTAAATCTTGGATCCCCGGATAGTACCAATCCTACAGACGTAAAAAAATACTTAGATGAGTTTTTAATGGATCCAAGGGTAATCGATGTGCCAAAATGGGCGCGAATTCTCTTGGTTAGAGGAATTATTCTAAATACACGACCTAAGAAATCGGCGGAAGCTTATCAAAAGATCTGGTGGGAAGAAGGGTCACCTCTTATTGTATTATCTGAACGTCTTCAGGAGAAGGTAAAGAACAATGTGACAATTCCCGTAGCCTTGGCCATGCGATATGGAAGTATGACGCTTCAAAAAGGGCTTCAGGAGCTAGTAGATCAAGGGGTTAATGATGTTTTGGTAGTTCCATTGTATCCACAATTTGCTATGGCAACAACAGAAACGATCGATGTGAAAGTTGCGGAGCTTCAGAAAGAATATTTTCCTGACCTTGAAATTACGTCGCTACCGGCATTTTATAATAAACCTGACTATATCAAAGTCCTTTCCGATAGCATTTCAGAAAAAATAAAGAATCTCGACTACGAACATCTTCTTTTTAGTTACCATGGGGTTCCCGAAAGGCATATAAGAAAAAGTGACATTACAAGCTCCCACTGTAAAATTAATGATCAGTGTTGTGTCACACCCTCAAAAGCACACCAGTATTGCTATAGACATCAATGTCTTGCCACAACAAGAATGGTCGCTGAAAAGTTAAATTTAAAAGAAGGAACCTACTCATCCTCATTTCAATCGAGGCTAGGTTTCGATCCCTGGTTACAACCTTATACCGATAGAACTATTGAAAGAATGGGTCTCGCAGGGACTAAAAAATTAGTGGTAGTAACCCCGGCTTTTGTGAGTGATTGCTTGGAAACATTAGAAGAAATTGCCATGGAAGGAGAAGAAATTTTTCATGAAGTTGGAGGAGAAGAATTTACCGTAATACCGTGTTTAAACGATCGCGACGACTGGGCAGCTGTCTTAAGCCGTTGGATCGAAGAATGGCAAATCAAAGATCTCAAAACAGCGATCGCTTAAATGAGTCAGCAAAAAAGATCGAACATACTTGGAACCGATTCTATAAGTAAATTGCTGGTAAGACAAGCGGTTCCAGCTTCCATTGGGATATTGGTCATGTCGCTTAACATGATCGTCGATACAATTTTTGTGGGTAGGTGGATTGGTCCTCTGGCTATTTCGGCGATCACGGTAGTGATTCCGGTAACATTTTTTATTGGGGCTATTGGTCTATCGATCGGGATTGGAGGAAGCTCTGTGCTATCAAGGGCGCTTGGGTCCGGTGATGATAAGAAAGCACTACGTGTCTTCGGAAACCAAATTACACTCACTTTTCTCACATCAGGTATATTGGCCGCACTAGGCTTAGTTTTTCAGGATTACCTCATTGAATTTTTTGGTGCCGACGATTCATTTAAAGAGTTGGCTCTTATTTATTATCGTATTGTCATGTATGGTATCGTAATGCTATCCATGTGCATGATGGGAAATAACGTCATACGCGCCGAGGGAAAACCGAAGTTCGCTATGTATGCCATGATGCTGCCCGCGATAGGAAACATTTTTATGGATTATATCCTTATAAATGTTCTAGGTTATGGTATGGAAGGTGCTGCCTGGGCAACATTTATTAGTTACGCGATCTGTTTTGCATTTATACTGTGGTTTTTTATTGTTAAGAGTGAATTGAGATTAAAACTAAGCTCCTTTTCTCTTCATAAAAAAATTGTTTCTGAAATTAGTAGTCTCAGCTTTGTAACCCTGGCAAGACAAGGAACTATAGCAGTTTTAACCATTCTGCTAAACAACGTATTGATCACGGTTGGGGATGCTCTGGATGTTGCTTCCTACGGAATTATTAGTAGAATGCTAATGTTTGCACTGTTTCCCGTAATTGGGGTAAATCAGGGGTTTTTACCTATTGCGGGATATAATTACGGCGCCGAAAAGTTCGCCCGTGTTAGAGAATCCATAAACACTTCCATAAAGTATTCCGGAGCACTTGCAGTACTCATTTTCGCTATTATCATGATCTTTGCGCCAAATCTTGTATCTATTTTTATTAGTGGAAATGATAGCTTAGATGCCGAAACAATTGCTCACAATAACGAACTTTTACAAAGAACTCCTGGAGCTCTACGCTGGGTATTCGCAGCCACACCTGTAATAGTGGTACAGTTAATTGGTGCCTCGTATTTCCAGGCTATTGGGAAGGCTGTTCCGGCACTATTATTAAGCCTTACTAAGCAGGGCTTTTTCTTAATCCCACTCATCTTAATTCTCCCTAGTTTCTTTGGCGTTTGGGGTGTTTGGATCTCATTTCCAATTGCTGATGTACTCTCAACTGTAGTTACAGGCTTTTATTTAAACAAAGAAGTAAAAGCGAATTTGCGATAGCTATTTCTTCGGAACAAGCAGCGATTGAAGTTCTTATTATTTTTTGAATAACATCTTAAATATTATCTTTATTTAAAATTCAACAATTGACTACATGAAACACACAATTAACCTCCTCTTATTGTTCTTTAGTATTTTTTTCTTCGGAAACATTTCTGAAACCCTACAAGCGCAAACGTATAATGAAAATCTGTACGATGCACTTGAGTACCGACTTATAGGCCCATTCCGTGGTGGCCGAAGCGCTGCAGTAACCGGTGTGCCGGGAAAACCTAACTTGTTTTATTTTGGTGCAACCGGCGGTGGAATCTGGGAAACAAAAGACGGAGGACGACATTGGAAAAACATTTCTGATGGGTTCTTTGGTGGCTCAATTGGAGCTATTGAAGTTGCAGAAAGTGACCCAAATGTTATTTATGTTGGTGGCGGTGAAAAGACCGTACGGGGAAATGTATCATCGGGATACGGAATGTGGAAAAGTGAGGATGCCGGAAAAACATGGACGTCTGCCGGACTTAAAAGCAGCAGACATGTACCTCGAATAGCAATTCACCCTACAGATTATAATACTGTATATGCTGCCGTTCTGGGGAATATCTATAAGCCTACTCAGGATAGAGGTGTTTATAAAAGTACCGATGGTGGAAAATCTTGGCGAAAAACACTATTTGCAAATGAAAACTCAGGAGCCGTAGATCTAATAATGGATCCAAACAATCCACGAATCTTATATGCCTCAACCTGGAATGTTCGTAGAACACCTTACAGTTTAAGTAGTGGTGGTGATGGTTCTGCTCTATGGAAAAGTACAGATAGTGGAGAAACATGGAAAGAGATCTCTAAAAACAAAGGCTTCCCGTCAGATACACTGGGAATTATCGGTGTTACTGTATCTCCCGCAAACAGTGAACGCGTATGGGCGATCGTTGAAAATAAAGATAAAGGAGGCGTGTACCGCAGTGATGATGGTGGTGAAACATGGCAGAATATAAATAGTGAACGAAAACTTCGTCAGCGGGCTTGGTATTATACACGTATCTATGCCGATCCGATGGATGAAGACGTTATGTATGTTTTAAATGTTCGGTATCATAAAAGCACCGACGGGGGGAAAACCTACGAAACCTATAATGCACCGCACGGTGATCATCACGACCTATGGATCGCACCTGAAAATCCTCAACGAATGATCATTGGTGATGATGGTGGCGCTCAGGTGAGTTACGACGGAGGAGAAACATGGAGTACTTACCATAATCAACCAACATCGCAATTTTATCGCGTAACTACAGATAATTCATTTCCATATAAGATCTATGCAGCGCAGCAAGACAATTCAACCATCCGAATAGCGCATAGAACTGAAGGCAGAAGTATAGATGAAGACGACTGGGAGCCTACTGCCGGAGGTGAAAGTGCGCATATTGCTGTAGATCCTGAAAACAGTGATATTGTTTATGGTGGTAGTTACGACGGATTTTTAACTAGGTATAATCACGAGAAAAATACGGTGAGAAGTATAAGTGTATGGCCGGATAACCCCATGGGACACGGTGCAGAAGATATGAAATATCGTTTTCAATGGAACTTTCCTATATTCTTTTCACCTCATGATCCAAATAAGATGTACACGGCGTCTAACCATTTACACGCTACTACTAATGAAGGGGAGAGCTGGAATTTGATTAGTCCGGACCTAACCAGAAACGACCCAAGTAAATTGAAGTCTTCGGGAGGACCTATCACCCAGGATAATACCTCTGTAGAATATTACTGTACAATTTTTGCGGCTGCCGAATCTCCTCTGGTTCCTGATTTATTGTGGACAGGAAGCGATGACGGATTGGTACATGTTTCACGTGACGGAGGTAAGAATTGGGAGAATGTCACTCCAAAGGGAATGCCGGAATGGATGATGATCAATAGTGTGGAGCCTTCAATATTTGATGCAGGCACCTGCTACATCGCCGGGACCAAATACAAGACCGGTGATTTTGCTCCTTACTTATATAAAACCAATGACTACGGAAAGACCTGGAAAAAGATCACAAACGGTATTCCAGATGAGCATTTTACGAGAGTTGTAAGAGAAGATCCGAAAAAGAAAGGATTGTTATATGCCGGAACCGAAACAGCGATGTATATCTCATTTAATGACGGAAACAGCTGGCAAGCCTTTCAGTTAAACTTGCCTATTGTCCCTATTACAGATCTTGCAATAAAAGAGAATAACTTGATAGTGGCAACTCAGGGACGAAGCTTATGGATTATTGATGACTTGACTGTTATTCATCAACTTTCGGAGGCTAATGGAAAGGAAGCTTATTTATTTCAACCTAAAGACACGTACAGAATGGGTGGTAGTTCTAGAAGTGGTTCACTAATAAGCGGTACAAATCATCCTAGTGGAGTGATGACCTATTTTAATCTTCCCGATACAATGGACAAAGAGGTTAAGTTAAGCTATCTGAACAGTAAAGGGGATACGTTAAAAACTTTTAGTAATAAAAACAAGAAAAAAGACAAACTTGAAGTGAAGAAAGGAACTAATTTCCATACATGGGATATGCGAAGTGAAGGAGCCGAAAGATTAGACGGAATGATCCTATGGTGGGCAAGCACCGAAGCACCACAAGCAGTTCCCGGAGATTATAAAGTAATATTGCAATATGACGATAAAGTCTTATCTCAACCATTTAAGATAGTACCCGATGCTAACGCTGAGACCGATATCGCAGGAATGCAAAAGCAATTCGATTTTATTAGTGATGTGAATGAAACCGTAGATAAGGCGCATAAAGCGATTAAAAAAATCCGAAATATTAATGGTCAATTAGAGGCCTTTCAGAAGCAATATAAAGACAATAATGAGGTTAAAGAATTGCTGGACAAAGCAAAGAAGTTGAGTGATGATTTTTCAGAAATAGAGAAGGCTTTGTATCAAACACAAAACAAAAGCGGTCAAGACCCTTTAAATTTCCCTATTAAATTAACTAATAAACTTGCACATTTAAACAGCTTAGTAGGCATGGACGATTTTCCTCCTACGCAACAGGATATTGCGGTTAAAAATGAACTAACGCAGCAAATAAACACAGAATTGGTAAAGTTTAATCAACTGCTTTCTCAGGAAATAACTGAGTTCAATACAGCTTTTAATGCAAAAAATCTGAATTATCTTTTTGTAGAAGATGAATAGAATTAACAGTGATATCAATTTGTGTTTTTTAAATTAATTCACACTAAAACCTTTCAGGTCTGTAAATTCTGAGAGGTTTTATTTTTAGTATTTTTACTCCGTGGAATACAATTATATTAAGTCACTTCATCTAATTTTTGTAATCACCTGGTTTGCCGGGCTCTTTTACATCGTGAGATTATTTGTTTATCAAATCGAGGCTACACAAAAAACGGAACCTGCCCGAAAGATCTTAAGTGATCAATACAAAATAATGAGTAAACGATTGTGGTACATTATTACCTGGCCATCAATGATCCTCGCCGTAAGTTTTGCAATTTGGTTATTGATACTTCGTCCTTTTTGGCTTTCCGACACCTGGATGCAAGTGAAATTAGGCTTTGTGGTGTTGCTCATAATTTATCATCTGAAATGCCACACTATATTTAAGCAGCTTCAAAATGACATCGTAAAACACTCTTCCAATTTTATGCGATTGTTTAACGAAGGCGCCACAATTATTCTCTTTGCAATCGTCTTTTTAGTAACTCTAAAACATGCCTTTAACTGGGTATATGGAGTCATAGGAATTATATCATTCTCTGTGTTGCTCATGTTAGGATATAAGTTTTACAAACGTATTAGAGAAGGGAAATAACGGCCACATTTTTTTGGTTTAATTATTGCTACCTTTCGAAAAGAATTAGTTCAAAAATGAGTTTTTACAAATCCTTACGGTTTCGAATTTTCTTATCGATGTTGCTATTAGTGATTTTAGCATCCATTCTTATAGCAATAGTTACGGTGTATCAATATAGAGAGGAAGCCGAAGATTATCATAAGGATAGGTTGGTACGTAAAGAAAAGTCGATACGCGGGCATATAGATTATATTTTGGCCGAAACCACCTATGCGAGGGAAACTGAAAAAATTCCGTTGATATTCAAAGATGTTATTTACGATATAAAAGAAATTCACAATCTCGAGATCTATTTATACGATTTAGATGGAAACCTTCTAAAATCCTCTAAAGCGAGTTTTTTAAGAGATACGGTAAACACCAAACTTTCAAAATCCATTTTAGATACTATAGAAAACTCTCACGACAAACACTATGTAAGAGAGTTTGAAGAGGAAGGACAACGTTATCAATCTTCTTACACCTATATTACCGATAAGTATTTTAAGCCTCTGGCCATCCTTAATTTACCCTATATTGAGGATGATGGTTTTATAAAAAAGGAACTAAAAGAAAACCTATCGCGTTTAGGGATTGCCTATATTTTTATGCTGTTAATGGCGGTGGTTCTTGCCTATTTCTTGTCAAAATTTATTACTCGATCTCTTAATGATATTAGTGAAAAAATTACCGAAACACGCTTAAATAAACGCAATAAGAAAATTTTAATAACCGATACGTCCGAAGAAATTTCAACACTTGTAAATGCCTATAATGGTATGATCGATGAACTGGAGACTAGCGCCGCACAGCTCGCAGCGAGCGAAAGAGAAGCTGCCTGGCGTGAAATGGCAAAACAAGTAGCTCACGAAATTAAAAATCCGTTGACTCCAATGCGTTTAACGGTGCAGAGCTTTCAACGAAAGTTCGATCCGCGGGATCCGGAAATAAATAAAAAAGTAAAAGAATATAGCAACACTCTAATTCAGCAAATTGACACTATGAGTTCAATTGCTTCAGCTTTTTCCACTTACGCTCAGATGCCGGCACAGCAGGATGAAACATTAAACGTTGTAAAGATCACCAAATTGGCACTCGATATCTTTAATGAGGATTTTATTTATTTTTCTTCGGAAGAAAAAGAGATCACCGCTAAGTTTGATCGCACACAATTAATTAGAGTGATTACCAATTTAACTAAGAATAGTGTACAAGCTATTGAACAAAGCGGAACTGAAGATCCCCGTATAGACGTTAGGGTATTTTCTGAAGACCAGATGGTAGCTATTACAGTAAGTGATAACGGTCTGGGCGTTTCCGAAGAAAACAGGGAAATGATCTTTGAACCAAAATTCACCACAAAGTCAAGCGGAATGGGACTGGGATTGGCCATGGTAAAGAAAATCGTTGAAACCTATGGCGGAAAAATAACGCTCAGCCCAAATGTTGATAAAGGTGCTACTTTTAAAGTTGTATTTCCTAGACAATTGTAGTAGTTTTCGTAATTTTGATTAACAAGCCAAATTAAATCTACCCATGAGTTATAACAATATTTTATTCCAATCTGAAAACGGTATATCAACCATAACTATCAATCGACCTTCCAAGTTAAACGCGCTTAATAAAGAAACAATCAAAGAATTGCATCAGGCTTTTAAAAAAGCTGATGAAGATGTTAAAACTAAAGTGATCATCATCACCGGTAGTGGTGAAAAAGCATTTGTTGCAGGTGCAGATATCAGCGAGTTTGCAGATTTTTCGGTTGCTGAAGGCGGACAATTAGCTGCTCAGGGTCAAGCCATGTTATTCGATTATGTTGCGAATCTTTCTACTCCGGTAATTGCCGCTGTAAATGGTTTTGCTTTAGGGGGCGGTTTAGAGCTCGCAATGTCTGCACATTTTAGAGTGGCCAGCGATAATGCGAAAATGGGCCTACCCGAAGTTTCCCTGGGAGTAATACCCGGTTATGGAGGAACGCAGCGTCTTCCTCAATTAGTGGGAAAAGGACGTGCTATGGAAATGATCATGACCGCGGGAATGATCGATGCCGCTCAAGCGCTACAATACGGCTTGGTAAATCATGTGACCAATCAAGATGAACTAATGTCACTTACAAAAAGCATTGCAGATAAGATCTTAAGGAACTCTCCGGTAGCCATTGCCTCAGCAATTGCCTCCATAAATGCCGGTTATGAAGATGGAGAAAATGGCTTCGATACGGAGATCACAGAGTTTGGAAAATGTTTTGGTACAGCCGATTTCAAAGAAGGTACACAAGCCTTTTTGGAAAAGAGAAAAGCTAAGTTTCCGGGAAAATAAAAAAATGGAATTATTCCAGTTTCTTTAGGAAATTTTCCTAATTTAAATTAACTTTGATGGACTCCTTATCTATCAAAGTTTTTTTATGTCCAAACCTATCAAAGGTCGTGGTGCGCAAAGCCACGTTCATAATCGTTTTTTTAATCTAAAGCATGAAATTTTAGACGACTTCCTGAATTTTTGTGAGGCGGAAGGAGAATTAGCAGACAAGAATAAAACCAAGTTTATTGACATCTTCCCGAAGTCATTCGTAAATAAAGTGAATAGTCCCGATGTTGGGATGGGGTATTCGGCAAATCCGTATCAGGGGTGTGAACATGGCTGTGTGTATTGTTACGCGCGAAACAGTCATGAATATTGGGGTTATGGCGCCGGCCTCGATTTTGAACGAACCATTTTAATAAAGAAGAATGCTCCGCAGTTACTAGACGAAAAGCTGAGGAGTAGATCGTGGAAACCTCACCCTATTGTACTTTCCGGAAATACAGATTGTTATCAACCCATTGAACGAAAACTTGAAATTACCAGAGCCTGCCTTGGCGTTTTCTTAAAATGGAAACACCCCGTGGGTATCATTACAAAAAATTCGCTAGTGCTTCGGGATCTCGATATCCTGAAACAGCTAGCAGAACACAATTTAATAAGTGTAAATATTTCAATAACATCCCTTTCAGAAGAAACAAGACGTTTACTTGAACCAAGAACGGCGAGCATAAAGAACAGGCTTAAAGTGGTTGAGGTACTTTCAGAAAATAATATTCCGGTACGGGTAATGATGGCTCCCATCATTCCATCGCTCAATAGTCATGAAATCCTCCCTTTAGTTAAAAAAGTTTCAGAATTAGGAGCGAGAGACGTCGCTTATACAATGGTTCGGCTAAATGGGCAGATAGCCGAAATATTTAAAGACTGGGCGTATAAAACAATTCCGGATAGAGCAGACCGAATTTTAAATCAGATAGCCGAATGCCACGGCGGATCATTAAATGACAGCCGGTTTGGTCGTAGGATGAGAGGCGAAGGAACTATTGCAACACAGGTGCGTGATATTATGTTACTTGCCAAAAAGAAGTATTTGAATAATACTAAACTTAGTGAATTAGACTGCTCACATTATCTTCAATTAAAGAATCCGCAGACACGTTTATTTTAAATGTTATCTTTATCGCCTGTTACGTTTAATGGAAATTTGCTACCAACTTATATGAACAAGTTTTTTCTATTCTTCTTCGGAATTTGTTTCCTTTCTTCCTCCTTGGCGCAACAAGACACTTTGAAATTGAAGTCGTATCAGGAATTATCAGATATTTTGAATTTTCATATGACCTCAGATACCACTTTAGCTCTTAAAGCCAGTAGGGTTTATTTGGAAAAGGCTAGGAAAGATAAGAATCTTGAAGAAGAATGGAGGGGAATACATGCAATAGCAATTATTAACTATACCGCCACTAATTACACCAAAGCTACTTCCTCACTAGAAGAACTTATTTCCTTCACAGAAGCGCATGAATTAGAAGAATTTTACAGTAGAACATACCAAACAGCGGGTGCTATCTTTACGAAAGAAGGAACACTTAGCAAGGCGCTACACTATTATAATAAGGCACTTGAAGTAGCCGAAGAGCAAAAGGACCTTAGAAATATTCAGGTGTCATATTACCTCATAAGCATGTTGCAGTCTATAGGTGGAAATTACTCGGAAGCCATAGGTGCTCAACATAAAATGATCTTACGTTTAGAGGCTGCGGGAGAGGATGAACTACCGGAAGCTACAAGAGGAGAAATGATCTTTTTAGCTAAAGCGAGTATAGCAGACAGCTATATAAAAGCAAAGAATGCCGATTCCGCTTATTTTTATTCAAATAAAGTTTTAAAGGAGGCTCTGGAGAACAATAGAGATTCATGTAGTATAAAGGGGCTCTACTGGCAGTTGGGCATGTCTGAATTGCTCATTGAAGATTACGACGCTGCAAAAAAAAGTATCGATTATTCTACCAAATATTGCAGACCCTTTAGTAAGTTCGATAGTTTAATTGTGGGTGGTTTATACGGGAAGATATATTCCGGAAAGAAACAGTATAAAAAAGCGATTCAGTACCTCGAAAATGCCTTTAAAACTTACAATGTTTCTGAAGCGGAAGAAGGTTTTATGGACGACTACTACAAAGTCCTGGCAAATGCCTATAAAGAAGAAGGTGACCTAGAAAAGTCAAGCTTTTATTTTGAAAAATACGTGAACACAACTACAAAGTTTAGTAAGATAAAAGATACGCTCAATACCTCTTTCAGAAATAAGGAAATAGAAGCTTTTGAGGCAGAACTTGAATCACTAAAAGCCGAAAAAGAGCAACAAAAGGGATATTTACAATATCTTTTTTTAGGAGCTTCTATAATTATTTTAGGATTGCTTTTTTTATTACTGAAGTTTTATAGAAATAAGAAAGCTAATGAAGCCAAGTTTGAAGCACTTCTCACCAAAATTGAAACTGCCGAGCAATCTAAAGATATTATCGACACTAAAGATGAAGTTCTGGAAGAAAAGAACACTAGCGATGTGCCTGAAGATGTGAAAGAACAAATTCTCAACGGACTTATAAAACTGGAAGAAAAAGAGTATTTCTTAAAACAGGAATGCAATTCGTATAACGTTGCTAAAAAAATAAACACAAATACTTCATATCTCTCCAAGGTTATAAATTCTCACTTCGGAAAGAATTTTAATACCTATATTAATGATCTGCGAATCAATTACGCGATCGTCCGATTAAAAAACGACGTGATCTTTCGCTCGTATTCAATCCAATCTATCGCTGAAGAATTAGGTTATAAAAGTGCCGATTCGTTTACAAAATACTTTAAAAAAGACACGGGTTTGAACCCTTCTTTCTACATTAAAGAAATCAAAAATATTGCCTAAAAAGCTCTTTCTAACCCTAAATTTACAAATTTAGGGTTGCTATAATTTCCATTTTTCAATCTTGTGTAAAAATATATTAAACAACTGATAAACAGTTATTTAATACAACTTCTAATCGCCCTATTTTTCCTAAAACTGGGTGGCTTCTCTTTTATATAGGGCTTTTATGTCGCAGATTTGGTTTCAGAATTAAATCACTAAAAACCTGGAATTATGAAAACAAAACAAGACGTACTTAGAAAGAATGCTTTAAAAGGAATATTTGGAACCCTACTTCTATTATTTATTACAACCATAAGCTATGGTTTTTATGAAGGTGCTACAGCTCATATCGGCAACACCAACCAAATGGAAAATGTATTGTTTGAAACTTGTAACTGTCAAAATGTAGAATTAGGAATAGCCGCTTACGGCATTCAATATAGCAGTGAGGGAATTTCGAATGAAAAGATAGAATTTAACCTTACTTATACTGAAGGCAGTAGCATTGACAGCGAAGCAGAGAAATTACATAAAAAGCTCAGTGAAGAAATAGTATTATTTGCTCAAATTGATCTTATCACCATCCATTTAAGTAATGGGGTATCCGAAGAAAAGATCACAATAAAAAAAGGAATCATTCAGTAAAACAAATCCATATGAAAACTAATAAGAAAACTTCAAACAAAATACAGCTAATCAAATTTGGAATAGGAATCGTGATCGGAATCACGCTCTATATTGCAGTTAGTTTAATCTTTTAATATAACCGAAATGACAACGATCGCAGAAATAGCCATAGAAATAGCAACCATCATAATTAGTTGGTTATAAAAAAATCAGTAACTTTTAAAAACACAGAAATCATGAAAAACTTAAAACTATTAATCGAATTAACAATCATTTGTTTCACAATTTTTAATGCTACGGCACAAGTAGATGCTAACAGTTTGCTTTGGAAGGTAGAAGGAGAAAATATTAAAACTTCCTACGTCTTCGGAACGTTTCATATACTTCCTGAAAAGGACTTTGTATTGAAAGATAAAGTAACCAATGCCTTTAACGTATCGCAATTGGTAGTACTTGAACTTGACATGGACGATCCTAATCTTCAGTCGAATATGATGAAGGTTTCCATGTTGGATGAAGGTGAGTCGTTAAAAACGTTTATGGACGAAAACGAGTACAATGTGCTCGATTTGCACTTTAAAGGAAAAATGGGCGTTGGAATGGAGAATTTCACATCATTTAAGCCTATGGTGCTATCAACCATGGTCATGATGTCTTATCTAGGGGAAGGATTAGCGAGTTATGAGGCGACATTGATAAAATTGGCAACTGAACAGAATAAAGAAATTCTTGGACTAGAAACCATCGAATTCCAGATGAGTATTTTTGATGAGCAACCTTACGATGAGCAAATAGATGATATTGTAAAACTTTTAACCGAACAAGAATCCATGAAAACTATGTTCGATAAAATGATAGCACTATACAAAGCAGAAGATATTTCCGGGTTATATGATTTTATGGACGACTATTTTGATGGTGATATAGCCTTACAGGAACGTATGTTGGCCAACCGAAATAACAATTGGATCCCTAAAATTAGAGAGTTTTCAAAGGATCGAAGTGTATTTTACGGTGTTGGTGCAGGCCATTTAGGTGGGAAAACAGGGGTTATCAATTTGTTGAAAGAAGCTGGTTATACGGTCACTCCGGTTATAGATTAGAGAGCTAAATACTTACTAATTAGAGCAGCAGATTATTTCTGCTGCTTTTTATTTTTCACCATTCCATTCGGCATAAAATTGAGCTAAATAGAGTTCTAAAAACTTATGCCTGTCTGCCGCCAACCGTTTTCCTGTTTTGGTATTCATTCTATCTTTCAGAAGTAATAATTTTTCATAAAAGTGATTGATAGTGGGTGCTAAATGCTCCTTGTATTCTTGGGGCGACATATTTAAATTAGGTTTAATGTCGGGATCGTAAAGAGGTCGGTTTTTAAATCCGCCATAGTTAAAGGTTCTAGCAATTCCAATGGCTCCCAGGGCATCTAATCTGTCTGAATCTTGTACAATATCAAGTTCTTTAGAGTGGAATTTTTGTGTTTTATTTCCTCCTTTGAACGAAATATTTTCTATTATTTTCACGACATGGTTTATTTTTTCTTCGGAAAGGCTCTGTGCGCTTAAGAACTTATGCGCTTTTGCCGGACCAACGGTTTCATCACCCCCGTGAAATTTTGAATCGGCTATATCGTGAAGCAAAGCACCTAATGCGACAATAAGTGTTTCTGCATTCTCTTTTGAAGCAATTAAAAGTGAATTTTTATACACACGTTCAATGTGAAACCAATCGTGTCCTCCTTCGGCACCCTGTAATTCCAATTTTACGAATTGGATCGTATTTTGGATAATATTTTGCGAACTTTCAGAAAGCATTAGACTACTACTTTAGATTTTACGATCTTTTCAACCAGATCGATAAGTTCTTCCGAAGAATAGTCTGAAACTTTTATCCTCGGATGTACATAGTGTTTCAGATGAACACCTAATGGCATGGGAAACATACCGTAGCGTTGCAACTTCCATGAATTATTTACTGTAACCGGTAGCACATAAGCTTCCGAAGCATTTTTAAAAAGTGTGGTGAGACCTTTTCTATGAAAAGTTTTGGGTTCCCCGTTCCTGCTTCTGGTGCCTTCAGGGAAAATAACTCCGCTCCTATTAAATTTTTCGAGATACTTAGCGAATTTTGTCATTTCGGCAAGGGCTTGCTTCGGATTCTTTCTATCTATTAATACCGAGCCTCCGTGACGCAGATTATAAGAAATTGCCGGAATTCCCTTCCCTAATTCTATCTTTGAAATAAATTTTGGATGTAGTTTCCTTAAATACCAGATAATGGGAGGGATATCCCACATACTTTGATGATTTGAAACGATGATCACAGGAACGTTTTTTGGGATCTCCCCTTCAATTTTAAAACTAAAGCGGGTGCCCAGAATATTTAAGCACCGTAAAATGATGAGATTAAAGTAATCTACGCTACTCTTGTGTGCCTGATACCCAAAAAAATTAAAACACACCCATTGTATTAGGTGAAATACCAATAAGCTTATTCCGAAGAACAAATAGAAGACTACGGTCATGGGGTAGCTTAGTATATGGGCTAGTTGTTTCATAAAACACCAAAAATAAAAAAATCCATTATACCTTTAATGACGTTTGAAGGCATAATGAATTTTTAAATGCTTTTTATACTCAAAAACCTAACAGAACTCGTCGTATGCTCCTTTTAAGTTTTCGGCAATAATATCTGCGGGTCTTCCTTCAATATGATGGCGCTCTAACATATGTACTAATTCTCCATTCTTAAACAATGCCATTGAAGGCGAACTTGGAGGAAATGGCACCATTTGAGCACGAGCAGCATCAACAGCCTCTCTATCTACCCCTGCAAAAACAGTCACTAAATGGTCCGGCTTTTTTGCATTTTGAAGTGAAATTCTCGCACCTGGACGAGCATTGGCTGCTGCGCAACCGCAAACCGAATTTACTACAACTAACGTAGTACCTTCCTTGCTAAGCGCTTCGGTAACATCTTGTTCTGTATATAATTCTGAAAATCCAATATTTGTGAGATCTTCACGCATTGGTTTAACTAATTCTGGTGGATACATAATCTTTTCTTTAAGTAGTTAAATAGAATGCAAAGATACAAAATTAGAAAGGGATAATTGTGTTAGCAAAACGCCAAAAAAGGATAAGGTAAATAAAACCTCAAATTTTTAATCCGCATAGTTCTATTCTTCCACAAACATTTGAGTTTACTATATTTGCAGTCATTAATAATTAACTTGTAGATTACCTTATGATTCGATGGTTAGGCGCCTTTGTTGGCTATATGTTATTTCGTTTTCCGGGTGCCATTATAGGGTTTGTGGTGGGAAGTTTGATCGATAATTTTACGGGAAGTAAGACATCCTTTGAAACTGTATTTCAGCAACAACGAGAAAATGTATCGCCTGCCGATTTTGAGTTAAATCTTCTTTCGTTGGCTTCTTTAGTCATCAAAGCCGATGGAAAAGTGAGTCAGAACGAATTAGATTACGTGCGTCAGTATTTTGTGCAGGCTTACGGTAGAGAACGTGCAAACGCGACTTTTCGGGTGTTTAATGAAGTCATTAAGAAACGTGAGGTCTCGGCGCAGCGTATTTGTGCGCTACTTCAGCAACGTACCCGTTACGAATCCAGACTACAAATTCTACATTTTTTATTCAGTATCGCAAACTCCGACGGACATGTATCTGAGCCGGAAATTAAAGAAATTAACCGAATTGCAGGGTTTTTGGGTGTTAATTACCGGGATTTCGAAAGCATTAAGGCAATGTTTTTTAAGAATCCCGATAGTGCATATAAGATCTTGGAAATAGATAGAACCGCAACCGATGCGGAGATTAAAACTGCCTACCGAACCATGGCTAAAAAGTATCACCCCGATAAACTACAGCATATGGATGAAGCATATCAAAAGGGTGCTGAGGAAAAATTCAGGAAAGTACAAGAGGCATACGAGCAACTTCAGAAGGAAAGAGGTTTTTAAAACTCATTAATTATAAACTAAGGAGTATTTTCTTCTTTAATACATATTTTTATCCTAATATTTAGACTTGACTAAAAATAAAAACATTGTAAATAGAAAAATATATTTACCTTTGTCACATGTTTACGTTAGCAGAAGAAAATTATTTAAAGACTATTTACCATCTTGAACACGATATTCAGGGGGAAGTGAGTACAAATGCCATAGCCGATAGAATGGAAACAAAGCCATCATCGGTGACAGATATGGTGCAAAAATTAGCCGAAAAGGAAGTGCTGTCTTATAAAAAGTACAAAGGAGCCTTGTTAACCCCTGCCGGTAGGAAAATAGCGGCTAATGTTATTAGAAAACACCGTTTATGGGAGGTTTTTTTAGTAGAAAAGCTCAATTTTCACTGGGATGAGGTACATGAAATAGCCGAGCAATTAGAGCATATTCAGTCTGATGAGTTGGTAACACGTCTGGATAAATTTCTCGGTAACCCAGATTTCGATCCGCATGGTGACCCTATTCCCGATAAACATGGAAATGTTAAAAGGACAGAGAAAAAACTGCTTTCAGAATTACGTAAAAATCAGCGTGGCGTCTGTGTGGGTGTGAAAGAAACTAGTGGAGATTTTTTACAATATCTGGATAAGCGAAAAATTAGTATTGGAACAAAGATCAAGGTCCTTGGAAAAGAATTTTTTGACGGTTCCATGATCATTCAAGTGGGAAGTGATCAGTTTTTTATCTCTAATAAGATAGCCGAAAATTTATTTGTTCAAACTAATTAAGGGATGAGAGAGAGCCTATTGATATTATTGGTAAACACTTTTTCTTGCGTATCATTTTCACAAGAAACGGATATCATACCTGAATTAATTACAGATAGACCAGACGCCACTGAATCCCCGAACACTGTACCAAAAGGATATATCCAGATAGAAACGGGAGCTTTTTATGAAGCTGATGAAGAAAATGCACTACGCTCTGAAACCTATGTGTATAACACAACCTTACTTCGATACGGGATATTAAATAATTTAGAATTCAGACTCGGATGGAATTTTGAAGAGGTAAGATTTGAGACAAATGGAATTGAAGCAGATAATGTTTTAAGCGGTTTTTCGCCATTACTTGCAGGAATGAAACTCGAGGTTGTTGAAGAAACGGGTTTGATTCCCGAAATTGGATTATTAGGGCATTTATATCTTCCATTTTTTGCGGCAAGTGACTACCGCCCCGAAACTACCGGGGTGGACATTAGATTTTCTTTTGCTCATACCCTGTCTAACACATCAGGTTTGGCTTATAATCTGGGAGCACAATGGCTTGACGATACGGGCGAAGCAGCCTATGTGTACTCTCTTGTGTATGGTCACAGTATTTTCGAAAAATTGGGGGTATACGCCGAGTTATACGGGGATCTCCCTGAAGATAGTAGAAGTAATCATTTTTGGGATGCAGGATTCACCTATCTTCTCAAACCCAATGTGCAATTGGATGCTACAGTTGGCTCGGGACTATCCGGTGGCCAAGATATGTTGCTTAGTATAGGTATGAGTGTACGCATTCCAAAATAACGATCGGGATAGCATGAAATATATTAAGGTGAATTAAATCAAAAACTAAATGAAGGTAAGTAAATTAATAATTATAATGCTTTTTCTGGCAATTTTGTCGGGATGTAAAAATACTGCTGAATCTACCGGGAAATTAAAAGTGGTAACCACGACAACGATGATCACAGATCTGGTTAAGAATATTGGAGGTGACGCTGTTGAAGTAGAAGGATTAATGGGCGCGGGGGTAGATCCGCATTTGTATAAAGCCAGCGAAGGAGACGTTTCGAAATTATATACAGCCGATGTGATTTTTTATAACGGACTGCATCTGGAAGGAAAACTCGTTGAGGTCTTCGAAAAGATGGAAAGTAGTAATAAAGTAACGGTTCCTTTAGGAGAGTTTTTAAATAAAACAGAGTTAATAGGTTCAGAATATTTCGCTTCAAATTACGATCCGCATGTTTGGTTTAATATTGAGTATTTTAAAGAATTTGCTGAAAAAGTAACCGAGGTCCTTCAGGAGGCAGATCCTGAAAACAGCGAGTTGTTTCAGAAAAACAAAGAAAAATTTATTGCCGAATTATCTGTATTGGAAACCTGGGTAAAGGAGACGGTTGAAGCACTTCCGAAGGAAAAAAGAATATTGGTTACTGCTCATGATGCGTTTAATTACTTCGGAAAGGCATACGGATTCGAAGTAGTTGGTCTACAGGGATTATCTACTGCAACCGAGGCGG
This sequence comes from uncultured Ulvibacter sp., assembly GCA_963974915.1. Taxonomy (GTDB): domain Bacteria; phylum Bacteroidota; class Bacteroidia; order Flavobacteriales; family Flavobacteriaceae; genus CAXBES01. The sequence goes on along the minus strand of CAXBES010000005.1, from coordinate 9,581 downwards.
GAGTACAGGATGTTCAAAAACTTTCAAGTTTTATAATAGAAAATAAGGTCAAAGCTATTTTTATAGAGAGCTCGGTACCCCGTCGTACTATTGAAGCATTACAGCAAGCGGTCTTATCTAAGAACCACGAAGTTGAAATTGGAGGTTCGCTTTATAGTGATGCCTTAGGAAATGCCGGTACCCCGGAAGGAACTTATATAGGTATGTTTAGATATAACATTACTACCATTGTTAATGCGCTAAAGTGATATGGAACAAAAAATTGCGATCAAAGTAGATGATTTAACCGTAGCCTATAATTATAAACCGGTTTTATGGGATATCGACCTGTTGGTGCCGGAAGGTGTACTTATGGCTATTGTTGGGCCCAATGGAGCCGGAAAATCAACACTTATAAAAGCAATTCTAAACATCATTAAGCCTATTGCCGGGAGTGTTACTATTTATGATAAACCTTATACCGAACAGCGGAAATTGGTAGGTTATGTGCCTCAAAAGGGTAGTGTAGACTGGGATTTCCCCACTACCGCGCTCGATGTAGTAATGATGGGAACCTACAGTAGTCTGGGCTGGATTAGAAGACCCGGACAAAAGGAGAAAAAAGCTTCTCTGGAAGCACTGGAAAAAGTTGGAATGCTCTCTTTTAAAAACAGACAGATAAGTCAGTTGAGTGGCGGACAACAACAAAGAGTATTTTTGGCAAGAGCCTTGGTTCAGGACGCGGCTATCTATTTAATGGATGAACCTTTTCAAGGGGTGGATGCCACAACAGAAATTGCCATAATAAATATCTTAAAAGAACTTCGAAAGGCGCGAAAAACAGTTGTTGTCGTGCATCACGATCTTCAAACGGTGCCGGAGTATTTTGATTGGGTAACGTTTTTAAACGTTAAAAAAATTGCTACCGGCCCTGTAAAAGAAATTTTTAATGATGATAATCTAACCAAGACCTACGGAATTAATTACAAGGTAGCGATTAACAAGTAGGTTGTAGAGAAAAAATGATAAAGTGACTCTAAGTGAATATTTTGAGCTTTTGTTTACAGATTATACCCTTCGTACTATCACGCTGGGAACTGCTGTATTAGGGGCCATTTGCGGTATGTTAGGGAGCTTTGCGGTACTTAGAAAACAAAGTTTGCTTGGCGACGCGATTTCCCATGCAGCATTACCGGGGATAGCAATAGCATTTCTAATCACCGGAGCAAAAGATTCGAATGTGTTACTGCTTGGTGCTTTAGTGAGTGGTTTAATAGGAACATTTTGGATTAGGGGAATTATTACAAAAACTCATTTAAAAAGTGACACTGCCTTAGGATTAATACTTTCATTATTTTTTGGCTTCGGAATGCTTTTACTCACTTTTATTCAGAAGCAACCCAACGCAAATCAGGCGGGATTGGATAAATATCTGTTTGGGCAAGCGGCAACTTTGGTAGAAAAAGACGTGCAGGTTATGGTTCTCGTCACAGGAATTAGTTTACTTGTCATGGTGCTTTTCTGGAAGGAGTTTAAAGTGTTACTCTTTGATGCCGATTTTACCAAGACTTTAGGGTTTAATACCAAGTTTATTGATGTTTTAATCACCTTTTTTATTGTTTTGGCAATTGTCCTCGGACTTCAAACTGTAGGCGTTGTTTTAATGAGTGCGATGTTGTTAGCTCCGGCTGCAGCTGCCAGACAATGGACCAATAGTCTGGGTACCATGGTTTTTCTTGCAGCGATTTTCGGCGCTTTTTCGGGAGTGTTCGGAACCGCCATTAGTGCGAGTGAGAATAATCTTTCTACCGGTCCGGTAATCGTGCTGGTGGCCGGAGTCTTTGTGCTTATCTCATTTATATTTTCCCCGGGCAGAGGCTTATTGTTTCGGGAAATTAGATTCAGAAAAAACCGAACAGACCTTCAACTTAAGAAGACGCTTCAGTTTATGTACGGAATTGCAAAGACTCATGAAGATATTTCGCATCCACACGCCATTAGAATATTAAATAACTTTCAGGGATTTACAAAGAATACTTTGAGAGCGATGGAAGAAAAGGAATGGATCTCCCTTAGCGGTCAGAGTTGGGCGTTGACGGAGAAGGGATTCGATGAAGCCAAGGATTTGTATAATCAACAGCCAAAAAATGACTAGTCCGCAAATAGAAATACAGATCATTGCATCTCTGGTTGCTATCGCTTGTGCCATCCCGGGGGTATTTCTCGTATTGAGGAAAATGGCCTTAATAAGTGATGCTATTAGTCATTCTATCTTACCGGGAATTGTAATTGGGTTTTTTATCACACAAGATCTAAATTCCCCACTCCTTATTTTACTCGCTGCAATTACGGGGGTAATTACGGTAGTTTTGGTTGAGGTAATTCAGAAAACGGGGCTTGTAAAAGAAGACACCGCTATTGGATTAGTTTTTCCTGCGCTATTTAGTATTGGAGTGATCCTGATCGCTAAGAATGCAAATGACGTTCACCTGGATGTAGATGCAGTTTTGCTTGGAGAGCTGGCTTTTGCGCCTTTCGACCGTTTATTAATTTCCGGAATGGACGTTGGACCAAAATCCCTCTGGGTGATGGGGTGCGTATTGTTGATAACGCTAATTTTATTAATCCTGTTCTTTAAAGAATTAAAAGTAAGCACCTTTGATGTAGGTTTGTCTTCTGCATTAGGGTTTTCACCCTTGGTCATTCACTATGGGTTAATGTCTGTCTCTTCCATTACAGTGGTTGGTGCTTTTGATGCTGTAGGGGCTATTTTGGTTGTTGCTTTAATGATCGCACCGGCGGCGACCTCCTATTTACTAACAAGCGATCTTAAAAAAATGCTGTGGCTTTCGGTTTTGTTTGGGGTATTTTCGGCCATAGCAGGCTATTGGATGGCGAATTTGATGGATGCGTCCATTTCGGGATCTATGACAACGGTATTGGGAATCGTTTTTTTAATGGTGTATCTTTTTGCTCCTCGGAAAGGCTTGCTTTCTGTGTTATACAGGCAGAAGCAACAACGAACAGAGGTTTCGTTGATCACTTTCCTGCTTCACTTAAATAATCACGCTGAAGAAAACGAACGCCATATTAATCACCTTAATGAACATATTAATTGGCAAAGGGTTAGGGCTAAAACCGTTCTTGAACTCGCCTTAAAAAATAATATGGTTACTATTGAAAATGATATTGTCTCTTTAACCGATAAAGGTGAGAGTTTTACCAATCTTGCTTTAGAATATATAATTACCAATAAAGATGAAAAAATAGAACATATGAAAGATGACTTCTTTTTGTTTAGAGGATAAAATTGGCATTATTTTTTCGTATACCTTTATAATACTTAAAATTCAACAATGAAAAAGACTATACTTTTACTTTTTACGCTTATTACAACTTTAGGATTTTCTCAGGATTCGAAAGTGGAAATACCAACGATCGCCGTTAAAGTAGCGTTGGGTGAATTAGTGATAATTAACGATGTAACTTTAGAATTTATAGAAGTACTTGAGGATTCTCGTTGTCCGAAAGACGTTACATGCGTTTGGGCAGGACAAGCTAAGGTTTTGGTACAAGTTACGGAGGCCGGTAAAAGTTCGCAGCAAGTAGAATTGTTATTTGGAGGTAATAAGGATAATCTTCTTTTTGCTTCGGAAGAATTTAATTTAAAAGGAATTTCTCTTAGTCCGTATCCAACTTCAGAGACAGTAGGAAAATTGGATTATGTTTTGTTGGTTTCCGAAGTGAAAAAACAAGATTAGTGGCAAGCACAATCGTTTTTGCCACATTTAGTCTTTCCACCATCGAGTGTTCCAACCGCTTTTTGACGGCCTTCGAAAATAGGATTCCACACAAACTTTTTAAGCAGGTATCCTGCTGCCAGTGAGAAAGTTAATAATACAAGTATTGTTTGCATACTACAAAGGTAATTAAAAGTTATTTTAAGAATTGATATGCGCCTAATGCTACAACATAGGCGATCGCTGTCATTACAAATAATTGCCATATGGGCCATTTCCAGGAGTTGGTCTCACGTTTTACAACGGCTAGCGTACTCATACACTGCATGGCAAAAGCATAAAACAATAACAGTGAAACTCCACTGGCAAAATTAAAGAGGGGAGTTCCAAGAATTGGGTTCACCTCTGCTGCCATTCTGTTTTTAATGGTTTCTTCTTCTTCGCTTCCAACGCTGTATATTGTGGCGAGAGTTCCTACAAAAACTTCACGAGCGGCAAACGAACTTACAATGGCGATACCAATTTTCCAATCGTAACCCAAGGGACGCACTGCGGGTTCAATTCCTTTTCCGATGATCCCAATATATGAATGTTCTAGTTTAAAGGAAGCAATTTTGGTTTCCAGTTCTTCTTCGGAAAGAATTTGCGTGTTATTTTGCTGCGTAACAATAGCTTCGGCCTTATTGAAATCTCCCGGGCCGTAGGATGCCAATACCCAAAGGATCACCGAAATTGCCAGTATAATTTTACCCGCACCAAGCACAAAAGATTTGGTTTTCTCGATCACGGTTATTGCCACATTTTTGGGCATTGGAAGTTTGTAATTCGGCATTTCCACCACAAAGAATGTTTTAGAGCGAATTTTCAGAATTTTGTCCAGTAAATAGGCAGAAAATATTGCGGCACCAAATCCGAGGAGGTACAAGAACATCAAAGTTAAGCCCTGCATACTGAAAATTCCTAGAACGCGTCCTTCTGGAATAACCAGAGCAATTATTATAAGGTAAACGGGAAGTCTAGCAGAGCAGGTTGTGAAAGGTGTTACGAGAATGGTAATAAGACGCTCTTTCCAGTTTTCAATGTTTCGGGTTGCCATAATTGCAGGAATGGCACATGCTGTTCCGGAAACCAGAGGCACAACACTTTTACCACTAAGTCCGAAACGTCTCATGATCCTATCCATAAGAAAAACCACTCTACTCATATACCCACTTTCTTCCAAAATGGAAATAAAGAAAAAGAGAAATGCAATTTGTGGAATAAAGATGACGATTCCTCCCAATCCGGGGACGATCCCTTCGGCAACGAGATTGGTAAAATCTCCGGGAGGCATTGTATTCTTCAGCCATTCGCTTAGAGAAGCAAAGGTAGAATCGATAAAGTCCATTGGATAACTACTCCAATCGAAGATCGCCTGGAAAATTAATAGTAGGATTCCGAAGAAAATAAAATAACCCCAGAATTTATGTGTAAGAATTCTATCAAGTCTACTTCTTAGATCTTTTGCGTTTGCAGTGTCTATAGTAAGTGTTTCTTTCAATACACCGTTAATAAACTGATAGCGCAAAATTGTTTCCTTTTGCTGAAGTCGCTTCAGGTTACTTTCAGACTCGGTTTTAAAGCTGGCGACTCCTTTGAGTTCTTTCCGGTCTAACTTTCCAAAATTGACATCTTGTGTAATAACCAGCCAGAGTTTATATAAATCCTGGTTGGGGAACACACTACGCAGTCGGTCAAAATATTCCGGTGCGATTACCGATGCATTGACGCAAGGCTTGGTAGAAAGCGTGTTAAACGAACCAATAAGTTCTTTAAGATAATCGAAGCCGGTATTTTTTCTTGAGCTTATAAGCGCGATCTTGGTTTCTAATTTTTGCTCGAGCTTTTCAACTTCAAGTGAAATGGCCTTTCTGGGCATTCTGTCGGCCATATTTACGGCTAAGATGGTAGGAATACCAAGGTCTTTTATTTGTGTAAAAAGTAGTAAGTTTCGTTTAAGATTTTCGATTTCTGAAACCACCACTGCCACATCCGGGAAATCCTTATCGTTCTTATTGAGCAGAAGTTCGATAACTACATTTTCGTCAAGTGATGAAGCATTTAAACTATAGGTTCCCGGTAAGTCGAGAATATGTGCTTTTACACCTCGTGGAAGTTTACAGATTCCCTGCTTTTTCTCGACAGTGATTCCGGGATAGTTTCCAACTTTCTGGTTAAGTCCGGTAAGTCGGTTGAAAACTGAAGTTTTTCCGGTATTAGGGTTTCCTATGAGAGCTACGTTAATCTGTTTTGCCATTGTATTATATCAGTTCAATTGATATTTGTTCGGCTGTTTCTTTTCGAATCGCAAGATGGCTGCCATTGATATTTAAATAAAGCGGATCCTGAAAGGGTGCTGTTTGTACTAAAGACACTTCATTGCCCGGAAGACACCCCATTTCTAATAATTTCAGAGGTACAACATCTACAGAAAACTCTTTGATAGTGGCGCGTTGTCCTTTTTTAAGGGAGGCTATAGTAAGCATTATTTTTATTTAGATTCATTTTAAACAAGACAAAAGTAAGGGAAAATGCAGACGTGGAAAAGCAAATGGGAGTAAAAATATTTAGTCTTCCTGTTTTAGTATTTCTATATCCTTCAGGAGTTTGTCGATGTCTTCAGAATTGGTTCCGTCATAAAAACCTCTAATCCGTTTTTTACGATCTACAAGTACAAAATTTTCGGTATGGATTAGATCGTTTTCCTCGTACGGATTGTCTTTTGCAGCGAGATATGATTTACGAGCCAGATCGTAGATTTCGCGCTTATCGCCGGTAACCAGATTCCATTTTTTGTCATCTACTCCTTTTTCCAAAGCGTATTTTTTTAACTGAGCAACACTATCAATTTCGGGAGTTACGGTGTGAGAAAGTAACAGTACTTCATCATCTAACTTCAGTTTTTCCTGAATTTCTACCATATGATCGGTCATAATAGGACATATTGTCTGACAGGTAGTAAAAAAGAAATCGGCTACGTAGATCTTATCCTGATAATCTCTCTGTGTTATTTCAATCCCGTTTTGATTAGTAAGAGAGAAATTGGCAATGGTATGATATTTTTTGACATGTTGGATGGTAGTATCAACCATTTCAACATTTACCTGTGCAGGTTGATAGATGGGAAGGACTTTCTTCGGATTTAAAATTTGATAGATTATCGTAACAATTACAATTGAAAGAATGAGCAGTACAACCCCTAAAAACTTGAATTTGGAAAAAAATTGCAGCATTTCGAAAACTTTCTGCAAAATTACCAACTAAAAAAAGAATCTACTAATAGAGATGGGCAAATGTTTTATGAAGTCGCACAATACGCTGTTAAATTTTTTTAGCAACCCATAAAAGGTTACTTTTGTGCGTTAATTTTTTGTAGAAACTATGAGTCCATTTGCCGTTAAAGCAATTCAGCTACTTTTAAGCTTATCGATATTAATTGTCCTTCACGAATTAGGGCATTTTATACCTGCTAAACTATTTAAAACCCGTGTTGAGAAATTCTTTTTGTTCTTCGATGTGAAATTTGCTCTTTTTAAGACTAAAATCGGGGAAACAGTTTATGGGATAGGATGGCTACCTCTAGGAGGATACGTTAAGATCGCCGGAATGATTGACGAAAGTATGGACAAGGAACAGATGGAGAAACCCCCGCAACCATGGGAGTTTAGAAGTAAACCTGCCTGGCAACGTTTAATCATTATGTTAGGAGGAGTGACAGTAAATATTATAGTTGGATTCGTCATTTACGCTAGTATTTTATATTTCTACGGAAGAGATATTACAACCAACGAAGACCTACCCAATGGATTTGCGGTGGCAGAACAGTTTAAAGAATACGGTTTTGAAGATGGAGACAAAGTTCTGAAGATAAACGGGGAAGAACTCCTTAATGTGATGGACATCAATAAGTATCTATTTTTACGAGATGTTGAAACCGTAGAAGTACAACATCAAAATGGAACTGTAGAAGCACTATCGGTACCCGAAGATATTGGTATGAAAATGTTCAAGGAAGGAAACATAAGACCTTTTCAACCTATTAGACAAACTGTTATTGATACTGTTGCGGCAGATTATCCTGCGGCAGGTATATTAATGAAGAATGATAAAATTGTGTCTGTAAATGGTGTAGAAACTAAGTATTGGCACGAATTTGAGAATGCCATTGAAGATGCTAAAGAAAACACTTTTGTAGTTTCCCGTAACGGAAGCTTAGACACCCTTAAGATTACTCCGAACGAAGATGGAGCAATTGGCGTTCAAAACTTTGGAAGAGATTTTATAGATAATGGTACTCATTTGTCTTATAATCTAGGTGAAAGTATTGCCGGGGGTGCCAGCTTTGGAACGGAGAAGTTAGTAGATTATGCGAAACAGTTTAAGTATGTATTTACAAAAGAAGGAGCCACTCAAGTGGGAGGTTTTGGAGCCATTGGAAATTTATTTCCGGACACATGGGACTGGCTGAGCTTTTGGGAAACAACCGCTTTAATTTCAATTATTCTTGCATTTATGAACATATTGCCTATTCCGGCTCTTGATGGCGGACATGTGATGTTCTTACTTTATGAAATCGTGACCGGGCGTAAACCTAACGATAAATTTATGGAGTATGCACAGATGGTGGGCTTCTTTGTATTGATCGCATTGGTTCTTTTTGCCAATGGAAACGATATTTACAGGTGGCTCTTTGGCGGATAATATTTTATTCTGAAAGACGCATCACTTAGTTGATGCGTTTTTTTTTGATGACAATTTTAAAGTTTTACGATGATTAGTAGAATATAAAACTAAACATCATGAAATTTCTTAAGTCTATACTGTTCGTTTTTGGGTTGCTAGTATTTTTAAGTTGCAGTAAAAGCGATGACACGCCACAAGATCCGGCTCAACAACTAGTAAATGTCCCGTCTAATATTTGTCCGCAAGCAAAAGGAGTGAAGGGATTATATTGGGATATTTTCAACGGAGTGGCACGAGGTGACATACCCGGAGGAGTTCCAACTTTATCAAATCCCGGGGCGCAATTTATTCATTCCGGATATCCGGCACTTGGTTTTACCATGCCTGCAGGATATTTTGCTGTAGAACTTAGTGATCAGGCCACACAGACTATTGGAGTAAATGTATTGCGGAACGACCAGCAATCTCTCTGGCGGTATGTAAATACAACTTTTAACGGAATTGTAACCGCAGAACAGATCCTGCAGAGTGAAATGGACACCTTTACCGGAATTTTAGGAACACAAGGAGATAGACGTATTATTTGCACCGGTGGGGGCAGTCAACCACAAAGTGGTGCAACGCTTTCCAGTGCATCAGTTTTATTTGAAACCGGAAATAGTACTGCATACATCAATATTAATGTTTATGCGAGTCAGAGTTTAGGCGCATCATTTATTGGGATACAAGTGGCCGGAGGGCCAACGGCCGAGATTGAAAATGAAATTTTAAACACTTACTTACCAATAGGTTGGCAGTTACTTTATACGGGCGACACGGTGGTCGATTCGGATGGGGATGGAGTGCCGGATATTACTGATAACTTCCCTTTTGATCCCGATAAACAGTAGACCAGGTTGAATCTAATTAAGAAAGCTAAGATTTTTTTATTTTTTTATTTTGATGGAAATAAAAAAGGGGTATATTTGCATCCGCAAAAAGGTTAATACCTTCCTCCTTAGCTCAGTTGGTTAGAGCATCTGACTGTTAATCAGAGGGTCCTTGGTTCGAGCCCAAGAGGAGGAGCAAAGCGACGAAGCCATTCACGAAAGTGAGTGGCTTTTTTCGTGAGAAAAACTTGGGCGAGAAGTTTATCCCGCA
>CAXBES010000004.1:0-214940 GCA_963974915.1 uncultured Ulvibacter sp. | reverse complement strand
TGTTTCCACCACTATCCTTTATAACTGCTTTGTAATTAATTCCGCTTTGCGAAAAAACAATTGTCGAAATTAGTAATGCGATATAAATAATTGAATTTCTCATTGCTGAAGGTTTTTCTTGTTTGATTCTAATTGCTTGATACGTTGGCTCAACTCGTTAATTTTGTTGATTTCTTCGGAAAGAATTGCTATTTCTGATGCTTGATCGGAGATTTCCGCATTTTGACCAATTATGATTAACTGCTGCTCCTGAATCGCCTTTATTAACACCGGAATCAGTTCGATATAACTAATGCTTAAAGTCTTCTCATCATCTTCGGTTTCGTGAACAATTTCAGTTATAACCGAAGCTACGTCTTGCGCAATTAAGCCTAGTGATTTTCTGAAACTAGTATGCTTTTTCCAATGGTAAGATTTTGGTTGTAGTGCCAAAACTTCATTTAAACCGTATTCCAGATCTTGAATATCGTTTTTAAGACGTATGTCTGAACTCTGGGTAAGTGTACCAGCCAAAATAGCATCCCCATTATTTAAAACCGTTAAAGCATTTGAAGGAGCAGGTAAAGTACCATTGCCTACTTGAAAAACGGTATTACTATAGGTATTTGGATCATTATACGATCCCACTACTATTGAATTAGGATCATCTGCTATAACTCCCTCTCCTATCGCCGCCGAATTATTTCCTGCGCTGGTCGCGACGGTTCCTACCGCAATCGAATAGTCTCCCAGAGCGTTGGCACTCCAACCAATGGCTGTTGCAGTTTCCCCACTGGCAACCGAATTATTTCCCATTGCGGTTGAATACATTCCGGATGCAATGGAATAATACCCCATAGCAGTAGAATGGTTCGCGCTTGCTATGGTTCTTAACCCCGTAGCAACCGAATATTGACCTGTTGCACCACTAGTTGTTGAATTCAAATCTTGAACACTTAAATCCACAGCACCCCAACCAATATCTCCAAAATTATTTGGGTTTGCGCCTACAAATCTCCAGCCCGGACCAGCGCCTTCATTTATCAATTCCAAGCCCGTAGATCCACCGCCAGAATAATTAGTGTCGGCATATTCTTTGGTAATTAAGGATTTATTATCGGTAATTTCTGCCATATCTAAACTTGGTGCTATAACGCTACCATTTTTTAATACGGTTAGAGCATTAGATTTTGATCCAATTCCGGAACCATTACCAATTTCAAATAAAGGATCTGTATCAATCCAGATTGATGGATTTCCGCCACCTATATTAAAACGCCCTATAGCCGTAGAAGCCAATCCATTTGCATTGGTTCCAACTCCCAATGCTGTTGCGTATAAACCTGAAGCCGATGAAGATTCGCCCATGGCAACCGTAAATGGTCCGGACGCATTAGTATTACTCCCCATAGCCGTTGAATATTGACCGGTAGCAGAGGTTCCATAGCCCATGGCGACTGAGCCAATATTGGCAGTAGTATATTGTCCCATTGTCACTGACCCTAAACCAACAGCACCCTGTCCGGCATCATATCCTGAGTCACCCCCATAACTTAAATCGACGGCTCTGGAGCCAATATTTCCATAGTAAATGGGGTTCGAGTTTAATAATCGATAACCGACACCATTGCCCTCATCGAGAGCCTCTAAGCCTGTTACATTGGCGGAATGTAGCGCGTATGGCACCGCCATAAACTGTGTGGTTCCCATATCTACTAATCCTGCCCCGGTATCAACCTGTACATTGAGCCAATGTTTATCATCACCCCAGGAAATATCGGTAAATACGTCGGTTGTAGTTCCTTTGCCAATATTTACGATCAAAATTCCGTTGGCATCTGTAATTGTGGCATGACTTTCCTGATAAACATTGTTAGTTAATGCAGCCCCTTCAAAAATAATGAATTGAACATCTACCGGCTGACTTGCGACTATGTTTCCTCCACTATCTTTTATAACCGCTTTGTAGTTAATTCCGGTTTGGGCGAAAGTTAAAGATCCCAAGAGAGCCATAATGGCGTATAGAAGTTTTGCTTTCATGGTTTTGAGCTTTTAGGTGGTTTCTTTTTAAAAACAAATTTTGAACTGAAAATATCAATTCATCAATATTATTATTAATATAAATCCCTCTCTGCCATAACTGTAACATAAGGTATAACATATGTAACAGTTCAGTTTTACAGGATTGAACAAACCTAAAAGTCAAATGTTTAAAACAACAGTATAAAAAACTGCGTTTTAGTAGAGGAAGCTTAGTATATTCTGTTTCGATTTAGAAGTAACTAGCTATTCTTATTAATTCAATATTCCGTTTTAAGACTAGCTTCGAGTATTAAAACCCGTTCTTCTAAACTTTTCAAACGATTTATTTCTGAAGACATTTCTTTTGTTTGATCTACTTGCAATTCAATTACTTGCTGTTGCTCCTGAATTGCCTTTGTAAGTACCGGAATAATTTCAGAATAAAAAACACTCAATCGATCAGAGTCTTTAAACGAAACTGAAGCACCTTTGCCAAACTATATCTGCAAATGCATCTGTAGTAGTGCCTTCTCCGATATTTACGATAATGATACCATTATTATCTGTTAAAGCAGTATGTGTTTCTTTATAGACATTTGGATTGGTAGTGATTAGAATTGTAATGCGCACATCTATGGTCTGATTTGCTAAAATGTTGCCGCCACTATCTTTTATAACAGCTTTGTAGTTTATTCCGCTTTGCGAGAACAAAACCCCTTGCAGAAGCAGTATAATGAATGTCATAAAATTTTTCATGCTATAGATTTAAAATGAAGCATTATAAATTAAAATTGTAAGGTGAATTAGTCTTAAAATATCTTTATCATTCAATATAAGTGAATTTTATTGCTTTTAAGCCCTGACCAGACCACTCTATCGAGCTCTCATAGGGACGTACCCGTATGTAGTACATAAAGTCCGGTTGTATATAAAATGGGAAGGAGTTAATTGTTATCACTTGGTCCATGATCGGATCAGTGGAGCTCAAGGTTTTTATCACAAAATTCTGATTTGAAATTGGTGAAAATGCTTCAATAGTTATATGAAGACCATACCTCATGTATGCGCTAATTTCTACTACTTGCGACCCTTCGGTAAGAATAAGGGGAGCGAGATATTCCCCTCTATTTTCATTATTTGTTGTACGTCCAAACAACATTCCATAAATCATATTATAACGTCCTTCAGCTTCCTTATCAATCCCGCCCGGTGGACCCGCAACAAAAATGGGACGTGTATTGTTACTAGGCTGAAATGCCAATCCCGGAATCATTATTACTTTAGTTTTTGGTCCGTAATTTGTCTCAGCATACTCCTTAGTTATAAGTGATTTATTCCCTGCATTATCTATTAAGGCATTCGTTAAAGTTGGAGCTGTAATTGTTCCATTTTTTAACACGGTTAAAGCATTCGATCTATTTGTATTATTAGCACCATTACCTATTTCAAAAAGCGGTTCAACTGGATTCCAAATCTGACTGTGTCCGCCTCCAACATTGTACCTACCTAAAACTACAGACTGAACTGCATCGGCTACAGTATAAGCACCCATAGCTACAGAATCGTAACCATTGGCAACACTATTAAATCCGAAGGCAGCTGAGGTATTACCATTAGCCTCAGTATCCAATCCCATAGCAGTGGAATTCTGCCCTTGTGCAGTAGTTTGTCTGTTTAAAGCCACAGAGTTGGAGCCAGTCGCTCCATACGTAGAACTTGAGACAGGTGACTGACTTAAGTCAACAGCATTGTTACCTATATTACCTGCCGTATTAGGGTCTTTACCAATAATACGATGTCCTGTTCCATTACCTTCGTTTATCGCTTCGAGTCCCGAACCTCCAAAATTAGCAAGACCATATTCCTTAGTTACTAATACCTTGTCATCAGCATTATCAATAAGAGCAGTAGTTAAAGAAGGTGCGGTGATAGTCCCATTTTTTAACACCGTTAGTGCATTCGACCTATTAGCGTTGTTTGAACCATTTCCAATCTCAAATAACGGTTCCAACGGATTCCAGATTTGATTATGTCCTCCACCTAGATTATATCTTCCCATTACTACCGACTGTACAGCATCGGCTACCGTATAGGCACCCATTGCTACCGAATCATACCCATTGGCGATGCTGTTAAAACCCATAGTGGTAGAAGTATTTCCGTATGCTTTTGAATCGAGTCCCATCGCGGTAGCATTTGCGCCCTGAGCCGTAGTTTGCCGATTCATCGCAACAGAATAAGTTCCTGTAGCACCGTAAGTACTACTCGCAATTGGAGAAACACTTAAATCAACCGCATTTAAACCAATATTTCCTAAATTATTCAAATTTCTACCTATGACCCTATGCCCTATACCATTCCCTTCGTCCACAGCTTCTAATCCATTTACATTATTAGCCTTTTCAGCATTTATAGCATATGGAACAGTTTTAAATGCTGTGGTACCCATATCCACCAAACCACTACCTGTATTCACTTGAACATTTAAAAAATGCTCGTCAATTCCCCATTCGATATTCTCAAAAACATTTGCCGTCGTGCCTTCACCAATGTTCACGATTAATAACCCGTTACCATCTGTATTGGTTGTATGACTTTCCTGATAAACATTTTTAGTTAAGGCCACTCCTTCATAAATGATAAATTGAACATCTACTGTCTGGTTGGAGACTATGTTTCCGCCACTATCTTTTATAACAGCTTTGTAGTTTATTCCGCTTTGCGAAAAAGCACAAGTCGATAAAAAGAGAACGATCAATGTTATTATAGTCTTCATTTCTGAAAGGTTTTCTGGTTAGCTTCGAGTTCATTAATTCTTAGTGTTAAATCCTTAAGCTTTTTCATTTCATGTGAGAGAGCATTCAATTCCGCTTTCTGCGCATTTATAATAGTTTGTTGCTCTTTAATTGCCTCCAGTAATACAGGAATTAATTGTATATAACTCACCCCTAAATAGCCATTTTCTTCATCGATAATACTTACCATTTCCGGAAACACTTTTTGCACATCCTGAGCAATAACCCCATTTTCTCGCCGTTTAGAGGGATCATTCTTCATGTTATAGGAATAACCTTTTATGGATTGAAGTCTTTGAATCGGGTTGTCAATGTCAATAAAATTTTCTTTAAGCCTTTCGTCTGAAACATCGGTAATAGTGCCAGTGTATTCTATTGAACCATTAACATCAAGGCTTACATTCGGGTTTATTATGCCAATACCTACATTTCCATTTTTTAAGACAGTAATTGCGTTGGATGGGGACCCGCCGGAAAACCCTATTCCTATTTCAAAAAGAGGATCGTTTGCTACCCAACTAGTTGGATTACCACCGCCCACATTATATCTACCTAGAGCGACAGATGCGTAGGCTTCTGCTTTCGTCATAAAACCAATGGCTGTTGAATTAATTCCAGAAGCTGTACCATTCCCCATGGCTGTTGAATTGCTTCCAGAAGCTGTACCATTCCCCATGGCCGTTGATGTAAAACCTGAGGCGATACCAAAGCCCATGGCCGTTGAAGTAGTGCCACTTGCAATGCTGCTTCCAATCGCCGTTGAACTAGAGCCACTTGCAGTAGAATAGCCTCCTAAAGCTGTCGAAGAATTTCCTGAAGCTGTAGTATTCAATCCACTTGCAAAAGAATGAGATCCGGTAGCTCCAGCAATTATATTTGGGTTTGTACTAAAATCTATAGCATTTAATCCTATATTTAAATATCGCGATGGATCCTTTCCTATTAATCTCCAACCAATGCCATTTCCTTCATCTAAAGCTTCTAAGCCTGAAACTTCGGTATTATCTTCCCATGTTAAAGTTCCTGCTCCATCAGTTTGTAAAATTTGATCTACCGATCCATCTATTGTAGGAAACTGATAGGCATTATTAATATCGAAAGTACCATTGACCCTTAAAAGGTTAGCATCAAACTCGCCATAAAGCAATGGATTAGTGGTATTTGAGTTATCTATATACAAACGGTTATTATAGTCTGCTCCAGATCCAGCTTGATTACCTATTACAACATTTCCGGAGTTTGTTGAGTTTGCTAACCCTAAACCAGCACTTCTTCCAACAAAAACATTATCGTTTCCATTCACGTTATCTCCTGCACCATTCCCCAAAGCTGTATTGTTGCCACCTGTTGTATTGTCTCTTAAACTACCGTGTCCTATAGCAGTGTTTCCAGGACCCGTAGTATTAGTTTGCAAAGCATGTCTTCCAAAGGCATTATTGAAAAAGCCTGTGGTATTTCCACTTAATGCGTTCGTTCCATAAGCATTGTTATTAACGCCTGTTGTATTACTAACTAAAGCCTCGTAACCTACCCCTATATTATCACTACCCGTTGTGTTTGAAAGTAAAGCGTGGTAACCAATTCCTATATTGTTATTACCATTATTATTGAATAAAGTTTCTGTGCCAATTGAAACATTGGCATTGCCACTACTATTTGTGGCAAGGGCACTATTTCCTATTGCTGTATTATCACTTCCAGTAGTATTCGCTGTCAATGCTTCCCAACCTATACCTATGCTTCTGTTATTGGTGCCATCATCATTTGCTCCTGCATTGGTGCCTAAAAAAATAGATGAGCCATCGTTAGTACCATCATTATCAGATTTTCCATCTATAAGGTCGTCTATCTTATTAGTTGCATTGATTGCGTTTAAGGCATAAGGCACCGCCATAAACTGTGTAGTTCCAAGGTCCACCAAACCACTACCTGTATTTACTTGAACATTTAAAAAATGCTCGTCAATTCCCCATTCGATATCCTCAAAGACGTCCGCAGTCGTGCCTTCACCAATGTTGACGATTACTAGTCCGTTGGCATTGGTATTGGTCGTATGACTTTCCTGATACACATTATTTGTCAATGCTGCGCCTTCATAAATAATGAACTGAATGCTTATGGGCGACGATGCCAGTATATTGCCACCTCCGTCTTTGATGACGGCTTTGTAGTTAATTCCGCTTTGCGAAAAAAGCGTTAAGTAAAAAAGTAAAAAAAGTAATGTAAGGTATCTTTTCATGATTCTATTTTTTAGTAAACTTTATAGATTTTACCGTCTTGTTTTTATGGGTGACCTGAAGCTTATACACTCCTTCCTTAAGATGGTCGATACTAATAAAAATTTTTGTTTCCGGTACCTGATGGTTTTCAAGTGAGTGTGTATTTTCTTCCATCCAACTTAGCTAAAGGAGTTTATTTTAAGCTAAATGTAGGTTGAACTGAAAAAGAATAAATTCAATATTGTAACATTGAATGAGAATATTGTAACAAGGAAGTATTAAACCAAAAAACTTTTATTCTTGGAAAGAATTCGGTGTGCAATGGTAGACATCTTTAAAGCACCTGTTAAAATATGAGGGGTTGCTGAATCCTACTTCATAAGCAATTTCAGAAACGGATAAGTCGGTTTCTCTAAGAAGTGATGCTGCCATTTTTACACGCTGGGTGTTGAGAAATTTACTTGTAGACAAACCTGTTAACGCCTTTAATTTTCTGTGAAGTTGCATTCTGCTCATCAACATTTTATTACACAGTTCCTCGGTCTTGAAATTGGAATCGCTTATATTTTCATTAATAACCTGATGAAGTTGTTGTATAAATTTCTGTTCCGAACTGGTAGTATGATCCTTGATGCTCTCAAATTCGAATTCCTGTCGATATCTTTGTTGCAACTGAGTCCTTAGCTCAATTAGGTTTTCAACCCTAATTTTGAGCTTTTCACTACTAAATGGTTTTGTAATATAATCATCGGCTCCGGTTTCAAAACCAATAATTTCATTTTCTTCCCCACTTTTAGCCGTGAGTAGGATAACCGGAATATGGCCGGTTCGGGTATCGGTTTTCAATATTTTACACAACTCAACTCCGTCTAGTATTGGCATCATCACATCGCTAATTATGATATCCGGAATGTGTTTAATTGCTAATTCCAAGCCTTTCTCCCCATTCGACGTTTCTAAAATTGTATAATGATCTTCAAATATGGAAACAACAAATTTTCTAATATCCATCTCATCTTCAACAATGAGCAAAATTGGCTTGCCATTGGTATCGGACTTTTCTGTTTTAGGAAGTGTTTCGGTGGTTTCAGCAACTTTTGACGCTATTTTATTATTAATTTCCAGCTCCGGTTCTTTAAAGTACGTGAGCTCCAAGGGAATACTTACTGTAAACTGAATTTCGTCATTATTTAGAGTATTCGCAATTATATTTCCATGTGTGAGCGACGTAAGTTCTTTTACCAGCGCTAAACCAATTCCAACACCTTCAGAGTGAAGCTCTCCCTGATAAAATCTTTCAAAGATTTGAGAAAGATCTTTATCGCATAATTTATTACCATTATTTAAGATCGTTAAAATTAGATGCCCATCTACCACTTCAGCTTTAATAAATACCCTTCCTCCTTTTGGCGTGTATTTTAAAGCATTCGATAAGAGGTTCGTAACAATTTTTTCGAGCACATCTTTATCAAACCACACATTCTCTATCTTCGGAATTTGTATTATAAAATCAATCTCCTTTTCTTGTGCCTTATACTGAAACGCAGATACGATCTGCTTTAAAAATACTCCCAAATTTCCTAAACTCACATTGAGTTTCTGATTTCCGGATTCTAACTTCGTTACATCCAAAAGTTGATCTACCAGATGCAACAATCTATCGGCATTTTGTTTTATCAAGCTAAGGTCATTTTTATCTTCTTCGGAAATATTCTTTTTCGTCAGTTGTTTTTCAACAGGTCCCGAAATTAGTGTCAGAGGTGTTCTAAATTCATGCGAGATATTAGCAAATAGCTTCGTCTTAAACTTATCTAACTCCTGCAATTTTTTATTGGTTTTTTGCCTGTTTCTGAAGAGAAGATAGAAAAACACCACCCCGCCAGCGACCAGAATAGTTATTACTAAAAAGAAGTTACGCTGATGCACTCTTCGCTCTGCTTCGAGCGAATTTTGAGCTTGTAACAATTCTATTTCACGGGTTTTAGCTTCCACTTGGTATTTTGTTTCTAATTCGGAAAGGTTTTCTCTATTCCGAAGCTGTTGAATACTTTCCAACAAATTTTTTGATTCTTCTGAGGCCTTATACGCTTTCTCGAAAAGCCCCATACCCTGATAACTTTTTGCCAAAGCGTCTTTTACTTCAAATCGCTGCTGAAGTCGGACATTTGGAAGTTTATTCAAAATCGCCTCTGCCGTTTCTATATGTTTAATTCCAATGGTTGGTTTATCAATGGCGTTATAAAACCTACCTATTCTATAATTTGAAACAGCAATCTCTATCGAATCCAATGATTTAACTACTATTGCCAACTCTTTATTGAAATAGACTAATGCCGAATCTATTTTACCATCTTTATAAAACAAATCGCCAATTCCGTTGTAAATGGAGGACTTTCTAATATAATTGTCTGTTTTATCTGCTTCTCTTAAAGCCTTTTGAAGATATTGATAGGCTTCTTTCCTATCCCCTTTTAAAATTGAAAAATGCGCTTTCTTTTCCAGTAATATGGCTGCCGGAACACTTAAATTAAATGAGTCACTTATCTTTAAGCCATCATCCAAATATGAATTCATAAGTGGAATTCCTATAGTATCATTCTGGTTATACGATTTAAATAGAATATCGACGATACTAACTTTAGCCATCGCCCAAAGAAATTTATCGCTTTTTTCCTTTTTTGATAATGAGTCCAACTTCCGGAAGTAAACAAGGGCATTCTTGTCGTCATTGTTGTTAAAATGACGGGATCCAATTCCAAAATAGACTCTTCCAAGTAACTTCCATTCTTTGTTTTGAATAGCCAGTTTTTCGGCTTCCTGAAAGTACTTATAAGCACGAGTATCATTGGATTCGTAGTTTCCCAAAACTTCGCGCATTCGAATCCTGAGAGAATCGATCTTGAGTTCATCTGAGAGAGAAAGAGCTTTTAAAGCATAATGGTAAATACTATCTGCTCTGTGTTCGGCCTTTAATTGCCTAATCTTTTCTTTATAAAAAGTAAGTGAATCGATCTTATACTCTTGCGCAAGGACATTATTTTGCAATGGCTTAAAGAATACAGCCACTATGATTAAAGCACAAAAGGTCTTATAATAATATTTTCGATTCACGCCCTTCTCGAATTATATTTAAAAGATAAAGCAAATATAACTTTCTACGATCCATTATTACTTCAATTATTGTAACGGTAATTACTATCAATGTAACAAGCGACTTAATTATTCTTCAGAAAATCAAATTTGCAAACCACTTTACAAAATCGTAACATTACATTTCATTTTACCAATCGACATGCAGGACAACGACAATCTTTCAGAAATAGAAATAGAAGATCAAAAAATTATTGAGAATAAAGAACTTAATATTTGGGAAGCTCTTATCCCGGTTATTATCTTAATGGGTCTCTTAGCATATAATATCTTTCTTGCTGATGGGGAATGGTTAGGTGCGTATTCCAACCAATTGATATTATTAATGGGCGGCGGTGTTGCCGCAATTGTCGGGTTCTTAAATAAAGTTTCTATTGGCAATATGCTTGAAGAAATATGGGAGAATCTTAAAAGTATTTTTATTCCTATTATGATATTATTATTGGTAGGAGCATTAGCGGGAACTTGGCTTGTTAGTGGTGTCATCCCTGCAATGGTTTACTACGGACTGCAAGTTCTGAGTCCCGAAATATTTCTACCCGCATCTGTCATTATCGCGGCAATTATTTCGGTGGCTACCGGAAGTTCTTGGACCACAAGTGCCACCGTGGGCATTGCACTTATCGGAATTGGAACAACAGCATTGGGCATTCCTGGCGGAATGGTCGCAGGGGCGGTTATTTCGGGCGCTTATTTTGGAGATAAAATGTCTCCGCTAAGTGATACGACGAACCTCGCACCGGCAATGGCAGGTACAGATTTATTCACACATATTAGATATATGGCTTTTACCACCGTGCCTTCTATTATTGTTACGCTAATTGCATTTTCGATTATTAGTTTAACAATAGAAACAACAGGAACAGCAGATGTGAGTAGTTTTCTATCAACAATAAACAGTACTTTTAATATCACTCCTTGGCTGTTTGTAGTTCCATTGATTGTAATAGTGCTCATTCTATTAAAAACAAAACCCCTTATAGCTCTTGCCTCAGGGGTGCTTTCTGCTGCCGTTTTTGCGTTAATATTTCAGTCTGAAATTTTAAGCTCGATATCTTCTTCAAATTTAGAGGCGATTACAAATTCTATTTTCACAGATACCGCCATCATTACTGAAAATGAAAAACTAAATGATCTGTTTTCATCAGGAGGTATGATTGGCATGCTTTGGACGATATTTTTAGTTGTATGTGCTATGGTTTTTGGTGGAATCATGGATGCCATAGGAGCTTTGGCCCGTATCACAAGAGAGCTGCTAAAGTTTGCAACAACAATTTTCGGACTTTTTGCTAGTACCGTTATTAGTTGTTTGGGTTTAAATGCTATAGCGTCAGATCAATACTTGGCAATCGTTATTCCTGGAAAAATGTTTAAAAAAGCCTTTGACGACCGGGGATTAGCCCCTGAAAATCTGAGTAGAACCCTCGAAGATTCAGGAACAGTTACGTCGGTGTTAATTCCTTGGAATACCTGTGGTGCCTACCAAAGTGGTGTATTAGGGGTATCGGTGGCAGACTATTTCTTTTATGCCATCTTTAACTGGCTGAGTCCGTTTATGACGCTACTCTTTGCAGCTTTCAGAATAAAGATTAAAATGTTAACCACTCCAAAAACTGTCTAATTACTTACTTCGGAAACAGTTTTCTATACACTTTTATCTCGTGCTTAATACACTATTTATTTTTTCTATTGATGCATAAAATTTAGGAATTATTTAGCTTTGAAATAGTAGTTGTTGTTCGTACTTTTGCAGCACCAAAACCACAGTAATTTTTACTTGGGTTTTGCTGAAAATAATTACTAAAATTTCAAACTAAAATCTATGACATTTGTAGGAAAAAAATTTCCAAATTTAACTGTTGATGCTACCGATAAAAGCGGTATAACTCAAAAAATCAACATTCTTGAAAAAGCCCAAAAGGAAAACAAGAAAGTGATTCTTTTCTGGTACCCAAAAGATTTTACTTTTGTGTGTCCAACCGAATTACACGCTTTCCAGGCTGCAATGTCTGAATTCGAAAAAAGAAACACGCTTGTAATTGGTGCATCTTGCGATACTCCCGAAGTTCACTTTGCATGGTTAAATACTCCTAAAAACAACGGTGGAATTGAAGGTGTTACCTATCCTATCGTAGCCGATAGTAATCGTAACCTTTCTACTCAGTTAGGTATTTTAGACATCACGAACGAGCGTTATGACGAAAAATCGGGTAATGTTTTAGTAGATGGTGATAATGTAACGTATCGCGCAACTTATTTGATCGATGAAGAAGGAACTGTATTTCACGAAAGCATCAATCATATGCCTTTAGGAAGAAATACTTCCGAATTCTTAAGACTAATAGACGCGTATTCGCACGTACAAAAAAACGGTGAAGTTTGTCCGGCAAACTGGCAAGAAGGCGCTTCGGCAATGAATGCCGATCGTGAAGGCGTAGCACAATATTTAAGTGAACACTTAAATTAAATTAAATTGTTTGGTTAATCTGAAGTCCGTACCTTTTTGGTACGGACTTTTTTATTTCTGAAAACTTTTAGATTTAAAGTAATTCTGAATCCTTATTTTTATACTTTAAAATAAATCTTGCATCTATGGCATCAATTACATTAGGCGGAAACCCATGCGAAACAGTTGGAACCCTCCCTTCCAAAGGCTCTAAAGCTCCAAATTTCATTTTAAGCACAACAGATCTTACAACAAAATCTCTTAAGGATTACTCGGGAAGCAGAAAGATCCTGAACATTTTCCCAAGTGTAGATACGGGAGTATGTGCTGCTTCGGCCAGAAAATTTAATCAGGAGGCGTCAAAACTAAACAATACAAAAGTGCTATGCATTTCGAGAGATCTTCCCTTCGCTCAAAAAAGATTCTGTGCCGCCGAAGGAATAGATAACGTAGAGATGCTTTCAGATTTTAAAGATGGTAGCTTCGGAAATGATTATCAATTAATGATAAGAAATGGTGCGTTTGAAGGTTTGCATTCCAGAGTGGTGATCGTATTAGATGAAAATGATTCTGTTCTTTATACCGAACAAGTACCGGAAATTGGTCAGGAGCCAAATTACGACAATGCCTTGGCCGCGTTACAATAAATGGTTACCAATAAATACGAAGTAGAAAGTTGGGAGTAAACCCCAATGAGAACCTATCATGTACTTCGGTAGGATCGTTTAAATTATTATTCCCTACATACTCTTTACTTAAATGGTTCCTTTTATTATAAATATTCCGAATTGAGAAACCAATTTTTCCTTTCAATCTATTTGATCGTGAAAGATTAAATCCATAAGTAGAAGAAAGGTCTAATCGATGGTAGTTTGGTAAAATTTTTCCGTTAATTTCATCAAAGTAAATAGCTCCGTCAGTATCGATTAAAGCTTCGGTATAAGGACGACCAGTCCTCCAATACCAAGCTAAAGCAACTTGAAACTTCTGCAATTTTAATGCAACGGAAGTTGTTAAGCTGTGTTTTATATTTGTGTTAGACGTGAAATAAGCATCCGAATTAATTCCTCTAAACTTACTTTTTACATCATTATAAGAATACCCTATCCAGGTTTTTAATGCACCAAAATCTTTTTTCAAATAAAAATCTATTCCAAAGACCTCTTCATCACCTATATGAAAAGTACTATCCTCAGGATTTAAAAAACCAAGCGCAAGGGCAGTCATACCATCCACTGTTTTATAATAACCATCTATATCGAAACTCCAACCCAAATGAGAATAAAGCAAACCGAGGGAAACCTGATTTCCGTGAATAACCGGAAATTCTTTTCCGTTGGCCAGGCGCCAGAGTTTATTTTCCAGTGAAAGATCACTTAGTATGGTCTCGTCTATTTCACTAATAATTTGGTTCTTGAGTTCCCATGAAGCTTGCAATTTTATATTTCTGAATAAATTCTTATACATCAGAACTCGTGGTTCAAATTTGGTTTTGTTGAGTTCTTTATAGTAATTTATACGCGCTCCAACACTAAGGTTGAAAAAATTATACGAAAGATTGTAGTTGCTGTAAACGGAATGTGTATTGACAACCGTTTTGTCATTATCTAGCAAAAAAGAGAGTTCAGAAGTCTCCAAAAAAGCATAGCTCACATCTTTGAGAGTATATTGATATCCGAAATCTACTTTACTTTTGTTAGAAATATTGACATTTATTTCCGAAGAAATTCCAGAATCGAAGATTATATTTTTTTTATTGAAATCTGAAACTCTTTCATTTTCTTTGTCTGTTATGTAGTTGTAATTAAATCGGTACTTTGAAGAAAAAGCACTGGTTTTCATTGACACTTTATTATTCCAAATGGTTTCCCAGGTTGCTCCAAAACCTTCGTTTTTAATAGACATAAGATCCGTAAACCTCAAGCTTTCTTCAGTATCGAATATAGAATAGTCTAATTGATTGTCAATATAGATGGCGCTAAAAGATATAGTGTTATTAGCGTTTAACTTATAGTTTATTTTTGCGTTATAGTCTACAAAGAAGAAGGTATTATTTTCGCCATTGGTATTTTCAATTTTAGTATTTTGAAAGGTCTTATCTGCTAACCTGTCAAAAGTTGTGGTTTGTATCAATTCTGTGTAACTACGCCTAAATGCAGCTTCAACGCTCAATCTATTTTCAACCACAGGAACTTCAAGATAAACATCTCCATTTATTCCATTCACACCAATTCCTGCTTTTAGGCTATCAATTATTTTATTTCCGGAGGACAAATCAATAACACTGGAAATACGCTCTCCATATCTCGGGTTTGTTCCTTTATTTATAAATGTAACTTCCTTAGTTGTATTCGGATTGAAGGGAGATATCATGCCAAATAGATGTCCCTTGTGATATATATTAATATCATTCCAAATCACCCTATTTTGATCGGCTTCCCCTCCTCTTACTAGAATTCCGGAAGCTGTTTCATTGGGGCTAACAACACCCGGTAGTAACTGAATACTCTCTAAAATATCGGTTTCTGTTAGTCCCGGAAGGATTTCCAGTTGGTGGGGTTTGATAACAAAGCTCCCTTTCGAATTTTTAAAGATCCCTTTAGCTAAATAACCGGTTAAAAGAACTCCTTCTAAAACTTGAATTTTTGATGATGACTGCGCGTTTCTTACAATAAAATACCTTCCATCAATTGCCTCAAAGAATAGTGATTCTTGTACAGAGATTTCTTCTATGGCCTCCAATAAAGTTCGATATTTCATTGTTAAGTGTATTTCCTTACCTTTTAAAATATCATCGGCATATGAGAACTTTACATCGAATAAATCTTCCAATCTGGATAAAGTTTCAGAAACTGGGAGGTTCTCTACCTCAAATGAAAAGGCAGCCTCATCTTGCGAAAAGGCTACCTGAATAAAAAGTAACAATGAAATTAGTATTAGGTTTTTCTTTTTCATTTACGGTGACTAAGCACTATAACATCGTTGCCATTTGTTTTGAAGGTAATATCTAAAGCCGAAAATACCGTGGTGAGAGCTTTGTTTAGATCGGAATGACTAAAACTACCAGTAAAAATCAATGAAGTATCTATATCCTTACTTATAAATGTAATAGCATATTGCTTTTCTAAATTGCGAATAACATATTTCAATGGCACACTTTTAAAGCTACTTTCACCGTGCATCCATGTAGGATCGATATTTAAGGTATTCAATTTTTCAACTTTATTTCCATTAATTCTTCTTATAGATTCGCCCGATTTCAAGATAAAACCTGAACCATTAACCTTCACCTTTACGCTTCCTTCAAAACAGGTTACTTCAAAAAAATCATCGGTTACATTCACATTGAATTGTGTTCCTAAGACTTCAACTTTTCCTATATCGGTGGCTACCGTAAAAGTTTTTCCTTTAGAAACCTTAAAAAAAGCTTCCCCGTTTAAATGAACTAGTCTGTTGTGATCCCATTCTTTGGCGTTATAACTCAAAGAAGATTTTGAATTTAACATAACTTCAGATCCATCTAACAGTTCAGTAGATTTTTTCTCCGCAATAGCCGTTGCTATGGTTTGGTCACTGTTTTCAAAAGCAAAATACAATCCGAATACTATAACTAACGAAGCGGCTATTGAAATTGCCCATTTCATATTTACCACCTTCGTCTTACTAACTTTCTTTTTCGATATCTTCTTCTGAATCTCCTTAAATGAATTCTCTAACGAACTATTAAGTTCAGAATAAACCTCAATTCCTTTCTTCAGTTTCTGGTAGGCAATATATTCTTCTTCTGTTACTTTTTTCTGAAGCTCTTTATCCGAAATTTTATCTTCCAACCAATCGCTTAAAAAGAAATCCTCTCCCCTATTTATATTTTTATTTTCCATACGTTATCCTTTATATGACAACTTCTAAATTAAAAACCCTACGTTAATTTTATTTTTTTTCAAGTTATATGTTTGCCTTACACTTTACCAACCTTTTCTTTCATCTCTATTAAAGCCAAGTGCATTCTCTTTTCAACCGTTTTGATTGAAATATTGAGCATTGTTGCAATTTCCCTATATTTTTTCTTTTCAATTCTGTTAAGTAAAAACACTTCCCTATGCTTGTCCGGTAATTCTTTAATCGTTTTTTCAATCTTTTTTAAAAACTCTTCTTCTATCATCAAAAATTCGGGAGATTCCGAATTATGTATACCCCTTACCATCTCACTCTGATGCTTTCGAACTACCTTTTTATGCTTCTCTAAGTTTAGAAACGTATTGTTCGCAACTGTAAATAAATAGCTCTTTACTTTTTCGGGATTTACATTATCACAATTTTCCCATAACTTTATAAAAGTTTCTTGCATTATGTCGTTAGCAGTATCTAGATCATGAGTTTTAAAAAACAGGAAACGCTTAAGGTCTTGAGCATAAGCATTAAATAGGCGCTCAAACA
Source organism: uncultured Ulvibacter sp. (assembly GCA_963974915.1). Lineage (GTDB taxonomy): Bacteria > Bacteroidota > Bacteroidia > Flavobacteriales > Flavobacteriaceae > CAXBES01. The sequence continues at coordinate 197,892 of CAXBES010000004.1, read as the reverse complement.
CTTGCGGATTACATATTTTTTTAAATTCTAGAGACATGAACTAATCTTGGTATTATTGATGGTTCAAAGCTATGTAAAAATTAAATTTATTTTTTCATAGGGTAATTTCAACAACGATTGTCTTATTATAGATTAATCGATAAAAAAGCGCAAGAACTAATCTTAACCCTTTGAAAATGAAAAAATTAAAAATACTATTTTTTACAGCGATATTGCTTTTTAGCTTCACTGCCTGTACAAATGACGAAGCAATTACTAACGTTCCGAACGTAAATGAAAGTGCCTCATTACAACGAGTTCTTGAAGAATTAGATATTCATGTTGATGAAAATGGAGATCTTATTCCTACCGAAAACCCAACAGGAAACATAATATTCGATTTCTGTTTTGAATTTGTCTATCCTTTAGAGTTAGTTTATAATACCGGCACTACTGTAACTGTGGAAAATTTCACAGATTTAATTACTATTATCCTTAATGAAACTCCTGAACTATATATAGTAGGCATCGAATTTCCTTTCGATGTGGAAATTTATAATCCTGCAACCAATCAGATCGAAACATTAACAATTACTAACGAAACTGAATTTGCGGCACTACTTGATAGTTGTGATATTGGAAATTCCTGTCCTTGCCCATCAGATTATGATCCTGTTTGTGTTGAAATTATACAAAATGGAGTCACTGTTGTTATCACGTTTCCCAACGCTTGTCACGCAGAATGTGCAGGTTTTACTCCTAACCAATATTTCCCATGTACAGGATGCGGATGTCCAACTACATTCGATCCAGTTTGCGTATTAGACAACAATGGCAATTTAATACAGTTCAACAACGAATGTTTAGCAATGTGCGAAGGTTATACTCCTAATCAATTTGTGCCATGTGAAGCAGATGAATGTGAAATTTCAAATCTCAATGTAGTGGTTGGTAATTGCAATGTAGATGGAACTTATTCACTTACCATAGACTTTGATTATGACAATCCTGGGAATGACTTCTTCGATGTATATCTTAGAAATGGAGATCTATTAGGATTTTATCCACTATCAGATTTACCCCTTACAATTGAGAACTTCGAAATGAGTGGATTAAACTTAGATTATGTTCAAGTTTGTATTAACGATAATCCAAATTGCTGTGAAGATATTGAATGGTTATCACCAAACTGCAATAATGGAAACTGTGATATATCAGACCTAACAGTAGATATTGGGGCATGTAACCCAGCTACCGGAAATTATGCTATAACAATTGACTTTGACTATGTAAACCCTGGAAATGATTTCTTCGATGTGTATGTAAGAAACGGCGATCTGTTAGGGTTTTACTCTTTGTCCGAACTTCCGCTTACTATTGAGAATTTTGAATTTAGTGGTTTGAGTACCGACTTTGTAAAAGTATGTATAAATGATAATCCGGACTGTTGTGAGGAATTAGAATGGGTGCCTCCTTCTTGTGACAACTGTAATTGTCCAAATGTGTACGACCCCGTATGTGTAGATATTGACGGAACATTGATTACTTACTTTAATGCTTGTTATGCTGAGTGCGACGGATTTACAGATTTTGTAACATGTGTGGACCAATGTAACAGCTGTATAAACGAACCTTATGATCCTATTTGTGTAGAATTATCGAACGGGACAATTGTTACAATGTACAATGAGTGTTTCCTATTCTGTAATGGGTTCACTCCAAATAATGTGGTGACTTGTAATTGATTAATTAGATTAAAGTTAAAGTTAAAAGGGTTGGCGAAATGCCAACCCTTTTTTATTTAGGAATTTAATACGATCTACTTTATTACCTTTGCGACGATACATTTATTTTGTCCGATTTCAATAATTTATATGAATAAAAAAGATTCATTTATAGGCCGTAGATTAAAAGGTTGTGGCTATGCGATCAAAGGTGCGTATATGCTTCTGAAAAATGAAGATAGTATTCAGGTACAAGCCATTATAGCAATTTTAGTAACGATCGCAGGGTTTTATTTTGAGATATCAGCAACCGAATGGATCATGCAGGTTTTTGCTATAGGACTCGTAATGAGCATCGAAGGTGTTAACACTGCAGCCGAAGAAATTGCAAACTTCGTTCACCCGGATTTCCACAATAAAATAGGCTATATTAAAGATGTAGCGGCAGGTGCAGTTTTCTTTGCAGCAATTGCTGCCGTCATCGTTGCATGCATTATTTATATTCCAAAATTTTAGTATATTTAATTATCTGTTATTCAACTAACTAAAGATAATTATTTATGAAGCGCCTAGCCATTTTACTATGTGCTATTGGTTTTGCAATACCAATATTTGCTCAAAATCAATCACAACCCTCTCCTATAATATTTATTTACGACGCAAGTGGCTCCATGTGGGGACAGATGCAAGGTAAAACTAAAATGGAAATTGCTTCGGAAGTACTCGAAACTTCCATAGAAAATCTTCCCGGAGATCAAAATATTGGGTTAGTAGCCTATGGACATCGACAAAAAGGCGACTGCAAGGATGTTGAATTTTTAGTCGATATCTCCAATAATTCGAAAGCGACGGTTAATTCCGAAGTAAAAAAAATAAAACCCCTTGGTATGACACCACTCGCTCATTCGGCAAACCTGGTGATCGAAAAACTAAAAAGCACAAAAACCAAAGCTACCATAATCTTAGTAACAGACGGGATAGAATCCTGTAACGGAAATATCTGCGACGTGGTCACAGCAGCTAAAAACACAGGGGTAGATTTTAAACTGCATATAATTGGTTTCGGACTTAAAGACGGAGAAACGAAACAGTTAAAATGTGCAGCAAATGCAGGTGACGGAAAGTATTTTAATGCCGAGAATGGAGCCGATTTAGGGGATGTTCTCGAAGAAGCAACTAATCAAACTATCGATAAGAAAGGTAATTTTGGAGTTTATGTATTAAAAGACGGTAAACCTCTGGATGCACAAGTAATTGCATACGCTAAGGGAACTGAGAATATAATTGACCGGGGACGAACCTACAAGGACACTGTTTATCTATTTCTTCCACAAGCTACTTACGACCTCAAAGTTCATCCTCACGGTTTCGGAGCTATTTCTGCCGTTGCTGTAAATAATATTCAAACCTTCAACGATAAAACTACCTATAGAACAGTTAGTCTGGACGGAGCAAAATTAAAGTTCCTGATAAGTAATAATAACAAACTATGGGACAGTCAAATTGGCGTGAAAACACTTGATGGGAAAAATGTAATTGGAGGACGAACGTATGCAAACCCTAAGACTTTAGATGTAGATGCCGGAACTTATAATATAGAATTGTATGCACGCGACACCTATGGTGTAGCATCTACTCATATTCTTGAAAATGTATCTGTAAACAACGGTGAAACCAAGGAGGTAAGCTACAATTTTAGCACGGGCGTAGTAATTTTAGGGGGCAATTATAACGGAGAGCCAATGGATGCTGGTATCGGTATCAAAGATGTTGCAACCGGTAAAAGTGTGTACGGTGGACGAACATATAAAAAGAATAAAGAAGTGGTTTTAACTTCCGGGAAATATATAGTCAGCTTATCAGAGCATGGGGTCTATAACAAATCGGCTAAAGGAGCAGAGTTTACTATAGAAGTAAAACCGGGTGAGACACTTACTGTTATCAAAGAGTTAGAATAATAAAAAATCAATATCTAATAATTCTGATCATGAAAAAGCTTCTTAAACTCGCGAACATTGTATTCTACTTTTTAATGTTACTTGTGTTTTTTGTCCTGGGTTTATCCTTCGCAGGTTTTATTGATGCAGGGAAAGGACAAGGCCTGGCGGGAGGTGCCATAGTAGTAGGTTATGGAGTCCTTTTTGCCGGGATTGCGTTTATTGCTTCCTTTTTTATTGCATATTTTCTGGAAACATCAATGATCAAAAAGTTAAACTGGCTCCTACTTGTGGTTTTATTAGCAACATGGGGCTATACATACTATCAGTTTAAGCAACGCGACAAAATACAAGAGGACAAGAATGAACAATTTGATCCTCCACCAACTACTCCAACGCCTACCGCCGAACCCGTAAATGAACCTACAGCGCTTTTGTACAATTATGAGACCGCCTCACCGGTTGAAATTAATAATCCGGCAATGAACAAATCTATGGGGATGGGTTATTTTGCTCCCAATTACCATGAAAACAATACTATGTATTTCTTCGGAAACTTAAACCTTGAAAAATCCTTGATGGATCATTCCCCAATTGACAGTATAACTTTTACACGGAATAAGTACAACCAGTTCGAAATTGCTACGGCTCCGCCATGGTTGGTGCCAGAGATTATGAAGCTGGATTACGACCGACTCTATTTTAAAATTGAAAGTGTTACGGAAGAATTTGTGGAAGTGGTAGTAAATGCTACAAACGATCAAACCTCATACGTTCCCAGAAAAGCAGGAAACGTGATCTATTGGCCGGAGTTTTTATTGAGTATGCACTCGGTAGAGTTTTTACCGGAATCGAAAGAAGTAGTTAGAAACAGACCCTTTACAGCATCGGGAGTTGATAATACCAAATATCAATTTATGCGTCCCATAAAGATAAAAGACAAATGGATGGAGGTGCTTTTATTGAATGACGGTTTTAAAAAAGTAGGTAAGGGATGGATTCAATGGCAACGAAACAACGAGTTATTAATATTATACAATCTTCTTAGTTAAAGGTAAAAAGGGTGTCTTAGACACCCTTTTACTAAGTTTGAATAGAGAGACTGGTTAGTTATTTCTCGTATGTTTCAACCTCGGTAACGCTCCCCTCAACGAAGCGTATCTTCAAAATGTTGGCGGTTAATTCCAGGATTTCTCCCGTTAAGGTCTCACCTGTATTCACCGTAAGAGTATTTTCATTTATGGAGTACGTTCCCTGAGTTTGTATGGATGTTTCACAGTTAGATCCTTCCCTATCAAAAATTGTCATACTAAGATCTTCTCTAAAAGTTACTGCAAAAAACTCCTGACAATCCTCTGGGGGATCTAATGTTCCATTTGTAGTTCCCATAGTGTAATGCCATGTTCCTACAATAAGGGCTGCATTATCTAACATAGTTTCCATAGAATCGTCATCTTTTTTACACGAAGTAAATATTGAAAGAACTAACGCAAGTACTAATAGGTATTTAAATGGTTTCATAATTAAAAGTGTTATTAGGTTAATTATAAATACACATCGGAAATATTTAAAAATGTCATCTCGGTTTTAGAAAATTTTATTTAGTTTGAGACGTTTTGTTATTGTATTTTTGCTGAAAGTGAACAATTCCTACATGGCTAAAAAGAAGACCGCAACATCCAAAAAAGCTAAAAAACCACGTAAAAAAGTTTCTTTTGCGTTGTCTAAGCAACAGAAGATATTGCTAGGGAGTTTTCTGTTTTTCCTGGGATTGGCACTTTTATTTTCATTTATATCTTATTTCTTCACATGGCAGGCCGACCAAAGCGCTGTTGGTGAACTAGGCGAGCGAGAATTAGTCACAAAAAACTGGTTAAATAAATTTGGAACCAACGTAGGTCACTTTTTCATTTATGATGGGTTCGGGATGGCTTCCTTTATTATAGGATTCTTAATTACGCTTACCGGAATTTATTTTTTCTTCGATTACGCCAAAAAACAACTTGTGAAGTTCTGGTTTTGGGGACTTTTAGTGATGATATGGGTCTCTGTTTTCTTCGGCTTTTTCACGCTTCAGTCGTCACTTTTCAGTGGAGTTATCGGTTTTGAGATAAATGATCTGCTTCAGGATTACCTCGGACTTATAGGTGCTATTTTGGTAATGGTCTTTTTACTAATTGTTTATTTGGTAATTAGATTGAAAATGACACCGGAGATGGTTACTTCGGCATTAAAGAAGACAAAAAAGGAAATTGCTTCCGATTTTTCTTCGGAAACTTCAGAGGAGAAAGTAAGCAGAACCGATTATGAAAATGAAGTGATTGAAACGGTCTTAAATCCTGAAACTTCAGATTCAGGTCCGGCTAATTCCGAAGAGATAATAAAAGAACCAACCTTGAAAGTTCAGGTTCAGGAAGAGATCGCAACTCCTCCCGAAACAGAAGTAGCTATGGAAGTAGAACAAGCGGCTGAAGAAGAAACTGTTTCAGAAAACCTGAGTGATAAACTAGTAAAGGATTTTGGAGAATTTGATCCCACACTGGAACTGAGTAATTATAAGTATCCTACCATTGAGTTATTAAAAGATTACACCGCGGGAAAAGGAATTACAATCAATCAGGAAGAACTCGAGGAAAATAAAAACAGAATCGTAGAGACACTCAACAATTACAAAATTGGGATTTCTAACATCAAAGCTACTGTTGGACCAACGGTAACACTCTATGAAATTGTCCCCGAAGCGGGAGTTAGGATTTCAAAGATCAAAAATCTGGAGGATGATATTGCGCTCTCACTTTCGGCATTAGGTATTCGTATCATCGCGCCAATACCGGGTCGCGGAACGATTGGTATTGAGGTTCCTAATAAGAATCCAAAAGTGGTTTCTATGCGATCCACAATTGCATCTCCCAAATTTCAGAATGCAGAAATGGAATTGCCTCTTGCCTTAGGAAAAACCATTAGTAATGAGACCTTCGTAGTAGATCTAGCGAAAATGCCTCACCTTTTAATGGCAGGTGCGACCGGTCAAGGAAAATCTGTTGGTTTAAATGCAATTCTAACCTCTTTACTTTACAAAAAACACCCTGCCGAAGTAAAATTTGTGTTGGTTGATCCTAAAAAGGTTGAACTTACTCTTTTTAATAAAATTGAACGACACTATCTCGCAAAATTACCGGATACTGAAGAGGCGATAATAACAGATACGAATAAGGTGATCAACACCTTGAATTCTCTCTGTATTGAAATGGATGCCCGCTACGATTTGCTAAAAGATGCGATGGTGCGGAATATTAAGGAGTACAATACTAAATTTAAGGCACGAAAATTAAATCCGAATGAAGGGCATCATTATTTACCCTATATAATTTTGGTAATTGATGAGTTTGCAGATCTAATTATGACTGCCGGAAAAGAGGTAGAAACTCCCATCGCCAGACTGGCGCAATTGGCTCGTGCGATAGGGATTCACTTAATTATTGCAACACAACGCCCGTCGGTAAATGTTATTACGGGGATCATTAAGGCAAACTTCCCGGCCAGGATTGCTTTTAGGGTGACGAGTAAGATAGACTCACGAACTATCCTGGACAATTCGGGTGCCGACCAGCTAATTGGTAGAGGTGACATGTTGTACACTCAGGGCAATGATCTGGTAAGGATACAATGTGCCTTTGTAGATACCCCGGAAGTTGCAGATATTACCGACTATATTGGGGGGCAAAAAGCGTATCCTGATGCACATATGCTTCCAGAATATGTAGGTGAAGAAGGTGGCACAAATCTTGATATTAGTATCGACGAACGAGATAAATTATTTAGAGAAGCCGCAGAGGTATTGGTAATTGCTCAACAAGGTTCTGCTTCACTGTTACAGAGGAAATTAAAACTTGGGTACAATAGAGCAGGACGTATTATTGATCAGCTAGAAGCTGCGGGGATCGTAGGTCCCTTTGAGGGAAGTAAAGCCAGACAGGTACTCGTTCCAACTATTGACGCTTTAAACCAACTATTAGATAACGAAGGAAATAATACTTAAAATGATGAAAAGAGTAACGCTTATATTGATGTTAATTTTAACTGGAATCACAGTTGAAGCGCAACAGGCAAAATCGTTATTGAACGAAGTATCTGCCAAAGTGAAAAGCTATGAAAACATTCAGATTGATTTTAAATACAATCTAAATAATGCAAAAGAAGGTGTTAATCAGGATACCCGTGGAGATGTAACCTTGAAGGGAAACCAATACGTACTTCATATGCTTGGCACCACTAGAATGTTTGATGGAAAAAAGATCTATACTATCGTGCCGGAGGATGAAGAGGTAACGATTTCAAATTACAACGCTCAGGATGATAAAGAGATCACTCCTTCTAAGATGTTGACTTTCTATGAGAAGGGATATACCTATAAAATGGATATTGTTCAAAACGTGAAAGGAAGAAAGATTCAATTTGTAAAGTTGATCCCAATAGACTCAAATGCCGAGATCAAGGATATTTTGTTAGGGATAGACGTACAGACCAAGCATATTTATAAATTAATTCAGACAGATGCGAGAGGCACCAAATACACTCTTACCGTAAATTCGTTTAAGACAAATCAGCCTCTTTCCCAATCCTTTTTTACCTTTGATGAGGCTAAGTACAAAAAAGAAGGTTATTATATCAACAAGTTAGATTAACTGCTTCCTTGAAAATACTGGATAAATACATATTAATAAGTTATGTGAAGACGTTTTTTAGCGTCTTCATTATTTTAATGTTCATATTTGTCCTACAAACTATCTGGCTTTATATTTCTGAATTAGCCGGTAAGGATCTGGATGTTTGGATCGTTCTGAAGTTCTTATGGTTTGTATCACCAAGACTCATTCCTTTAGTGCTTCCGTTAACGATCTTAGTAACCTCATTGATGGTTTTTGGGAGTTTTGCTGAAAAATACGAGTTTGCCGCGATGAAGTCGACTGGTATTTCACTACAGCGAGCCATGCGAAGTTTGATGGTCTTTATTGGAATATTAAGTATTACCGCTTTTTTCTTTGCCAACAATGTTATACCATGGTCCGAATATAAATGGCAAAACCTACGTAGAAACATCGCGTCAGTAAGTCCGTCGATGGTAATCGCCGAAGGACAATTTAGTCAGATAGGTGATGATTTCAATATAAAGGTTTCAGAAAAGTCCGGGGACCGGGATCAGTATTTAGACGATATCGTAATTCATAAAAAAAATCCGGAAAAGCCTACCGGAAATTATATCGTTATTATTGCAAATAATGGCGAACTGGCAAGTGAGGAAGGTAGTAATACCCTTTCTTTAATATTGAATGACGGATATTACTACGAAGACATACAGGTAAAAGACCTTCAGAAACAACGATCAAAACCCTTTGCGAAGAGTTATTTTGAAGAATACAAGATCAATATCGATCTTACGGCATTAAACGATACCGATATTGACAAAAAGAATGATCTTAGCAATCACAATATGTATAAGATGAGCGAATTGTTTGTGGAGATAGATTCTCTTTCAAACAGTTATTCTAACGATATTCGAATTTTTTCAGATAATATGTATTATAGGAGTGGGATTGCAAAATTTGAGGATAGAGTGGTGCAAAATGCTCCTGTACCCGATACCTTAACTTCTGTTATTGAGATATTCACACCAAAAAGACAACCCGAAGTGGTTAATATGGCGATAAATAATGTAAGAGGAACTCTACAGTCTATAAGTGCAAAAAAGAATGAGTTTAAAATAAAAACAAAGAGATTAAACAAGTTTGAAATGGCACTACATGATAAATATGTGTTAGCCTTTGCATGTATTATCTTATTCTTTGTAGGGGCACCTCTGGGCGCAATTATTCGGAAGGGGGGAATGGGATTACCAATGGTGGTAGCGATCATGTTGTTTCTTACGTATCACTTTATTGGGATTTTTGCTAAAAACAGTGCCGAAGACGGGACCTTACACCCCTTTATAGCAACCTGGCTTAGTACTGTAATCATGCTTCCGTTAAGTATTTGGTTAACCTACCGAGCAACTACAGATCAGGGTGTTTTTGATATTGAATCCTTCACTCAACGTATAACGGGTTTATTCAAAAAGAAAAATAAAGCTTCCACAAAAGAATCTTAGTTTCAGTATCTTTGCACCAATAATTCTAACATCATGATTACATCACAAAAAGAAGCCACTATTGAGCTAAATACTATTGAAGAAGCTATTGAAGATATTAAGCAAGGTAAGGTAATTATTGTTGTGGACGATCAGGATCGTGAGAACGAAGGCGACTTTGTTGCCGCCGCCGAAAAAGTGACGCCCGAAATTATCAATTTTATGGCGACAAATGGTCGCGGACTTATTTGCGCACCTATTACCGAGACGCATTGTAAAGAACTACAACTTGAGATGATGACCGGTAATAATACAGACCCAATGGAAACCGCTTTTACCATTTCGGTCGACCTAAAAGGAAAAGGGGTCACAACTGGTATTTCAGCTTCAGATAGGGCGAAAACAGTGAAAGCACTAATAGACCCTGCTACTAAACCACATGATCTTAGTAAACCCGGACATATTTTTCCGCTAAAAGCAAAAGACGGAGGAGTTTTACGCAGAACCGGACACACCGAAGCCGCCATAGACTTTGCAAGATTAGCTGGTTTGCACCCCGCAGGAGTAATCGTCGAGATCATGAATGAGGACGGAACCATGGCAAGACTACCACATCTTGTGGAAGTGGCTAAAAAGTTTGATCTTAAGCTGGTTTCAATTGAAGATCTTGTTGCATACAGAATGGAACACGATTCATTGATAGAGAAAAAAGAAGATTTTAATATCAATACAAAATTTGGCTCTTTCAGACTACGAGCATATAAGCAAACTACGAACGACCAAGTACATATTGCACTTACAAAAGGTCATTGGAAGCAGGACGAGCCTGTTTTGGTGCGGGTAAATGCAACTTTGGTCAATGGTGATATTTTAGGAACGCTAACCAATAACGCCGAAAAGAAACTTGACGATATGTTTAGTGTAATTAATTCTGAAGGTAAAGGCGCCATAGTTTTTATAAATCAGCAGAGTCAGTCGCTTAACCTGCTTAAACGTTTATCCGATCTAAAAGAAGCTCAGTCTGAAAACAAAATTGCCAAGGCTCCACGAATTGTAATGGATAATAAAGACTTTGGAATTGGTGCTCAGATTCTCCACGATCTGGGAATTCATAAAATAAAACTCGTATCTAACAGTGAGCAAACGAAGCGTGTGGGTATGATTGGCTATGGATTGGAAATTACAGAATACGTAAGTTATTAGTAATTCTGTTTCCTGAAAAAATAGGCAGCATCCTCCGGCATTTCCGAAACTACAGTGTGTTGATGTTCTTTAAACCATGAAGCGTTTAATCCTCTTTCATGATCCAGATCGTATTTACCAATTACTTCCACTTTTACATAATTCCACCCGGGTTGAAAATCCAGATCGTAAACCACGGTAGTGGCAGCCTCAATAGTATTTGTACCGTCTCTTCTTACCTTATCAGTTCTGGATTCTGTCCCCTTTAAACTACCGGCCTCGTCAAGATATGCCATATATAATAAATATCCCTCATCACCCATAGTAAGCGTACTTTGATTTACCAAATTATACGTAGTGCGTACCGAGTTACCCATAGTTAAATTTCCAACGCTTTTGCCATTCTTTTCAACCAAGAAGGAGTTATTAGAAAAGTAACCCGAATTTCCATTCTCATAGTTCAAATTAGAAATATCCTGAATATCATAGAAAAAGAGATTGCCCAGATTATCTAATTTTGTTTCTGTCTTTATTTCTGAAGGTAACGTCATCGAGATCTCACCTGCGGCATTTATAGTTCCTACTTTAACCGTCCTAGGCTGCGCATCATTCTGCTTCATTCTGTATGTCATAACGATATCTACTGCACCTTCTTCCCAATTCTGAAACTTCCCATCACTACTCATCTTTGTGTTTTTCCAATACCAATCGTCTTGACTAGACCTACTACTGTTATCCGGTTTGGAAGCTTCAGTAATTTTTTGTGCAACCTGAATATTTTCTGTTGTCAATAGGGGTTTAGTCGCCGTGTTTGAATCGTTACAGCTTGCTAAAATAAGAAGGAGCATTAAGTTACTTAGTAAAACTTTCATATCTATTAATTTGGTTAAACATCGTATTAATTGAATCCGGGAATGGATATTTCTGCAGCCACCGGTAATTTAACTTCATACAAACCGTATTCAAATTTAATTTTGAATGCGTCCTGCCCCATCTCTATTAATTTACCCCCCGGATTAAAAACTGCATAATGCCCGGTTTCTTCGCCAGCAATTCCCTCAAACTTGACACACGGTTTAGAAAGATCACATTCTAAACTTTGTTTTCTGAAATTAGAGTTCTGTGAGTAATGGCGCGTAGTATGTTTTTGTGCCCAGGAGATTATAGGAAAATTAAATTTTCCCGTATCGTCATTCACATGTTCATTTCCTTCAACTGCAGTAAAAGAGAAATTCCCCATAAACATGGATGCCATGGCTTTAGATTTTACCCATCCTAAAGGCATTCCTTCATTATTATTATGAAAGTAGAAATAACCTTCGGCATCCATATAGGTATCCATATTTTGATCATCAGTTTCTACTCTTACAGCATCTCGGGCAGCATCGTAATAGAACTTAGCGATACTATTACCATCATTAATAATAGCAAGTATGCCCTCCGATTTTATATTTACTTTTTCAGAATGAATAGAAAAATAGGTGTCGTCGAAATGGAGATACGCTTTTAGCGTCAAGTCTGTCTTTTCACCAACGTCGGCTATTTTAATATTCTTTATATAGACTTCAATCCCATATTCATGTTGCGGAATGTTCTGTACAGAAATTTCATAATTAGTAGTATTAGGTATAAACTGTATCTTGTTTAAGACCGTTTCATCATCAACTTTTAAGCTCAGTTTAAACTTTTGTGCTTCAAATTCTGATCTTGTAAAACCATATAATCTAAGCCTTAGATCGATCGCTTCTTTTTGTCCGTCGCCAAAATTACCCTCAACTGGATAAAAATCACCGGTTCTTACAATTGTATTGTCTTCCGGGTGAATAAGATCAATTAACTCAATACCATGTTTTAAAACTCCGGTATTGATGATCTTCAAATCTGTAGTTGTTTTTTTGGTTATTTCGTCTCCATCTCTTAGTATGGTGACGGTGGACAATAAATTCGTTTTTTCAACTCTGGGAATCTTTTCATAGGCCGTATTGGCATCTATTCCATTTTTAAAGATCGATGTGTAAAATGTCGTGGCGGCTCTGCTTGCATCGTCAACACCAACGACATTAGTCCAATTAAGAAAGTGACCGTTTTTATGAATTCGCGACATTGTAGAAGTCATATCAGACAGCTGTCCCATTTCACAAGCCGAGAAATACCAGATCTTGTTTTTAAGTCCCTTCCCATAAAAATGATCAAAAAATGTACTTCGTAAGTGAAATGACTTGGTTGAAACGACGACCAGTCCGGCATATCCGTTTGTATTAATAAACTCGAAGGCTTCAGAAGCCTTTAAATAACCATGCTTTATCCCGGTAGACAATAAGCTTCTACAGTTTTTCTTGCCTTGATTATCGGCTTTATTGATGTCACCTTTAACCACTATGTTAATGTTTCCGCAGAAATTCTTACCATGGGTACTCACATGAACTATATCGAACTGCCCCCAATCTTCAAAATCCTTTAAACTCAGTTTACTTTGTCGAACAGCAACATTTCCACTATAATTCCTATGCCTGTTAAAAATATCTTTTACCGAATAGTAATCATCATCATTTCCAAATTCAGCTAAGAAAGGAGACATTAAAAGCGCCTTTTTCACTTGGCGTGCTTTTTCACCTCTCTGACTCCCAACTACATCTTCAGGCTTCTTTTCGTCTTCCACCGGCTTATTAATTGCACTTATTCCTGAAACTATTGCTGTGGAAATTCTTCGCTGCTGTATCAGTTTAACGCTACCTCCTTTATTATTTATAGTTTCTGAAGAGACTGGAAGTTCGATTATCATGGGAGTGCTTCCATTAATATGGAACATCACGTCCGATTCATTAGTTTCAACTAAAGTAGCATCCGGCAAGATCTTTAAGATCTCTTCAATGGAAGCTCCATTATTGGCCAATTCTTGCCCCTTATTCATAATATCCCAGCTCCTTTTAAAGCTTTCTTCGGAAATAATTTCAGAATAAACCATCTCCGAATCACTGCTTTCCAGAGATTGTTTCTCCTTTTTCTCATCACAGGAACACATTGAGAAGAACAATGCGAACGCACATATTCCGGCTAAACGATAAGAGCTAATTGACTTCATAAAAAATAAAAATTTCTTTCCCACTTAGAATTTTAAGAGTTGTTCAAGGTTGAGTTCTTTCATAATATCATCCAGTTCTTCCTTTGTCACTTTCGATGTTTTCACATCAACTGCAAATCGGTCACACTAAAACATAGAAAGCGTATAAGCCTCACCACTCTTTCGGTAAGATTCTTTTACTTTAATTCCGTTGATAATCCTGGACTTTGTGTAACCCCATTCATCTTCCTGATCGTAATCCATGGTACTAGACATTCTATACGGCCCTACTCCGCTTGCACCTTTTTCTCCAGCTCCATCAATTACCATCACTCTAACACTCTTATTTTGCTTACTATAGGTTGTGCCAGATGAACTTAAACCAGGTATAAAGTTTATCATAGATGATGCTTTAGGTAGGTCAATCAATGTCTCAGCTACCCAGGATTCAAATTGTTCTTTAGAAACGGGTGTAACTTGTTTTAATTTTTCAATATTTTCCAGCATTATATCCCCATCCTCAGCAACTTTACTAGTATTCTTTATCTTGGTTGTGGTGTTCTTAACTTCTTGCTTTAGCTTCTTAGAATCTTCTTCACAAGAAATGACCAGAATTACTAACATAGCTAATAGTGTATTTTTAAGTGAATCCATTGTAATAGTTAATTATTATTCTTACCTAATATATCTTTAAAATTAAGAGGCCTTAGTCGCCGCCAAAAACCTCGTCACATCGACTCCATATATTTTCAATATCTTGTTCTAGTTCCTGAATTCGTTCACTTATTTCAGCTCTTATATCATTTTTTTCTTCCTCTGTACAATTTCCAGCATTAAGGTCATTTCTTGTTGTATATAAACGCAGTATATAACGTCTTGTATAATGATGCCTATTATAGCAATTTTCTAAAGATTGATCATTGCCCTGACTATCTGGCTGAACCATCAACTCCTGATATTCATCTTCAGATCGGTCTAGATAATTAATATAATGTATGGCGCAATCTGACTTTCCAAGGTCTTCTGCACCACAGGATGCAATCAATGAAGCGAGTCCGATTGCAAATAGTAAAACTCTTATTTTCATAACTCCGATTTTTGTCGATATGCTTAGGCAATATCTATTAATAATTAACCATTATATTTCCAGAAATGGGAAAGGTATTGTTACGGTCCATCATTCCACTTCCCTCACCTTCGAAGGTCATTTCGAGACGATTATTCGTTAATTTTTTAATTTCAATACTTCCCTTTCTGAAAATGATACGCTTGTTCATTCTCTTAACATCCCTTTCAGTATTAAAAAAGTTCAAGTCGGCTTTTATTCGGGGTGAGTTGTCTTCGGGAATTTGAAACGAAGTAGTGCCTTGCTCCAATATATCTGTATGGGTAAGATTTAGGTTTAGTCTTATAGGATTACCATCTTCCCAAAACTCAAGAAAAATAGAATCTTTCTTAAAAATTTTCTTCATATTTGGTTCCAGGTCTTCTTGTTTTATCTGAAAGACCTTACCCTCCATGTTTACTTCAACAGCATAGTTACCAGTCGTGGCAGTATTTTCGGCGATAGCGTTCTTCGGATTGTGGTTACAGGAAATGAGAAGCAGGGTAAGAAATAAACCCAATATTGAAGTATTTCTGATAGTAAGAGCATTGATTCTCATAGACCGAATTTTATTGTATAAAAACTAGACTATGCGAACTTACAGGAATCGACAAATCCCCTATATCACTTATGTTACAATCTCTATAACATATGTAACATGGCAATACAATGGAATAAATCTAAAAGAGAGTTATCGCTGTTTTATGCGACCAATAGGAATGACGATTTTAATATTAGCTTCGGAAACGATCCGGGTACGATAAAACGAACCGCAGTAAATTATCAGAGTACCGAAATGATAGCGTTTTTAATTGCCTCTGCCCTATTCTGAACCTGCTTTTCTGTCCAACCTATTTTTACTAGCGAGGAAATAGTACGTCCCATCCATGCGTCACTTTTCGAGAAGTTAGTATTGTTTAGATCCTGAATTTGAGTTTGTATCTCCTGAGGAAGCTTTCCTAAAGAATTAAGGTTTCGTAGATGCTCCCAACCGTTGATATAATGCCAGTTGTTTGTATACCAGTAAAAACAGGCATCGACACCTGCTTCAGCTATAGCTTTATGAGCTTTTTGGGCAATGCTTTCCGAAGGAAGAAAGAAATTTAGAAACGAATAGTTTTCTACTCCACCGTCCGGTACACGTCTAAAAGTAACACCTTCCACAGTTTCAAGAACTTCGCGCATAATGAGGTAGTTTCTCTTCTGAAGTTTTAGAATTCCATCCAATTTATCCAATTGCGCAATTCCTACTGCGGCATTTAATTCTGAAATCCTGAAGTTATAACCCAATGTAGGATGTGTCTCAGCACCCCTGTCATTTCCTATATGATCATGGCCGTGGTCCTGATATTGATCTGCATTGATGGCAAATTTTTCAGAATTAGTAATAATACCACCCCCTTCTCCACAGGTGATCGTCTTTACATAATCGAATGAAAAACAGCCCAGGTCACCATAACTTCCAAGAGGTTTACCTTCGTAGGTACCTCCTATCGCCTGACAAGCATCTTCTAGTAACAACAGATCATGTTTGTCGCAAATTGCTTTTAGTGCTCCCAGATCTGCCATAGAACCACACATATGAACAGGCATGATACAGCGGGTTTTTGAGGTAATTGCCGCTTCTACCGCTTTAGGATCGAGTGTTAAGGTATCATCAATATCCACTAGTACGGGCACTGCACCTAACATCATAATGGATTCGAAACTGGCAACAAAGGTAAAAGTTGGCATGATCACCTCATCTCCTGCACCTATACCTGCCGAAGCCAATGCAACAGTTAATGCGGAAGTGCCACTTGATACCAACTGACAATGTTTAGACTGCATCCTTTCGGCAAAAAGTGTTTCAAATTGTCTTGCTTTCCAGTGTCCATTGCGCATGCCGTCAAAGCCATATCGCATTAACACTCCACTTTCTAAAACATCGTTTACTTGTTTGCGCTCTTCGGCACCAAAAACTTCAAATCCTGGCATGTATTATTTTTTTACAATTTTTAAATAGATGTGAGGCAAAGGTAAGCGTTGCGTTGTGATTTTTAAAAGAGTTGGTAAAAAAGAAAAGAGCGGGAATCCCGCTCTTAACTTATGCAATTTCGATTGCTCTTGGTGGCTTCGGTTTTGCTTCTTCTTTCTTCGGAATGGTAATTCCGAGGACTCCGGCTTCATATTTGGCCTCGATCTTATCACCATCCACTGTTTCAGGCAGAGTGAACGATCGCTTAAACGAACTATAATTGAATTCTTTTCTCGTATAATTATCTTGAGTTTCTTCTTGTTCAGATTTCTCTTCCGAAGAAATAGTCAATACATTATTGTCCAGATCTATTTTAAAATCCTCTTTCTTCATCCCGGGAATTGCCATCTCTACAAGAAAGTCATCTTCGTTATTTCTAATGTTAATGGCAGGAGCGGTTGTACCCGGCTTTAACATATCCGGAACTGAAAAAAAGTCGTCGTTGTAAAAACTATCCCAAATACTTGGAAATGCACCGTTGTTTCTTTTTACTAGTTTCATAATTATTTATTTTTTTTGTTATTAATATTTTATTAACCGACTTTAATTTCGTCGTGTTGTATCTTAAACAAAAAAAATACCAGCGTGCAACACTCTAGGAAATCATGTCATTATGACGCTATTTTTCTAAAAATGTACTGACAATATTTCAGTGATGTTATAAACTCAGGTGGATACATGAAGTTTTAGTATAAATTTATATTCCTTCTTATTTGGAAGAAAAATTGGAGTAACATTTGCTTTATGAATGTAAAAAGTAGAAATAACCAGAAAAAACGAATATGTCATATATAGATTACTATAAAATATTGGGCTTGGACAAAAGTGCCAGCGCAGGTGATATAAAGAAGGCATATAGAAAATTAGCCAGAAAGTATCACCCCGATGTTAATCCAAACGACCCTGATGCCGAAAAACGATTTCAGCAAATTAATGAAGCTAACGAAGTGTTAAGCAACCCCGAGCACCGTAAAAAATACGATGCCTATGGCAAGGATTGGAAGCATGCAGATGATATAGAAAGAGCCAAACAGCAACAAAGACAACAACGCAGTTCTGGACAACGGTATACGTACGAAGGTTTTGATGATGCAGGTTTCGACGGCGGAGGATTTTCAGACTTTTTCGAGAGTATGTTTGGAGGAGGAAGGTCTGCGCAAGGCGGTTTCAATAGAAATGTCAAATTTAAGGGGCAGGATTATAATGCAGAGCTCGTTTTAAACCTCAACGATGTTTATACTACTCATAAGAGAACCCTTACCGTGAATGGAAAAAACATAAGACTTACCATTCCGGCAGGAGTTGAAAATGGCCAGGTAATCAAGATCAAGGGACATGGTGGAGAAGGAATCCAAGGTGGACCTAAAGGTGACTTATATTTAAAATTCACGATAAATAATACCAGCAACTTTAAACGAGACAAAAGCAATTTGTACAATACGGTTAAGTTAGATCTTTATCGGGCTGTTCTTGGTGGAGACATTGAGATTCCAACATTTAACGGAAAAGTAAAGCTTTCGGTTAAACCGGGAACTCAAAATGGTACCAAGGTAAAGTTGAAAGGAAAAGGATTCCCTGTGTACAAGAAAGAAGGTCAGTTTGGAGATTTAATTATAACTTATGAGGTTCAAATACCCAAAAACCTTTCAGAAAAAGAAACGAAATTGTTTAATGAATTAGCAAAATTGAGATAATATGAAAAAGGAAGAATTTATAGCATTACAACAATTTTGTGCTGCCCACGAGGTCGATTTAACTTTTATTTCGAAACTTAGTGAACTCGGACTCGTACATATAGAACAATATGAAGAGAGGCAATTTGTGCATCGGGACACCGTATATAAAATTGAGAAAATGGTGCGAATGCATCGTGATCTGGATATCAATCCCGAAGGAATTGATGTTGTTTTCAATCTGTTGGAGCGCGTAGATCTACTTCAGCAGGAAATGAATACTTTAAAGAACAGATTACGACTTTATGAAAGTGACTTTTAGTTAAATTCGATTATTACATCGTCAACACCTCGTCTAACTTTAGCGAGTGACGCGAAGAAATCGTCCTCTGCGCGGTATCCCACTGCTAAAACGAGCACAGATTGAAGTCCGAGTTTGTCAAGCTCCAATAATTCATCGTATTTTTCGGGTTCAAAACCTTCTATAGGGCATGCATCTATATCTTCCATAGCGCAAACGGTTAACAGGTTACCCATGGCGAGATACGCTTGTTTAGACATCCATTGTTTTATAATTTCAGGCTCTTTTTCCGAAAAAGTGACTTTTAAATAATCCTCAAAAGGTTCCAGAATTTCTTTAGGGGTATTTCTGGTTGCTTCCACTCTATTGAAATGCTTCTCTATAAAGTCTGAATTCATTTCGGTTTCGGTACAGAGCACCAGTACATGTGACGCATCATTAACCTGAGCTTGTTGCATTGTGAGTGGTACTAATTTCTGTTTTAGTTCAGGGTTCGAGATCACCACCATTTTTAAAGGTTGTAAGCCATAGCTGGTTGCAGTGAGGTTAAAAGATTCTTTAAGAATTTGCAATTTTTCTTCTGAAAGATCTTTATTCCTGTCAAATTTCTTAGTTGCATATCGCCACTGTAATTTTTCCAAAATTGGTTTTGTCATGATATCATTTACAAATTTGAAATGTAAAGGTACTAATAGCAAAAGATAATTATAATATTTTGCGATAAGTAAAGTAAATAACACTATTGAAAGTCATTGCAATATATGGCATAATATGATTTGTTGGACGATTTGGCTTAAAGTTGATGGAGTGATAAGTTCATTTCAATTAAAATCTAAAAAAACACTTTACTAAATGAAAAAAGGTTGTTATATTTGCAGCCGCATTCAGGCAAATAGCTTGATGAGGCACTCAAGGAGAAATGGCAGAGTGGTCGAATGCGGCAGTCTTGAAAACTGTTGAGGGTCACACCTCCGGGGGTTCGAATCCCTCTTTCTCCGCAAAAGGAAACCCACAACGCAAGTTGTGGGTTTTTTATTTTCCGAAATGAGCCAAGCTTGCTTGAGTGATATAAAGGAGAATAAAAAGCTAAATACGCTTTAACGTATTTGTGGTTTCTATGTTTGTATTGGATACCTTCTTGGGATCACCGATGGCAGGGAGGTAACCCCTCTTTCTCCGCAAAAGGAAACCCACAACGCAAGTTGTGGGTTTTTTATTTTCCGAAATGAACCAAGCTTGCACGAGTGATATGAAGGAGAATAAAAAGGTAAATACGCTTTAACTTATTTGCGGTTTCTATGTTTGTAGTGCATACCTTATAGAGATCATTGAGCGAAAGCGTGGTAAGCTCATTTTTCATCCGTTTTATATAAACTTCCCGTATAATTTGTAATTGTCCTTCTCAAGCCAATACTTATGATACAAAAATGAGATAGACTTGGAAGTGTTCACAGACATAAAAAATGATACATACCAAGTCAAAACCAACCATCTTCTAATGAAATCGTTCGTAAAATTATTATTTCTCGAGTTACTAAAGCTTTAAAAGTTAAGTTTAATATCAACTTCTTGGCATCGTGGCTGTCTGAATTTATTCTTTTATTATTTCCACTTCTTACATTACTAATTATATAATTCTTCTTAATTAATTAAAAGTTAGTTATAGATACAACCCTTAAATGACTTAGATCATGGTTCTTTTTGTTTAAATAAGGTACTTTGCGATGTAATTTTAAGTCCTTTTATGCTACTATATATCATTTTTATAAGTTTTTTCATTCCTTCTTTGAATTCTATAAATGCTTCGGAAGAAAATATGCACTTTGATGTAGTATATAATTCAAAAATAATTGGAAATTTAACAGCCACAAGAAGCACTA
Organism: uncultured Ulvibacter sp.; assembly: GCA_963974915.1. Classification (GTDB taxonomy): domain Bacteria; phylum Bacteroidota; class Bacteroidia; order Flavobacteriales; family Flavobacteriaceae; genus CAXBES01. The sequence goes on along the minus strand of CAXBES010000004.1, from coordinate 176,909 downwards.
AAAATTCCAAAACATATTATCAAAGTGCAACGAATATTCAAACCCGAATTATAACAACAGTTCATGTATTCTATACATATGACGTGATTTTTAACAACGGCTCACTGGAAAAATCCAGTGTTCAAATTACTGTAAACGATAAACCACACACCGAAACTTTGACTCAATGGGTGAAGACGAAGTATCAAATTGTAGAAACTAATAGGTCGAAGAAAATTCTCGAAGATTCGATCTCATATTCCTCTATTATGTTATATTTTAAAGAACCTGTGAATATTAGCAAATGATATTCGGAACAAAATGGCAATTTCAATGCCATAATCTCTATGGGAAATCATGCTTATAAAAAGGTAAACTCAAAGGGTAATGAAAATGTATATTACTACCAAAAGGGGGCACTTAAGAGAGCCCTCATTGATGGTGGTCTGGTTAAATTTGAGATTATAGCAACAAAGGAACATTAAACCATGACACTAGCTATTATTTTATATTTTCTTCTGGCATTCGTTTTAATGGGAAAATTATTGCTTTATGGTGTAAGACCCACTAAAACGCTAGCATGGCTATTAGCTATTTTTACCGTTCCAGTAGGTGGTATGTTATTTTATTTCATTCTTGGACGCAATAGAAAGAAGAACAAGTTTTATAAGTTAAAAAAAACGAAGGAGATCTCTCAATACTATGATAAAGTTGACAGTTATTATAGTTCATTGAATAACGAGGAAGATATTCAACTTCCGAACGCGATTAAAAAACATATTAGGCTGGTTAAGCTAATCACTAAAGGATCAAAATTTTTACCTAGTGATGGCAACGAGTTAACCCCATTAAGGAATGGTTCCGCCACTTTTGATGCGATCTTTAAGGCTATAGAATCAGCTAAAAAATTTATCCATATCCAGTATTATATTTTTGAAGAAGGAGATCTAGCTGAGAAATTCAGGTCTATATTGAAACGTAAATCTGATGAAGGGATAGAAGTCCGTTTTTTATATGATTCATTAGGGAGCCACACTCTAAGTAATAGGTACCTTAATAGTCTCAAAGCATCAGGAATTCAGGTTTATAGCTTTTTGCCAATGCGATTACACAGACTCCTTTCCTCTATTAATTATAGAAACCATAGAAAAATAATTATCGTGGATGGTATAGTGGGGTTTACGGGTGGAATTAATGTATCCGACAAATATATCAAAGGAGATTCTATTTTAGGAACTTGGTACGATATGCACTTACAACTAAAGGGTGATGTAGTAAATAGTTTGGAAGCCGTTTTTGCGATGGACTGGAGCTTTGCTAGTGGTACAGAAAATTTATTAAACAGCCAATACTTTTACAAACAACATGCTCCCGGAAATACTGTGGCGCAAATAGTGGCTAGTGGTCCCGACTCCAATTTTTCTTCCATTCATCAGCTCTATTTCTCAATAATAAATAGTGCAAAAAAGTATGTTTATATTACAAACCCATACATTATTCCTGGTGAAGTTTTAATGGAAGCGCTACAGGTTGCAGCGATGAGTGGTGTTGATGTTAGGCTACTTCTTTCTACGAATTCGGACAGCCTTTTAGTTAAATGGAATGTACGTTCTCATTTTGAAAGCCTACTGGAATCCGGAGTTAAAATTTACTTATATCCAGATGGTTTTTTACACAGTAAAGTCATTATATCGGATGATGCACTAACCTCTATCGGAACGGCAAATTTAGACATTAGGAGCTTTGAACAAAATTATGAAGTTAATGCTTTAATTTATGATAATAAGATCTCCACAGATTTAAAAGAAGAATTCTTAATGTATTGCGAAAAAAGCAGTCAGGTAAACTATGAACTCTTTCTAAATAGATCAAAAGTAGAACGATTAAAGGAAGGCCTAGCAAAAGTATTCAGCCCCATTCTATAATAAACTGATAAGAATCATTATTTACCTATTATTAACTGAATAGTTTTGTTAAAACTAAATACATTTTAAAAATGAATATAGGATTGGTATTATCTGGAGGCGGAGCGAGAGGAGCTGCCCATATAGGTGTTATTAAAGCATTAGAAGAAAATAACATATTCCCTACACATATTGCAGGCACTAGTGCCGGCGCTATTGTAGGAGGTTTATATGCAGCAGGCGTAAGTTGGTCAGAAATATTGTACTTTTTTAAATCCATTTCAATTTTTCAAACAAATAGATATGCCCGAAAAAAACCTGGATTCATTGATACAGAAAAATTCTATGATGACCTAAAAGTATTTTTTCAAAACGATAGTTTTGATTCATTGGAAATACCATTATATATTACCGCAGCAAATATTGTTGATGGAACCTTGAAAGTATTTAGCAAAGGGCAACTCATAAAACCAATAATAGCTTCTGCTTCTTTTCCCGGTGTATTCACCCCTACTGAAATTAATGGGAAATTCTATATCGATGGAGGAATACTAAATAACTTTCCGGTAGAGCCACTAAAAAAGCGTTGTGATAAAATTATCGGTGTTTACGTAAACCCTCTAAAAAAGATTGATATCAAAGATTTAAAACACTCCTATACTGTTGTTCAAAGAGCTTATAAAATTAAAGTTGCTGCAGAGTCGATGTCGAAATTTATAGACTGTGATATGGTTATTTACCCTGAAGAATTAGTGAATTACCCTACTTTTGAGATGAATAAGATTGATGCTATTTTTAACCTGGGCTACACTACGACGATAAAAGCACTTAATGACAGCAAGTTTAAATTAAACTTATTGAACACCAAACACAATAAACTTTAAGTGCGAAGCAGTAACCAAGGTATAGCATATAATTTCCAGATTTGGATTACGCGTTTTAATTTGAAATTTTAGTAAAATGATTTATATCATGTTATCTCAAGCACACTTTTTGCACCTTTACGCTACTCATTTAGTAAACTTTATATACTATGAAAACGAATGTTTCTATTTACCAAGACAAGAGAGAGTTTCGTGTTTTCGTAACCGAAACTTATCCTAACCTTATTCAATTAAAAAGGGAGGGGGATAGATCTTCCTTTAATGCATTAGTATTGAAAATAATGCCCGAAATAAGAAAGTACGTTAATGATCAATTGAATACGGCTATAAAAAAAGGACACTTTTCAAAAAACAAATTCAAAGCAGATGATATTATAGATCAACTTTTTATAGAAATATATGATAACATAGAAGAAGTTGCGGGTGAAAAAAAATTCTATCTATGGTTGTTTAAAAAAACCAACCAATTGCTTGACGATATTATTGTAGAAGAAGAGTTTGATGATATTTTTTTCGAAAATATCGACGACTATTCTAAACCTGAATGGGATGAAATGGAAGAAAAATATAGTACAGATGGTGGAGGAGATTTACTTTTAATTGAAGAACTAGATGATATGTCATATAACCATAATGACTACACATTAGACCATGTATTTGTAGAAAATGATGAGAAAGCAATGTGCGAAAAAATTGATGCAAACTTAAGTAAAGAACAGGTTGAAAGACATATTGCGATGGTATTACTTAATCTCCCATTTGCACTTCGTAATGTCTTCGAGTTATATACGAAACAACACCTAGATCTCCAAGAAATCGCTGAAATAAGAAATAATACGGTAGAAGAAGTTACACAGCTATTAACAGATGCTAAAAAAGCATTACAGGTGAGTTTTTTTAATCGATATCCTGTCGACAAAAAATAATTAACGGAGAAACTACCGTATAAGCTCTAAGTACAAATCTAAAAAAAGTTAATTTTAAGAATTTAATTTAGTAAGATTTTATTTTTTTACGACGAATAGAATCTTTCTGAAAAGTTGTCCAGTGATATTTCCCTTCTAAAATACCTTTTGTTTCCCAATCTCCATACATTGGGTTGGGTAACACAATAAATTTCTTACCAAAAGCACTTTCCAAGCTATCAACACTTTTGTTTCTTGCATCTGTAGTTCGGTTATCAAAGATGTTCGTGAAATCAGACAAATTATCACCTAGAAATAATACAATTTCGTGAGATTTAATTACCTCATCCCTCCTAGCTTCTTTATCCCTGGCAGTATCTTTTAATAAGACATGCTCATTATCAGCGTATGGGAATCCAACTATCTGCAAATTTTCAATAGTTTCCTTTTTTTGATTTATCGATCGATTAGAAATATAAAATATTTCGACTCCTCTATTTTTTGCATAATGCAAAAAACCAAAAGCTCCTGGCACAGCCTTTGCTTTTTTCTCTTCTACCCATTCCTTCCATCTTAACGCTGAATATTCTTCATTTAACTCAATCTGTTTTCCACTGTAAGGACTATTGTCTAAAACTGTCTCATCTATGTCGGTTACTATTGCTAGTGGGATTTTAGCATCTGTTGCTTTATCTAGAATATTATCTAAACGAATTTTAGCCAAATTAAAAGCTTGATATGCCAAAGCGCGATACTCTGCGGAATGCTGTTGCCACAGTACAGCTTGCACTGAATATTCACGTGTAGGAAAAGCATCTTTTTCGATTTCTGAAAGCTCACAATCAGGTGGTAAAACATGTGATTTACATCCAATAACAAGCACGGAAAATAAAAACAAAATTAGAGAACTGTATCTCATATCATCTAGGCTTTACAAAATCTATTCATTCGACTTGAAATTAAGGTTCTAAAACAATAAATTGCCTTAATGCTTCCATCGCTTCACAACCATAAACTACGGCCGGCCCTCCACCCATCATTACGGCCACACCAATAGTTTCGATTATTTCTTCGGAAGTAGCTCCCGCATTTAATGCATCATGTACGTGAAAGGCAATACATCCATCACACCTAACCGTAATTGCAATACCTAATGCGATTAGCTCCTTAAATTTTGTTGACAACACACCTTCGGAAGTACTCGCATTATGTAAATTACCGAAAGATTTCATGGTCGCGGGAATTTTTTCTCCTAATTCTCCCATCAACTTTGTAAGGTCATTATAGTTTTTTGAATAGTCTTTAATCATCTTTATAAGTATTTAATAGTTTTCCTTTTTAAATTTTAACAATATCGGTAGGAGTTTCCACCAAAATGGTAATATCTCCTCGCATTGCAATAGGTTGTTTCATGATATCCGGATTGTGTTGTATCATTTTTATCCAATCGTTTGTGGAAAAATTGTGATGATCAAAATGTGAAGTATATGAAGGATGTTCCTGATTGACCAGATCTTTAACTTCTAAATGTAATCTAACTGCAAGTTCAATTATTTGAGTTCCTGTAAGTTTTTTTTTCAGAATATCTACTTCCTGAAGAGGCAACCCCTCCGCCTTAGCATACGCCAAAGTTTGTTTTGCTCTAACTGATTTTGAACTGTAGAATAAAGTAATTTGTCTGTTTGATGTCGCTATCTCTCCCATTAGCTATATATTTTTCTTATGTGTCTGTAAATGATGTTTAAGTAATTGTTTCAAACTCTCCAGATATTCCTGTAAGATACTTTTATCTACATGTGGGTATTTGCTAACAGGTAACGTTAACGGGTTTTCCTCTAAAGAGCGATAAAGTTCCGGGTAATTGGTTTCAATATTTGTGGTGAGCTGGGTAATTTTAGTTAGTACGTTATGTAAATCCTTCATAAGGTATATTTTGTTTAAACCGCTTAGAGAACATATTACGTTATCATAGCTAATATGCTTTATATAAACAATTCTCTTAAATTCAGTTTTTAGATAATTATAATTAAAGTATTTAGTTGATAAAAGTAATAAAACAACTCTTCTGAACATATGACAAAGGTCATATACAAGAATCCATTAACTGATATAAGTCATTTATTATTAGTTTAATACGATTTAACTTAGCATTTAATTATAAACCACTAGGCGCAAAATGAAGACAATATTATACGCTACCGATTACTCTAAAAATTCAGTTGCTGCATTAAAGTATGCATATTTATTAAGTACAACCATTCATGCTACTTTAGACGTAATTCATGTTTTTGACTACCCTACCATGTTAGACGATCTTAGCCTAAAAGCACAAGATCCATTTCCTGATATCGAAGGAGATACAAGAAAGAAGCATCAGTCAAAGCTTAAAAGTTTCTGTGAAACACATTTGGAAACGGACTTAAGAAAAATAGATATCAGAATTAGTGCTGTTGAAAGTAAGTCGGTAACTGACGGAATAATAGCTAAAGCCAATGAAATTAATTCCTTAGTAGTTGTTACAGGTATGAAAGGTGGAAGTGGATTACGAGAGATCATCATGGGAAAAACTGCAAAACAACTCATTGACACATCTCCTTGTCCAGTAATCACCATTCCAGAAGACTCAAGTCATAGAACCATTAAAAACATAGTTTATGCCTCAGATTTTGAAGAAGAAGACATTGGTGCACTGCTTAAGTTAGTAGAGATTATGAAACCTTTTGAAGCTAAAATTAAGATTGTTCATATTTCTCCATTGGAAGAAAAAAATGGATCGAACCAAAAGAAAATGATAGAGGATAAAATTCGGAAATATATTGACTACAATAACTTCCAGTTAGATATTATTTATTCTGAAGATGTATTTCATGAACTCAAATTATATCTAGGAGACGCTGATGCCGATTTGATCGCTATGTTAGAACGAGAAGAAAAAAGCTTGACAGCGAAGCTGTTTCATAGAGATCTCGTTAAAAAGTTAGAAACTTACGGGAAGATTCCTTTGATAAGTTTTAATGCGAAAAATTATGGCATATTTCATATATAAAAAATCTAAAACAATCGTAAAATGTCCAGAAGAATATTCAGAATAATTATTGTAATTTCTATCGCTTTAGCCTTTTATCTTTTTATAACTAAAGCATCATATTCCCAAAGCTTTCTAATTATCTCCTCCAGTATCAACTTTTTGTTATTCAGCCTTGGTATTCATGGATTAATAGCTCATTCAATCCGTCTCAAATCTAAAGGTGACCTAATTACTTTCCCACTTTTAATGTGGGTACTTTGGGCAATCTTGTTTTTATTATTTGTTTTCTTTATTATTCCAATTTACTGTCCGGATTTTTTGATTGATATTTGATCTAGAAATTAATTACTTTTATCGCATCTCTTCATCCTAATATCAAGGAACTTAGATAACCTTAATTGACCGTTATTCCATCTATAGAACCTACTATAAATAGTTGTGGTTTAGATCAGCTTATCCATCCACTAACAAAATGATGACTTTGAATAAAAGCTTCTCTTAATGACTGTATTAGTTTGAGAAAATCTAATATTTGGTTTGACTATAATTACGCATAATTGGGGACCAAAGTCATTTTTAGGTATGATCTGAAAGGTAAGAATGAGAAAATGTAAACCATCCAATTTAATATCCTCTATCCAGTTTTTGACTATATAAAAAAGAATCCCATGATTTCCTTTAGGAATCAACGAGCAGAACCTAAATACGGTATAAAATAAACATTTTTAAGTCAACAGACGATGCTCATTAAATCATTAAATTAAATATTGCGATATTTGTTATTACTGGGTTTCTAAAACTATCTAAATGAGAAAATCGCTCTTAATTTTACTTATATTCAACACTTTCACAGTTATGGGACAAGACTACACCCCCTTGTTAAATAATTATAATGAGTGGCATGTAACATCTTGCTTTTCCGGTTGCCTTACCGATGTTTACTACACTAACGGCGACACAATTGTAGATAATAATGATTACAAAGTTTTAGATGGATTCCACTACATCTCCCGAACTTTTCTAATGAGAGAAGAACTTGCCAATAGAAAAGTATATATGAATATTGTAAGCTCTTCCGGAAACAATGAATATCTTCTTTACGACTTTTCTTTGAGCATTGGATATTCGATAGATATGAAAAACCCAATTTCTCCCTTTCCAGAAAATGCCGGCTACTATAAAGTGGATTCTATCATACCCAGGCCTTTGTTTGATGGGAATGAGTATCGTCATTTCTATCTGTCACCATCACCCTCTAATACAATAAGTACTACTAACGCAGTTTGGGTTGAAGGCGCCGGTTCCTTATCCCTTATTAATGCCCCGAGTGGTGACCCGAATATTAACGGTGTAGGACATCTGAGTTGTTCTTTTAAAAATGGTGAGTTATTTTATACTAATCTGGACTCTATCAATGGTTGTGAGCCGGTTATTATTCTCCAGAACGATGAATTCAATGATCCACTTGCTGAAGTGAAATTAATTAAGTTGAAAACAAATAATTCTTATCGCCTAATTAATATAGAAGCTGTAAAATATATTGATATCTACAATTTAAATGGTAGAAAAATTACAGAATATACCAATAACAGCCAAAATACTCTTACAATAGATTTTTCGAACTACAAAGCGGGAGTTTACCTGCTCGTTACTCTGTCTGAAAGATACAAGAAACGAACCTTTAAGGTAGTGATCAATTAATTCTTTATGTTTTAGAGAAGGAAATTCGGTTAAGTGCGTTTATCCAGATTCTGGATAAACGCACTTTAATTCTATTAATTTTCGTGATCTGCATGAACCTCTACATGTTCCACCTCCTTTAACTTCATTCCACACACAGGACATTTAGTATCCTTATCGGTATAAGTTTTATCCCCTTCACACTTCATAGGGCATTGATATTCTGTAAGTGCTACCTCTTTAGAAGTTTCCACCTCTTTTGTTTCATTTTTACAGCCTATAACCGCAAATGCAGCTATAAGACTTAATCCAACTAATAATTTCTTCATTTTTTCTATAGTTTATATTAAAATTAAATTTGTTAATCTATTATTTCTTTTACTTCTCCACAGCTTAACATAGCGTCGCCAAAATATGGATTGCGAATTTCTTTTTCTCTACTGAGCCAAAAAGCGCCTTTATTGTTATTTGCCATGGGGCATCTTTGTAGGTAAATTTTTTCTTCCATCGTGCTAATGGGTAAAGTAAGCGGGACAATATTTTCATTCAGGATAACGAAATGCGCCCGTTGATTTTCAATATTATCATTCTTTGAAATTGCCTCTAACATATTTAATATCTCTCTAAAGTGAGAAATTTCCATGCTGCCCAAATTGTTTAAATCGATCAATTCTATCTCCTTTAATAGCGCTTTAGCAAACATTGAAACCTGAACCGGATCACTTTCAACAAAGGCATTCTTCATATTAAAGTAACTATCAAGAGATTCTTTCAATTTATTTTGAACCGCCACAGGTAATTCTACTTTCATCTCTGTTCTTTCTTCCGTATTCTCTTTCTTCCCCTTGTTCATCATAGACTTCTTACCTTGCAATTGTGCTGCGGCATCTACAGTAAACGTTCCGTTAGTTACAATCTCTTCACCACTCTTTAGTCCTTCCGTTATACTATAGCTTTCGCCATTGCGCTTACCAACTAATACCTTACGCATTTCGAAAACGGGTTCATTAGGATTAGTTTTTACATACACCAACGATCTTTCTCCTGTCCACAATACAGCACTAGCCGGAATGCTTATTATTTCAGAATTCATTTGGGCTGTACCTTCGAATTCGGCCGTTACAAACATTCCCGGTTTAAATATCCCATCTCGATTAGGTAATGTTGCTCGTACTGTAACCGTACGGGTAGCATCGTCAAGAATGGGATCAATAAATGAGACAGTTGCATTAAACACTTCATTAGGATAGGCATTTGTGATAACTTTAATCTTCTGTCCTTTTCCTAAGTCTGAAATTTGATTTTCATAGGCATCAAATTCTGCCCACACCGAATTCAAATTACTCACCTTTAATAAAGGTTGTCCTTGTTTTACATAGTCACCTTCTCTCGCCATTACTTCGGAAACGGTTCCCGAAACTGTTGCATAAATTGGAAAATTGTCACGTACGTTTCCGGAAGACTCAATAGCATTAATTTGGTTCTCTGAAAGTTTCCAGTTCTTTAATTTATTGCGAACTGCCGTGTAAAGAGCTGGTTGTGATTCTTTTATAGCCGAAGCTGTTATCAGCTCTTGTTGTGCAGCGACCAATGTAGGTGCATAGATCGTTGCCAACAACTGACCTCTATTCACCTTTTGTCCGTCATAATTTACATTGAGCTGCTCAATACGCCCCTCAAAATAACTAGCCTGAACCGAATTGTTTTCTTCGTTTGCGGCAATTTTACCCGACAAAATGAGCGTTCCATCCTCCTTAGAAGTGAGTCCACTTCCCACCACGGTGGTTTGGATGTTAGCAAGAGCCATTGCGTTTTGCGTCATTTTAATCTCGTTCATCGAGAGTCCTTCAGATCCGGATTCAGCAGGAATAAGATCCATCCCACAGATAGGGCAATCGCCAGGCTCAGGTTGCATGATCTGTGGATGCATAGAACATGTCCATTGTTGAGCGATAGTTTCTTCCGAATGATCGTGTGAACCGGATAACTCCGTCTCAGCTTTAGTCATGTTCGAATCCTCTCCATTTCCACCAAATAGGAGCCAACCGAGTAAAAGTCCGATGATCACTGCCAAACTTAAATATATAATGTTCTTATTCATAGTTCAATTAATTAATTAATTTATGTATTAAACTGCGCTAGGGATAGCAGTGTAAATCCTTTGTGCAAGGCACGCGCACAAAGATTGCAACGAATAGCCCGCCCGAGCGCCTAAAAAATTATTCGCCTTCCAAACGCTTTATCATTGCCTTCATCTCTGCGATTTCTTTTCGTTGTGCTTTGATGATTTCTTCAGCAAGTTTTTTTACCTCCGGATCTTTTATATCTGCTCGTTCACTGGTTAAAATCGCGATGGAATGATGTGGGATCATTGCTTCCATCCATAGCACATCGCCTATAATGGGTTTTTGCGTTCTAACCAAGCCCAAAGCTGCAATAAATAATATAAAACTACCCGCAAGAATTGCGATGTTCTTCTTTTTATCATTGTACATTTTTCGCATAAAAAACCACATTATTACTGCCATTGCCGAAATTCCCAAACAGGTCATATAAAAACGTGTAAGACTAAAATAAACATGATCTATTGTATAGGTGTTCAAATACATAGTGATGTACATGGCAACAAATGAACAAGCGAGCATGATAAAAAATGTTCTGTAATTTCCTTTTTTGTGTTCTTTTGAATTTTCCATAGTTATTTTATTTAAAAGTTATAATTTAATTGTTCTTAATCTCAAAGCGTTGGCGATCACAGAAACCGAGCTAAAACTCATAGCCATTGCCGCGATCATTGGCGACAGTAAGAGTCCGAATATTGGAAACAACACCCCTGCAGCAACAGGCACCCCTAGCGTGTTGTAGATTAATGCGAAGAACAGGTTCTGTTTAATGTTCTTCATCACAGCATCACTTAAATTTCTCGCTTTTACGATGCCTTGCAAATCGCCTTTGACCAAGGTGATCATAGCACTTTCTATTGCTACATCTGTTCCGGTCCCCATGGCGATTCCAACATCACTTTTCGCCAGTGCGGGAGCATCGTTAATACCATCACCCGCCATTGCAACTACTTTGCCTTGCTCTTGTAGTTTTTTAACCTCCTCCAATTTATTTTCCGGAAGCATTCCGGCTTTAAAGTGTGCAAGCCCTAATTGTTGAGCCACTGCCTGTGCGGTATCGTGATTATCTCCTGTGAGCATTACTACCGAAATACCTTTGTCCTGTAGTGTCTTTATTGCCTTAGCACTTGTTTTCTTTACCTTATCTCCAATAACTACATATCCGGAAACCTGACCATCAATGGCTAAATAAGACACGGTTTTTCCTTTCTTCTGAAACGCTTGCACCTCTGTTTCCATCGCGGTTGAAATTTCAGCTTTGGCATATTCCATCATTTTTACATTTCCGAGCGCCAGTTTCTTATCATCTACTGATCCTTCTACTCCCTTCCCGGTTACCGCATTAAAATTGTTGGTTTTAGAGAGTTTTACATCATGTTCCTTTCCGTACTTAACCGTCGCTTCTGCGAGTGGATGTTCGCTTGAGCTATTAATAGAAGCAATAAAATGTAGAATTTCACTTTCGTTATACCGATCTCCCAGGACGCCTATTTTTTCTACGGTAGGTTTGCCTTGGGTGATAGTTCCTGTTTTATCTACGATAAGAGTATCTACTTTGTCCATTTTTTCGAGAGCCTCCGCATTTTTAATCAGTACCCCGTTTTGTGCGCCTTTTCCAACGCCCACCATAATTGACATGGGCGTTGCGAGTCCGAGGGCACACGGACATGCAATAATGAGCACTGCGATAGCATTTACCAACGCATATACATATGCCGGTTCGGGTCCCCAAATTGCCCAAACTGCGAAGGTGAGGACCGAAATAATAACCACTATCGGGACAAAATAACCTGAAACCCTATCTGCCAGCTTTTGAATAGGCGCTCTACTCCTACTTGCATCATTTACCATTTGGATGATTTGTGAAAGTAAGGTCTCACTGCCTACTTTTTCGGCTGTCATTAAAAAAGACTGATTCCCATTAATAGTACCGCTGTTCACTTTATCGCCTTCATTTTTAGTAACGGGTATAGGCTCTCCCGAAATCATAGATTCATCTACAGAAGTATTTCCTTCTTTAACAGAACCATCCACAGGTATTTTATCTCCCGGTTTAACTCTTAGTACATCTCCTTTTTGTATTTTGTCTATAGATACTTCTTCTTCTTTTCCATCGACTACACGTATTGCTTTATTGGGAGCCAATTTCAGTAATTCCTTTACTGCCGAATTAGTTTTACTATGAGCCCGGGCTTCGAGCACTTGCCCCATTAATACTAAAGTGAGTATAACAGTTGCAGCTTCAAAATAAACATGAACTGCGCCCGCTTCGGTTTTAAACTGAGAAGGAAAAAAATCCGGAAATAACAGTCCGAAAACACTAAAGAGCCACGCCACTCCGGCACCAATACCAATAAGGGTGAACATATTTAGGTTCCATGTTTTTATACTTCGGTAGGCGCGTTCAAAAAACATCCAGGTTGCGTAGAAAACCACAGGAATGGAAAGACCAAACTGAATCCAGTTCCATACTTTCTGATCCATGAGTTTATAAAGTGGATTGTTAGGTATCATTTCACTCATAGCAATGAGAAAGATGGGAATAGTAAATGCCACAGCCAACCAGAATTTTTTGAGGAGCTTTTTATAAGTTTTAACTTCGGAAGAAACATCGGGTTGTTTGGGCACGAGGTCCATGCCGCATATTGGACAAGACCCGGATTCTTCCCTAATAATTTCGGGATGCATTGGACACGTCCATTGTTCTGTCTGTGTCGCCTTCAAATTTTGCTCTTCGACCAGATCCATCCCGCAGACAGGGCAATCGCCGGGTTTATTGTAGGTCTTATCACCTTCGCAATGCATGAGACAATAGAAGGTCCCTGTACCTTTTCCTTTGGGTTGCACTTTATTCTTTTCTTTAATATGTTGAGGATGATCACCTTGATCATAAATGCTATATCGACCACCACCTTCTTTTAATACTTGCTGAAACGTATCAATAAGTATATGAGAATCCATTTCTATGATCGCCTCAGATTTTTCGAGGTCAACTGTAACATTGGTCACGCCTTCCACATTTGAAAGCGTTTGTTCAACATGGCTTCGGCAACCGTTACAGGTCATTCCGTTTATGTGATAGGTGTGAGTCATTATATAAAAACTGAATAATATTAAAGGCCTATTGCGTTTAGAATAGGTAAACAAATTTTGCAACATTGAAAATTCCTATCTCCAAAATACTACAATAAATATAAAGCCGAAATGGTAGTTCATCAAAAAAATTGATAGTTCATTAACACCTTTTGTTAAACTCATCTCAATTAGGATTTCTATAATACAAATAGCTCTTATGATATTGTAAATTAGTCGTAAGAAAATTATAAAAATAAAAACTATGAAAACAACTAGAGAAGAAGCAAAAGAGAACATTCACGATAATTTGGTCGACAATTTACAAGGATTGTTAGAGAAAAATTACGACGCTGAAAAAGGTTTTAAAAAAGCAGTTGAAAATGCGAAAAATGGACAACTAAAGGAATTTTTAAAACATCAGGCTGTAAAGCATAATCGTTTTGCCACCGAATTAGATCAGGAAATTAGAAATCTAAACGAAAAGCCCAAAGAGAGCGGAAGTACTACAGGGAGCCTACACCGCACATGGATCGATGTTAAAACTGCATTTACCGGAAATGATGATGAAGCTGTTCTGGAAGAGTGCATCCGTGGAGAAAAAGCAAGTTTAGAAGAATATGAGGAAAAGTTAAAAGACAACAGGTTTCCTCCACAAATTAATTCGGTTTTAAACAACCAATTAAACGAAATAAGATCAACGGTTTCAAAGGTAAAATCTCTTGAAGACCTTGCCGATAACTGGAGCTAAAAACCCTCCTTAAAGTTTGTGAGAACCGCACCGGAAATTCCGGTGCGGTTTTTTTTGTATTTATGTGATTTCATTTTTAAGCGGTGATAATTTAAAAGTTAAAGACAAAATTGTATCTTTCAGTTCTAAATAACTTCTCATGAAAAAGTTTTGTTTCCTTATTGTTTTCGTTTTATTCAGTGCGATGGGATTTACTCAGGATCTCGGACTTTCAATTCCTAAATTAGACTCAAAGTCAGAAACCACTAAAATGACGCTGGAAAGTGCTAATTTACAGTCAAACACCTATGTGGTAACCAAGAAAACAGATCGTTTATCCAAAAAACTCAAGCAAGCGGCGAATTCGAGAAGCACTTATAATGAAGCTTATGTTTTTCTACAATTAAATAATGGTGGGCACTCGGTGAACCGACTTACCAATGTCTATATTAGTGATTATTCAACATCCGGAAGAGGGGCTTCAGAGGTAGAGCAGTTTACTATTCACTTTGAAACTTCCCAACCAACTCAGTAAGTATTATTCGCTAATACCAACACTTTGAATGGGGTTGTTTAATCCCCACTGAATTCCGAAGAGAGTTATTAGATCATCATTTTCTTCAAAATTATTTCCAAAGGCACCGGTTAAAAATATATTTTCAGACATTTCATACTTAATCGTTCCGGCAGATCGATATCCTTCCAGATCCCCACTTCGATTAATATATTCGTAGCCCAGGGTTATTCTATCAAATTCCAATTCTCCTTTTATGCCAAGATCAAAAGCATTGAACCTATCGTCATTAGTTGTAATGATTTGACGCGAAGCGTCGCCCTCCACAAGATATCTGGTAAAGACATAAAGATTTAAAAATTTATGATCTTCGATATTTGGATAAAGTGCCAGTGTTCCCCAAACTCCAAATCGGCCAAAACCATTATTATTAAATTCATCATTGTAGAATCGTTGGTTGTATGCTGCGGCAATGTCAATTGCCAAAAGTGGTTTCCTTTTAATGATCTCTTGCATTTTCTCTTCCCAACCCGTGGCTTTCGATTTCTCATCGATCTTCTTTTGTTTAAATTTCGGATCTTCGATCGAGTTGGTGAATTCCTTGAGTTTTAGATTGTAGGCTTCACGGAGTTTTTTGCATTCTTCCTCTGTTTCTCCATTTTCACAAGTTGGAATTGGATTCTCTTTATCAAATTCCTCTTCTAAAAGATCTCCAATATTAGAAATGATCTCATAAATTCCATGGTAAGCTTCGAAATAATCATCAATATCTGTTTTCCGTTTGATTTCGAATAAGGTTGCACGACCACCAAAAGAAACATTAATAATATCGCTAGGTTCCTTTACATAAGCTCCAGAAAAGGACGCTAATTTTAGTTTTGAAAAATACTTCTGATTCTTACTAGCATCGACTCCATAATATTTCAATGCCGATCGGTTGGGATTCTTAGAGAGCCAAAAAGGAGTTACTTCGAGCGCGATGTTATCTAGAACTCCATCGGAAGCAATGTCCTGAAGTAAAGTAGTACCTATAGCCTTACTTGAATTTGGACGCTGAATAACAGACGGTGCATTGTCAAGTAGGATGAATGCCGGGTTATTTGGCATTTCGAGATCAAATACAGAAACTGCTTTCCCTAATTCTTGAGCCAGAGCAGTAGCGGGTATTGCAATAGAAATAATTAAAATCGATATGATCCAGCAAATGCGTTTCATGTGAACTTTATTAATTTGGTTATCACAACTTTTGTATCACTAACTACGAGAATATCCAGCCCTTGAGCGACAAACTGCTTTTCACCCTCCGGACCACCATTTAGAGTATAACCAAGCGAAGTTGTTTCAATAGCCTTCTTTCTGGTTTCACCTTCTTCTACATTACTAAAATTTAAAACACTTCTAATTTGAACGAATGAAGAAATGAGATTCTTATTGATCTCAATTTTAGATGGCGGAATATTTCCATTATTCATTTCTTCTGAAGTAATTATCTTCACAAAACTACCTTCAATTTGAATGTACACACGGGATTCACAAATACCAACTGTCCCCGCTTTAACCTCGAGGATAATATCATTGGAACTATCGTTAACAGGGTAATTATCCATATCAGATCGTTTAAACTTACGCTATATTATTCATATAAATATATTAAATGTAAGGCTCAGTCTAATACATTTCAGAAAAAAACAGGTTTATCCCCTTAAGAGTTAAAGGTAAAACCCTTTAAATGAAAAAAGTCTTTCACTTCTGAAAATTCAGAATAAAAGACTTAATTGTTTGATAAAAATGATCTCTTTTAGGAAACAACCGGAATTCCAACTTCTTTTATGTCTTTAAAGCCTCCCGCAACATCGATCACGTTGTGAATACCTCGACTTTTTAAAATAGAAGCTGCGATCACAGAACGGTATCCACCTGCACAATGCACGTAGAAAGGTTCGTTCTCCGGATATTCTTCCAAATATTCGTTAAGCTCGCTTAAGGGAGTGTGTTTTACTTCCGGAATATGCGATGTTTTGTATTCATTATTATTTCTCACATCGAAGACAGGCACATTATGGTCTAGTTTTTCTTTTAAGGTTTCTGCCGAAACAGATTCAAGGCTATCTACAGATCTTCCCGAATCTTTCCATGCATTTATACCACCTTCCAGGAATCCCAGAGTTTTGTCAAAACCAACACGAGATAACCGGGTAACTGTTTCTTCTTCTCTATCTTCAGGAACAACTAGTAAAATTGGTTGTTCGGTATCCGCGATCAAGGCTCCCACCCATGGAGCAAATCCGCCATCGATTCCTATGAAAATAGATCTTGGAATATGGGCTTTAATAAATTCACTTTGATGTCTAACATCTAATACGACGGCACCGGTTGTATTGGCGAGTTGTTCGAATTCTTCAGGAGTTAATGGTTTTGTTCCCCTATTTAGAACTTCATCTATTGAATCGTATCCTTCGCGATTCATCTTAACGTTTAATGGGAAATACGAAGGTGGAGGCAAAAGTCCCTCAGTGACTTCAGAAATAAACTCCTCCTTGGTCATATCTGCTCTTAAAGCATAATTCATAGACTTCTGATTTCCTAACGAATCTACCGTTTCCTTCATCATATTTTTCCCGCATGCTGAACCAGCACCGTGCGCCGGGTAAACGATCACATCGTCTGGCAAAGGCATAATTTTATTTCGGAGGCTATGGTATAACATTCCGGCAAGATCCTCCTGAGTTATCTCATCACCTTTCTGTGCGAGGTCCGGTCTTCCAACATCCCCGAGAAACAACGTATCCCCACTAAAAATAGCGTATTCCTTACCATTCTCATCTTTTAAAAGGTAGGTTGTACTTTCCATGGTATGTCCCGGAGTATGGATTGCAGTTATTGTAATCTTTCCAAGCTTAAACTCCTGTCCATCTTCAGCGATTATTGCGTCAAAGGATGGGTTTGCATTTGGTCCATAAATAATTGGAGCTCCTGTTTTTTCCGAAAGTGTAAGGTGACCACTAACAAAATCGGCATGAAAGTGAGTTTCAAAAATATACTTTAAAGTAGCGCCATCACGTTTTATTCTTTCCAAATAAGGCTTAGTTTCCCTTAGGGGATCAACAATTGCTACTTCTCCGTCACTTTCAATGTAATAGGCACCTTGCGAAAGACAACCAGTATATATTTGCTCTACGTTCATTTTATTCTATTTTAAACAAAGATAATGATAGTTGCGAATAGTATGATCCCGAATTGAGAACATAGGTTTATTTTTCACAAAATTTTCACATTTCAGTTTATAAGTTACAGTATCTTTATCGCCAAACATTTCTACAGATGAAGAAAATCTTATTTCTATTAGCGACTCTATTATTTATAGCCTGTTCTACTGAAAAAGAGCAAATGGAAACCGTTCGTACATTAGCGAAAGAAGATCTAATAACACAATTACAACTTCCGGAAGGCACTAAATTCAATGAGAACGACATCGTGATCACCGAAAAAGCTTCAGATTTAGAAGAGATTGGTGCTACGTACATCGTAACTGCAACAGTAGTTTCTCAGGATGCTTCCGGTGCAGAAGTTGTTACTACACACACATTGGAATATGTGAAAATTGGGGAAGGTGGACTCTCACCGGACGATTATGAATTAAAATCTTTCGATTAAATTATGAAGTATTTATTATTAGTCTTTATTTCAATTAGTGTCATCTCATGTAATTCGGCACAAAATTCTGCGGTAAAAAATGACAGCAAGATAGTAACTGCTGTCGATTACGCTAATACCATTACGGCTAGCGAATTAAAAGAACACCTTTATATATACGCAGGTGATGCAATGCGAGGAAGAATGACCGGAACTAAAGGTCAGAAATTAGCTTCTGAATACCTTCGGAATTTTTATCAGGACAATGAAATTTCATCTCCTAAGGGGGATTCAGATTACTACCAAACCATACCAGCGAGTTATTTCAATCGAATGACAGATCCTCAGGAGTCTGAAAATGTAGTAGCATTTATTAAAGGTTCTGAAAAACCAGACGAAATTATCGTAGTATCGGCCCATTTAGATCATGTTGGGGTAGACAAAGAAGGGAACATTTTTAACGGTGCCGACGATGATGGGAGCGGTACTGTAGCTTTATTGGAAATGGCTCAGGCTTTTCAAAAAGCAGTGAAGGACGGTAACGGACCTAAACGTTCTATTCTTTTCTTACATGTTACGGGAGAAGAAATTGGACTCTTTGGCTCACGGTATTATACCGAAAATCCGATATTTCCATTAGAGAATACAGTGTGTAATTTGAATATCGATATGATTGGGCGAATTGCCCCGGAGAAAACAGAAAACCCTAATTATATATATTTAATTGGTAGCGATAAATTAAGTCAGGAGTTACATAACCTTTCCGAAGAAACCAATAAGAAATACACTAATCTCGAATTGGATTATACTTTTAACGACGATAATGATCCTAATCGTTTCTACTACCGTAGTGATCATTACAATTTCGCAAAAAATAATATTCCGGTCATTTTCTACTTTAACGGAGTTCATGAAGATTATCATAAGCATACCGATACTCCAGATAAAATAGAATACGAATTAATGGCTAAACGCACCCAATTAGTTTTTTATACAGCCTGGGAGATCGCAAATCGTGAGGAACGTATCACGGCCGATAAACTCTAAAAATTTTATTCTAAAAATATACGCAAAAAAAAAAGCTTCCCGTAACCGGGAAGCTTTGTATTTTTTGGTACAGACATTTGAAACTGTACCAAGACATCATAAAGAGTTGTCTTGGGTGGAAGATCGGTTGCCGACGCTACCGGTCGGCATCAAGACTTAGCTCCGCTAACGTCTTGGCTCGAACTTCCATATTTTATAATGAACGCTTCTAGTTTAGCACGATTCATTCGCTTTAGTTTCCCCACTAAAATTTTAGCCTCCCCTCTGGTGCTCTTTGCAATACAACACTTTAATTCCCAGGGAACACCCGTACCTGTGAATTTTTCGTATCCTCCATTATGCCGTTCAAGTCGGTCCACAACATTATTTGTCTGACCCTTATAATAAACATCACGACTTTCAGAATAAATGACATACACATAGAACATACGCAAAACAAAAAAAAGCTTCCCGTAACCGGGAAGCTTTGTATTTTTTGGTACAGACATTTGAAACTGTACCAAGACATCATAAAGAGTTGTCATGGGTGGAAGATCGGTCTCGAACCGACGACCTCCTGAACCACAATCAGGCGCTCTAACCAACTGAGCTACAACCACCATTTATTGTTTTAAGGACTCTCGTCCTCCAAAGGTTACCAATGGTTTTCTTTGGAGCTTGCAAATATAAAGCATTTACAACGTATGCGCAATAAGTTATTTTAAGATTTTTTAGATTAAATCAAAAATAGAATTGACCGCAGTATACCGTTCGGTAGTAAAACCTTCGGCATGCTCTGTGCCAATTAATCTACCTAAGTCCCTGGCTCTATAGGTAATACTATCCCTAAAGTTTGTAGAAGAAATAGGAGTATCGGGTTCTAAGGCATCCTTTTTATGAAACTGACTCTCATACGCAAAAACAGCCTCCAGCTTTTTATCGAGAAATCCGGTTACATCAACCACAAAGTCGGGCGCAATATTTTTCCACTGTATATAGTGATATACCTGTTTGGGTCTCCATGATTTTTGATGATTACCCTCGTAAATGGTTTCTATTTTTCGCAAACCACTCAAAAAACATGCGTCACTTGCCAGTTTACTGCCTTTTCCATGATCTATATGCCTATCATCAACTGCATTGCACAAAACTATTTCAGGTTGATATTTTCTTATGATCTTTATGATTTCCAACTGAGAAGCAGCATTATTAACGAAAAAGCCATCGGCAAATTCCAGATTGTGCCGCTTTGAAACACCTAATATCTTTGCCGCATTAGCAGCTTCTTTATCTCGTATTTTAGCTGTACCCCGGGTTCCCAACTCTCCCCGTGTAAGGTCTAAAATTCCTACTTTTTTCCCATTACTTATTTCTTTAGCTATTGTAGCCCCGCAACCTAATTCAACATCATCGGGATGAGCTCCAATTGCTAATATATCTAATTTCATATTTTTTACTTTTTACTTATTACTTTTTACAGCTTCGGAAATTTCTAATGGCTCATAATTTACACTAATTGCTTCTTTGCTACCTTATGAAATGCATGCTCAAGATCTGCGATCAAATCGGATGCTTCCTCGATCCCAACCGAAAATCGAAGCAAACCATCTTTTATACCCTGTCTTTCTCTTTCTTCTTCCGAAAGGAGAGCATGTGATGTTTTAGTGGGCGATAGAATAGTAGATTCTACCCCTGCCAAACTCATACTTTGCCTGACTAGTTGAAGAGATCTCATAAATGCATCAGCATCGATATCTTTTATCAATTCAAATGACAACATTCCTGTATATCCCTTCATTTGCTTTTTAGCCAATAAATGATCCGGATGACTTTTCAATCCGGGATAATATACTTTAGCAACTAACGGATGCGCATCTAACCATTTCGCCATTTTTTTGGCG
Source organism: uncultured Ulvibacter sp. (assembly GCA_963974915.1). GTDB lineage: Bacteria > Bacteroidota > Bacteroidia > Flavobacteriales > Flavobacteriaceae > CAXBES01. The sequence continues at coordinate 155,530 of CAXBES010000004.1, read as the reverse complement.
TTCTTATTCTGTGCTTTTACCCGAATTGCCATGGTTTTCATGCTTCGTTCTAACAACCAAACCGTATAATCACTAAGACTTCCACCTAAATTTTTACCTACATTCCAGATCTTCATAATATGTTCTTCGGAAGCTGCAACAGCTCCTGCACATATATCGCTATGTCCACCCATATATTTAGTCGCACTATGAATCATAATATCAATCCCAAAATTAGCGGGAGTCTGATTCACCGGAGATGCAAAAGTGTTGTCTATCATACTTATTAAACCATGCTTCTTCGCAATACGCGAGATCATTTCCAAATCGGTAATTAACATCAACGGATTTGAAGGTGTTTCAACATAAATAACTTTCGTGTTCTCTTTGATCTTACCGGTAAAGTCACTTTCAGAAAACCCTTCGGTAAAATCGAACTCTATACCGTATTTCGGAAATTCTTCGACTATAAAATTATAAGTCCCTCCATATATCGTTTTTTGAACCACCACATGATCTCCTTTTTGCAAAAAAGCTAACATCGCAGTACTCACAGCTGCCATACCACTCCCAAAGATCATTCCTGCCTCACAATTCTCTAACATCGCAACCTTCTTCCCTAAAGCTTCCTGATTAGGAGTATTAAAATAACGAGGATACCGCTTCACATCAACATCTTCGTAAGCATACGAACTAGCCATATATAAAGGAGATATCGCCCCTTTAAACTGCTTATCTTCTATTTCTCCAACGTGTGTACAAATGGTATTAATTCCCGGATTTGTAATTTTCATGATCGTGTTTTTTAAGGTCGCTCTAAGATATTAATTTAAATTCAGACCCATAAAGTTTTAAGCATCTTAGAGGTCTTTTTTTATATCTTTGAGTAATGAAAATTCTCCTTATCAACATAGATCAACTTTTACAAGTTTACGAAGCTCCTCCGGCTAAGGTCTCAGGCGCAGAAATGAAACAACTCCCTTCTATAAAAAATGCCTGGCTCCTTACCGAAGATGACGTTATCCTTGATTTCGGAAAAATGGAAGACCTCACGCAGCTATCTGTAGAAAAAACAATTGACTGCAGTGGAAAAATAGTCCTTCCTTCCTGGTGCGACTCTCACACGCATATCGTCTATGCCGGAAACAGAGAGCAGGAATTTGTTGATAGAATTAACGGACTTTCCTATCAGGAGATCGCGGAAAAAGGTGGAGGAATAGTGAACAGCGCCACTAAGCTTCAAAACACCCCGGAAGAGGAACTCTACCGGCAGTCGGCATCAAGATTAGAAGAAGTAATGCGGCTTGGTACGGGAGCGATTGAAATTAAAAGTGGCTACGGATTAACCACTGAAGCAGAAATAAAAATGCTTCGGGTTGCTAAAAAGCTGGCAAAAAATTATCCGGTAAGTGTAAAAACAACCTTTTTAGGTGCACATGCGATTCCGGCTAAATACAAGAACGATAAAGAGGGTTATATAAACTTACTCTGTGATGAAATGCTTCCGAAGATCGCTACCGAAAACCTTGCAGACTATGTAGATGTGTTTTGTGAAGAAGGTTATTTCTCTGTTGCCGACACCGATAAAATTCTTTCCGAAGCAAAAAAATACAATCTTATACCAAAAATTCACGTCAATCAGTTTACTGCGCTTGGGGGAATCGCATTGGGCGTGAAACACAACGCTCTGAGTGTAGATCACCTTGAAGTGCTCACTAAAGAGGATATTGAAGCGCTAAAAGGAAGTAATACTATGCCGGTCGCCCTACCCTCCTGCTCTTATTTTTTGAGCATCCCGTATACACCCGGTCGGGAAATTATTGAAGCAGGATTGCCTTTGGCACTCGCAACAGATTATAATCCAGGATCTACTCCAAGTGGAAATATGAATTTTGTAGTGGCAACTGCCTGTATTAAAATGCGATTAACCCCGGAAGAAGCGATAAATGCAGCTACAATTAATGGCGCCTATGCTATGGGCTTGAGCGAAACGCATGGTACGATCACAAAAGGCAAAAAAGCGAACATCATTATAACAAAAGAAATTCCGTCGTACGGTTATCTTCCCTATGCCTTCGGAAGTAATTTGATCGATACAGTTATAATTAATGGAGAAATTGTAACATGACAAACTTAAATATCTATACTTCGGAAGACATCTTATCTCATGTGAATCAGCGTCCCGGGGAACAAAAATTTGGGGAAGCCGTTCAGATTTTTTCTACATGGGAAGTTCTAAAAAAGAGCCCGGCAAAGTATGTTCTTTTTGGTATTCCTGAAGATATTGGAGTACGTGCTAATTTTGGCAACGCCGGCACTTCTGAAGCCTGGCGAGTGGCACTGGGCGCTTTGTGTAATGTTCAAAACAACGAACTTACCAGGGCCGAAAATATCACTATTCTTGGTGAAATTGATTGCAATACACAAATGCGGCAAGCTTCTAATATAGATGAAAATGATCCGCATTTTGCAGAAAAGTTAGGTGAATTAGTGACTCAAATTGATCATAAAGTTACCGAAGTGGTTACCAGTATTGTTGCTGCCGGAAAAACCCCGATTATCATTGGAGGAGGACATAATAATAGCTTCGGAAACATTAAAGGTGTTAGCCAAGCTCTTAAAAAAGCCATTAACTGCATCAATTTTGATGCGCATACCGATTTTAGAGCCTTAGAACACAGACACAGCGGAAATGGTTTTTCGTATGCCTTCGAGGAAGGATTTTTAAATAAGTATTTTATCTTCGGATTGCATAGAAATTACACTTCTCAAGCTGTTTTCAATTTGCTTCGGAAAAAATCTGACCGCATAAAATTCAATCTCTTTGAAGAAATTTCGGTACAAGAATCACTCACCTTTTCAGAAGCAATAAAACAAGCCGAAACCCATTGTTGCGATTCAGACTTCGGATTAGAATTAGACATGGACGCTATTCAATCTATGGGAAGCAGCGCTGTAACCCCAAGTGGTTTTAGTTTTAATAAAGCTAGAAAATTTATTAGTCACTTTGCAGCTCTTCAAAACTGTAGTTACATTCACATCTGTGAAGGTGCGCCTAAATTGGGCGGACTTCCCAATCAGGTTTCTAAAGCTATTGCTTATTTAGTTTCAGATGTCATTTCGAAATGAAAATAGTATCATTCCATCAAAAATTTGCTCAAGCCTTTTATGATTTAAACATGGATTGGCTGGAAACCTACTTCTATGTTGAAGATTTTGATAAAGAAGTGCTTAGTAACCCCAAGCAGTATATTATTGATCCCGGCGGACATATCTTCTTTTTACTGGAAGGAGATGTAGTATTGGGTACGGTTGCACTCATGAAGGCTGATGCCGGCGTTTTCGAACTTACCAAAATGGCAGTCTTAAAAACGATGAGAGGACGAAAAATTGGTCAGAAGTTAATGCAACACTGTATCGATTTTGCCGTAAATAATGGATTTAAGAAAATATTTCTCTACTCTAATACCAAGTTGGAAAATGCAATTTATATCTATCGCAAATACGGATTTATTGAAATCCCTGTAGAAAAGGATAGTCCGTATGAACGCAGCAACATTAAGATGGAGCTTCCAATTTCTTAAAGTAATCTAAAACCGCTGTTTTTATTCTGAAATAATTGTAATTTCATAAAAATTTACCATTATGAAAACCATTAGTCTCTACCTAATTGCCTTGATAGCATTTGTTTCCTGCAAGAACGAAGTTAAAAAAGGAGAATCAGTTGCCGAAACAACCGAAGAAGTTTCCGAAGTAAAAACTGAAGAAAACAACCTTGAGCACACGTTTGAGATCACCCCCATCTCGCACGCCACTATGGTTTTAGAATGGGATGGTACTATTATCTATGTTGATCCGGTAGGAGGAGCAACCGCTTTTGAAGGACAACCCGAACCCGATTTAGTGTTAGTGACAGATATTCATGGAGATCATTTAAACACCGAAACTATTGGTGCAATAATCACTGACGGCACTAAAATTATCGCACCGCAAGCTGTGGTGGATAACATGCCTGCCAATCAAAAAGTGCAAACTGCGGTGTTAAACAACGGAGAGACTTCCGAAACCATGGGTTTTACAGTCGAAGCCATTCCAATGTATAACCTGAGAGAAGAAGCTCTGAAGTTTCATGCAAAAGGGAGAGGAAATGGTTATGTGATCGAAAAGGATGATAAAAGAGTGTATATTTCTGGCGATACAGAAGATATTCCTGAAATGCGAGCCTTGCAAAACATAGATGTAGCTTTTGTTTGTATGAACCTGCCTTATACAATGCCTGTAAAAAGTGCGGCTTCTGCAGTGGTCGATTTTAAGCCGAAAAAAGTCTATCCATATCATTATCGAGGAACCGACGGATTGAGTGATGTTGGCCTATTCAGAGATTGGATCAAAAAATCTTCGGCCTCTAAAGACATCGAAGTTGTTCAGTTAGATTGGTACCCATCGGCAGAATAAAGCATTTATATTTCTTAATATTAATGCATGGCCTTTTTGAGTTTACAGTATTGTTAAGATCGTCTATTAGCAAGAAGTTTTATTGTATTATTTTTGTCTCCATTTTCGTCAACAAAATGATGTACACACCTGCTTATATTTAAAATGATTAAAAGGATTCTCAAAAAGACAATGATCACATTTTTTTCAATACTTGGGATACTTATAACTGTATACCTGCTTTTCACCTCTTTCTATCCCGCCTTTGGCGGTAAAATTGACAACGATCGTAAAGCACTCTATGAAAACTCACAACAATTTAATGATGGTAAATTTCATAATTCGAAAGATGTTCCTAAAGAACTAAGTTTTACTGAAACTCTTGGACTGGTATATCAGTTTTTCACCACAGAAGTTCCTAATGGCAGACCCAAAAACGACCTTGAGGTTAAAAAATTTGATGTTGCAGAAATAGCAAGATACCAAGGAGCAACCCGGTTAATTTGGTTTGGTCACTCCTCTTTTCTCCTGCAAGTGGAAGGAAAAAACATACTCATCGATCCAATGTTTGGAAAAGTAGCGGCTCCACATCCTTTATTGGGAAGCAACAGATTCAATAAGGAGTTTCCCATTGACATTAAAAGCTTACCGGAAATTGATGCCGTGATCTTCTCTCATGACCATTATGATCATCTCGATCATGGTTCGGTATTAGAAATAAAAGACCGAACCTCTCACTTTTATGTACCGTTGGGTTTAGGTGCTCATTTGGAAGCCTGGGGAGTGCCTTCGGAAAAGATAACAGAAATGGACTGGTGGGAGGAAACTCAGTTTCATACCATAAAACTTGTTTGTACCCCGGCACAACATTTCTCGGGTAGAAAACTTAATACAAGTCAGAGTACACTATGGAGCTCCTGGGTTATTAAGTCTGAAACCGATAATATCTATTTCAGTGGAGACAGTGGATATGCGCCTCACTTCTCAGAAATTGGTCAAAAATACGGTCCGTTCGATCTTGCATTAATGGAGTGCGGACAATACAATGAGCGTTGGGCAGATATTCATATGATGCCTGAAGAAACAGCCAAAGCCGGTAAAGATCTCAAGGCGAATAAAATAATGCCTATTCATTGGGCAGGATTTAAATTGGCACTGCATGAATGGACAGATCCAATTGTAAGAGTACAAGCCAAAGCCAAAGAGTTAGATCTTAAAGTGATCACGCCACGAATTGGTCAGGAAATTCTTGTAAAAGATTCTATTTATAATTACACGAACTGGTGGGAAGGTTTATAAACAAACTCGATGATCTACCGAGTTTATTTAAATTTTTCAAACCAAGCTAATGTATGAGCCACTTTTGTGATTAAATTACTAGGTCTTGAGGCGATTCCATGAGACGCATCGGGAATTTCTACTAGAACAGTTTCAATTTTTCTCAATTTTAATGCATGGTAGAGTTGTTTTGCTTCACTGGGTGGCGTTCGTAGATCATCCATTCCCACCATTACCATTGTTGGGGTTTCAACATTTCCTACCAATGAAATTGGAGAAAACTTCCAATAATTTTCAAAATTCTCCCATGGCTGTCCGGGATAACGCGAGTTGGCATATCCGTAGTAATTATCGGCTGTAAGCGTTTTACTTATCCAGTTCATTACGGGTTTAGCTACAACCGCGGCCTTAAACCTATTGTTCTTTCCAATAATCCAGGCAGTCATTATTCCACCGGCACTTCCTCCGGTAACATATAATCGATTTTCATCTGCGACTCCCATTTCGATCAATGCGTCTACCCCATCCATGACATCATTATAATCTTCACCGGGATAATTGTTATATAGCAGGTTCCCGAATTCTTCACCGTAACTGGTACTTCCTCTTGGATTTGGATAGAAAACGGCATAGCCATCTGCGACGTATAATTGAATTTCTGCCGAAAAATGTGGCCCGTAGTTTAAGATCGGTCCGCCGTGATTCTCTACCAACAAAGGCACCTTACTTCCCTTTTGATAATTTGGAGGATAGGTTACCCATCCCTGGATCCTTCTACCATCTACCGACGAGTTATACCATATCTCCTCTGTCATACCAAGATTCCTATATGCCAACAGATCTTCATTAACTGCTGTAAGAACTTGCGGTTCACTTCGCTTTTCAACGATCGCAACATCTGCCGGACGATCGCTTCGAGATAGGGTATAAGCGATCTTACCGTTTGTAGAGACACTGAAACTTCCACTTGCATAAGGCCTTCCAAGGGTAGTTCCTCCCACATTATCTACTATATCTGTGACTTTACCACTTAAATCTATATACGCTATCTTAGTTAAGCCCAGATCGTTATACATAAAATACAATCCTTTACTATCACTTGCCCAAACCGCACTTCCAACACTTCTATCCAAGGTGGCTGAGATCACTCTTTTATTGTTTCCGTTCGAATCCATAAGCTGAAGTTTTCTGGTCTGATAGGTTTGCACTTTATCTTCATACCCGAAATAAGCAATATGCTTCCCATCCGGAGAAATCATAGGTGAGTTATCTGGTCCGCTACGATCGGTTAATTGCTCAATGATACCATTAGTGGTATTCACGGCATATACTTCAGAGTTTCTAAAATCGTACTCCCAATCATCATTCCGGTTCGCCGAATAATAGATCTTCTGCCCACTAGGTGACCAGGATAAGCTTCCACCGTTATTATAATCTCCGGTTGTGAGCTGTCTCGGGGTACCTCCTTCCGAAGGAATCGTAAAAATATGAGTAAACCCCGGTTTGATATATCCCGAACCATCTGACTCGTGTTTTAAACGATCTGTAATTCTTGGTGCATCTGCCCAATTAGCGTCTTTGGGTTTTTCGGGCATCTTAGCAATTACCGGTGGCTTTGCATTCACTTTCATCGTAAAAGCAATTTGTTTCCCATCCGGAGACCAAGTTAATGATGACGGACTTCCCTCCAGCTGCGATAATTTTGCCAAGGTTCGTGACGTCATCCAGTATACATAGATCTCACTACCGTGATCAGATTTACTTGCAAAGGCGATTCTGTCACCTGAAGGTGACCAAACTGCCTGACTCTCTCCAACCTCCCGGGTGGTTAATTTATGATGCGACTTGCCATCACCACTTAAGATCCATAAACTCCCTTCACTTTTATCCTCCATTATGTCATAGCCGGTACGACGATAGACAATATGCTCGCCATCCGGTGAAATTTGTGGATCGCCTGTAAACTCTAATTGAAAAACATCGAGGTATTCAAAATTGGTTTTTAGTTGTGAAAACAGTTGAGCAGGTGCCAGAAAAGACAAAATTAAAAGTAATTGAAAGAGGTTTCGCATAATAAATATTTTTGAGATCTAAAGTTAGGTCTTTTAGTGAGTATTCAAAAATCAAATCTCTTGTTTAAAAGCTTAAAATGGAGAAAAAACATTAAAAATTACGTATAAATACTTATACCAGTTTATCCATATGCTGAATAATTTTATAGCGTTGTAGAAAACTTGATTATTAGATTGTGTTATGAAAAAACCCCAAAATCTTTTAGAAAAAAAGAACCGTTCCGGAATCTCACAAGAAGTTATAGATGAACTAACTGCCGATACGAAGGTCGTAGTTTCTTCAGATGTAACTAAAAATAGAGGCATTAAAATTACAGAAAACCCATTAGCAAAGCAGGACGAAATTGCTTCAAAAACAGACGTGAAGAATTCCATTATTCCGAAGAAAAAGGAATCTAAAGCTCAAGAAATTGAACAAACAGAAAAAGCACTTCGAGAATCATTAAAAGATTCGATCACTCAAAGATTTCCACTAATAAAGAAAATTCTATTCTTTATCGGATTAGTTTCTTATACTTGATTCGCTTCGGAATGAGATCGCCACCTAATCGCTGCTTCTTATTTTCTTCATAATCACTGAAACCTCCTTCAAAGAAATACACCTGACTATTGCCTTCAAAAGCAAGTATATGCGTACAAATTCTATCTAAGAACCACCTGTCGTGACTAATAACCACGGCACAACCGGCAAAATTCTCCAATCCTTCTTCCAAAGCTCTAAGCGTATTCACATCCAGATCGTTGGTAGGCTCATCGAGCAAGAGCACATTTCCTTCTTCTTTTAAGGTCATTGCCAAATGCAAGCGGTTTCGTTCTCCCCCGGAGAGCATGGCAACTTTTTTGTTTTGCTCACTTCCGCTAAAGTTAAACCTGCTTAAATAGGCACGAGAATTAACCTGTTTCCCCCCCATCATAACTAATTCCTGCTCATCACTAAAGTTTTGCCAGATCGTTTTCTCGGGGTCAATATTAGAGTGCGACTGATCAACATAAGCGATCTTTGCGGTTTCCCCTATGGTAAACTCACCTTTGTCCGGAGTTTCTTCACCCATGATCATTCTAAAAATTGTGGTCTTTCCGGCACCATTGGGGCCAATAATACCCACTATTCCTGCCTGAGGCAATTTGAAGTTCAAATCTTCGTAGAGCAATTTATCGTCGTAAGCCTTACTCACACCCTTAGCCTCAATTACGTTTGTTCCCAAACGTGGCCCATTAGGAATATATATCTCAAGTTTCTCGTCAAGCTGTTTTTGATCCTGACTCATCAACTTATCGTAATTCTTTAAACGTGCTTTTTGCTTCGTTTGTCTTCCTTTTGCTCCTTGACGCACCCACTCCAACTCTCGCTCTAAGGTTTTTTGACGCTTAGAAGCAGTTTTGCTCTCCTGCGCTAAGCGCTTCGATTTCTGATCTAACCAAGAAGAATAATTTCCTTTCCATGGAATACCTTCTCCCCGATCCAGCTCTAATATCCATCCCGCAACATTATCGAGGAAATATCTATCGTGGGTTACCGCGATCACGGTACCCTTATACTGTGCCAAATGGTGCTCTAACCAATGTACACTTTCAGCATCTAAATGGTTTGTAGGCTCATCCAGAAGTAACACATCCGGCTCCTGAAGTAATAATCTACACAATGCAACACGGCGACGTTCCCCGCCAGAAAGCACCCCTATTTTTTTATCACCATCGGGCGTTCGCAATGCATCCATGGCAATTTCTAACTTTGTGTCCAGCTCCCATGCATTGGCTGCGTCAATTTCATCCTGAAGTACCGCCTGACGATCCATTAGTTTCTGCATTTTGTCTGCATCACTATAAACCTCTTCCAACCCGAACATATCATTGATCTTGTTGTACTCGTCGAGAATAGCTACCGTTTCGGCCGCTCCTTCACGCACAACTTCCATCACCGTCTTATCATCATCCAATTTTGGTTCCTGTTCTAAATATCCAACCGAATAACCGGGCGCAAATACCACATCTCCCTGATAATTTTTCTCAACTCCGGCTATAATTTTCAGTAAAGTAGATTTACCACTACCATTAAGTCCTAAGATTCCAATTTTGGCTCCGTAGAAAAAACTTAAATAAATATTTTTTAAGACCGGTGTTTGTGCGTTCTGAAACGTCTTTGTTAACCCGGACATTGAAAAGATCACTTTCTTATCGTCAGACATAATTTTTTAAATATTTAGATTTTAAATAGAGTTTAGACTAGTACGACCCCTCGACTCGTCGAAAAGCTCAGGACAGACTGTAGACCTTAAACCCTTCCTTTAAGCGCATTAAATACCCAAGCTATAGCAAAGAAACCAATTCCCACAGAGGCAAATCCCCATCCGGCAACATCATCATATTTAAACGCACCAAGTGCAATTAATCCTACCCCAACAAGAATCATTATAAAAGTGGCCCAAGCCAAAACAGTATTTTTATTCATTCCCATAATTATATTTTTTTGCGTGCCCCCAGACCTACCTGCCAATTGGCAAACGCTCATTTCATTGGGTCTGGGTCGGGCTATCGGCTGTATCTCCCCGTAGCGCAATACATCGCTACGACGAGGATGTCGCCTCTATCCCTGCCCGATGGCTTTATTTAAGCCTCGAACTAACACTAATTAGATTCAATTGTATTCTTTAAGCCTTAGTATGTAAGACTTTCTGAAAAATAACACCTCTGTTAGTTCAGGGGTGAGTATTAAAGCAAATATCGTACTTTTTATAAAAAAAAGCACCTCGAAAGGTGCTTAATTGTTAGGACGGAAGATAACCCATCTTACCGCTTTGATAATCACGTAGTGCCTCCATAATTTCAGTTTGTGAATTCATCACATAAGGTCCCCAGCTCGCAATTTTCTCGTTAAAAGGCTCTCCCGAAAGAAACAATAACTTACTCTCGCTAAATCCCTCAATATGAATTCCATCACCATCCTGTTCAAAAACAATGATCTGTTGTTCATTCTTTTCAAGTTTAACGCCATTCACCTTCACTTTCCCCTTTAACAGATAGATCAAGGCTTTATGTGATTTGGGTATAGGAAGATCGTACTTGCCATCTGGTTCTACATCCATCATAAATGCGTTCACCGGGGTCTGAGTTGAGATCAATCCGCGAGCTTCTTCCAGGTTCCCCGCGATCACTTGAATCTTCACTTTCTTATCTTTAGAAGTAACAGTTTCAAACTGTTTACTGCTGACATGCTGATAGTTTGCCGGAATCATTTTCTTTTCCGAAGGTAAATTCAACCATAATTGAATCCCCTCTAAAGTACCACCCCGTTTTACAAAATCCTTGGTAGGCCCTTCAGCATGAATAATCCCCCTACCCGCTGTGGTCCACTGTACATCTCCGGATCTCACTATACTTTCATTCCCAAGAGAATCACGATGTAGCTGCTCTCCTTCAATTAAGAATGTCACCGGTTCGAAACCACGATGCGGATGTGGTCCCAGATCAAACGGATTATTTAATTCACTAATTTCATAAGGTCCGTAATGGTGCAACAGCACAAAGGGATCTACCAAAGGTATTTCCTCTGTGGGAACAGGCTGACGCAATCGTACCGGTCCCATGTTTACAAAGTCACTTTTTCCAATTGTTTTAACACTATTGAGTTTCATTTTAACTCTCCTTTCTTTAATTAATTATCTTAATTTATCTAACAGATCACTTAGCATCTCTGCTTCTTTTGCTGTTATTTTTTTTAAAAGATCCTCCCTTTTACTCTTATCTATCGTTTTAAGTAGTGCAAGTCCGTCCTTCGCAATTTCAATATGTACAACACGCCTGTCTGTCGCACAGGGTATTCTGTTTATCAAACCCTTAGCACAGAGCTTGTCCATAAGTCGGGTGGCATTTGGGGCCCGTTCCAACATCCTGTCTTTTATGGTTTGCACTGCAATTGGTTCTCCTGCTCCGCGTAAAATACGTAGTATATTATACTGCTGTGGCGATATTCCATAAGGTTTAAAATATTCATTCTGCTTGCTGTTTAGCCAATTTGCCGTATAAATGATGTTCAACAAGGCTTTAACCTTACTATTCGGAAACGTTGTATTTATATCTTTTGAAAGATCTCCCAAGGCTTCAGATTTTATAGATTATTTTCAAAAGTTGTAAGAGCTTCAGAAAACGCTTCCTTCAATTCTTTATCTAAAATTCCTTCTCCCGAGAAGTTCTTTCCGAAGAAAGGCAAAGAAAATACAGCTACTATATTTGCATCCATTCGGGGAAACTTACCACTAGCGATCTCCAAAACCGAAGCTCCTCCTCTTCCCCCCGGTGAAGTTGCCATAAGAAGCATGGGGAGATTATGCCAAAGTTTTCCGTCTATCCGTGACATCCAATCAAAAATATTCTTAAAAACAGCAGAATATGCGCCATTGTGTTCTGCCAAAGACAGAATAATACCATCTGAACTTTGTAATTGGGTTAAAAACCTTCTTGCATTATCAGGTATTCCATTGGCTATCTCAAGATCGATGCTATAAAGAGGCAATTCGAAATCGTTGAGATCTAAAAGCACTGTCTCCACATTTTGCAATTGCTGCAAAGCATGTCCTACTAGCTGTTTATTTATTGAAGCTTTACTACTACTGCCGGCAAAACCAATTACTTTTTTCATATATTTTAATTATTTACAGAACAAAAATACGACAAAAAATTTTATTTTCCTAGGAATATAATTCCTCGGTAAATAATTTTAATTCATTAAAAGCAAAGCCAAAATATTTTGAGTTTTTGTATTTTAGCCGAAACATAAAATTCTGTGGATATCAACTTCAACAAGAACGAAGATCATAATAAATTACTCGTTTCAGATTTACGTCAAAGATTAGCCAAGGTAAAACTAGGCGGAGGCGAAAAACGTATAGAAAAGCATCATGCGAAGGGGAAAATGACAGCGCGTGAGCGTATAGACTATCTGTTAGACGAGAAAAAACCGAGTATTGAAATTGGTGCTTTTGCCGGAGACGGCATGTACCAGGAACACGGTGGCTGTCCAAGTGGCGGGGTCGTGGTAAAAATCGGTTACGTAAAAGGAAAACAGTGTATCGTTGTGGCAAATGATGCCACAGTTAAAGCCGGAGCCTGGTTCCCTATTACTGCTAAAAAAAATCTTCGGGCGCAGGAAATTTCTATAGAAAATAAACTTCCAATTATCTATTTGGTAGATAGTGCAGGAGTTTACCTTCCCATGCAAGATGAAATTTTTCCCGACAAAGAACATTTTGGTCGAATATTCAGAAACAATGCCGTGATGAGCAGTATGGGAATAACCCAAATTTCTGCCGTGATGGGGAGTTGTGTTGCCGGTGGGGCATACTTGCCTATAATGAGCGACGAAGCACTTATTGTAGATAAAACGGGAAGTATATTTCTCGCAGGAAGTTATTTGGTAAAAGCCGCAATTGGTGAGAGTATTGATAATGAAACTCTGGGAGGTGCAACTACGCATTGTGAAATTAGTGGTGTAACAGATTATAAATCTAAAGACGATAAAGACGCTCTGGATACCATTAAAAATATTGTATCTAAGATAGGAGATTATGAAAAAGCAGGCTTTAATCGCGAAAAAGCGCTTAAGCCAAAGGAGGATTCTAAGGAGATCTTCGGAATACTCCCAAAATCTAGAGCAGATCAATACGATATGCGCGAAATTGTAAAGCGCCTGGTTGATAATAGCGATTTCGAAGAATATAAAGAAGGCTACGGTCAAACTATCCTTACCGGATATGCACGAATAGATGGCTGGGCAGTTGGTATTGTAGCAAACCAACGAAAATTGGTTAAAACCAAGAAAGGTGAAATGCAATTTGGAGGTGTTATTTATAGTGACAGCGCAGATAAGGCGACTCGTTTTATCGCGAATTGCAATCAGAAAAAGATACCATTGGTGTTTCTACAGGATGTAACAGGTTTTATGGTAGGTAGCAAGAGTGAACACGGAGGAATTATCAAAGACGGAGCTAAAATGGTGAATGCTGTGAGTAATAGTGTAGTGCCTAAATTTACCATCGTTATAGGGAATTCGTATGGTGCCGGTAATTACGCCATGTGTGGAAAGGCGTACGATCCAAGGTTGATCGCAGCATGGCCAAGTGCCGAACTCGCAGTAATGAGTGGAAACAGCGCAGCAAAGGTGTTACTGCAAATAGAAACCGCCTCTTTAAAAAAGAAAGGCGAAACCATCACTCCGGAAGTTGAAAAAGAACTTTACGACAAGATCAAAGCTCGTTACGATGCACAGATTTCACCCTATTACGCGGCTTCCAGAATTTGGACCGATGCGGTGATAGATCCCTTAGATACCAGGAAGTGGATCTCTATGGGAATTGAAGCAGCAAATCATGCTCCCATTGAAAAACCATTTAATCTGGGTGTTATTCAGGTTTAACAATCGTTGATTAGATAAATTGTGAGATGTGAAAAATTGATTACCTTTTCCACATCATGAGCAAGACTCGAAAAAAAACACAACCTTTCTATACAATTTTACTTCTAATTTTAGCGGGAGAAGCCGTATTCATACTTCCCTTTGTATTAGCACGTGTTTTTAGACCCACCGTACTCGATGTATTCGATGTTACAAACCTCGAACTAGGAACTTGTTTTTCTGTTTATGGCATAGTCGCTTTTATTTCTTATTTATTAGGAGGAAGTCTGGCAGATAAATTTCAACCCAAAATACTTATTGCAACGGCGCTGTTTTTAACGGCGGCCGGCGGACTCTTCTATGCAACTTTTCCCTCATTTAAAATGCTACTCGTCTTATACGGGTACTGGGGATTTACTACGATCTTTTTATTTTGGGCAGCGATGATAAAAGCCACTAGAATGTGGGGCGGCGCGGCAAAACAAGGTCTTGCATTTGGTCTTCTGGATGGGGGTCGAGGATTGGTTGCAGCGAGTTTTGGCACCCTAGGTGTTGTGATATTTTCAATGTTTATTACGACACAAATAAGTGAAGCCAGTTTAACAGATCGCAAAGAAGCTTTTAAATATGTGATCTTAGTCTCCTCCGGTATAATTACTTTTATCGGTCTCCTTATTCTTGCCTTTTTAAAAGCTGATACATCCCGGGAAAACACTATCCTGAGAAAAACGTGGAAAGAAACGTTCGCGAATTACAAAATAGTGATCAAAATTCCCGCGGTATGGTTATTAATGATCATAATTCTATGTGCTTATGTTGGCTATAAGATCACCGATGTGTTTTCCTTATACGCAAGGGAGGTCATGCTTTATGACGAAATAGATTCAGCTAAAGTTGGAACCTATCTCTTATACATTAGACCTATCGTTGGGGTAGGCATTGGGTTGCTGGCAGACCGTAGTAAAGCATCACTCATGATGATCATAGGGTTTGTAGTGATGTTGGTTGGTTCTACCATCTTTGCTTCGGGAGTTATTACACCAAATATGAGTATGTTATTTCTGATATCGCTCTTAATAACAGCGACCGGAGTTTACGCGTTTCGAACACTATATTTCGCAGCAATGGAAGAAGGGAAGATTCCCCTTGTCGTTACAGGAACCGCAGTAGGGTTAATTTCACTTATAGGTTATACTCCCGATATATTTGCAGGGCCGGCAATGGGATATTTACTGGACGCTTCTCCGGGTGAGACCGGACATCAGCATGTTTTTTTAATGCTGGGTATTTTTGCACTAATTGGACTACTCGCTGCGATTAGGTTTTATGGGCTATCTAAAAAAAAGACAATCTCTGAGCGCTCTTTTTAAAAGTTAAATTTGAACTTTTAACAGGTTATTTATCTAAAAATGAATAACTTATAAGCTTAAAATCATAATATTTTTAATCATGGGAACAATTAAGTCTTTAAACAAATGGGCTAATGCCCATACCTATTACCCTCTCGATCTGTTAAGAATTGCGCTGGGTGTACTCCTGTTTATAAAAGGTATAAATTTTATGGCTAACAGTCAGATGCTCTTAGATCTCTTCGAACCATTACAAACTATGGCTGGAGGTATGATTGCCGTTCATTACGTCGCTCCTGCACATTTTATTGGTGGATTACTAATCGCTTTTGGTCTGTTAACACGATGGGCTGTAATTGCGCAATTACCTATTATTATTGGAGCAGTTGCCATTAATTTTGCAGGAGAAATGAATACTGCTAATTTAGTTTTATCTGTTGCGGTTCTGCTTTTATGTATATTCTTTCTAATCTATGGCTCCGGAAAGCACTCAGTAGATAAATATCTGAAAATGCAACAATAGTCCTATTTCCACTTAATGGGTCGTATCTTTTCCTGACGTTTATTCACATATCTAAAGCCGTTTTCGCCAAAAAAACCGGCCTCTTCTAACATTATTCGAATATCCTTATCCCATTCCGGAATATGTACCGTTGTATTTAATTCGATAGCATATACCGTGTTGGTGTGTAACGGATAATCCCCATTCACCGGAACTCCACCTTGCGAATCCCACATTCCTAAGGTAGTTCCCGAACTATGACCATAAGTACCTAAAGGATGCGTGTAAATGGAAGGCCTAAGGCCTTCGGCTTTGCCTTCAGAAAGTGATTTTAGTAAAATTTCGTTACCGGTGCTTCCCTCTTTAAAATTATTGGTGAAAATATCCTGAACGCGATTCCCCTTTTTAAATGCTTCGGAAAGGTAATCGGGTACTTTAGACTCTCCCTCTTTAAGCACATAAGCATGTTGTTGACAATCGGTATTTAAACCAATATAAGTTATTCCGAAGTCACAGTGCAATAGATCTCCGGGGAGAATAATATCATCTTTTTTAGATTTACTAAATGATTCTATATGACTTTTAAGCGCTTCGGAAGAGCGTTGTGCATCTATGGTTGGATGAAACCAGGTTTCTAGTCCCATTTCTGTAACTTTTTGTCGCATCCACCATACTACATCGTCTGTTGTTGTTTTACCCGGAGTAATTACCTTTGAAGAGAAAGCTTCGGCAATGATGTCGTGAGTTACCTCAACCAAAGTATTGTATAACTCCATCTCTTTCTCGGTGCGAGTTTCGATCCAGCCTATTGCTAATTTTTCGGCCGAAACCAGCTTAACTTCCAATTCAGGCGGAAGCGCTACTCTTAGCAGATCAAAATCGGTTTTTACTAATCCATCTACTATTCCGAAGTGTTCGGATGTATTAATGGCGATTTTTTCAGGATTACGCTCTTCAATGATCTCTACCAATCTGGCCCATTGATCCGGTTGTTTCTCCTTATCCCAGGCCGATGTAATATTTTCGCCTACGTCGTAACGTGCTACCGCAAGTTTCTCCATAGTATCCTCTTCTTTGTTTCTATAGAATACAAGAATTGTTCTTCTACGTGCGTTTAACCAGGTTGATGGAAGCATAGTTCGCATTACAGGGTCTTCATTATATTCTCTGGCGATCACCAACCACATGTCAATATCGGTATCGTCCATTAATTTTGGTAATAGATTGTCGAACCTATCGGCTAATATTTCATCTCTTAATGCCGCTCGGTCCCGTTCGGGGAGAATCTGAGCAGAGACTAGTAAAACTTGAAACAAACAGATCACGGTAAGTAAAAAAACAACGCTATTCTTTTTCATATCTTTAATGTAATTAAATTATCTAATCGTGTTTCGAAATATTGCGGTTTTAGCCATTATATTATTGATCGTATCTTGTGGTAGAGATGACAATTCGTCAACGATTCCTCAAATGACGGATCCAATCGATAATTCGAATATCGTAAAGATTTTATTTATAGGCAATAGCCTTACCTTTTTTAACGATGGAATAGACTCTCATGTAAACGGTTTTTACAATAATGGTGATGAAGTTGTTCCCACAGTAATCGACAGAGCTGCAAGTCCAGGTTTTTCGCTGGCAAATCATTTAAATAGTGCTGCAACGCAAAATGCCATCAATAGTGAAGACTGGGATTACGTAATTCTTCAAGAAAATGGTGTTGTCGCTACAACAGATCCCGATGAGATGATCGCTTCGCTCACGGCATTTAAAGATATATTACATACAACCAGAGCAGAAGTATTTCTTTTTATGACCTGGGCTTATGAGGGAGAACCTCAAATGACAGACCAATTGTATACTATTTATTCTGAGGCTTCAACGATTACAGGCTATAAGATCGTACCCGTAGGATTGGGGTGGAGAGATTTCCAGCAGGAAAATAATGGCATCAATTTACTTGGACCCGATGGGGTTCATCCTAGTTTGGAAGGTACATTTTTTGCTTCAGCGATGTTTTTTAAAGCAATTTCAAACCAAGATATAAACAGCAATCCGTATCGTACGAGTTTGACACCGCAAAAAGCCACATACATTAAAGAGTTTGTTACTCAGTCTTTTTTGGAGTATTACTAGACTTTTTATATTTCCCCAATACTTTTAAAACATCCTTCCGTTTAATTTTCTCTGTATCGGTATATGGAAACTGTGACAACGTATAGATCTTCTTTGGTCTTTCAAAGGGTTCTAATTCTGAAAAAGCTTCAGCGTAATTGGGAACTTGTGCCTCATTCTTGGTTTCCAATATCAAAATAACCCGCTCTCCCAATTCCTCGTCACTTTCCGAAGCAATAATAAAAGGAAGAGTAATAGCTTTCGAAAGTTTCTCCTCAACGACTTCGGGATGTATTTTTATTCCGCCACTATTAATTACGTAATCATAACGTCCCAGCCATTCAAAAGAGGTGGGTGTAATAAGTTTTACCAGATCATTGGTAACGACGATTTCCTCATTTATTTCGGGAGCGTAAATCACCAGACATTCTCTGCTATCTGTAGAAAACTTTACATTGGGCAATGCCGAAAACACTTTGGTTCGTGCCGGTCCGTTAACCCGTCTAACTGCAATATGACTAATTGTTTCGGTCATTCCATAAGTTGCGAATACCTCGGTTGGAATCTCCTGCAACTTTTCATCTAAAATCTCAGAGATCACTCCGCCACCTACGATTAGTTTCTTTACCTTTTTAAGGGAAGGGAGCGAATGAAACACCTGATAAGGAACCATTGCAACAAAATCGTAATCATTGTCATACTGCGTGAGTGCATCTTTTTCGGGTGCAACTACGTGTAGATCCCATCCAAGGGTCATTGCTCGTACCAGCATCATTTTACCCGCAATATAATTAGCCGATAAACACAGTAAAGCCGAAGTTCGTGCACCTGTTTTAAAAAATGTTCCTGTAGCTTTTGCACTATTGATCATGAGCTCCTTCTGCAACCGTATTTTCTTAGGATTTCCTGTAGATCCTGAAGTTTTAACTTTTACAGCTTCCTTCTCATTAAGCCATTGTTGAATAAACTTCCCTATTTGAACCTCATGTTCATCACCGTCCTTTACTAATTTTTCGGCAAAGAGAAGTAACTCTTCTACCGAGTCGTATTGCAACCCATTAAAGGTAAAAGAAGGGTGAAGCACTTGTGAGGTTGTTTTCAAAATGTTCTTTATACGATTTCTTCCTCTATTAATTCCTGAGGCTTGGTTACCTTTCCGAAGAGCTTTTCTCCCCATCCGGTCCACTTATACCTAAACGCCATTATTCCAATAAAGATAGGATATACGATTAAAACAGGAGCAAGAACATCAAATCCGGCAGAAGGGTCTGAAATATCCTTTAATATCGAATTGGTTTTAAAGACGGTCCAATCTGCTGTCACTAATAAGGCAGCGATTAAATTGTTCCCTGCGTGAAAACCCAAAGCCAGTTCCATACCCTCATCCATTAAGGTAATGATCCCTAAAAAGAATCCCGTTCCTATATAATAGATCATTATAATGTTACCCAATTTCTCTACTTCAGGATTAAAAAAATGGAGACCCCCAAAAATTACAGAAGTAATTATTAATGGAAACCAACGGTTTTTGACGAGTACTCCAAGTCCCTGCATCAAATACCCACGAAACAAATATTCTTCAAAACTGGTTTGTAAAGGCACAAAAAGTACTGCAACAACCAATAAAATAAGAAATGGGATCAAATCGAATTGAAGTTCATAATCCTGCGGATTCGCATTATAATCGATAGCAGTTAATACGATAGTGGTCACCGCGATAAGCCCAAAACCAAACCAAAACCTACCCCAATCTGTTTTTTTTCGAGAGGTGGTAAGTGTAACAAAAGGCTGTTTATGAAAAAATCTAACCACAAAATATAATACCACCAGACCAATCGCAAAACTAAGCAGCATTAGAAAAAGGGTAAGATTAGAATCCAGAGTGGTCATGAGCACCGCAGGATCTTCAATATCTGCAAAAGTGCCACCTTCGCTTATTATTTTAAATGCTACAGCACCAATTAACGGAATTGACCCAAGTTGTGAGGCTACAAAAATTACAAAGAAACCTATGGCGTATCTCCACCATTCGTGCTTAAATTTAAACGCTTGTGCTATGTACATTTACTATTCAATTTTTAGATTTTCAGATAATTATACTATTAGAGATTAATCTTTAAAACATTTAGGTCCCAGCTCTTATCCCGCTCATAATATATAGATCCGTCTTTTATTTGTAAGGGCGATTCGATATTATTTTCGTATAAACTCCCTGTACCTAAACCTTGTGGCAATATACTATTTTTTGTAAACGTGTATTGCGAAATAGCGTTTAATCCCACATTACTCTCAAGCGCAGAAGTGATCCACCATCCTACCCCATTCTTGTTCGCCAGATCGATCCAATAGTCACTACCTCTAAATCCACCAATAAAACTTGGTTTTAAAATAATATACTGCGGTTTTATAGTACTCATAAGCTCAATTTTCTTCTCTTCGGAAAAGACTCCGATCAATTCTTCATCAAGGGCAATAGGAAGTGGCGTTCTCTCACAAAGTGCTGCCATTTCCTGCCAATTCCCTTGTTTAATGGGCTGTTCAATAGAATGGATATCTAAATCGGAAAGGATTTGTAGCTTTTTCATCGCTTCGGAAACAGTAAATGCTCCGTTCGCATCCACACGTAACTCTATTTCTGAAGCAGAAAATTCTTTTCGAATGGCCTTTAGCAGTGCTACTTCCGACTCGAAATCGAGGGCGCCGATCTTCATTTTTATACAACCGAAGCCCTGAGATAATTTTTCGGCTATTTGCTTTTTCATAAAAGCCTTATTCCCCATCCAGATAAGTCCGTTAATAGCAATCCCTTCTTCTCCTTCAGTAAATTGAGAAGGAAATAATTTAAAATTATTGTTAGAAGCTAAAGATCTGAATGCAGTTTCAACTCCAAATTGTATTGAGGGAAATTCGGTTAGCCTTTCATATAACGCATCTAAACCCAGGGAAATATTATCGCAAACCCAATGTAATTTTTCTTCATAATCCGCTCTGTCGTCAATGCTAAGGCCACGTAACATCCCGCACTCTCCAAGCCCCCATTTATCACCTTCAGAAACAATTAAAAACCAGGTTTCCTTAAATTTTAGGACGCCTCGAGAGGTACCACTAGGGTTTTTAAAGTTGAGAATGTGTTTTTTAAAAGTAGCTGTCAATTTGGTTTGTTGGTTTGTTGGATTATTGTAATGTTGATTTAAATTTAGAAGTCATTTTCACTATTGATTCTAAAGAATTTAAAAGTTCATTCAACTGATGATCGTCTATATATCCAAGGTCATTAGAAATTAGTAATTGAGTCTCTATTTCATAACAAGAACCAAGGGCGATCTCTAATAATCCAATGATCTCTCACAATTCAATCGATTCCCCAATATCGAGCAACATCAAATCCTTTCCTGCTTCGTAGAATTTTCGTTTTGCGAGATCATGATCAATTTCTATATATCCGAAAGTATCGTAATGCACCCCCAACACTTTATCGCATTCAACAAAATCGCTTGCAATGATCGCATCTTCTATTCCCATAGTGAAGTTGTCACCAATAGGCAGGATCGCCAGATCAAGTTTTGTTTGCATTGGAATTAATTTCATATCCATGGTTAATGCCGTATCGCCAGCGATATAAATATTCTTGTGTTCACCTTCTATCACAAAACCTCCGGGTTGGCCACCATAGCTACCATCCGGGAAGGAGCTGGTATGAATTGCGTTTACATATTTTACTTTTCCAAAATTGAATTTCCGGCTACCGCCGTGATTCATAGGATGTACTGTACATCCTTTTTCTTCGTAATGAGTGGCAATTTCATAATTACTCACTATCGTTGCGCCGGTATTTTTTGCTATTGCTTCCGCATCGAGAATATGGTCTTGATGCGCATGAGTGAGTAAGATAAAATCGGCTTTTAAAGTGTTTATATCAATTTTGTCCTTAGATAACGGGTTTCCGGAAATAAAAGGATCGACAATTATATCCTTTCCTGCGATCTTTAGCGAAAGACTATTTTGTCCGTAAAATGTGATCTTCATGCGTTTAATTTTTTCGGTTGCATAAATTTAAAGCAAAGTGGTCACAAAAAATAATACTGAGAACAAAAAAGTGCTCAAAGCAACTTTTTTTAATTCGGGATCCAACAAGGCGGGTGACTCATTTTTGTAAACCTTATAAAGGTTCAAAAATAACGGTATAAAGGCGATCAAGGGTAAATATTCAAGAGCACTGGCAGCGCCTAAATAAAAATATAATGCCGCGCAGGCAAAGGCAACCAATATAAGAGCAGTATGATAGAGTTTCACCCTTCTTTCCCCTAACAAAACCGCGAGTGTATTCTTATTTACGGCAGCATCAGAGAGTCTATCTCGCATATTATTCAAATTCAGTACTGCTACACTAAGCAATCCAATGGTAATTGCAGGGAGTACAATTGCGTTTCCGAAATCCTGAGTAAAAAGGAAATAACATCCCATTACACCCACTATTCCGAAGAAAATAAAAACAAAAACATCACCAAGGGCTTTGTAACCATAAGCCGACTTCCCTACGGTGTATTTAACGGCCGCGATAATGGCGGCAATTCCCAGGTTAAAAAAGAGGAAAGAAAGCAAAAAATTATTATTCCCAAAGGCGGCAAAAATTAGCATACTAGCAACGAGTAATGTTAGCACAGCTGTGATGATCATTCCATGTTTGAGTTCTTTGGCAGTAAGTAAACCACTTTGAAGTGCACGCGCCGGACCAATACGCCCCGCACTGTCTGTTCCCTTAACACCATCTCCATAATCATTGGCAAAATTTGATAAAACTTGAAATCCTAAAGTTGTAATAAGGGCTAAAACGAATACAGTTGAAGAAAAACTGTCCACACTTAAGGCAGCCGCACCTGCAGTTACAATCCCCGAAATTGACAACGGTAAAGTTCGTAATCGTGCGGCAGAGATCCACACTTTAATTTTTGTCATCTATGCTTATTTGAAAAAGCAAAAATACATCTAAAAAATAAAACCCGCCTTACTTAAGCAAGACGGGTTTTAGACTATGATCGAAAAAATGTTACTCGATAATTAATTTTTGCGATTCACCATTTGCATTGTTAATTATATAGGTACCGCTATTAAGGCTGCTTACATCCATTGAGGCAGCATTCCTTTTTGAAAGCACTTGTCTTCCAGTGATATCATAAATTTTATAATCACTTGGAGTACTAAAAAATATGTTATTTTTAGTTGGGTTAGGATAGATACTAAAAGTCTTCCCATAATCAAAATCGAACTCTTCGGTTGAAAGCACGATATTATCCAAACTATATACACTTAAAGTGGCACTAACCTCGTTTGATAATATTACTAAAGCTGTTCCTGTTGGACTATCGGATGTATCTACAAACGCAACTCCTTCGGGTCCAAGATCCCCTCCTTCAGTTCCTCCTGCAACAGCATCTCTGTTGTTAACATATTGAAGGAATTGAGGATTCGACGGATTCGTGATATTGTACACCATCATTCCTCCTACTCGCTCTAATAAAATAAAGGCATAAAATTCATTGTTTAATTCCTTAACCAGAACTCCTTCCGGCTCAGGACCTTTATTATCACTTCTGTTTTTTGGAGTGTTATTTGAGTTGCTGGCATTAAAAATCGCACCATAAGTCGTATCTGCAGCTGTAATCACCTCAAAGTCATTACCAGAATCATAAACAAGTGTTCCGGTTGCAGCTTCAAAAATACTAAACGATCTTCCACCAAACACGTGAATTTCGTCAAAATCCCCATCATTGTCTATATCTCCCGACGCATTGGTAACAGCAATATCACCAAGATTGGTTTCCATTTCTAACACTGAAATGTCTGCAAAAACAGTTGGGTCCAGAATGTAATCTGTATCTCCAATTTTTCGTTCTTCTTCCAAGGCTCCGTATTCGCGGGCATCTCCTTCGTTTGCAGTAACGATATAATCTACTCCTCCTACATTGTAAAATGAAATAGCATCAGGCATATACATTCCTTTAACCGGCCATGAGGCATTGAATATAAAATCCATTTCGTCTGAAGTATCCATAGAATTCTCGGGAAGACTGTGATCTTTTAATCCGAAGGAAATAACATCGGTGATTTCGAGCGTAATTAGATCAATGATCGCATAGGCATTATTCTCTTGAAGTGACACATAGGCTTTTTCAGAATCATTAGAAACTGCTATGTATTCCGGCTCCAGATCCTGAGAGACTGAAGAACCCGGTCCAAAGATCCTAACTCCGGCAGCTTCTAAAGCGCTTTGCTGCGCATCGAAATCGTTAAAATTCAAGGTGACAACATCAGCTTGGGAAATACTTCCCAGACCACCACTAACATCGATTACAGAAATAGTTCCTTCAGGATCGAATGAATAGTCATCGCTCGGCTGACCTTCATTAGCAACCAGCAATTTAGTTCCGTCGGGTGAAAATGTAAGCATATCTGGTAATGAACCTACCTCTACCGTGAATGTATTATTTCCGTCAATATCTCCAAAAAGTACGAATCCATTATCTGTTGGATCATTAGCTGCAACTGCGGCGGCAACGATTCCATTACTAACGGCAACGCTTTGTACTCCACTTCCAATAGTTGAAATATCGAACGAACCAATTGACAGTATGTTATTCGGGTCTGAAAAATCTAATGCTTCTATAGATGTTGAATTCGTTACAAAAAGGCGTTGTGAAGTAGCATCGTATGCTGTGATTTCTGCAGTTCCTGAAGCATCTACCAAGTAACTATTTAAATAATTAACATCCAGTTGTGTTGTATCTCCAGAAGGAACAACTGTATCTTCATCTAAAATATATACCGAAAACACATCTTGTCCGTTTAATGCTGCGTTAGAAACATTTTGCAACCCTACGACAAAAAACACATCACTATTATCGTCTGAGTTGTTAAGAATTGGAATAGTAACCATTTGCGAATCTGTACTTCCTGCAAGAAAAGTTAAGGTTTCGGTAGTGGCAAAAGTGAAATCTGTTCCCTCTACAGCCGTACCTCCCGAAAGTAATGACACTTCTACGGTGGCATCGGCAGATGGTGCATCTGTGATATCAACGATGATATTTACAGAACCTCCATCTTCAGAAACAGATAAATAAGCATCAGAAAACTGAATGGTGGATAATGTTGGAGCAATTCCATTCCCCGGAGAACCGATATTAGGAACGTTAGCACTCGCTCCACCTAAGGCAAGAGTTTCAACAGCATTGTTTGCGTTTC
Source organism: uncultured Ulvibacter sp. (assembly GCA_963974915.1). Taxonomy (GTDB): domain Bacteria; phylum Bacteroidota; class Bacteroidia; order Flavobacteriales; family Flavobacteriaceae; genus CAXBES01. The sequence goes on along the minus strand of CAXBES010000004.1, from coordinate 130,174 downwards.
CAACAACACTAAATTCGGCAAGTTCTACATCATACGATTGACCATCGTTAGCTGCAGTATCGGGATATGAAGCACTATCTACGGGAGAGGTCGTTGCCGGGTCACCCATCCATAGTGTTACAGCATCACCGCCGGCACCAAGTCCCGAACCATCTGTGTAACCCACTTCAATTCCTGTTATATCAATTACCGGGCTCCATACGCTGTTAAACGTTGAAATATCTCCAACGTCACCTGTAATGAGAACAATTGCGCGTCCTCCGGGTTGAATTTGAGTAACCCCTTGAATAAGATCCGCAGCAGTTGGATCGGCAGAATCATCGTCATAGTATAAATCTTCATCTACTCCCGAGACCCATGCCGTAGCACCTGTGTTTTCAATTTCGAACCAGTCGGCAGTTAAATCTGCACCCTCCTGACCAGAAAATATTTCAGTAATAACCAATTCTGCTAATAATGGAATTGCCGGTCCGTTTCCAGGTGACCCTATATTAGGTACGTCGGCACTGGCGCCTCCAAGAGCTATAGTTTGCACGGCACCATTAGCATTTCCTACAGTACTAAATGCATCAAGCTCGTTATCGTATGATTGTCCGTCGTTAGCCGAAGTATCCGGATAAGCTTCGGTTGCAATGGGAGCAGAAGTATTAGGATCACCTAACCAAATGTTTACTGCATCTCCCCCGGCTCCCAATCCGGCGCCATCTGAATATCCAATTTCAACTCCGGTTAAATCGATCACCGGACTCCAAACATCAACAAAAGTTGTTATATCACTTGTATCTCCTGTTATCAATACAATAACTGAACTTCCCGGTTGGATTTCGGTAATTCCCTGAACAATATCTGCGGTAGTTGGATCTGCAGATTCATCATCGTAGTAAATATCCGGATCCACTCCCGATACCCATGCTGTTGTACCATTGTTTGTGATTTCGAACCAATCTGCGGTTAGATCTGTACCTGCCTGACCCGAAAATATTTCCGTAATAACCAGGTCACTTGAACTATTTGTGAAGACAGAAGCTTGGTCCTGAAGGAACGTATTTGTAATTTTTTTTAATGGTGTTTCCACCAGACTCGTGGCATTTAACGCAATTTGTGAAACACAAATTGAGTTTACTACTAATAAGACTAATAGCGTAAGTTTTTTCATTTTTAAGTTTATTTAGATTTTTGGCTAAATTAATTAGGCTTTGTGCCTATAGTCTTAGCTAAACTTTAATTGAACATGAAGATTTTTAAAGCTCATAGTTGAAAAATTCGTTCAATTTTAACTTTAGGTAATGAAAAGGTTATGAGGATAAAATAATTTCATATTTTTAGATTCTAACAATAACCAAACCTATGACCTCTACTTATCACTTTGGATTACTATTATTACGAGTTGGATTTTCGGCAATGATGTTAACACATGGAATACCTAAATTAATGAACCTAATTCAGGGGAATCTCGATTTTGGTGATCCCATAGGCATCGGCTCGACACTCTCATTAATTCTTACGGTAATTGGTGAAGCCATTTGTCCTATTTTGGTACTCATAGGTTTTAGAACGAGGTTGGCAGCAATCCCAACAATAATTACGATGGCAGTAGCTGCCTTTGTAGTACACGGGGCAGATCCCTTCGGCACAAAAGAAAAAGCACTCCTTTATCTCTGTGCGTTTATAGTGATTGCATTGGTGGGAGCAGGAAAGTATTCAGTAAGCAGAAAATAAAATGGCCGGCAGATTTACAAATCTCAAGTTAAGAACAATTACTTCCGGTAGAATTGGAAGGTATCTTCTTTATGCTATAGGAGAAATTATTCTTGTTGTGTTAGGGATTCTTATCGCGTTAAACATTAACAATAAGAACGAGCAGAAAAGAGAAAATATCGCGCTAAATTCAATTTTATCCAATGTGCATTACGACCTGAAACGAGACACATTGTTGGTCAATTTGGCGATCAAAAACTATGGTGATCGCGAAAAAGTACTCGACAAAATTGTTAAAGACGAATATACCATCGAAGATTACCAAAAATGCTTGTTCTGCCCTTCGTTAATCACCTCCTATTTCCCAATGTCTATAAACGACAAAGGGTATCTTCAACTAAAGAGTTTTAACCAGAATAGTACGGTGCAAAATGATACACTTATTGCTGACGTGGTACAATTTTACAATGCTTATACCTCTTTCCTGAAAGAATTAGGAAATGAAGTAAAAGAAAACACTATAGACAATGTAAAAAACTGGAGGGATAATTACCCTTGGTTCACAGCCATTATGAGTGGAAAGCAAGATCCTCGTTTTACTAAATATATTTCTGAAGATCCCGATTTTAAAAACAGAGCTACCTATTATAATATACTGGCGAACAAAAACTACTTATCCATTCTTAAACAATATAAAAAAGATGCTAAAGCGATCTTAATAGCCTTAGAAGAAAGAGACAAGGTCAATACTAATTAAAAATTTTCACCAACAACTCTTTCAGAAGATCTCCCTGCGATAAATTGGCCGCTCCAACCCCCTTGCTTTTCATATCAACTTCTCTAATTGAAGCAATAATACTACTCACCTTTTTCATTGGATAGTTACGTGCGGCAAGTTCGTAATCTTTGATGAAATACGGACTTACCCCGAGTGCTTTAGGAGCTTCCTTTTTATTAGACAATGCGTGATACTTTAATAATTTTGAAAAGAAGCTATACAACAAGGCTATGGTCATTACCATAGGATGATTCTTGGTATTTTGTCCAAAATACTGAACGATTGAAAAGGCCTTCTTCAGATCTCTGGAGCCGATAGCATTTTGCAGTTCGAAATTATTAAAATCTTTACTTATCCCAATATTTTCCTCAATAAGCTGTGGCGTTATTTGTTCCCCCGGTTTTATGATAAGTTGTAATTTTTCAAGCTCATTATTTACTTTCCCAAGATCATTACCTAAAAATTCAACAAGCATTTGAGCTGCCTTAGGAGTAATGGTATAACCCCTACCCGCCAAGACACGCCTGATCCAATCGGGAACCTGATTTTCATATAACTTTTTACTCTCGAAAATAATTCCGTTTTTGGCAATAGACTTTGATAGCTTCTTACGCTTGTCGAGCGATTTGTACTTATAACAAAGAACCAAGACTGTGGTAGGCTGCGGATTTTCAACATAACTCACCAAATTCTCTATGGTACGCGAAAGATCCTGGGCTTCCTTTACGATAACTACCTGTTTTTCGGCCATCATTGGATACCGCTTGGCATTACTCACAATATCTTCTATAGATACATCTCGTCCGTAGAGCACCATCTGATTAAATCCCTTTTCTTCTTCCGAAAGCACGGTCGCTTCAATAAAGTTAGAAATAGCATCAATATAGTACGCTTCTTCACCCATCAAAAAATAAACCGGTTTAATATCCCCCTGCTTAATGCTGTTTACTATTTGCTTGGCTTTATCTAAAGGCATTTTGTGAATTGGCTTTTTCGAAGTACGAACAACGATTTCTATGATTTTTCCTTCGGAAACTGTTACTTTGCGATATGCAGAAACTTAACTTCCCGGATTATGAATTTCGATTCAAAAGTAACGAAAACAAACGATTGATTTTTGATGTAATTCGAAAAAAATTTCTGGTACTTACTCCCGAAGAATGGGTTCGTCAACATGTTCTGCAACACTTAATTTCTGAAAAAAACTATCCTACTTCACATATCAACGTCGAAAAACAACTGAAGCTTCACAACACTACTAAACGCTATGATATTGTAGTTTACAATAATGACGGAAGCATTAGGCTGATCGTTGAATGTAAAGCCCCATCAGTTAGGATTACACAAGACACCTTCGATCAAATTGCACGATATAATCTTGTGCTGAATTCAGGCTATCTAATGGTTACAAACGGAATGGATCATTATTTTTGTAGAATGGATGAGGCAAACGAACAGTACATTTTCTTAAAAGACATTCCCAACTACAAAGAATAAGAATATAATCGGGGGAAAAATAGCGATGAGAGAATACCTGAAAGCCAATTCCTTTCTTCTTCTCTACTTCTTCTTTCTGAACATAAAAAAATTATCTTTGCCACAATGACTACCGCTGTTGTTATATTGAACTGGAATGGAAGGGAATTGTTAGCACAGTTCTTACCTTCGGTTATTCGCCATTCTTCAGAAGCTACTGTATATGTAGCCGATAATGCCTCTACAGACGATTCGGTTTTGTTTATTTCTGAAAACTTTCCGACGGTAAAAATTATTCAGAATAAAACCAACGGCGGCTATGCAAAAGGATATAACGATGCGCTCAAGCATGTTTCAGAAGATATTCTTGTACTTCTAAATAGTGATGTAGAAGTCACCGAAAACTGGCTCACTCCGGTCATTTCAGAGTTTCGAAAGGATGCAACTCTCGCTGCCGCCCAACCAAAAATACTGGATTATAAGAATAAAGCGTATTTTGAATATGCCGGTGCAGGCGGCGGATTTGTTGATGCCTTAGGGTATCCGTATTGTCGCGGTCGAATTTTTAATATTCTGGAATTGGATGAAGGGCAATACAACGATACGATTCCTATATTTTGGGCGACAGGAGCGGCCTTGTTTGTAAAGAATACTGTCTTTTGGGAAGTTGGTGGTTTAGATGAAGATTTTTTTGCGCACCAGGAGGAAATTGATCTATGCTGGCGATTACAAAATAATGGTAATGTGGTAAAGTATATTGGAGCCTCTGTGGTCTATCATGTGGGAGGAGCGACACTTGCAGCGGGAAATCCGAGGAAGACTTTTTACAACTTCAGAAACACCCTGTTGGCGTTGGTAAAAAACGTTAAAGGCGCGAAGGTATGGGGGATTATTTTTATCCGTCTTATCTTGGATGCCATAGCGGCATTTCAGTTTTTATTTCAAGGAAAACCTAAACATTTTAGCGCTATTCTCAAGGCACATTTTAGTTTTTACACACTAATTCGTAAATTCCTCAAAAAGAGAAGGATATACGCTAAGAAAACCAAATATTATAGAATAAACTCTATAGTTTGGTACTATTTTATTAGAAAAAAGCACCACTTTAAAGACGGTTATTGATATTTTACTTAAAGTATTGTTAATCGTTATTGTAGATGGCGTTCATTTAATAATTTTGAATAACAATTTAACACTTAAAGAAATCTAAAAATTATGAAAAGACTTTTGATATTAGCCGTTTGCTCTTCTTTTGTACTCACATCATGTGTTTCCAAAAAGCAATATGCAGAACTAGAGGCTAAACAAAAAAACACACAAGATCTCTTAAACACGGCAACAGTTAAGTTAAACAGCTGTTTAACCGATAGAGCTGCCGCCGAGGCACGTGCAACTGCACTCGAAGAGCGTCTGGCAGATATGAAAAAGACCAATGAAGATCTTATTCAAAGTTCAAAAGATCTTACCATGTTGACCTCTCAAGGTGCAACGAACCTTGAAAAATCTTTGGAAAGCTTAAAAGAAAAGGACCTAAAGATCACAAGATTACAGGATGCATTAAATAAAAAAGACAGTGTTACTCTTGCTTTGGTTACAAGTTTAAAGCGTGAAGTAGGTATTAACGACCCTGACATTGAAATTAATGTTGAAAAAGGAGTTGTATTTATTTCAATCGCAGATAAATTATTATTCAAGAGCGGAAGCTACAATATTACAAGCAGAGCAAACGAAGTACTTGCTAAGGTTGCAAAAGTAGTTAACGGAAAACCTGATTTCGAATGTATGGTAGAAGGTCATACAGACAACGTACCTTACCGAAATGGAGTTTTATTGGATAACTGGGATCTTAGTGTAAAAAGAGCGACTGCTATCGTACGTGCTTTAGAGGACTTAGGAGTACAGCCGGGAAGGTTAATTGCCGCCGGACGTGCAGATTATGTGCCTTTAGTGCCTAACACTACTGCAGAGAACAGAGCTACTAACAGACGTACTCGTATTGTGGTACTTCCAAAGATCGATCAGTTTTATGATATGATCGAGAAGGAGATGAAAAATCTCTCTGCCACCGGTGGAAACTAGTTTTAAGTATAAATGATAAAAAATACCTTGCCTATGGCAGGGTATTTTTTTTAAGAATATTCTTAACAATGTGATTTATTTGATATTATGCCCTAAATTAGCTTAAGAATCGTTATAATATTACATAACAATCTCAAAAATAATTAATTATGAAAAAATACTTATTACTATTATCTGTACTAATGTTGGTTAGTTTTACTGTATCAGACAACGGTTTAACCGAATCGGAAAGGCTGGCAGCGATGGCAGAAATGACCACTACCCACGATCATTTATTAAACAATTTAAAGGGGCTTAGTGAAGCGCAATTAAATTTTAAGAGTAGTCCGGAGTCTTGGTCTATTGCAGAATGTACCGAGCATATCACTATTTCAGAAGAAAATATCTTCGGAATGATTGAGACCGCACTAAAAACACCTGCAGATGCCTCAAGACGTTCTGAAGTAAAAATGAGCGATGAGCAGATCTTATCGATGACAGCAGATCGGTCCACAAAAGTAAAGACAAGCGAAGCTTTTGAACCTTCGGGAAAATATGGCTCGCATGAAGAGACATTAGCAGCTTTTAAGAAGAAAAGAAAATCTAATATGCAATTTGTTGCTTCCACCGAGCAAGACCTAAGAAACCATTACAGTGAAACCCCGTTTGGAATTATTGATGCGTATCAGGTGCTGCTCTTCATGTCGGCTCACACCGAACGCCATGTGCTTCAGATCGAGGAAATTAAGGCAGACCCAAATTTTCCGAAGTAATAATTTCAAAAATGTTTAAAACGATACAAAGCTCGCGATAAGCGGGCTTTATGTTTTTAAATATATGTACCTTGGTTAAAATTTAATCTAGCATGGACGTAGCTCAGGGAACCATAGAAAAATTCTACACGGCATTTCAGAATTTGGATGCGGAAAAAATGGTAGCAAATTATCATAATGACATTGTTTTTGAAGACCCGGCATTTGGTACACTTAAGGGAGAAAAAGCGAAGAATATGTGGAGAATGCTTTGTGAATCGCAGAAAGGAAAGGATTTTAGAGTAGAATTCTCCAAAGTTGAATACGACGGAAAAATTGGACGTGCGAATTGGGAAGCGTTTTATACCTTCAGTAAAACCGGAAGAAAAGTTCATAATGTTATTTATGCCGAGTTCGAGTTTTTGGATGGAAAGATCATTCGTCATATAGATACATTCAATCTGTATCGCTGGTCTAAACAGGCTATGGGCTTTAAAGGATTTTTATTGGGACATACTGCGTTTTTCAGAAAAAAACTGAATGCACAAACAAACTATATGCTTTCTAAATTCGAACAGAGAAATGCGCAGGCCTAACTGTTATTAAAAGTTCCTACCCCAGTAAGGTTATGAAATAGGTAACGCTTTGTCGATCTAATTATATCGAATAATAGATAAAGAAAAGAGAGCTTTCCAAATTCAGAAAAATAACAGATCGAAATAATAGCAGTATCTTTCATAATTATTATTTATTATGAATAAAGTGCAGTACGATGTAATTATTATTGGCTCGGGAGTGGGTGGGTTATCGGCTGCAATTTGTTTATCGAGAGAAGGCAAAAAGGTACTCGTATTAGAGCAGCATGATGTTCCCGGGGGCTGGTGTCATAGTTTTTATTTAAATGGATTTAGATTTACGCCCGGAGTGCATTACGTTGGTTTACTCGACAAAGGACAATCTACCAGTACATTATACGAAGGCCTCGGAATTGCAAATGACCTCGTTTTCTTCAGAATGAATCCTGATGCTTATGAACATTGCCACATTGGGAACGACCGTTTCAACTTTCCTGCCAATTTTGAGGCTCTAATTGAGCGTTTATCTGAGAAATTTCCGAAGGAAAAAAAGAACATTACAAAATACCTCAATCTGGTTCGTAATGTCAGCAGGCAACTACAATTACTCCCATATGTTAAGGGATTTTGGCAACATCTAACGATTCCATTTAGAACAAAGGAAATGGGAAAGTATGCGCTTTTCAGTTTAAAAAGGGTTATAAACTGGCATCTTAAAGACCCACTTTTAAAAAAAATATTAAACATCCAGTTTGGCGATCACGGTCTTTCACCGGCCAAGGCGAGTTTCCCGCTTCATTGTGCAGTAATGGATCATTATTTTAACGGAGGATTCTACCCCATGGGTGGCGGAGGTGCGATCGTAAAGGCCATGACGAATAAAATTAAGACTTATAATGGCGAGGTTAGAACGAGTACTTCAGTAAAAAAGATTCTTATTGATAGTGGAAAAGTAAAAAAAGCGATTGGAGTTCTACTTGAATCCGGTGAACAGCTTTTTTCAGACTTGATTATTTCGAATGCCGATCCCGATATTACTTACAGAAAGCTCGTTGGTGAACAACATTTAAGTAAGCGGCTAATTAAAAAACTGAATAAAACCAAGTACTCCTGTACTTCCTTGATGCTGTTCTTAACAGTTGATGCCGATCTACGAAAAATAGGATTAGACTCGGGGAACATCTGGCTTATGGAAGATGGAGAAATGGATGACGTCTATAGTAAGATGCTTCATCCTAACGTAGAGTTAGACGAAGCATTTCCGGGTATGTTCATTAGTTGTACTACATTAAAAGACCCTGTAAGTTTTGATGGAAAGCATCATACGATCGAAGCCATAACCTATATAGACTACGAGGTGTTTAAAGAATTTGAGAATGAAGATTTTGAACGTTCAAAAAAGTACTTGGATTTCAAGGAGATAATGAAACGAAAAATGCTAAATACGATCGAGAAAGTGATTCCGGAGATTAAAAAGCACATAGTCCACTCAGATCTGGGTACACCAATTACTAATGAGTATTACATAAATTCGACTGCCGGTAGTGTATACGGAACAGAGAAAAGTTTAAAAAATATAGGTCCGTTTGCGTATAAAGCAAAGAGTGAAATTAAAAATTTATTTTTATGCGGTGCCAGCATCGCATCACATGGAGTTGCGGGAGCCAGTTACTCCGGAGTACAAACAGCCGGAGAAATTTTAGGAAAGTCACAGGATGAGCTAGTGACAATGGATCCCGATCAGGATATCAGAATATTTTCTGCGGAAGACCCTTCAGAGTATCCGGATTGGATGCTGAAAAAAATAGCTGTAAAAGAAGCTCGCTTGGCATCTTCAGTTAAAACATAAAGAAATTCTTTCCGAAGTAATATTTTCAGATTTCCAAACTACCTTTCCCTTCTCTTACCAATACGGGTTCGCTTCCTGTGAGATCGATAACTGTAGATGGAATATTATCACCATAACCTCCATCTATTACGACATCTACCAGATGTTCCCATTTTTCGAAAATAAGTTCGGGATCTGTAGTATATTCAATTACCTCATCCTCATCTTTTATCGATGTTGAAATAATAGGGTTTCCAAGTTCACGCACTAAAGCCCGGGGAATAGAGTTGTTTGGAACCCGTATCCCAACTTCTTTTTTCTTTTTAAATACAGTAGGCAGGTTATTATTTCCGGGAAGTATAAATGTATAAGGACCGGGAAGTGCACGTTTTAAAATTCGGAACGTCGATGAATCTATTTGTTTTACATAATCTGAAAGATTACTAAGATCTTCACATACGAATGAAAAATTAGCTTTTTCAAGTTTCACCCCTTTAATTCGCGCTACGCGCTCCAATGCCCTATTATTGGTAATATCGCACCCAAGAGCATACACAGTGTCACTGGGATAAATCACCAAACCACCATTCCTGATAATATCCACAACTTTTTTTACTTCCTTTGGATTCGGATTTTCCTCGTATAGTTTAATGAGTATAGCCATAATTCCTGTAACTCTTAATTAATCAACCCTCTCAACTTCACTCTCAAGCTTTAAAACCTCATCGCCGTCCTCTTGTATGATCAATAATGCCTTATTTCCTTCTTCTCCCTTGCGTGTAACTTCAGTTCCTTTAATGTTTTGAGTTACTTCTTCAGTATTAGTAGAAGAAACGGTCCCCGTGGCAGTACCATTTCCCCAATTCCACTTTACCTTAGTTCCTTTTCTGATCATCTTTTTATATAAATTTACGTGTTTTTTCAGAAATGATAATAATCATTATGATTTCTTAACATAAAACGTGTTTTCTAACGTTAATGAAAATAAAAATATACTATGAAAAAGCTGATTCCGGTCTTACTATTATTCGTAAGCGTTAGTTTTCTTTTTATTTCGTGTGATTCTGATGAGGGCAATACTATGCAACAGCAGCAGAATCTGGAAGCAGAAAATATCTTTAATGTTTCCTACGGAAGCGATCCTCAGCAGGTTTATGATATATATTTACCCGCGAACAGATCGTCGTCAAAGACAAAAGTCATTATTCTGGTTCACGGAGGTGGCTGGACCGAAGGTGATAAAACCGAAATGAATGATTTTGTAACTCAGTTGCAGTTAAGTCATCCGGAACATGCGATCGTAAACATGAACTACGTTCTAGCGACAATAGATAAGCCCGCATTCCCTAATCAATATCTGGATCTTGATGCGGTGATCAACAAGATCATAAATGAAAAAGAAACACTTCAGGTATTACCCGAATTCGGATTAATTGGTGCAAGCGCAGGAGCTCATATTTCACTTATGTACGATAATGTTTACGATACCGATAATCTGGTGAAATTCGTTGGTGATATTGTAGGTCCAACCAATTTTACCGATGTTTTTTATTCCAATAATCCTAGTTTTACTGTGCTTTTAGAATTGCTCGTAGATGAAAATGCTTATCCACCGGGAACTAATTACGCCGTTGCCAACAGTCCGGCGCTGCTTGTTTCCACAGCAAGTAGCCCAACCATACTTTTTTATGGAAATCAAGATCCGCTTGTCCCTTTAACGAATGGTGAATTATTACAAAGTGAGTTAAGCGACCATATGGTTACGAATAGTTTTACCGTGTACGATGGAGGACATGGTGACTGGAGTCTTGAAGACTTAAATAATGTACAAATTCAGCTAAGTAGCTTTATTTCAACGCATTTACCCGTTTTTTAGGTAGAAAATATCGTTATATGATGATTATGCAATTGTAAAATAATTGCTATAAAAACGTTAAAGTGTATGTTTTTATCGATAAAATACACTTTTTTATTCATTTTTTGATTTTTTTCTCGTAGGTTTGTCTCGAACGCCCCAAAGTTCGATATTTATGAGACTTATTAACCTACCTATGAGCATAGCTTTATGCCTATCGTTTATCCTATTTGCGTGTTCTACAGACGAATCTGTGGAAGAATTCACTAACCTGAATGACGATTCCAAACATGGGATGGTCCAGCAAACACATTTATTCAGGGATGTTAGTTATGGAAATCACAGTCAGCAGACCTACGATATCTACCTCCCGGAAATCAGATCATATACTAGCACGAAAGTGCTAATTTTAGTGCATGGTGGCGGATGGATGGCAGGTGATAAATCCACATTGCATCATTATATCGAATCTCTTCAACAAACCAACCCGGAATATGCGATAGTGAATATGAACTATATAACTGCCACTCCTGGAGATCATCATGCCTTTCCCGGTCAGTTTCACGATATTAAGAGCGTTATCAACTCCATAAAGCAAAATAAATTTACCTTTCAAGTGAAGCCGGAGTTCGGATTAATTGGCGCTAGTGCCGGGGGACATCTTACGTTAATGTACGACTATGTTTTCGATCAGGATGATGAAGTAAAATTTGTATGTAGTATTGCAGGACCCACTAATTTCGATCATCCTTTTTATACCGAAAGACCGGACTTTGTTCAGTTGATGGATATTTTGGTGGACGATACTGTCTATCCAAATATTCAAAACAACCTCGATCTTCTAAGTCCGTTAGCGCAAGTTTCAAACAGAACGAGTCCTACCATCTTATTCTATGGTAGTAATGATGTAAAAGTCCCTGTAGACAATGCATATGATCTTCGAAATTCACTTACCCATCACGGAATTTCTAATAGTTTAACTGTTTTTGATGAGGGTCATGGAAACTGGAGTGAGGAAAATCGTAAAATTCTGGACGAGATGTTAAGTGGTTTTATTTACAAACAATTACCTCTGTAGTGTCTTAAATTCATTGCAAGACATTCAGCTTTGCAAATCTTAAGAGCAATTTTTTGAGTCCGCCGTTTTCAAAATCGATCTCTGCTTTCGTATCGGCACCAACGCCTTCTATCTTTGTAATTTTACCTTTTCCGAAGCGTACATGTTCAACCAGGGTACCAACTTTCAGGTTGGCATCTTCGGCATTAAAATTCTTATCGGCACTGCTTTTAACGGGTTTCAGTCTTCGTAATTTTCTTAACTGCTCTTCAGAAGGTCCTCTTGGAGCCGTTCCTTTGGTAGGCTTATTAAGTCGGAGTTTACTTTTATCTACCTCATCAAAAATATCCACATCTAGTAGCGGCTTGTAACGATGTTCGGTTATTGGTGTAAGATATTCCAGATAACTATCATCAATTTCCTCAATAAACCTACTGGGTTCTGCATCGATTAATTTCCCCCAGCGGTAACGGGATTGAGTATATGTAAGATACGCCTGTTTCTCGGCACGAGTGATCGCAACATAAAACAAACGACGTTCTTCCTCTAACTCACTTCTGGTGCTCATACTCATACCGCTTGGAAAGAGATCTTCTTCCATCCCCACTACATAAACATAGGGGAACTCAAGTCCTTTGGCGAGATGAACCGTCATTAGGGCTACTCTATCCTCATCGCCTTTATCATTGTCCATATCGGTAGCGAGCGCCACATCTTCTAGAAATTCGGAAAGAGATCCGGTAGCATCTGCTAATTCCTTTTGTTCTTCAACGAAGTCCCGCATTCCGTTTAATAACTCTTCAATGTTCTCAATTCGTGCGATCCCCTCCGGAGTTCCATCCTTTTTTAGCTCTTGCACCAGTCCGGTTTTTTTCGAAACATGCTCGGCAATTTGAAAAGCATCATAATCTCGATTCAAAACTTCAAAGCTCTGGATCATGGTTGTAAAATCCTTTAGTTTCGTTTTAGTACCGCTGTTCAGTTTAAGATCGATCTTATCGATATGCTGCATCACTTCAAACATGGAACGATTGTAGTGGTTAGCTGCTACTGTTAATTTTTCGAGTGTAGTTTGACCTATTCCCCGGGCAGGATAATTAATAACACGTTTTAGTGCTTCTTCGTCCTTCGGATTCAGAATAAGTCGTAAATACGCTAAGACATCTTTAATTTCCTTTCGCTGATAAAAACTTAAACCTCCATATATTCTATACGGAATGTCTTTCTTCCGAAGCGCATCTTCCATCGCACGAGATTGTGCATTGGTACGATACAAAATCGCAAAGTCACCATTTCTCAACTGATGGTTCATTCGGTTTTCAAAAATAGAACTTGCAACAAATCTTCCTTCATCCCCATCGGTCATTGTTCTGTTTACAAGAATTTTTGACCCTTCGTCGTTTGCCGTCCAAACTACTTTATCTAATCTGGTTTTATTCTTTTCAATAATGCTATTTGCCGCATTTACAATATTCTTGGTTGAGCGATAATTTTGCTCTAAGCGGTATACTTTTACACCGTCGTAGTCTTTCTGAAAGTTGAGAATATTATTAATATTTGCACCTCTAAATGCATAGATACTTTGTGCATCATCCCCTACTACGCATATATTCTGAAAGCGATCACTCAAAGCGCGAACGATTAGATACTGACTGTGATTCGTATCCTGATACTCATCAACGAGTATATATCTGAAGCGATTTTGATATTTTGCTAAAACATCCGGAAATCTTGTAAGAAGTTCATTAGTCTTTAGTAAGAGATCATCGAAATCCATCGCCCCTGCTTTGAAACAACGATCTACATAAGCCTTGTACACATCCCCCATTCTAGGAATCTTCGCCATAGCATCGGCTTCCATTAATTCTGGGTTATTGAAATATGCTTTTACCGTAATGAGACTGTTCTTATAGGAAGAAATTCTCGAGTAAACCTGTTTATACTTATAAATATCCTTATCGAGTTGCATTTCTTTAATGATGGCACGAATCACACTTTGGGAATCCTGAGTATCATATATCGTGAAATTAGAAGGGTAACCAAGTTTCTCGGCTTCATATCGCAATATTTTCGCAAATACACTATGAAAGGTCCCCATCCATAGATTCTTAGCTTCACTACTCCCAACAATTTGGGCAATACGCTTTTTCATTTCCCGAGCTGCCTTGTTGGTAAAGGTAAGCGCCAAAATATTGAACGGATCTACCCCTTGTGCCATAAGATAGGCGATACGATATGTAAGTACACGTGTCTTTCCCGAACCTGCGCCCGCAATTACGATCATTGCCCCGTCCTTTTGTAAAACCGGCGCTAATTGGGCATCATTTAACTGTTGAAGATATTCTTGCAATTTGTAGTTTTTTTCATCGAAAACTGAAGCGTGAAATTAAGGAAAATAGCAGGAATCGACCCGAAGAACTTTCAGAATTTATAAACATATAATTTCATTTTTGTTTTCCTCAAAATTAAATATCTTTAGGCAAGTTTATACTCTGTGTACTGCTATGCCTATTGTAATTTGGGAAAAACAGGCTTACTCACCTGAAAGCATGTCGCTTTGTACTCACACAAGTGTTAATATTTAGAAGCAATAAAACACCATGAAAAAACTCTTTCTCACCCTTTTTATTGGCAGCTACACGATAGCTTCAATGAGTCAAATGGACGCCTCACTATTAAAGGATATTGAAGCGATAGAATCACAAGTAATAGAATGGAGACATCACTTTCATCAAAATCCGGAGCTTTCCAACAGAGAATTTAAAACTGCCGAAAAAATTGCGAATCATTTAAAAAAGCTGGGATTGGAGGTCACAACAGGGGTTGGTAAGACGGGTGTTGTTGGCATTTTGAAGGGAAAGAAACCGGGGAAAGTAGTTGCATTAAGAGCAGATATTGACGCGCTTCCGGTTACCGAGCGCAATGATCTTCCGTTTAAGAGTACAGTGGTCGACACATTTTTAGATAAAGAAACCGGAGTAATGCATGCCTGCGGTCACGATACTCATATTTCAATTTTGATGGGCGTTGCCGAAGTGCTTTCAGAAAATAAAAACCTGTTAAACGGAACGGTTAAATTTATTTTTCAACCCGCAGAGGAAGGTCCGCCACCCGGAGAAGAAGGTGGTGCAAAATTGATGATCAAGGAAGGAGTATTAGAAAATCCCGATGTAGATGTGATCTTCGGGCTCCATATTAACTCTAATACCCCTGTAGGAACAATTAAATACAAACCGGAAGGCACGATGGCTTCGGTTGAGCGATTTGTTATTAACGTAAAGGGGAAGCAAACGCATGGTTCGGCTCCCTGGGCCGGAGTGGATCCAATTTTAATTTCAGCAAAAATAATAGATGGCTTACAAACGATCATTAGTAGAGAATCACCTTTGGTTGAAGAGGCTGCGGTAATTACGGTTGGAAAAATCACCAGTGGTGTTCGTTTCAATATTATTCCTGAAACTGCCGAAATGATTGGAACTGTACGAACTCTGCACCCCGAAATGCGGGAAATGATCATTAAGCGAATGACAGAAATGACCCGGGATATTGCGAAAGCCTATGGCGGAAGTGCAACTATCGAATTTCAGAATAATACCTCTATCACATACAATGACCCGGAGCTCACATCTCAAATGATCCCGAGTTTGCAAAGGGTAGCGGGTGAAGAAAACGTTTCCTTGATGAAAGCAACGACGGGAGGGGAAGATTTTTCATACTTTCAGGAAAAAGTACCCGGACTTTATTTCTTTCTTGGGGGGATGACACCGGGAAATACAACTCCTTATCCGCATCACACTCCCGATTTTCAAATAGATGATGCGGGAATGCTCTTAGGAGTAAAAGCGTTAAGTCAGTTATCAATTGATTATTTAAATGCCAACTAAGTTTAAAAATTCTACATTTGAACTTAGTCGCACATTAACTATGAGTATTTTTAAATGGACACATTTTTAGAGATTTTAAGTAACATTCCGTGGTGGGGATGGATTCTTTTGTTTTTTATAATTATCGCACTAAGAGATATTCTCCAGCGTAAACACACTATTAGTCACAATTTTCCAATTGTGGGTCATATTCGATATCTACTCGAAAGTATTGGTCCCGAAATGAGGCAATATTTTGTCGCTAACAACCGTGAAGAACTTCCTTTTAACCGTATTGAACGCGGGTGGATCTACGCATCTGCGAAAAAAGAAAACAATTATGAAGGCTTTGGAACCGATCGCGATATCTATGCTCATCAGCATATATTTATAAATAATGCCATGATCCCCTTTAAAATTGAGGACGATCATCCCAATGCAATCGATAAATCTTTCCTGCCTTGTGCAAAGGTTATAGGCGAATACAACAAACGTCGAAGACCCTACCGACCAGCATCTGTCATAAACGTTTCGGCGATGAGTTTCGGTTCATTATCTGCAAAGGCGATCGAATCGCTAAATGAAGGAGTTAAAATGGCGGGAGCTTATCACAATACCGGTGAAGGCGGTTTGTCACCCTATCACAGTAAAGGTGGCGATGTTGTTTTCCATTTTGGAACCGGTTATTTTGGAGTTAGAGCAGAAGATGGTACCTTCTCTATGGAGAAGTTGGTAAAACTAGTCAATGACAATCCGTTTATTAGAGCTATAGAATTAAAGCTTTCTCAAGGGGCAAAGCCGGGTAAGGGCGGAGTGTTGCCGGGTGCGAAAATCACGCAGGAGATCGCAGACATACGGGGTGTAAAAGTAGGCATAGATGTTCTTTCTCCTCCAAATCACTCAGCCTTTTCTACGATTCCGGAAATGGTCGATTTTATTGAGGCAATGGCAGATGCTACCGGCCTTCCGGTGGGGATTAAAGCTGCCATTGGTAAATTAGAGCAATGGGAAGAACTAGCCGATATCATGAAGGAAACTAATAAAGGTCCCGATTTTATTACTGTTGATGGTGGTGAAGGAGGAACCGGGGCTGCACCTCCAAGTTTTGCAGACCATGTTTCGCTTCCCTGGGTATACGGATTTAGTGATCTGTATAAATTGTTTCAAAGAAAAGGATTAACCGACAGAGTTGTTTTTATTGGAAGTGGGAAATTAGGCTTTCCGGCAAAAGCGGCGATGGCATTTGCCATGGGTGCAGATTGTATAAACGTTGCACGAGAAGCGATGATGAGCATTGGTTGTATTCAGGCACAGATTTGTCATACAAACAGGTGTCCCAGTGGCGTTGCTACACAAAGTAAGTGGCTTCAGAATGGGATCGACATCCCTTTAAAATCTGAGCGATTGGCACAATATTTCAGAACTTTCAGAAAAGAATTAGTAGAAATTACTCATGCAGCGGGATACGAACATCCATGTCAGTTTAAAATGAGTGATATTGATCTGAACGTAGATGACCACAACCTCTCTAAGGAGTTGGACAGAACGTATATGTACAATAAAACAACGGTACCTTTTACAAATATGCAAGCTTTAAAAGAATGTACCTATCTTGGAGGCTCATATAAAATTGAAGTTTCAGGTAAACAAGAAATAGACAATACCCCATAACCTAAAACGTTAAAATACCTATGGACGACGTAACTCAGATTATCAACTATGCCGCTTACTTGCTACCTGCTATAGTAGTAGGACTTGTGGCTTACTACTTTTTTAAGGGACATACTTCAAACGAAGAAGGAAGAAGACGATATCTTATTCAGAAGGAAGCACAAAACAAGATCCTTCCAATGCGTTTACAAGCTTATGAACGAATTACGCTTCTTTTGGAACGAATTGATCCGAACAAACTTTTAATTCGTGTAAAACCATTTTCTGATGAAGTTTCTAAATACGAAGAGCTTCTCATTAGAAACATTGAACAAGAATACGAACACAATCTAACGCAACAAATTTACTTGTCCCAGGAGTGCTGGAACCTTGTTAACGCAGCTAAAAATGCAACTATTCACGTAATTAGACAAGCCGCAATGCACGAAGAAAAGGGTGGCAACGCCGATAAAATGCGCGAATGGTTATTGCGAAATTTCATGGAAGAAGTCACACCTTCTCAAAAGGCTTTAGTGTATGTGCGAAAGGAAGTAAGTGAGCTATTTGGGTAGTTTTAAGAGGATTAGGGCTTAAATAGATCGTTTCGAATGGCGTACAGCACCAATCCTATTCTATTTTTAATATTGAGTTTTTCGTAGATAGAATCGCGATACCCTTCAATGGTTTTAGTACTTAAGAACATTACCTCTGCTATTTCCTTGTAGGTCATTTCGGTACAAGCGTGTTTAATGAATTCAATTTCACGTTCTTTTAATTCTACTTCGGAAGGCTTCTTTATCAACGATCCAACCAACAGCTGTGCGATCGTATTTGTGTGGTAGTACCCCTTTTCAATCACCTGTAACAAGGCTTCTTCGAGTATCTCTTTCTTAGTATCTTTCATAAGATATCCCTTGGCACCCGCACGAAGCATTTTTAGGATGGTAGTTTCATTTTCTTCTATTGAAAGGGCAAGAACGTTAACTTTCGGAAATTCCTCTTTAAGGATTTGGGTAGTTTCTATTCCGTTGAGAATTGGCATATTAATATCCATGAGTACCACATCGGGAATATTACTCGGTATTTTAAATTTATCTAAAAGTTCCTGTCCGTTCTTACAAATATAGAGCGCCTCAAATTTGTCGAAACTATTTACCAATCCAACAATGGCCTGGGATAAGAGTACATGATCATCTACAATTGCTACTGAATACTTCATTCTTTAAATTTACATATTTAAGAGCTAATAAGCGATATAAGTTTACTGATTTTGAAAATAATACTTTAAGTATAACGCTGTTCCTTTTTTTTCATTTTCTTCGGAAACATCTTCCTGTGAAGCGACTTCAGAAGTGATTTGAAGATCCGCCTTAATTAGTTGAGCTCTATTCTTCATGTTTTTGATTCCGATACCTGAAAAATCGGAAGAATCGGAAAAACCAATACCATTATCTTTGGCTGTTATTTCCAAATGATCATCAAAGTACTTCAGAAATACATCTAAATGAGATGCTTTTGAATGCTTAATAGTATTAGAAAAGAACTCCTGTAAAATTCTAAAAATAATAATTTCCTTTTCCGAATCCCACTTTTGTATCTCCCCTTCCACCACTAAACTAGCCTCTATAAAATCTAATCTGTTAAAACGTTCTATCTCGAGTTGAACCGCCTCGTGCAAACTCAAACTCTTAAGTGCTTCGGGATTAATTAATTTCGACAAGGTTCGTAGCTCCTGAATCCCATTCCCAATAATATCTGCCACCTCATCGATCAATTCGGGCTTATTGTGTGCCATTTGAGCCTGAATCTTTGCCAGCGTCATCAACTGACCGATATTATCGTGCAATTCCCAGCTAATATTGCGAAGTGTTTCTTCCCTGATCTCAATTTGTGTTTCGGCAAGTTCCTTGTCGAAAGCTTCCTTCGCTTTCGCCTGTTGCAATAACAACTTATTCTTCCGTTTCACAAAAACAGAAAATAGTACGATAATAATTGCAACTAATACCAGTAAGATAATTACCGATACTAAACCCGCGATCTCCTTGTTGTCCATAAAAATCCAAAAATGAAAAAGCCGTTCATAATAATGATCAGAATATAATGTACCAGCCTCAGGGTAGGAAACAAATCCTGTTGTGTAACAAAAAAGTGTCTGGTTAATTTAATAGGGATATAGCCCACGTAAAAAAGTAAAAGCCCGACACTGATCCAAAATAAGAAATCCTGATTTATAAGTAATATCTTCGAAGTTGTTAGTATTTCAATATAGTATAGAATTATACAAAAAATAAGTAAACATGCCCCCAGCACATAAGTTAAGAGCTGCGGCTCCCTCACAAAACTCTGAAACAGGACATTCACAAAACAGGACAGGATAAAAATGATTGCACCAATTTTTATCCATTGTTTATGCTTCGCATTTTTAACATAACTCCAAAATACATAATAAAAGAATAAAAAGAAGATGATGTTATAAACATTGTACTGCGGTACATTCGTCCCAAAATATCGATAGGTATACTCTGCAGAAAACTCGTTAACGAAAATATAGATCAATATAAGCGGGAAAAATTTTAGAGGGGTATTATTTACTTTTTTGTAATACAATATAGAAACCAATGCTGCAATTCCTTCGAGGGTTATAACAACATTGGTTAAAAACGTAAAAACTTCTATATCCATTAACAAAAAAAATTAATCGTCCATATCGGTATCTTGTGGAGGAGGCGGAACTAAACTTGCCTCATTTAACACTAAACTTCTATCCCCATCCTCATTATCGTCATCCTGAAAGCTAAAATTTAAAAGCAACATTCTAGGATGTAAAACACTGTAATATTTCTTCTTTGAGTCTAAATAATCCAGTCTCCCCTGACTTCTAGCCTTTGAGAGATCACGTATCCTGTTCTTTACAAGTACAGGCGTACGTCCGCCATGACCATCATCTGCGGTAATAAAAGCACGGTGATTGCCGTTTTCGTTCAAAGTTGGAATGATAAAGAACGAATTCTGTTTTTTGTATGCGACCGGAGAACCATCCTCAAAATTATCTGCATCCGGATAATTGGAAAAGTATAATTTAAGTCCGCTAATTTTTACACCCGCTTCCTTTGCCTCCTGATCTATATAGGCTATATATTGTTTTATCGTCTCATAGTCGTACCAGCCATATCGCGTTGGTTCAAATTCGGTACCATCAGGGTTTGGACCCTCATAATCCTTAATAATACCAACACGTCGCTTCTCATAGGAGTCGTACATTTCTTTAGCTTGTGATACCGAAATGATCTGTTTTGGCGGATCAACACTTTCATTGGGTGATTGATGAACCGGTTCTTCGCAAGAAATTAAAGTGGTGAAGGCGAAGAGTAATAATACCAAGTTTTCATTGATTTTTCTCATGATAATTAGTTGTTTTTGTTAGCTTAAAATAGGAGTATTAATAACACGTAAGGTTACTTCAACACGTTGTTTCGTAACCCTTGATCTAAAGTATTGAAAATAAGTCGCTAAAAAAAACCTAAGGAAATAATGGGGTAAATATTTTAAACAAAAGGCAAAGACCTTTTAAAAAATGGGGTAAAAAACCCTTGGTTGAGAAAAAAAGTGTTTACACTTAAAAGATTATTCGTCCAGGGATCTTATTTCATTCAGCTCGATGTTCTTCTGCATTGCATAATTAAACCCACTCTCCCACCACTTAGACATCAACTTTTTGTCGAAAACCAGAGAATTTGTGGTTAAAACCGTAGGAGTGTAATAAAAATTGATGATGGCATCGTTATTACCGGCTACAAATTTACCGATCCTGATATTTTGTTTTTCAACTCTATCCAGCATGTATCCATGCATATTTGTAAGCAATGAAAAAACATTTCTAGAAGGCAATCGGTTGTAATAAGTCACTTCAGTTTCCAAAATGATCACATCTACCGTTGTTGCTCCTCTGTTTATAGCTTCCTCAATAGGAACCATACTGCCAAATCCACCGTCGGCATACTCACAACCCTCCTTTTTAGCCAAACTCATAAATGGAATATAGTTGCAGGAGATCCAGATCCAATCGCAAAAATCTTCATAGTTAAAATCTTTGACCGATTTATATTCCACCTGATTTAAGGAAAGATTGGAAACGGTAACAACCACATCTTTATTCGATGCCTTGATCTCATTAAATTCCAGCTCGGTAAGTGTCTCACTTATTAGTTTTCTGAGGTTATGACTCTCACCAAAGGTCTTACTGCCACGTAAAAAATTTCGCAAAACGCTAAAGTGGTCAATTGCTATTTCCTTTCCTCCGTATTTTGTCTTCTTTACAACGAAGGGTCGAATACTAAAAATACTGTGCTGATTTACCGAAGTGTAAACTTCCTTGATCTTTTCAATCTTATCTAACGCCAAATGAGAAATTAGAAGACTGCCCGTAGAAGTCCCAACATAAAGATCGTAATCATGATACAACTCTTTTATTAAATACTGAGCTACGCCTCCTGCAAACGCGCCTTTACTCCCACCCCCTGATATCACTAATGCTCTCATTCTTCAGCTATTTTAGTGGCAATTAGTTTCTTTTCTTTTTCTGAAAAGTTACTCATCAATTTAATGATCTCAGCCTTATAAATTTCATTTTCCAATACAGAATCTAACAGCTGTCTGGCATAATTTCGGAAGCGCCATGAATGGTGAACCGAGGCATTTACAAGATGCTTCAATGTTTCCGTATCCCACATTTGTAGATCGTTCACATAACCCAGGGCTCGTTCCCTAACTTCAAAACTATACACATTAGAAGTGTAGTGCGTGAGTTCGTTTACGTAGTTCTCTCTTTGTTCAGTTTCAAAATTATTAGTCACTAATGCCAAAACTAACCATAGTTGTCGGACATTCTTATCACGAAACCCTTCAACATTACGCATCTTGTTTAAATAAACACTCCGCTTTTCGGGGAAATTAACCCAAAGCGAATACAAAGCGCTTTCATTTGTGACATAAGAGGCGTCGTTGAGTAAAGATTCAAATTCTTCTTGTAATTCCTTCGGAATGATTTCCGTGGTAAGTGCAATTGCCTGCCTTACAAATAAATTATTGCTATTGAAGGCTTTTTCATACAGTGAAAGTGTTTCCGAAGAAGGCTCATTTGCCAGCTGATAGATCGCCTCCTGACCAATAAAATCATTTGGAAATGTTAAGGCAGTCTGCAGTGGAATCTTCTTAGCGTCCAGCTCCACTCCTCTCAGCGCCGCCACTTCGAAGTAATCCTTCATAAAAGACGATTTTAGCAACGAATTGTAGGCATCTTCGGCTTGAAAAGCACTTTGCTTTAGCCAATCTCCTTCCCATTGTGCAAGATTTCGCCCTGAAACCGCTCGTACTTCAGAAATAAAATCACTAGTAGAAACATTCTGGAAAGCATATTTTTTTAAATAATTCTGAACAGCTAATTTAAAGGCAGGTTCCCCTATCTCTTCCTTTAAAATATGCAACGCCCACGCCCCTTTCTCATAAAAAGTGAGGGAACTCGCTTTGGCGTTGAGCAATGCCTCTCCTTTCCCTTCGTCGCTCATCGCCTTTAATTGTTCGGCACTCTGAAACAATTTCCAGTAGTAATAATCCTCACCAAAGATCGCTTTTTCGGCAAGTAATGCGTAGTAAGTCGCAAAACCTTCCTGCAACCAATGGTGTGTGCCTTCAGTTTCCGTGATATAATTTCCAAACCACTGATGCGCCAATTCGTGTGCATTCACGTTTACGTAATTGCGGTCGTTAAAACCTGTAGAATCCACAACAAAAGCCTCCGAAAAGATAGTTGCCGTAGTATTTTCCATGCCGGCATATAGAAAATCCCGCACCGGAACCTGTTTGTAATTTTGCCACGGATAAGCGACTCCGATCTCCGACTCTAAAAAGTCGAATATTTTTTTTGAATAGCGATACGTAGGTTCAACATACAGCGAATCCTTGCTGCTGTAGTACAATTCTATGTTAGTTCCCAATGCCGAAGTTGTTTGTTGCTTCTGAAAGTCTCCAATTGCGATCGCCACGAGGTAACTACTCATGGGATTATTCATATCAAATTTCCAATAGGTCTTCTCGTTTTCAACATTCTTAGAAATTAGGCTGCCATTTGAAACAACGGTTTTATCTGAAGGTGCCGCAATGATAAGATCGAATTCTATTTTATCGTTCATATCATCAATACTGGGAAGCCAGTGGGATGTGTATTTCCCCTGACCCTGAGTCCAGACTTGCTCTCCGGTAAAATACATGGTTTGACTTGGGCTCGCTGTAAATTGAAATGACACCGTATAAGGTCTGTTACTTCTAAAATTCCCGGTTAGCCATATTTTTTGTTCGGAGGCCGTAACTCCTATCTCCTTGATTCCTTTAACATCATCGTATTGAGACACCTTCATTTTAACGGCATCTAAATAAACAGAATCGGTGTCCTCTAAGATCATAAATTCGACTCTCATTGTTCCTTCTACGCTCTCAGTTTTAGCCCTGACATCGATTGTTGCACTTATTCGTTGGAAATCGACCACATCGGTTTGCTGAGCCCGGGTAGGGGACAAAATAAGAAGAACAATAAGGGTGAGGAATACTTTCATAAGTAGTAATTAGCAAATCTGTTACCAAAAATAGTGATTAAGATGGAGAACTCGTCATTCATCCCGAAGGAGAAACTTCTGAGGGAACAGAGTAGGCAGTGAATGAATCAAAACCAATCAGGATGAGATTTCTCGCTTGCGCCTTCCTTCCCGGCAGGCAGGCTCGAAATGACTGCGAGGACCTTCAGAAATAGACACCCTAAAGTAATCCCGAAGGAGGCACGACAGTTATCATTTTGAAGGAGGCGCACAACAGTCATCCCGAAGGAGGAACGACTGAGGGATCTCCCTATTTAATTACCCGTAATTCATGAATCATAGGAAATAGTAGTGTTCTATATCGTCCATCTATGGAAACAAAAGATTAATTTCAATCATGCTTTATAAGTATTTCGTCTATATACTAACCAATAAATACAGAACCACCCTATACATTGGGATAACAAACAATATCCAACGCCGAATTGGTGAGCATTCTTTCGACAGCCGGAATGGTAAAAAAACTTTTGCAGGAAAATACAATTGCTGTCAGCTTGTTTATTATGAAGGTTTCGGAGATCCAATAACTGCTATTTCAAGAGAAAAAGAATTAAAGAAATGGAGAAGGGAAAAGAAGAATAATTTAATTTCAAACTTTAATCCTAATTGGAAATACTCAATAATCAGGTGATTTAAGGTGCCTTTAGTGCAATTTGGATCCGCAGAACGTGAGATTTCTCGCTAACACCTGCCTTCCCGGCAGGCAGGCTCGAAATGACTGCCTAGTCATTCCGAAGGAGGAACGACAGTAATCATTTTGAAGAAGGCGCACAACAGTCATCCCGAAGGAGGAACGACTGAGGGATCGCATAAAGTTGGTGAAACAAACGTCCTACTAAGAATAAAAACACAGAAATACCAAATGCGATTCCTGCCTTCATAGATATTTGTTAAATTCGTTTTATGAATCCTAATTACCTTCAAACCCCTATCGATTACTTAAAAGGAGTTGGCCCCAATCGTGCCGAACTACTTAAAAAGGAGCTAGGGATTCATACCTTTCAGGATCTACTTAATTTATTTCCAAACCGCTACCTCGACAGAACCAAATACTATAAAATTGCAGAATTGCAACAAACCAACGCCGAAGTACAAATTCTCGGTAAAATAATTCATCTAAAAACCATTCAGCAGCAAAGAGGGAAAAGATTGGTAGCAACTTTTAAAGACAAAACCGGAAGTATGGAGCTGGTTTGGTTTAGGGGTCATAAGTGGATTCGTGAAAATTTAAAGATCAACGTTCCTTATGTTATCTTCGGAAAAACAAATTTCTACAACGGTACTTTTTCGATGCCGCATCCCGAAATGGAACTACTGGAAGCCCACGAAAAAAGTTTGCGATCTGCCATGCAACCGGTATATCCTTCTACCGAAAAATTAACCAATAGCGGCATCACGAACAGAGTGATAAATTCACTCCTGCAACAACTGTTTTTAGAGTCGGAAAACCGCTTCTCCGAAACCCTGTCAAAACCACTTTTACAACAGCTCAAATTAGTGTCAAAAAGCGAGGCACTTTTCAACATACATTTTCCAAAAAGTTCCACTCATTTAGCACGGGCTCAATACCGTTTAAAATTCGAAGAATTATTCTACATTCAGTTGCAATTAATTCGGAAAAACCTGATCCATAAATCGAAAATAAAAGGGTATCCCTTTACCCGGGTAGGGGAGAATTTTAACACCTTTTACAACGAACATTTACCCTTCCAACTCACCAAGGCTCAGAAGCGGGTAGTGAAAGAAATTAGAGCCGATATGGGTAGCAAAGCGCAAATGAACAGACTCCTGCAAGGAGACGTGGGTTCGGGGAAGACCATAGTGGCGCTATTATCAATGTTAATAGCACTTGACAACGGTTTTCAGGCGTGTTTAATGGCTCCGACTGAAATTTTGTCAGTCCAACACTATAAAGGATTAATTGAATTGTGTAAAAACTTGAATACCAGTATTTCACTTCTTACCGGTTCAACCAAAGCTTCAGATAGGCGAGAAATACACGAAAATCTGGAAAATGGTACTTTAGACATCCTGATCGGGACTCATGCATTGCTCGAAGATAAGGTAAAATTTTCAAACCTCGGACTTGCGATCATCGATGAGCAACATCGGTTTGGAGTTGCACAAAGAAGTAAATTATGGCATAAAAATGAATTCCCTCCACACGTTCTTGTGATGACCGCAACCCCTATTCCAAGAACCCTCGCAATGAGTGTTTACGGCGACCTGGATATTAGTGTTATCGATGAACTTCCGCCGGGTAGAAAAGACATCAAAACCGTACACAGATTTGATGCGAACAGACTCAAAGTTTTTAGGTTTATTAGAGACGAAATTTCGAAGGGCAGACAGGTCTATATCGTGTACCCATTAATACAGGAAAGTGAGGCTTTAGATTACAAAGATCTGATGGATGGATATGAGAGTATCGTACGTGAATTTCCACAACCAAAATATCAGGTTTCCATTGTACACGGACAAATGAAAGCAGCCGATAAAGATTTTGAAATGAATCGGTTTGTTAAGGGTGAAACTCAGATCATGGTCGCTACAACCGTAATTGAAGTGGGTGTAAATGTTCCTAATGCAAGTGTTATGATCATTGAAAGTGCTGAGCGCTTCGGACTATCACAATTACATCAGTTGCGAGGTCGTGTGGGTAGAGGTGCCGAACAGAGCTACTGTATCCTTATGACGAGTCATAAGCTCTCCGCAGATGCCAAAACACGTCTGGAAACCATGGTTCGTACCGGCGATGGCTTCGAAATCGCCGAAGTGGACCTCAAATTACGCGGACCGGGAGATATTATGGGTACACAACAAAGTGGTGTTCTCAACCTTCGGATCGCAGATATCGTTAAAGACAGTGAAATTCTAAAGATCGCACGTAGCTACGCCATGCAAACCCTAAAAAGTGATCCTGCGTTGGCTTCCGAAGAAAACAAACCTATTAAAGCTACTTATATTCAGCTAACTAAATACAAGAATATCTGGAACTATATTAGTTGATCGCAGGCTTCCGAAGAAAGGGAGCAACTGAGATTTCTCCCTATGGTCGAAATGACTGCTTGGTCATTCCGAAGGAGTGGAACAACTGAGGAATCCCACAACACTTATCTAAATGCATCATGGGAGTTCTCACTTGCGCCTGCCTTGCCGGCAGGCTGGGTCGAAATGACTGCTTGCTCACTGTTCCTTATCAGCAGGTTTTTTGATCGTTTCCTGTACCTGATCCTTGATCTTCTCCTTATCTCCCACCACCACAAGGGTCATATTCTCCGGTTTTATATACTTCTTCGCCATCTCCTGCACTTCCTCCGGGGTCACAGCGTTCATCGCTTTTACTTTATTTACCAAAAACGACTCATCCAGTTCGTGGATGTCTAAAAACGTTAACTGACCAATAATTCCGCCGGGAGTTGAATTTTGCAATACATACAGACCCGATTCGTAATTCTGAATCCCTTCCAACTCCTCCTTAGAGGGAGCTTCGCTCTGTAAGCGTTTTATCTCCTTTTTAATTTCATCTAATGAAGCTCCCGTATGCTCTGTTGTAACATCGGCAACCTCATACCACAAACCATTCTTATAATTGGTTTGCAGATTACTGTATGGAGAATAGGTATAACCTTTATCTTCTCTAATATTACTCGTTATCCTGGACCCAAAAGAACCTCCCAATAACGAATTCATAATATCAAGGGAGATATAATCTTCCGAAGAAGGATCGGCAGCAGGGAGACCAAAGTAGATGGTAGACTGTGGTGCACCCGGACGATCTATAACACGAACGGTCGTTTCGGTGTGGGGCTGAGCTACCGGATAAAATTGCTCCGGACCCTTCCGCCATTGTGAAAGTTGAGCATCTACCACTTCCTTCACTTTGGTGGCATCAAACTTTCCAACCACATACACCGTGGTACGTTGCGCTCCGAAGTTAGCATCATAATACGCCTTAATCTGATCTACTGTATAAGACTCTACCTGTTCAACCGTTGGGAAAACCTTTCCGTAGGGATGATCGGGATAGATCTCTGCAAAAAACTCTTTCTGCGCCTGTGCTCCCGGTCGCGATAAAGACACCGTTACATCACGCTTCATATTGCCTTTTAACCTGTCTAGCTCGGTAGCAGGCCACTTCGGGTTCATTAACACATCGGCTAAGGTATTAAGCGCTTCCGGAGTAAATTCGGCTAAAACCCTCGTACTTAGAGAAACGGTATGCACCCCAACCCCAATATTCAGATTACCACCCATTCCTGCGAGTTTATTCTTTACATCATAGTTGCCGATACTCCCCTCTTTCATAAGTTCCCCCAGTAAATCGGTAAGCCAGACTTCATTTTCTTTTTCGTGAATATTTCCTGTTTTCACGGTGATACTCACACTTGCCTTCGGAATACTTCCGTAGGGAACCAACACGAGTTGGAGTCCGTTTTCATAATTGATCACTTTCTTCTCGGGTAGGGTAAATCCTGCCGGCTCCCCTCCTTTTGGTGGCATTTCCTTTTCCTGCGCGTACCCTAATACCGAAACGAGTACCGCAAATACTACTGTATATATCTTAGTTTTCATTAGTTTACATTTTCGTTATTAGCCAGCAACGGATTCACCGTTAGCGTTGTTCTGTTGGTTTTTCTTAAGTATTCTGATACGGTCCTGTTCATAATTTCGGGCGTTACCTTGTCAAACTCATCTTCTATCGAATTGATACGCGAAGGGTCGTCGTCAAATAGCGCAAAACTACATAACAGATCGGCACGTCCCAGTCCAAAGGTCCCTCCTATCACATCGTAGAGTGCAGACCGACCTTTTACGATCGCATTGTCTATCATTTCTTGTGTTATTCCTTCTGAAACTTCTGCGATCACCTCATCTACTGCTGCCATCACTTCGTCTTTAGTCGTGTCGTTGTCGTAGGTAAAGTTGAACATGATCTGCATGGGTCCGTTGTAATTAAACATGTTTCCGAGGTAATTAATACCACCCTGAACATCGCTGGTATAGCCTAATTCGTCTACTAATTTCTTCTGAAGTAAGGCATTATCACCCTGGATCAAGATCTGATCCAGTAAACCCATGGCGTAATACTCTGGTGAGTTTCGCGGCGGCATGTGGTAGGCCACGGCTATTGCCGGTTTATTTGCCAAGGCGTCATCTTTAATAAAATCTTTGGCTTCTTCCTGTCTCGGCTCGCTAATATCGGGCAAAGGCGGGATCTCTGCCGAAGGGATATTCCCAAAGTACTTTTCTATCCACGCCTTGGCTTCTCCCGGTTCAAAATCTCCCACTACCGAAATAGCCGCGTTGTTAGGCGCGTAATACGTTTTAAAGAAACTCGCTACATCTTCCAGATTCGCAGCATCCAGATCTTCGAGGTCGCCATAGAAATTATGGGCGTTGTACCAATTGGTATTGGCGTATTGCGGCATGTCCAGCCATGGGAAACCGCCGTACGGCTGATTGAGAACATTCACTTTTACTTCGTTCTTTACTACCCCCTGTTGATTCGTAAGATTCTCCTGTGTAATGTCGAGTCCGCGCATACGGTCTGCTTCTGCCCACAACATGGTTTCTAACTTGTTAGAAGGGACAATCTCGAAGTAGTTTGTAAAATCAAAGCGTGTAGAGCCGTTAAGCACTCCGCCGTTGCTTTGTACGAGCTTAATAAATTCCATTTTTCCGAGGTTTTTAGACCCCTGAAACATCATATGTTCAAAAAGGTGGGCAAAGCCTGTACGGTCTTTGGGTTCTATCCTAAAACCGATATTGTAATAGGCAGCGACGATCACCGTGGGTGAGGTCTTGTCTTGTGAAAGGATCACTTTAAGTCCGTTGTCGAGCTTATAATACTCCACCGGAACACTAAACTTGTCTATTGCTGCGCTGGTTGTTTCCTCCTTGGTTTCGCTTTGGTTGCACGATACGAGAAAAGCGCCCAGTAACAATAGCATACTGAGTTTGTTTTTCATAAATGAGATTAATTAATTAGTTAGTACTGTGTAAGATAACATTAATTAATAGACTTTATTTTACTGCAGACGTTACAGTATTGATAAAAAAAATCGTGTAGTGATGGTTTGGTCTGTAAAAAATTGCACCACCCCACTTCAATTTGTAACATGTTGAAAACGATGTTTATAAAAATAAGGAAAACCGTAAAATGTATTTATACACAAGAGTTATATTTGGGTTTACTTTTTAGATAAAAGGAAAAAATTAGGCACTAAGCGGATAAAAAGGAAGGGGTCTTTTTGTATTCGATGTTGTATGCAATTTGACCAAACTAAATGGAACAACCAATATTATTACTGAAAAAGGAGCTGATTAATCCAATCGAACAGGCATTAGACCGAATTGAAAAAATCAGACAAAGAAAAATGAACAATGAAGATAGTATAATATTGGAAGGTTTATTTGCTTTAGGAGTTGCATCTTTTGAACATTCAATAATTGATACTTTAAGGACTTTACTAAATTATATTCCAGATAAATTAGATGTAAAAAGTGAAAATATTTCTAAACAACAACTCATTGACGGAAATCCTTTAGACCAAGCTATTGAGAATAAAGTAAACGCAGTTTCCTATAAAAACTTACCTGACATAATAAGTTATTTTACAAAGATTAGTGGTATTCCTGAAAATATAGTTACCGAAGATGAACTAACTGATTTAATAGAGATAAAAGCAACTAGAAACCTACTAATACACAATAATTTAATCGTAAACTCTTTCTACAGAGAAACTGCTGGAACAAAAGCTAGAGAAGGACAAGGTAATAGCCATCGATTAGTAATAAATCAAGATTATCTTTTTGAATCACTTGTAGTTATGAGGTCAGTTTTGAGGAAATTTAAGAGTGAGTTAAATTTAAAGTATAAAGATTTCACGAAAATAAAAGCTATGAAAAGTTTGTTCTCTTACATTTTTCAAACACCAGTTATGAAATTTGAAAACGAATTTGAAGTTGATGAGGACAGAGATGTAATTAGTAACTTAAAACCAGAGACAAGTATGAAAGGAAACCTATCGTCTAGCGAAACTCTTTTCTATAATATTTGGATAGCACATTCACACGGAAATAGGTTTGAATTTGACCGAGGATATTTCTATGGGTTGGACAATAGAAATCGAAAGAAAATGGCGTTCTTAATTGAACAATTAGATATTTTAAAATCATAAAAAACTGCATACAACAACGTGTATAATTCATTGCTCGGTCTGTGTGCACTTGGAAAATCCTCGCGGATTTTCTATTCGGTTTTTATTTGCTAACTTTCGTACTTAACCAACGCAACAACTCATACACAGAGACGTTGGCAAACATTAAAAAAACTAAATCCAAGAATGGAATACTACCCTTTAAAAAAACTTAAAGAAAAAGTTGACGTAGCAAAACAGGAATCTGACTTAAGCTACTTTTATGAATTATTAAATTATGCAGAATTTCTTACGAAGAATATTGCACTTTTTCTTGTGTCTGCAATAAATGAAGATTCTGAAAGAACAAAATATCGTTATCAGTATAACTTATGTAGAGCAAATGCTTTAGGTGATTTTTCAAAGGCAATTGATGATATAGTAATTGGACCAGCTTCACAATTAATTACATCAAACATTAGAGATTATGAACTTAAGGAATTAACGCAAAGATGTAGTAAAGGTGATTGGCAATACGAATGTCAAGTGCTATTGGATGAATGTCTTTCAATATTTAAAATTGAGCACAATAAATTATCTACTAAAAGTCCATTGAGAAACTGGTTTATTTTATTGACACAGTTGAGAAACAAAACTAAAGGACACGGAGCACCAAATATTGAATCTTGCAATCAGGCTTGTCCCAAATTAGAAAATTCACTTGATTTAATTACTGATAATTTTAGTGCATTTAAAAGAACTTGGGCATATTTACATCAAAATTTATCAGGTAAATATAGAGTCTCGAATCTAACACAAGATAATGAAAAGAAATATGATGAACTGAAAAAAGAAAACTCTTTTAATTTTCCTAATGGTATTTATGTTTATCTAGATAAACCGAGAAAAATAGATTTGTTTTATTCAAATGCAGAATTAACTGATTTTTGGATAACCAATGGTAATTTGAAAGGCGACAGATTTGAAACACTATCTTATATTAGTGATGAACGAATTTACAAATCAGCTCAACCCTATTTAACTCCTATAACACAGCTTCCAAAAAGCCATACTGAAGGGATTAAAGATTTAAATGTTATAGGTAATTGTTTAACAAATTTACCTAGTTCGCCTGAATTATACGTAAAAAGAAGAGAGCTAGAAGAAGAACTTAAGACGACTTTACTTCAAGAAGATAGATTTCCAATAGTTACGTTATTAGGAAAAGGAGGAGTTGGTAAAACGTCACTTGCTATGAATCTTATAACAGATATTACCAATAGTGAAAGATTTGAATTAATTATCTGGTTCAGTTCTCGAGATATTGACTTATTAATAGATGGTCCAAAACAAGTTCAAACTAAAGTTCTGAACATTGAAGATATGGCAAAAGACTATTGTTCATTACTTTATCCAAATGCTAAAAAAACTGAATATGAGCAACTATTTGCAAATGATTTGACTAAAAACACTTTCGGTAAGTCATTATATATTTTTGATAACTTCGAAACTATTACAAATCCAGTTGAGGTTTTCGAATGGATAAATACTTACATAAGAAATCCAAATAAAGTTTTAATTACATCAAGGATAAGCAGGAATTTTAAGGCTGATTATCCTATTGAAGTCCAGGGAATGTCAGATGAAGAATGTAAAGAATTAATTTATGAATTTGCAAAAGAACTAAATATAACAAATTATTTAACAGATGATTATATTCAAGAATTAATTTTAGAATCTGATGGACATCCTTACATTATAAAAATTTTATTAGGTGAAGTTGCAAGAAATAAAAAAGTAAGTAAAATAAAACGTGTAGTCGCTGAACAAGAAAAAATATTAGATGCTTTATTTAAAAGAACATTTAACACTCTTTCACCAGCAGCTAAAAGAGTTTTTCTTACACTTTGCAGCTGGAATTCAATGGTTCCTACAATCGCTTTAGAAGCTGTTTTATGGAGACCTGAAAACGAAAAAATGAATGTTCAATCTGCCATTGAAGAATTAAGACAAAGTTCATTTATTGAAATAATTACAAAAGACGGTGACGAAATAATTAATGTTCCATTAGCCGCAACAATTTTTGGTAAAGGAGAATTGGAAATTAATCCTGATAAAATTAAAATTATGTCGGACCGAGACCTTCTAATGGAATTTGGTACCACAACATTTAATAATTTAAGTTCTGGACTTTCTATCCAAATAGAAAGAAAATTTAAGTCAATCTCTAATAGAATAAAGTCTACAGAAGAGTTTGAATACGAACTGCCACTATTAGAATACATTGCGTCAAAATACCCAAAAACATACAAGTATATTATTGAAGTATTTGAAGAATATAATGACTATGATAAAATAAAATATTATTTACGAGAGTATATAAAATCTAATATTCCAGTCAACGAAAAATCTCGATTATGGCAGAAACTTGCAGCAGTTTGCAGATATAGCAAAGATTGGGATGGTGAAAGCCACGCTTTGACAGAACTGATACAGTTACCGAATGTAAGTCTAGAGGAAATTAGTGAAGCTGCAAACAGGATTAACAATCATTTCTACCATAATATGGCTGCCAAGAGAGATGAATACAAATCAGAAATGCTTGATTTAATAATAAAAATATTTACATCAAAAATAAGTGAAGGGAACGCCACAGATTATTCAAGATTAGGTTGGTTATTACTTAACAATAATAATCGTGATGAGGCAAAAAAAATGGCAGAAGAAGGTTTAAAACTTGATATAAATAATAAATATTGTAATAGATTAATTGAAATATTAGAATAACGTTTGCCAACAACGTATATAATTTATTGCTAGTTCTCGCCTACTTACGAAAACCATCGTGGATTTTTCACTTGCTTGCCGCCAAAAAGTTTGGTGCGTACTTGCTAGCTTGAATAACTAAAGAATTATAAATTATATACATAGATAAAACCAAGTACTAATTAATAAACTAGCCAAATGAAAACATTTTTACTATTTGTAATTGCCAGCCTCTTTACTCTGAACATTAGCGCTCAAACTTCATGCTCAGAATTGATGAATTATGTAAAATCTGAAAGTTATGGTTCCACATATTACAGTTATAGTAGTGATGCTATTTCACAAGTAACTTTTTATGAAGTTACTGATAAAAGTTATAATACTTTCTATTTTGCCATTGTTCGTTTTACAAGTTCCTTTAAAGAATATTTATATCAAGTTGGATCAAGAACTAAATTTAATTATTCGTTGGCGTATTTAGACAGTGCGGGAAAAGCATTTTGGAAATATATTGCGCCTTACAACGATAATTTAGAATGTGCACCAAACTTCAACTAAAAATATATCTATTTAAAAAAAATGATGGATCAACCCGTGTAAAACAAGATTCAAATAACAAACAATGAAAAATAATTTACTATTAGTTCTAATATTTGTGGTTAGTGTTACCACAATTGGAAACGCTCAAAAGAAATTGAAAACGACGATTTTTCAAGATGAGAATTCAGCAACCACTGAAATTAAATCTAACACTGCTAAAGCAAATATGGACAAAGCGTTTGCTGCCTATGTTGAGAATAATTTAGAAAAATCAAAATACTTTATCGACCAATCACAACGTCAAGGCATTAAAACAGGGGATTTTTATTTTTTACTAGGTGCTTATATGTATCGTACTGAGGAAATAAGAGCCGCAAAAAGATATTGGAAAATAGCTCACAAAGAAGGTGGCTGTTGGGAGTGTAAAGAGTTATTAGATAATATCGACAACCAAGAAATCACGATACAGCTAATTTCTAAGATTGTAGATGAATATAGTCGAAACTAATACAACGTCTCTTTTAGTTTCAATTTACTAACGATTTCCAAAAACACTGTAGATTATTATTTTAGAAATTTTAAAAACAAATGAACACCACAGACTGGATAGGCTTTATTGGAGTTTTTCTTATACTACTAGCGTATATACTAAACGTAACAGGAAAATTACAAAGTAGTTCGCTTTCCTTTATACTCCTTAACTTGTTTGGCGCAGGATTGGCATGTTTGGCTTCGGTACTTATGGAATACTTGCCGTTTATTATTCTGGAAGGGGTCTGGGCGATCGTTTCCCTCATTGCGCTTATAAAGAAACTTTTTACAAAATAAAGTGTAAGCGTTCTTCACTATTTTTTTATAACTTTATAAGTATGAAAAAGTTACAAAAAGAAGACATACAGCAAGAGGTTTTTGATCTCTACGACGATTACGCCCATAACAAACTCGAGCGACGCGATTTTATTAGAAAATTATCGCTCTACGCCGTAGGCGGAATTACCGTTCCCTCCCTCCTTAGTTTTATTTTGCCCAACTATCTGGATTCACTACTGGTAGCACCCAACGACCCCAGAATAGAATCGGGCTATATAACTTATTCATCGCCTAAAGGCGGAGGAGAAATACGCGGATTGCTCTCTAAACCCAAGGACACTAAAGTAAAACTCCCCGGAATAATTGTGGTACACGAAAACCGCGGACTTAATCCGTATATAGAGGATGTGGGACGAAGAGCGGCCTTAGAAGGTTTTATCTCCCTTGCACCGGACGCCTTAACACCGCTTGGTGGTTATCCCGGAAATGACGACGACGGGAGAGCCCTGCAAAGACAACGTGACCGTAACGAAATGCTGACGGACTTTATCGCGGCGTTTCAGTATTTAGAATCGCATAAAGATTGTACCGGAAAAGTTGGCGTGGTAGGATTCTGTTTTGGAGGTTGGATCTCCAATATGATGGCGGTAAAAGTACCAAACCTTTCCGCTGCAGTTCCTTATTACGGGAGTCAGCCTTCCGAAGAAGAAACTGCAAAGATCAATGCTCCGCTCTTGGTACATAACGCAGGATTAGACACACGAGTAAACGAAGGCTGGCCTGCCTATGAAGCCGCACTAAAAAAATACGATAAAGAGTATGAAGTTCATTTCTACCCC
The DNA here is from genome assembly GCA_963974915.1 of uncultured Ulvibacter sp. Classification (GTDB taxonomy): domain Bacteria; phylum Bacteroidota; class Bacteroidia; order Flavobacteriales; family Flavobacteriaceae; genus CAXBES01. The sequence goes on along the minus strand of CAXBES010000004.1, from coordinate 93,840 downwards.
GAAGTAAACCACGGGTTTCATAACAATACCACGCCCAGATACGATGAAGCTGCCGCAAACCTATCCTGGGAACGTACCATCGCTTTTTTTAATGATAAACTGAAGCGTAAATAGCTGAAGCATTAGACATTTCATTTGCATGAGTAATTCTACCCGCCTTCGGTGGGGAGAAACCTTCAACGTTCCACCTTCGGGATATCTTCGTAAGTCATTTTGAGATTAGCTTTCAAAATCATATTTTTGATTAACTAACCAAATAACTCTCACAATGATTAACCTCCTTCGAACTAATTCGAGAAACCCCGATTTTTTAAATCTGGTGCGTAATCTCGATGCCGACCTCGCCATTCGCGATGGCGATGAACACGCTTTCTACGATCAATACAATAAACTGGACGCTATAAAATATGCAGTAGTGGTTTACGATAACGACCAACCCATTAGCTGCGGAGCGATAAAAGAATTCGATTCGGAAGCCATAGAAATAAAACGCATGTTTACGCTGCCTCAATATCGGGGTAAAGGCATCGCATCGCATGTTTTAAGAGAACTCGAAAAATGGTCTAAAGATCTTTCGTATAAAAGAAGTATTTTGGAAACCGGAAAAAAACAACCCGAAGCCATTTCTCTTTACAAGAAGAATGGATATGTGGAAATTCCTAACTACGGGCAGTATATCGCAGTAGAAAATAGCGTGTGCTTCGAAAAAAGTCTGTTGGGATAATTCCGGGATGCTATGAGCCACTTTAACGCCATCGAATCTACCCATAAATACGGAACCATTTTTTCCTATTCCAATATCGAATTGCACGACTTGGCAACCAAAATTGAAAACCTCCTGCTAGGGGAAGGCTATCGTATTGACGGTGGCGGACTGGGAGATGCCATGTTCGTGAAAGGGGATTCTACGATGCGTATGCTCTTTGGGGCTTTTGTAAAGTTTTACAAACTTAGAGTGGTGACTTCCAAAAATGACGACGGACAATGTCTTGTGGATCTTCGTGATGCGACTCCGGAGCTTTCCGGCGGACTCATTGGCATTAAACAAACACGGAAAGAAATAGAACGGCTAAAGAGTCTGTTTTCGGCAATTTAGTCTCTAAAGCACTAACTATTCTTTCGCCTCTTCCTTTTCTTCTGAATTTATTTCTTCTTCCAAAAGCATATTAATAAAACCTTCAAACTCTGCAACAAACTCATCATACTTCTCCCCCGTTGCCGGTCCGTTAAATCCGGTATGGATCTTACGCACTTTTCCTGTTTTGTCAAGAATTATAGTAGTTGGATAAGACAAAACATGATTGAGCATAGGCAGTTTTCTGTTTGCCTTACCTTTATCACTGGAACCGTACTGCGCTAAAAGTATGGGATAAGGAATCCCAATCGCCTCCTGCAGTCTGTCTATAGCTGCCAATGCCTTCTCTTTTGTGGGAGCATACTCGAACGCGAGTGAGACGATCTCCAGATCTTTATTTTTATTATCATTATAATACTTGGTGAAGTACTTGGTTTCATCTAAGCAATTAGGGCACCAAGACCCCATAACCTGAACCACCACAACCTTGTTCTTAAAGCGAGCATCTTCTAACGAGACTTCGTTTCCTTCGGTATCAGGAAATGAGAATTCTAATCGGTCGTATCCTTCCTTTAAAAAAGTTAGTGAATCGGCTTCGGGGAGCTCGAAAGTATCGTTACGCTTGGCGGTGAAGGGTTCTTTCCAATGATTACCACTGTAAAAAGTGCCCTTCATCACGCTATCTGTTACTTGCGCTTCAAACAGAAAAGCATGTGCACCATCGAAGGTAGAGAGTTTTAAACTATCGCCAAAAACTGCGCCTTCCAAATATCTATAATCGCCGGTAGTGGTTCTAAAAGTACCTGTAAGTTTATTTCCAACCTGTTTAAAGATTCCCTTAGCAATGTATCTATCGGACGATTTATGATCGCTAAAAACAGCTTCCCAGTTTCCTGTTACTTCTACAGAAGGCGCTTCAGAAATAACAAAGCGCAGATCGTACCCCTGTCGCATCACGAAAGGAACCACTCTCTTTAAACTTGGTTTTACAAACTCCCCCGTAATACTATCTTTAGTATAAACACCTTTAAAATAGCCTTCATAAACAGGCATCTGTATCGTTATTGAATCGCCTTTAATAGAAACATCTTCCACAAGGATCTCTTCTTCGTCATTGAAGATCACCAGACTATTATCGGCATTCATTTGCATTAAGAAAGGTATTTCCTTCCCACTTTCCAGTAATAATGCAGCTCTCCACGGACCATCCTTAGGCATTTTAGATTCTTTTCCGCAGGAAAACAAGAGAACTAGTAATAAAATACTGATACCGTATCGCATAATTACTTTTTTATAAAATCTTTAAACTGAATATCTCAAAAATAGGGACAAAAATCTTCTTAAATGCTATCTTTGCGCTTTGTTAAGAATATTTTAAGATGAAGATTTCATATAATTGGCTTAAACAATTTATAAATGTTAACTGGGAAGCCGAGAAAACAGGTAAATTACTTACCGATCTCGGACTGGAAATTGAAGGAATTAAATCATTTACTTCGGTTCCGGGAGGTCTTAAAGGTGTGGTTGTAGGTCATGTCCTGGATTGCAAACAGCATTCTAATGCAGACCGCTTAAAGCTTACCAATGTTGATCTGGGCGATGGAAATACGGTTCAGATCGTTTGTGGAGCCCCCAATGTTGCAAAAGGACAGAAAGTACCTGTAGCCACCATAGGAACTACATTATATGATGATAAAGGAGAACCCTGGACCATTAAAAAAGGGAAGATACGCGGGGAAGTGAGCGAAGGTATGATCTGTGCCGAAGACGAATTAGGCCTCGGTTCGAGTCACGATGGAATCATGGTTTTAGACGATTCGCTAAAGCCGGGAACGCTTCTTTCCGAAATTCTGGAGGTTGAAAACGATCAGGTCTTCGAAATTGGTCTTACCCCAAATCGCGCCGATGCCATGAGCCACTGGGGCGTTGCCAGAGACCTAAAAGCCGGATTATTGCAACACGATATTTCTATTGAACTTATTACACCCTCTACCAGTAATTTTAAAATAGAAAACCGAACCCTTAAAATTGATGTCAACGTTGAAAATACAAACTTGGCGCCGAGGTACTGCGGACTTACAATTAGCGGATTAAAAGTTGCTGAATCTCCAAAGTGGATCCAAAATAGATTAAAAGCAATAGGTTTAGCGCCAATTAACAACATTGTAGATATTACAAATTACGTCTTACACGAGTTGGGACAACCGCTTCACGCCTTTGATGCTACAAAGATCACAGGAAATACGATAAACGTAAAAACACTTCCCGCGGGTACAAAATTTGTTACGCTAGACGGGGAAGAAAGAAAACTTCACAAAGAAGATCTTATGATCTGTGATGCCGAAAAACCACTTTGTATCGCCGGTGTTTTTGGCGGATTAAACAGCGGGGTGACAGAATCTACCACGAGTATCTTTCTGGAAAGTGCTTATTTCGATCCTGTGAGTGTTAGAAAAACGGCTAAAAGACATGGTTTAAACACAGACGCATCCTTCAGGTTTGAGCGAGGTATAGATCCAAATGCAACCGAATATGCTTTAATGCATGCCGCCATATTAATTACCGAAATAGCCGGTGGAAAGATCACCAGTGATGTTATCGATGTGTATCCAAAGAAGATCACAGACCATCAGGTGGTGTTAAACTTCGACAATGCTACTAAACTCATTGGGGAGGAAATTCCGAAGGAAAAAACAAAACAGATCCTTACTTCCTTAGATATTAAGGTAAATAATGTTACCGAAACCGGAATTGGGATGACGATTCCCGCCTACCGAAACGATGTGACCAGAGAAGCCGATGTGATCGAAGAAATTCTTCGAGTGTATGGCTATAATAAGATAAAGTTTACCGAAAAGTTAAATACTTCTATCGCTATAACCCAGCCGGTAGAAGATTATCAAATTCAGAATAAAATAGGTTCATTACTAACGGCAATAGGCTTTAACGAAATGCTTTGTAATTCACTTACATCGCCAAAATATCTCGAATTAACCGAATCGTTGAGTGCAAATCATAATGTGGAAATGCTCAATCCGTTGAGCCAGGATCTCTCTGTGATGCGACAGTCGATGTTGTTTGGAGGCCTGGAAGCATTAGCGTACAACAGCAACAGAAAAATGAGCAATATTAAATTGTTCGAGTTTGGAAAGACCTATCACAATTATCCCGATGGTCGCGAAGAAAAGAAGCATTTATCTCTGGTTATTTCAGGGAATACGTCCGAAGACAACTGGTATAACGGCTCCAAAAAGAGTGATTTTTTCTACGGAAAGGGAATTGTAACGAGTATATTAGAACGTCTGGGAATTAACGATCTTACCGAAAGATCTGTGAAGAATGATATCTTTTCGGAAGGTATTTCGTTGGTAAAAAATAAAATGCCTTTGGTGGAGTTTGGGGTTGTCAGGAAAAAAGTACTCAAAGCTTTCGATATCGATTCCGAAACTCTCTATATAGATTTTGTGTGGGACAATGTTCTTTCTGAAATTTCTTCGGAAGATATTAAAATGCGACCTATTCCTAAGTTTCCGAAGGTAAAACGGGATTTCGCGTTGCTAATTGACGAAAATGTTGGTTTTGACGCTCTTAAGAATGCGGCATTTCAAACTGAAAAACAACTCTTAAAAGAGGTGAGTTTATTCGATGTGTATACGGGAAGTAAACTTCCGAAGGGAAAAAAATCGTACGCCTTGAGTTTCACGATTCAGGACGAACGAAAAACCTTAACCGACAAGCAGATCGATAAGATCATGAGCAAACTGGAGCAACGTTTTGCAAAAGACTTTGGAGCTAGTTTACGTTAAGCAAGTATAAAAAAAGCCGACTCGTTAGTCGGCTTTTTTTATTTGATATATTCACTAATTACTTGGCTACCCCCGGAATAACTACTGTATCCAGAACGTGAATTACGCCATTTGACTGATTTACATCGGCGATGGTTACCATGGCGGTGTTACCGTTTTCATCCTGCAAGATGACATTTTTGCCTTTAAGCATTGCTTTTAAGTTTCCGCCGTTCACGGTTTTAAAAGTCGCAGTTCCTCTTCCGTCTTTAATTGCCTTTACAATATCTGAAGAAGAAAACTTTCCGGCTAACACATGATACGTAAGAATGCCTTGTAATTTCATTTTATTCTCAGGCTTCACTAAAGATTCTACCGTTCCTTTCGGTAATTTGTTAAAGGCTGCATTTGTTGGAGCAAAAACAGTAAAGGGACCGTCACTTTGTAAAGTCTCAACCAAATCGGCAGCTTTTACCGCAGCAACCAAAGTAGTGTGATCTTTAGAATTTACAGCATTCTCAACAATGTTCTTAGACGGGTACATTGCGGCACCGCCAACCATCACGGTTTTTTCGCCTTCCATGTTCTTCTCCATATCGGAGTCGGCTTTCATTCGTCCGTCTTGAGCCAATGCGGCTGTTGTTCCTGCCACTAGCGCAAGAGAAAATAATGCGGTAGTAATAATGTTTGATCTTTTCATAATAGTTATGGTTTAAATTAATTATTCGTTTAGGTATGTATAAACGAAAATCGATAATGCACGGTTTTAAAAATGCCTTCTTTTAGTTTTTATTTAACTATTATTTTTATTGATGTAATGAGGTTTTGTGAGGTTTATTGTTCTTCGGAAGGAAATACCAATCCGTCAACTATGTGAAAATAGCCGTTTTTATGATAGAAATCTGAAGCGGTGATCACTGCTTTGTTATTACTCGCATCAAAGAGTATTAATTGATCGTTCTCTTTTCTAACTCCAAGTCTTTCTCCGCTTAGCGTAGCCAGGTAAACTGTACCGTTTTTTCTTGCCATTTCTTTTTCCAGCGTATTCGAATCTACCCGTCCGGAAACTACATAAAACCTAAGCCAGTCATTTCCACTTGCTACAAGTGAATCGCGAGAGGCTTCAGAAAGTTTCATAAATCCGGCATCTACCGGTGCAAAAATGGTCACCATTTCCTTTCCATTAAGTTCAGACTTCAGTTTTTCGTCTAAGATCTTATTCAGATATGAAAAATCTGAAACATCATTAATGTTTTCATCAAGAGTCTTACTTGAAGAGAACTGTTGTGAGTTCCACTCTTTAGTCACTTCGGCGGCTTGTTTCTGAGTATATTTTTGAGCGTTAACTGTTGTGAAAATAACGCAGCAAAGAATTGCCGATAAAATACTTTTCAAATGCATTTGTAAAATTTTAGTTTATAAAAGTAACGATTATCAAAGGATATACCATACTAACGAAAATGTAAGGGAAATATTTAACGACTAACATTGTATTTGTGCATGGTCATGATATTTGGCGAGTAGTGAACTAATGGACTAAAAGGAAAACTCGTATAGGCACTAAATAGCCATTATTAAAATGTTAAAATGTTGTTTCCCAAATTCATGCTCCGTATTTTTAAGTAAAAAATTTGCAATGCTTGAAAGAACGGATATTGAGAAGCAGCTTAACAAGCTAAGAAGTAAGCGCATTTCTTCGGAAGACTTGCTGAGTGAAGTACATAGAATTTTTGCGCAAAATGATGCTGAGCGCAGTGCAATAGGCAATGTACTTTCAGAAAAAAATAGTGGGAATCAAAATAGTTTTACCCTTGACCTCCTTGAATCGGACCAGATTTATAGTCTGGAAGATATCAGGAAGCTTTGTGTGGATTATAGATTGCGGTTTTTAGACTCACATTTTTTTAAGGGCGAGATCCCCGAAGAAGCGATCACAAAGATCAGAATGTTGGAGAAACAGCACAAGACAACTTTAAAAGGATTTAAAGTAGTTGCTCCTGCTAAATTGCTAAAGCTTGAAAACGCAGACGATCCCATGCTCTTTGCACCCATGGGTAACGACTATTTCTATCTCATTCACAAATGGGGAAACGATCTCCATCCATTGCGAAAATTAATGATGTGGCCTTATAAATCTTTTGAAAATCTGGTCTTTACAGTATTTGTGCTCAGCATATTTTTAACTTCAATTATGCCAATAGAACTGTTTTCGAAGAACGCCCACTATCAAGAGTATTTGATGCTCTTTTTGTTTATTTTTAAAGGTGTGGGAGGAATGGTTTTATTTTATGGCTTTGCCAAAGGAAAGAACTTCAACACAGCTATTTGGGATAGTAAATACTACAATGCGTAGATACGCTATCGCATTTATTAATATTTAGAACATACACTTTATGAACGAAAACGAAGAAACAACAAGAATTTATACGGGTCCGATGATGATCGCCCAAGGCCTTCGTTCCCGACTCAACGAGCTGGGAATTGAACCGATTATTAAAGATGACCATCAAAGTGGGATCACCAGTGGTTTTGCGATAGGTGTGCCGGGGCAAGTGCGAATGTTTATTAGAAAAGATGAACTTGTAAGAGCTCAAGCTTCGATCACTGAATACCTGAAAGAAATTGAAGAATAAAAAAAGCGAATCTTACCGATTCGCTTTTTCTTTATACATTGACTGCGTACATTTTTTCCCGCTGCTCTTTTATTTTCTTATCGCTCATATAATCGTCGAACGTCATATAGCGATCTATCACTCCGTTAGGGGTAAGCTCAATAACACGATTACCAACTGTTTGTGCAAATTCATGGTCATGCGTGGTAAACAAAACTGTTCCTTTAAAATTCTTAAGTGAATTGTTAAAAGCCGTGATCGATTCCAGGTCCAGGTGGTTTGTTGGTTCATCGAGCATTAAAACGTTCGCTCTCATCATCATCATTCTACTTAACATACAACGCACTTTCTCTCCTCCCGATAAAACATTACATTTTTTTAATGCCTCTTCTCCACTAAAGATCATCTTCCCAAGGAAACCACGAATATGAACTTCTTCACGCTCTTCTTCAGTTTTAGCCCATTGACGAAGCCAATCTACTAAGGTCATGTCGTTTTCGAAAAAACTATGATTATCTAAGGGTAAATAACTCTGATTAGTAGTTACACCCCATTGATAACTTCCGCTATCTGCTTTTGCATTATCATTAATGATCTCATAAAACGCAGTCGCAGCACGAGAATCTTTAGAATAGACCACCACTTTATCTCCTTTAGCGAGATTGATATTAACATCTTTAAACAGAACCTCTCCGTCTATACTTGCTGAAAGGTTTTCAATATTTAATATTTGATCCCCTGCTTCGCGTTCACGTTCAAAGATAATAGCCGGATAACGTCTGCTGGAAGGTTTTATATCTGAAACATTTAATTTGTCGATCATCTTCTTCCTACTGGTCGCTTGTTTAGATTTTGCAACATTAGCAGAGAACCTTCTAATAAATTCTTCTAATTCTTTCTTTTTCTCTTCAGCTTTCTTGTTTTGCTGTGCTCTTTGTCTTGCCGCTAACTGACTACTCTCATACCAAAAGGTGTAATTTCCACTGTAGTGATTGATCTTTCCGAAGTCAATATCACTAATATGAGTACATACCGAATCTAAAAAGTGACGGTCGTGAGATACAACGATCACACATTCATCATAATTAGCGAGGAAGTTTTCTAACCAGTTTATGGTTTCATAATCCAGGTCGTTGGTGGGCTCATCCATTATCAGCACATCGGGATTCCCAAAAAGCGCCTGTGCTAATAACACACGTACTTTTTGCTTTCCGTCAAGGTCACTCATTAAGGTGTAATGCAAACTTTCATCAATACCTAAATTTGAAAGCAAAGCCGCCGCATCGCTATCGGCATTCCATCCGTTCATTTCCTCGAAGATCACCTGCAACTCCCCAATCTTTTCGGCATTCGCATCGGTATAATCTTCGTAGAGTTTATCGATCTGTGTTTTAATATCGAATAATTCCTTATTCCCTCTCACCACAGTTTCCAAAACCATGAAATCGTCGTATGCGTTGTGATTCTGTTCAAGTACAGACATACGTTTTCCTGTTTCCAGATGAACGTGACCCGAAGTTGGATCCTGTTTTCCCGAAAGAATTTTTAAGAAAGTCGATTTCCCTGCACCATTAGCACCAATTATTCCATAGCAGTTGCCCTGAACAAATTGCGTATTTACTTCATCGAACAAGACGCGCTTGCCAAACTGAACCGATAAATTTGAAACTGAAAGCATATTTTTTTACTCTTTATTTTAAATTTTCCGCAAAAGTAGCTAATAAACTGTGATTGAAGAAACATTAACTTTTTAAAATCCCTTTTAACGAGGAATTAACACATTGTAGGTGGATAGTCGCATATTTTTGTTAGGTCTAATAACCTATTCGATTGATTAAAAAAATACTTCTTCTTTTATTAATAGTACCCTTTATTTCTTGTGATAATTCAAAAGAAAAGGAGGAAACGTATGCATGGGTTGGTGGTGAAATTGTTAATCCGAAATTTGATTATGTAGTGATTTTTCGGGAAAGCAAGGTAATAGACACCGTAAAGCTCGATCAAAACAATAATTTTCTTTATAAAATTGAAGGGCTCTGTGAAGGTCTTTATGCGTTACGGCATTACGAATATCAATTAATGTATCTAAAACCGGGTGATAGCTTAATGCTTAGGTTGAATACTATTGAATTCGACGAATCTTTGTCTTTTACCGGGAAAGGGGCGGCTGCCAACAATCTTTTAATGGAGTATTTTCTTCTGAATGATACTGAACACTCCATGTTATCGAAATGGTACGGATTAGCTCCTGAAGCCTTCGAAAAAAAATTAGACTCGTTCAGAACCATAAAAATTGATGCGTTTAACGATTTTGCGTCTAAGCACAAACCTACACGTGAATTTAGAGATATCGCTTATGCGAATATTGATTACGACCATTTTCTAAAAAAGGAAATTTACGCTTCGGTGCATTCAATTCGAAATAATACGGACAACATAAACTACCCCGATAATTTCTTCGACCATAGAAAGAATATCGATTTTGGCAACGAATCTTTACGTTCCTATTTTCCCTATTACAGATTTCTGAATAAATATTTCGACAACCTCGCGTTCGATAAATACATTAGTACAAATCCGAATAACCGCTATCTTTCTGAACACTTTTACAACAAGGTGAAGATCATAGATAGTCTGGTCACTAACGATTCGTTAAAGAATAATTTACTTAGAACAAATGTTGGCCGATTTTTATTGAATGGTAAGGATCTTGAAAACTCTAAACCTCTTGTGGATCTGTTTCTGGAATTAAACACGAATAAAGCACATCTTATTGAAATTGAAAGTTTGTCTAAGGCTACTTCGGTGTTATTGCCCGGAAGTGAATTGCCAAATATTCTTTTAGTGGACACCAAGAATATGGCGAAAGATATTCATTCTATTATTAACAGACCTACTGTTTTATACTTCTGGACAGCGGCTTCCGTAAAGCACTACCGAAGTATTCATGCCAAAGCTGCCGAGTTAGCTGCGAAATACCCCGAGTATGAGTTTATTGGAATAAATACAGATACACACTTTAAAAAATGGCGAAATACCGTAGAGTTAGCAGACTACAATAGTTTAAACGAATATCAGTTTGACAACGTGGCTATTGCCGAACGTAAATTAGTGATCAACTCAATGAACAAGGCTATGATCGTTGACAAGGACGCAATTATTATTCAGAATAATACGAGCTTATTTAATAAGAGTATTGAGACTGAACTTTTAAGTTATCTTAATCAGTAGTATCACAATAAGACATAAAAAAAAGCCCTCTGTTAGGAGGGCTTTTTTATTATTGAAACATTAATTTCCTTTTTTATAATCTGCCAGGAATTTTGCCAATCCTATATCGGTTAGTGGATGGTTTAGCAATCCTTCAATTGATGATAACGGCCCCGTCATTACATCAGATCCAATTTTCGCACATTCTAAAACGTGCATTGTATGTCTCACAGATGCCGCTAAAATTTGAGTTTCGTATCCGTAATTGTCGTATATAAGTCTAATTTCTGCAATTAAATTCAATCCGTCTGTTGAGATATCATCTAATCTTCCAATAAAGGGAGAAACATAAGTCGCACCTGCTTTCGCCGCCAATAAAGCTTGCCCTGCAGAAAAAACAAGCGTACAATTAGTTCTAATTCCCTGATCGCTAAAATATTTGATCGCCTTTACTCCATCTTTTATCATTGGGATCTTTACAACAATTTGCTCATGGAGTTCGGCCAGCTCTTCTCCTTCTTTGATCATACCCGCATAATCTGTCGCTATCACCTCTGCCGAAACATCACCATCTACTATATTGCAGATATCTACATAATGCTTTAAAATATTGTTTCGCCCTGTGATCCCTTCTTTCGCCATTAAAGACGGATTGGTGGTTACCCCGTCAAGCACTCCCAGGTCTTGAGCTTCACGTATCTGATCGAGATTTGCAGTGTCAATGAAAAATTTCATTTTTTAGAATTTTATAGATTTATTTACTACAAAAATACACAAGATTTAAGGCTAGCGAAAGTTATCCCTGAAAAGTTATGAGGTGCTTGTTGATAACGTTAAATATAAGGGTAAGGAGGCTTACTTCTTGAGCTTATAATGATTTAAAAGCATGCGTTCGTAGGTTTTATCGGGTAAAACCCTCTTTAATACGATAGAAAATTTCTGCATAAACGCGCCTACCTTATAGTGTATTTTCGGATTGGGAGTTTCGATGATCTTGTGTACCGTTTTTGCCATTTCGGTAGGATCCTGCCCGGCATCCACATGTTCATTCATCATGTTTAGTGTATTCCCGTAAGCTTTTTTATACGGTGAATCGTCTAAAATTGGAGAATGGTATCTTCCGGCAGCTATATTGGTGGCAAAATCTCCCGGAGCAATATTAGTCACGTGAATTCCGAATTGCTTTATTTCCATCCTTATAGCTTCTGTGGTAATTTCAAGAGCCGACTTAGTCGCAGAGTATATTCCGCGGTATGGTAAACCCATATATCCTGCAATAGAAGTGATATTTATAATGTAGCCGCTTTGCTGTTTTCGCATGGTTGGCAAAACTGCTTTTATAACGCTTATTGGTCCGTAGAGATTTGTTTCGAAGGCATTTCTAATTTCTGAACTCGGAGTTTCTTCTATGGGTCCGGTGATCCCGATACCTGCATTGTTTATAAGTACATCGATACGGTCTTCTCTTTTCAGAATTTCGGCAACTGCTTTTTGAATAGAATCTTCCTTGGTTACATCCATCTCGATCAAATCGAAGGCTGAAGTTTTGGAGGTATTTGAAGGATTTCTACTCGTTCCGTAAACTTTATAGCCTTTCTCCGTTAGATATTCACCAATGGCTTTCCCTATTCCTGAAGATCCTCCTGTAATAAATATTATTTTCGGCATACATATAAGATGTTGAGCAAAGATGCATCTACCCTATTACTTTTCCAAATTACCTAACAAAAAAAGACGTGTAAGGACGAGTTGAACTAATCTGTAAATCGAGAATTTAGGGTACAAAAAATGGCAAGCTACCTACATCACACCGCTACGACCGTCTACCCTTGCTGCGTTCCCGCCCTGGGGGATTCAACAGGAGCTGGTTGTGTAGGACTTGCCGCTGCAAAGATAAGGGATTTTGTAAGTAACAACAAGAATTTTTAGTTATCAATTATAATAAATACCTTTCCGAAAAATTCGACAATTAAATGAAAACGCATAAAATATTTACGATCACCGCTTTAGTGATTTTATTTGTTGGCTGCGGAAACGATTCCGAAGCAAAAAAAGACTTTTTTTCTCTAGATTTTAAGAATGAAAAGAAGGCATATACTAATGCCGACGCACTTTCGGTGCTGGTAAACAATAAAAAAGACGTATCTATTGACTCTGTCACTTATTTTATTGGAAGCGAGAGAGTGTCTTCTTCCGAAGAAATAAAAGAAACATCATTAACGCTTGCCAACAGAAAACTTGGAACTCACAAGGTAGTTGCCAAAATATATTCTGATGATGAAACTTTTGAGGCGTCTAAAGATGTAATAATCCTATCGTCCATAAAACCGCATCTCTATACTTACAAGATATTAGAAAGCTATCCACACGATATCAAATCGTATACACAAGGACTGGAATTTGAAAATGATACCCTTTATGAGAGTGCAGGCTTGTACAAACAGTCGGCTTTACGAAAACTTAATTACCAAACCGGTGATATCCTCAAGGAAGTAAAGTTAGCCGATCAGTATTTTGCCGAGGGCTTAACGATCATGAACGACAAATTATACCAACTTACCTATCAAGAAAACACCGGATTCATCTATGATCTAAAAGATTTAAAACGCACCGGCACATTTGTATATGGCAAAAGTAAAGAAGGGTGGGGTTTATGTAATGACGGAGAGGTGATCTATAAAAGTGATGGAACCGAAAAGATCTGGACACTAGATCCAAATACGCTGGCAGAAGACGGACATATCGAGATCTACACCAATACGAGTAAGATTCCTAAGGTGAATGAACTGGAATGGGTTGAAGGGAAGATCTACGCCAATATCTATCAGAAAGACGCCATAGCCATCGTTGATCCAACTAATGGAGCAGTTGAAGGAGTAATAGACCTTGGGGATTTAAAAGACAATGTGACTCAGCATAAATCACTGGATGTACTTAACGGAATAGCGTACAATGGAGAACCCAACATTCTTTATATCACCGGAAAGAATTGGGATAAGCTCTTTAAAGTTGAGATCATTAGAAAATAAGCGTTGAGAAATTACGTCAACTTTTTACCTTGACTAACTAACAAAACCTTTTCGCTCACTAAAATAGCCCTTTAACTCAAGGGCTATTTTTTTATACTTCTTTTTTTGAGTGCTTTGGTAAACAAAACCATCACTCATGAAAAAATCTGTTACCATTCGTATTCCGGAGCCTTGCCACGAAGACTGGAACAAAATGACGACCACCGAGAAAGGAAAATTTTGTCAGGTTTGCACCAAAGAAGTTGTTGACCTCACTAACAAATCGGATGAGCAACTTTATAAACTGCTCGCCAATTCTCAAAATACCTGCGGACGCGTTAAAAAAAGTCAGTTGAACCGAGAAATAATCCTTCCCCGAAAAAGCGGGATGAACTTTGCTCCCTATGCTGCTTCTATCATGATCCCTTTTACATTGCTAGGTACTACAGATGCTCGTTCTTCAGACACGAAAAAAGTGGAGAAAACATTAAGTTCCTTAGGAATTGGCAAGTTTAGCAATACAGATAGAATACGCATTATCACTACGGGAAAAATTACCGATGAATATGGTAAACCGATCACAAACGTGAATATTACCGTAAAAGGAACAAGGACTAATGAATTTACAGGAAACCGTGGAAATTACAGAATCGTATCGCTGGATGGGGAGACGCTGGTGTTTAGCAAAAAAGGATATATCACAAAAGAGGTAAAACTCGCGAATACTTCAAAAGAGATCGATATCTCGTTAACTTCGGAAGTAATGCAAAGTATGATCCTGGGTGAGGTCGAAATACCCATGTTAGAAACAAAAATGGCAGTTTGTGAAGTTTCAGAAGGAAATAATACGGAAGAAGATGTGGTCAAAAAGATGAAAGATTCCATTCCGACGAAACAAAAAACAATTAAAAAAGATAGCACGATTAGCAAGATTAGCGGTGTGGTTACGGATGACACACTACTCCCCTTACCCGGTGTAAATGTTATTATTAAAGGGACGGCGACTGGAACCCAAACAGATTTTGACGGAAATTACAAAATTGATGTAATGCCCGGACAACAACTTGTATTTAGCTATGTTGGATTTGAAACTAAAGAAGTTACCATAGCCAATATTGCGAATACAATAGATATTAATATGACTCTTTCTGAAGCTCTGGGAGGCTTAATAGTCGTTGGCGGAATAAGTCCTTATGATTATGAAAGTGGTCCTTCTATAAAACCCTTTGGTCAGCAAACTTTTAACGAAGATCCGGAACGTGAAGCGATAAGAGAAAAGCAGAGACTTGCCTACAAAAATGAGATCGAATTTAAACGAATTAAACTAGCTCGAAAAAAGGCACAACGACAATTGAGAAGAGCTAAAGCCAAAAAATAGAATGAATTTGATAACGTGAAACGGAATCTCACCGGAGAGGGATACATAGAAGTGAGGTTCCGCTAACGTTTATTCCTAATAATTTGGATAAAGTTTTATTCGCAACAATAATAAGCTTCATAAAAAGTTATATTTTTACCTAAAATTTTCTTGAATGAAGTATTTATACGGATTAGCAATACTATGTTGCTTGGTTTTGTGGAGTTCATGTCGAAATGATTTTGAAACAACGCCCAGTACCGGAAACCTCCAATTTTCTAAAGACACGGTCTATTTAGATACCGTTTTTACAAATATTGGCTCAAGCACCTACAATTTAAAGGTTTACAATCGTAGCGATGACGATATTCATATCCCTACACTTCGCCTGGCAGATGGGCAGGCTTCTAACTACCGACTTAACGTTGACGGAATTCCCGGAAAGGAATTCACCGATGTGCAGGTACTTTCTAAAGACAGTATATTCATCTTTATAGAAACCACTTTAGATATTAATAATTTACCGGGAAATGGAATGGAATTTCTCTACACAGATCAAATTCTATTTGATGCTGGTGGAAATGAGCAGAGAGTTGAACTGGTAACGCTCGTACAAGACGCTGTTTTTTTATTCCCCGATAATCTTGGAAACGGATTTTTTGAAACCATTCCTATAAGCGATGACCCTAATGTTGAGCCAATTCCGGGATTCTTTTTAGATGATACCGAACTCAACTTTACCAACGAAAAACCTTACGTAATATATGGCTATGCAGGAGTTAATGCAGGTAAAACACTTACCATCGATCCCGGCGCACGTATTCATTTTCATGCCAATAGCGGTATTCTCGTAAGACCAACGGGGTCTATTAAAGCCAATGGAGCTCCCAGTTCAGATCCCGAGCTTTTGGAGAATGAGATCATTTTTGAAGGCGATCGTCTGGAACCCGATTTCTCTGATGTTCCCGGACAATGGGGAACCATTTGGCTACAAGATGGAAGCATAGACCATGATTTTAGCTATACTACCATTAAAAATGCAAGTATCGGGATTAGATTAGATAGTAATGAAGGTGCTGAAACACTCTCTCTAAAGAATGTTCAGGTGTACAATAGTTCTTTTATCGGACTCTTCGGACTTAACGGAAATATGTATGGTGAGAATGTGGTGGTAAATAATAGTGGTCAGTCGTCACTATCCATTGCCCTTGGCGGCACCTATACCTTTAACCACTGTACCTTTGGGAACTATTGGACCAATAGTTTTAGAAGTTTTCCCTCGGTGCAGGTCTTAAATTTCTTCGATACCGAAGACACCAGATTCGTAGCCGATCTTGACGCGAAATTTGCGAATTGTATTATCTACGGAAACGAACAACGCGAATTAGGATTAGCGCGAGATGAAAATGCTTTGTTTACGTTTAATGTAACCAATAGTCTAATTCGTTTTGAAGACCCTAATGGTGATTTCACAGACGATCCTTTATATCAATTTGAGGATATGATCTTTTACAACAACATAGCCAGAAACCTGAATCCTGCATTTCAGGATACTGCAAATAACAACTTCAATATTGAACTTGGAGTTTCGGGAGCGGAAGCTTTAGGGATCACCCCTACTACTCCGCCGGTACCGGTAGATCTTAATGGAACAAATAGAGCAAACCCATCCGATGCCGGGGCTTATGAAAGTACCGAGTTTCCTCCGGAGTAATTATTTCGATCTTACTTAGTGTCGGTAGATTTTTCTATCGAACTTGCATGGTCTTTAACTATATACCAGTTACCATCTATCTTTTTTAGATCGTAGCTAACGGTCATGCGGTTAAAATACGGCACGCCGTCTCTATTGGGTTCGCGATATACAATTTCGGTTATTGCCATCCCAAAATGGTCACCTATGTCTGTATAAAGGATTTCTGTTTCGAACGTCCAATCGGGAACCGCAAACCACTCCTTGTGATAATCCATAAACTCGGTAACGGTAGTTGTCGTTTCAGAGCCCGGTAAGATTAAAATCATAGCTCCATCGGGAGACAACGTGCTTTGGAGAGATTTTAGATCTTTATTCGAAACCGCATCCAAATGGTTTTGTAGCGTTTGCGTAAATTTAAGCTCGTCGTTTAATTTGGATTTATCCTTCTGTTCCTCGATTATTGATGTCGCTTTTTTTTCTTCGGAAACAGAATTACAGGAGTTTAATGTGATGGAAGCAACACAGAACAATGTTGCGAAGTACAGGAATAATTTGGACGATTTCATCTTCAACTTTTGAATAAAGATACCCAAAATCCAAGGACCGTTTTCAGAATAAAACACAAGAATTATTAATTCTTACTTATCTGAAGCGTCTTTATACAAACTAAGAACCGAAGCTTTTAATTAATCGCAGCCTAGGTCTATTCGTGATTGCGGATCATTATTTGGAATACAGTTACCTGATAATACAGACTCCGGAACATATCGTCTTAAGTTAGGATCGTACAATCCGTTCTCGATAAAATCAACAAGTTGTGTAATCTCTTCGGAAGTTAAATTTGTAGCCCCAAATTGATCTGCCAGATTAGAATCCGGAACATTTGGATTTTCCTTTACTCCGTTATTCTTATACTCTACCACTTCTCTAATCGACGTTAAAGTACTTCCATGACCATAGAAAGGAGTATCCTTCAAGTTATAAAGGGTTGGAACCTTAAATTTGTAAAGATCTTCCACTCTACCTGTAAAACCTCCTCGTCCTTTGTTAGGGTCTCCCAGGAAGCTATCCCCTGTGAATACACTAACAAGATCACCCATTCCGAAGGCATAAAATTCCATAGATTTTAGAGCCGGACCGGTATGACATTGATAACACATACCTTGATCAAAAAACACTTTTGCACCTTGTTTTTGTTGTTCACTCAATGCATCAAAGTTACCTCTAAGATATTCCTGCCATGGCGACTGATTGGCAAGTACTGTTCTATTAAAAGATGCAATTGCCAAAGCACCGTTTATACTCGAATATCTTTCACTAACCGGAACATCCGGGAATGCAGCGTCGAACATTGGCTTATATCCAAACATTTCAGCAAATTCTTCGTCTATTTTAAGTCGGTGTTCTATTTGTCCCGCCATTCCCTGTACTTCAAGCCCTTGAAATCCCAATAAATTTTGAGGGATAGATCCGGCATTCTGATTTACAAATGGCTCGTTAATTCCTGCTCCACCCAATGATCCATTCCAAAGGGCTACTTCCTGATACGCAACATTAAGTAAAGTTGGTACCTTCACAGGTAATGCATCTACAGAATCACGCGGCATCATATTACCGGGCATAATCACTCTACCTTCTCCTGCTACGCCAAAACCAACACCACCTTCACTAATTCCCTGTCTAATCTTAGAATAAAATCCTCCGGTCACCGGATGACAGCTTGCACAGGCATACATATATTTGTTGATCTCCATTTTTGGATTACCTCCCGTGGCAGTTTCATGCACGAGCATCTTACCCAATTCTACCTTTTCGGCGGTAATAGGATTTAATGGATCCTGCGGAATCTTCGCATAATCTGTTTCATTAGGAAGGATAAAGAAATCGACTCCTTCTCCATCTGAACGTGTCGTTAATAAACTGAGGAGTTCACCATCTAATTCTGATACAACAGCGACATATTCATCATCACTTTTACACGATGTGAACAACACTGACACCAAACCGATTAACAATACTAATTTCTTCATAATATTATTTTTAAGATCAACAGTTTCAACTGCAAATTGCAGTTATCTTCTTTTCAATAAAGGGGATATAGGATATTTTTACGCACTTATGGAATCTCAAAAAATACTCTCTTAAAGAATTCAAAGCACTATTTGTAGGAAATGTACTTCGCTAAAGTACTAAAATTTTGTTAACAAAAATTTAAATTCGTTGTTCGGTAAATAAAATCGATATTCGTCAGATTCTGTTTAAAGGTATAGCTAATCTGTTCAATTAATTTGAAAATAGTAGAAGATCTGGTCCTGCCTTATCGAGTTTAATTACATCTTTCTGGTTCAGACCTATTTTATTAAGCAAGCCAATTGAACTGCGATTTTCTTTGTCGGTAATAGCTAGTACGGTATCTATATTTAAATTCTCTTTTGCGTATTTTAATACCCCCATCGCTGCTTCATAGCCGTATCCCATTTTGTAAAATTCGGGTAACATTGCAAAACCTATATCTGGATGTTTTAATTTTTCCCTTTTATATAAGCCGCAGTTGCCAATAAGTTCACCATCTGTCTTTCTAACCATCATATAAGCCCCAAAGCCATTCATTTGATAGCTTCCCAAATACGATTTCAACATATATGCGCGTGCTGCTTCGACGCTGTTTATACCTCTATCCCCAATATATTTAAGCCAATTCTCTGAGTTCATCAGTTTATAAAGAAACGCTGCATCATCCAGGGTCATTTCCCTAAGAATTAATCGTTCCGTTTCTATGATCATTGGTTTCAAATTGTGAGACATAAAAAAATCTTCAGTTTTTTAAGCTGAAGATCTTTAAAGGGTTTATGGTGTGAATTAGTGTATTCAATGAGGAGTTAAAAAAGCCCGTCCTTGCCATAAGTTTCATTTGGTAATTCCCTCACAGAATCAAGAACGATTTTTTAAATATACACGTTTTCTTAAAAAACCAGCATATCTGTACAAATATTCTTACAAATTTTCAGTAAAAATGCTGATTTTTCTGAAGTTATAGTTTAAATAATGGTCTCCCGGACATCATCATGTGAACCTTTTGGGAAACCGATTCTAATACTTTATCGTCTTCAAAATTAGAGATCACCTCATCGATAAGATCTACAATTTGCTGCATATCTGTTTCAACAAGACCACGCGTTGTGATCGCGGCTGTTCCAATTCTTATTCCACTAGTTACAAATGGCGACTTATCATCAAAGGGAACCATATTCTTATTTACAGTTATCTCTGCCTTGCCCAGGGCTTCTTCGGCTTGTTTCCCTGTAATGTTTTTATTTCGAAGATCTATCAACATCATATGATTATCAGTTCCTCCGGAAATAATATGATATCCTTTATCCACAAATGCTTCTGCCATAACCGAAGCATTCTTCTTAACCTGCACCATATAATGTAAAAACTCATCGGTTAGCGCTTCACCAAAGGCTATCGCTTTAGCAGCAATGATATGCTCTAAAGGTCCTCCCTGATTACCCGGAAAAATTCCACTATCGAGGAGAGAAGACATTTTGCGCAGGTTTCCATTCTTCAGTTTTAGACCAAAAGGGTTATCAAAATCTTTCCCCATTAAGATCATTCCTCCTCTGGGCCCTCGAAGTGTTTTATGCGTTGTTGTTGTTATTACATGACAATGAGGAACCGGATCACTAATGATCCCTTTTGCTATTAATCCTGCCGGATGGGCAATATCTGCCATTAATATCGCATCAACTTTATCGGCTATCTCACGAAAACGCTTATAATCTATTTCTCTCGAATAGGCAGAAGCACCCGCAATAATCATTTTTGGCTTTTCCCGAACCGCAATTTCTTCAATTTTATCGTAATCTAACATTCCGGTAGTTTCTTCTACTCCGTAGAAAACAGGCTCGTATAATTTTCCGGAGAAATTAACGGGCGACCCGTGCGTTAGGTGTCCGCCATGTGAAAGATCAAATCCCAGAAACTTATCTCCCGGCTTTAAGCATGCCGCAAAAACGGCTGTATTTGCCTGTGATCCACTGTGTGGTTGTACATTTGCATACTCGGCACCAAAAAGTGTTTTGGCTCTGTCTATTGCGATTTGTTCTACTTCATCAACAACTTCGCATCCTCCGTAATAGCGTTTTCCCGGATATCCTTCTGCATATTTATTGGTAAGTACCGATCCGGCAGCTTCCATTACCTGGTCACTAACAAAGTTTTCGGAAGCAATTAGCTCCAATCCGTTTAACTGGCGTTGTTTTTCTGCTTCAATAAGCTCAAATATCTGTTCGTCGCGTGCTATCATTTTTGAATAAAAGTTAAATAATGTCAAAAATAGTAAAACCATTCGGTTACTATTCTAGAAATTATATATTTGATATAGATTTTACTAACATAAAAATTGCAATATGCCGCTTACCGCAAACGACCCTAGCAGAAAAACCTGGTTAGATACAAAACCAAACACCGATTTCCCCATACAGAATATTCCTTTCGGTGTGTTTTTAACACGAGACGATATCATTACAATAGGAACCCGCATAGGAGATTATGCTATAGATCTGGGTGCATTACACCAACTGGGTTACTTTAAGGGTATTGATCTTACAGATGATATCTTTTTACAGGACACTTTAAACGATTTTATCAGCGATGGAAAAAAGACCTGGAGATTAGTTCGTAATCGTATTTCCGATATTTTTCTGGAAAGCAACCCTGATCTTCGAGATAATGAAGAACACAGGAAACAAGTTCTTTTCACTATGGATGAAATTGAAATGCAACTTCCGGTTCAGGTAGGTGATTATACAGATTTTTATGCCAGCAAGGAACATGCGACGAATGTAGGTTCTTTATTCAGGGATCCCGAAAACGCATTATTGCCAAATTGGTTACGCATTCCAATAGGATACCACGGAAGAAGCTCTTCCATAATTCCATCGGGAACTCCTATTCACAGACCCATTGGTCAAACTAAGCCTGGAGATGACGGTATTCCCGGGTTTGGTCCGTCGAAATTGCTGGACTTCGAACTCGAAATGGCATTTATTACTACCGATACTAATGATCTGGGAAAACGAGTTTCGGTTGATGAAGCAGAAGATTATATCTTCGGATTGGTTTTATTTAATGACTGGAGTGCAAGAGATATTCAGGCATGGGAATATGTACCCTTAGGTCCTTTCCTAGGAAAGAACTTTGCTTCAACTATTTCACCCTGGATCGTCACACTGGATGCTCTCGAACAATTTAGAACAGAAGGCCCGGTTCAAGACCCAACTCCTCTTCCCTATTTACAACAAGGGAAAAAGAAGAATTTTGATATAAAACTTCAGGCGGCAATAAAACCTGAAAAAGGTGAAGAAACCGTGGTTGCCAATTCTAACTTTAAATATATGTATTGGTCAATGGCACAACAACTTGCGCATCACACCGTAAATGGTTGTAATGTGGTTTCAGGAGATATGATGGGGAGTGGAACAATTTCGGGTCCTACTAAAGATTCTTATGGTTCTATGCTCGAATTAACCTGGAGAGGTCAGAACCCTATCAAGTTAAAAGACGGAACCGAGCGTAAATTTATTAACGATTATGACACAGTAATTATGCGTGCGTATTGCGAAAAGGATAATTTGCGAATCGGCTTCGGAAAATGTACCGGGAAGATACTACCAGCAAGGCCTTAACGGCTTTGGCATCACTATTGCAATTTGGTTATTGTAACCAAACAATAGCGTTATGAGAAATACAACTACATTCTTAGGACTCTTCCTTTTGCTTACTGCTTGTAGTAGTGTTAAAAGGAATGAGAAGTTTCTTGCTCAGGGAAACTACGATCAGGCGATAGAACTTGCCGTTAAAAAACTTCAGAAGGATAAAAATTCTGAACGAAATGACGCGCACATCCTACTTTTGGAAGAGGCATTTAAAAAAGCCGTTGATGATGATAACAGACGGCTTACCTTTCTGAAGAAAGAAAACAAACCCTCTAATGCAAAAGAAATTTATTCAATTTACAGGGAATTGGCATACAAACAGGATATTATTCGTCCGTTGCTTCCTCTGTATAGTAATTCTTTGAATAGAAACGCAGTATTCAAAATTGAAGATTATAACGACGAAATTATAGCCTCTAAACAAGCGCTCGTAAATTATTTGTACAATGAGGCCGCAGTTTACATGAATAGGGAGACCGTTCAGGATTACCGTACAGCCTATCATATTTATTGTGAACTTGACGAATTGGAACGAAACTATCGGGATGTGAACGCCTTAAAGAACGATGCTCATTTCTTCGGAACCAATTTTGTTTTTGTGACACTCAATAACAGAAGCGGGCAGATCATTCCGCACAGCTTAGAAAATGAACTTCTGGATTTCAATACCTATGGACTTGATGACTTTTGGACAGAATATCATAGTGAGCGACAGCAAAATATTGACTATAACTTCGGAATCGTTCTCAATTTCAGGGAAATCGCCATTTCTCCGGAACGTATTTCTGAAAGAGAGGAACGTAGAACAAAACGGGTTGTAGACGGCTGGGAATACAAATTGGATGCGGAAGGTAATATTGTGAAAGACGAAAATGGAAACCCTATAAAGATCGATACGTATAAAACCGTTAGTGGAAATCTATATATTACCCTGCAATCTAAATCGGTTTTTGTTGGTGGTGACGTTATCTATCGCGATCTAATTAATAGACGTGATATTGACAAGCATCCGTTAACAAGTGAATTTGTTTTTGAAAATGCTTTCGCAAGCTATCGTGGTGATAAGCGTGCTTTAAGTAGTGACGATGGGAAACTACTGCAAAATCGTTTTGTACAATTTCCGAATAATGCCACCATGGTACTGGATGCCGGCGAGGACATTAAATATCGTCTAAAAGATATTCTGAAGAATAATTCTTTTTAATACAACGCAATCTTAAAATATCTCCTCCTCATAGAGGAGATATTTTTTTATACGTATTGATGTAAATCTAAGGAATTGATGCTATGGTGTGAGGCATGGGCAACCGCATTTCCGTTTTTAATCACTATTAGTTGCGGACTTTGATGTATCACTTGAAATTTATACCCTACCTCATCTGAAACATCCCTATTATTCAATAGATCTAAGTAATACAGTTTCATTTTATCTGGCTCGATCTTATAGCTGCTCTCAAACTGCTTGAGCACCATCCTGCTAATTCCACAGCGAGTAGAATGTTTAAATATCGCAACCGGAAGAGTTTTCGATTCTTCTTCTAATTCATTTAACTGTTCTAGCGATAACAATCGGTTCCATGGAACAGCATTATTTTCTTTCTCTTCGGAAGAATTCTTAGAACCAAATAATCCAAATAGACTCATATTCTTTTTTTTACAAAGTTACATTTTAATTACCTTTTTAAGGCCTGCTATTTTTTCTGAAGAAATAATTATTTTAATGAAATTCGGTCAAAATGTCTTGCAAAACGCTAAAAAACAAGCCATTTTGTCTGAAAAAGTTTATGGCGTACAATTTGAAACAACATGATCGAAACAAATAAAACACAACCGATCTATCGGACATACACATATGAACTTTAACAATTTTACAATCAAATCGCAAGAAGCCATTCAGCAAGCTCAACAGCTTGCCCAGGGCTTAGGACATCAGCAAATCGAGAATGAGCATATCTTAAAAGCCATTTTTGAAGTTGACGAGAATGTGATCCCATTCATTTTAAAAAAATTGAATGTAAATCTGGAGATGCTAAAGCAAATCTTAGATAAGCAGTTAGACAGTTTTCCAAAAGTTTCGGGTGGTGATATTCACCTATCCAGAGAAGCAGGCAAGGCTGTGAACGAAGCGAGCCTTATAGCAAAGAAAATGAACGATGAATACGTTTCTATAGAACATTTATTGTTGGCGATCTTTGCATCTAAAAGCAATATTGCTCAGACCTTAAAAGATCAGGGAGTGACCGAAAAGGGCTTAAAAGCTGCTATTTCGGAATTGAGAAAAGGAGAATCTGTCACTTCGCAAAGTGCTGAAGAAACTTATAATTCTTTAAACAAATACGCTCGTAATCTTAATGAATTAGCAAGTACAGGAAAATTAGATCCTGTTATTGGACGTGACGAAGAAATAAGACGAATACTTCAAATTCTTTCCAGAAGAACGAAAAACAATCCGATGCTCGTTGGAGAGCCGGGAACAGGTAAAACAGCAATTGCCGAAGGCCTCGCGCATAGAATTGTGGATGGTGACGTACCCGAAAATCTTAAATCTAAAGTGGTATATTCTTTAGATATGGGTGCTCTTATCGCAGGTGCCAAATTCAAGGGTGAGTTTGAAGAACGATTAAAAGCAGTCATTAAGGAAGTAACTTCCAGCGATGGAGATATTGTACTTTTCATTGATGAGATCCATACCCTTGTAGGCGCAGGCGGCGGTCAAGGAGCTATGGATGCTGCGAATATTCTGAAACCGGCACTGGCAAGAGGAGAACTGAGAGCTATTGGTGCTACCACGTTGGATGAATATCAAAAATACTTTGAGAAAGACAAGGCGTTAGAAAGACGTTTTCAGAAGGTAATGGTGGACGAGCCGGATACCGAAAGTGCAATTTCTATTTTAAGAGGAATTAAAGAAAAGTATGAAACGCATCACAAGGTAAGAATCAAGGATGAGGCAATAATCGCTGCGGTAGAATTATCGCAACGTTATATCACAAATAGATTTTTGCCGGATAAAGCGATCGATCTAATGGATGAAGCTGCTTCAAAAATACGTATGGAGATTAACAGCAAACCGGAAGAACTGGATGTGTTAGATCGAAAAATTATGCAGCTCGAGATCGAGATAGAAGCAATTAAACGTGAAAAAGACGAAGCTAAATTAAAATCTCTTCAATCTGACCTTGCGAATTTAAAGGAAGAACGAACCGAATTAAATGCTAAATGGCAAAGTGAAAAAGAGGTAGTTGATAATATTCAAAATCTGAAAAAGGAAATTGAAGACTTTAAATTAGAAGCTGAAAAAGCCGAAAGAGAAGGAGATTTTGGACGTGTAGCCGAATTGAGATACGGGAAAATAAAAGATGCCCAAGAAGCATTGTCAACATTAGAAGTGCAGCTGGCAGAAAATGAAAGTGGAAACACCTTGATCAAAGAAGAGGTTACCAATGAGGATATCGCCGAAGTTGTAGCAAAATGGACCGGAATCCCTGTGACTAAAATGCTACAGAGTGATCGCGAAAAGCTATTGAATCTGGAAACAGTATTACATAAGCGTGTTGTTGGTCAGGAAGAAGCTATTGTAGCTGTTAGTGATGCGATACGACGAAGCAGAGCCGGTTTGCAGGATTCTAAAAAACCCATAGGTTCATTCCTGTTCTTGGGTACCACCGGAGTAGGTAAAACAGAACTAGCGAAGGCTCTTGCCGAGTATCTTTTTGACGATGAAGGTGCTATGACAAGAATTGATATGAGTGAATATCAAGAGCGTCATAGTGTTAGCAGATTAGTAGGAGCACCTCCGGGATATGTTGGTTATGACGAGGGAGGACAACTTACTGAAGCCGTAAGACGTAAACCGTATTCGGTAGTGTTGTTGGATGAAATTGAAAAAGCACACCCCGACACCTTTAATATTCTATTGCAGGTGTTGGATGAAGGAAGGTTAACAGACAACAAGGGGCGTGTAGCAGATTTTAAGAACACTATTATCGTTATGACCAGCAACATGGGTAGCTCGATCATACAGGAGAAGTTTGAAACTGTAAAGGATCCCGATACCGCTATGGAAGCTGCCAAGGTGGAAGTCTTAGGCTTATTAAAGCAATCTGTACGACCCGAGTTTCTTAACAGAATTGACGATATCATAATGTTTACACCACTTACACAAAATGATATCAAGGAAATAGTTGGGCTACAGCTTAAAGGTTTAACCAAGATGCTAGCGAAGCAGAATATTACCATGGATGCGACAGAAGAAGCTGTTAAATATCTTTCAGAAAAAGGTTACGACCCACAGTATGGGGCAAGACCGGTGAAGAGAGTTATTCAGAAGGAAGTATTAAATGCATTATCTAAGGTAATACTATCAGGAAAAGTAACAACAGATAGTATTATACTTTTGGATAGCTTTAATAATGAACTTGTTTTTAGAAATCAGAGCGATCTGGTAAACAACGAATAGGTTAGGGTTCCTTAAAAACCCATTTCATAATTTGGTTGGTTAGTGAAAACCGTCCGGCGTGTTATCCGGGCGGTTTTTTTTATAATAAATATACCGTTTGGTATATTTTTTATATATTTGTAATACAAGTTATTATACTATGCTCACCAAAGCTGAAAGGACCAGAAAGTATATCATTGAAAGAGTGGCTCCCATTTTTAATAAGAACGGATACGCGGCTACTTCCATGTCTGATATCACCCAGGCAACCGGTTTAACCAAGGGTGCAATTTATGGCAACTTTGTTAATAAGGAAGAAATAGCGATCGCTGCGTTTAATATGAATGTTAGTGAGTTACTAGGACGAATTGCCAAGCATCAGGAAAAAGGGCGAACTCCCTTGGAAAAATTGTTTTTGATAACCGATTTTTACCGCGATTATACTGAGCATTACAAGGATTTAGGGGGATGTCCTATCCTGAACATTGGAGTAGACGCCAATAACCAGGATACTAAATTATTAGAACGTGTTCAGTATGTTATCGAGAAGACACAAAACAATATCGTTAAACTGGTAGAATGGGCAAAGCAAGCAGGTGAAGTATTTCCCGATGTGGATTCAAAAAAATTTGCAAAATATCTGTATACCAGAATTCAAGGTGCGATATTTATGAATGCCACTATGAATGATATCTCTTATCTACATGATGCCTCAGATGATATCGATAACTATATAAAGAGAAACCTAAAGAAGTAAATTTTAACTAATAAAATACCAATTGGTATAAAACTATGAAAGAATTACCAAAAATATTAGAAAGTAAAACAAAGATAAGATTTCAGGATTGCGATCCGTTTAATCATCTTAACAATGCAGCATACCTCAACTATTTTAATAATGCCCGTGAGGATCAATTGATAGAGAACTACAATATCGATATCTACAACATGGCGAGAAAAGAAGGTAAAAGCTGGGTTGTTGGCAGTAATCAGATCGCTTATTTGCGTCCGGCGTTTCTTATGGAAGAAGTAACAATTCAATCACAACTTCTGAAATACGACGACTCGAATCTATCTGTAGAATTAACAATGTATAATTCAGACAAAACTGAAATAAAAGCAGTTATGTGGGCTAATTTTGTACATTTTAATCTGCTGGAACAGAAAAGAGAAGAACATTCCGAAGAATTAATAAAACTCTTCGAATCTGTAGTAAATCCGGTAGATGAGTCAACTTTTGAGTCGAGACTTTTAGCCTTTAAAAAGCAAAAAGTGTAACAAATTGTGTGGTTCAATCGTCTATTTAGTATCAACCATTAAACGAATAGATTATGAAAACACATGAAATTACACAATCGGAAAAAGAAAAATTGTATAGACCTAATCATTTATTAGGATTGTATATCGTTTTTATTACTGCATTAACCCTAACTTATACTTTGGTTACTGCTGTACAATATTTATAAGAAAAGCCTCCAAAATTGGAGGCTTTTCTCTTTCATAGCAACTTGTAATTAATAAATTACCAATTGTCTATTTCATCCTTAATTTCTTCTTTTGTCTTTCCGGTACGTTCTTGCAAACGTCCAAGCATCTCATCAAACTTACCTTCAGAGAAAGTGGTATCATCGTCGGTTACTTTACCGTACTTCTGTTTAAACTCTCCCTTTATTTGTTTCCATTTTCCTTCTAACTGATCTGAATTCATAGCTTTTTGTTTTTTAAATTAGTTATTCAAATTTACAAGCAAACGAACTATCTGTAGGCCAACAAATCCTTAAATAAATATCGCATTTCACTATTTTTGTGTTAAGTCATGTTAACAAATGTTAAAAGCCTCCACTCAAAAGAGAAAAGGCTTCCACGAACTAAAAAACGACATACTTAGAACCTCACATTCACAAGTATGATTTTTATTTCTATAATAAATACGAAAAATACATCCCCGCGGTTTTCTTTTTTTCATACTTTTATTTCATAAAACATATATCTCGTGCGAAACTTATTTGTAATTATACTGTTCTCGATCTTCACCATTGGCTGTAATAATTCCGTAGAAAAGAATAATGATCAGGCGGCTGTTCAGGATACAACCACTACTTATTACTTAATACGGCATGCTGAAAAAGACCGAAGCGATCCCGAAGAGCGTAATCCGAAACTAAATGAAGAGGGAATTGAAAGAGCACAAAGATGGGCGCAGTACTTTGAGAATATCGCGATAGATCAAATTTTTTCCACAGACTACAGTAGAACGATGCAAACGGCCGCATATACGGCAACTCAGAAACAAGTCGATATTCAGCTTTACGATCCTTCCAATTTGTACGATGTTGAGTTTAAAACGCTCACCGAAGGACATAATGTTTTGATAGTTGGGCACAGTAATACTACACCACAATTCGTAAATGCCATTATAGGAGAAGATAAATATGTTGACATTCCTGACGATGAAAACGGGATGCTGTTTATGGTTACAGTAACCGGAGATTCAAAAAACGTTCAAATATTTACGGTCGATTAACTATCTGGAAGGATTACGCGAACATTTTCAGTTTCAATTTTTGACAGTAGTTGCAACTTACCCTCTTCAAAGTGTTTGTCGAGATCGGTTAAGGGTACCTGTAAATTTTCAGGTTTAAAATTGTTGTAATCCACAAACTTGATTCCTTTAATCTCTCTTGGGTTATAAGCTTCTCTAAATCTAATCCCTCCACCGTCGGTAGCATACTTATAAGCGAGATAATCTACCGTCCAACTCTCCTTATGAATCCAATAAACAAACGTATCGTCATGATCTGTACCTCCGCCCTCTTCCTTAAACGCCACTCCAATTTCATAATAGGGTTCATTCTTGATAATTGCCTCGCCTAAAAGTTCCTTTTTTGCTGCCGGATCATTAAGTAAGTATGGCAATTGTACAAAGTAATGCACAGAATTTACACTATTGGAATAGATCGTAGTTAAAGAATCTGAAAGAGTGACTACTGAATCATTCATAAAACGTACAAAACCATCGTTAGACAATCTATCCAGCGTGATCCCGGATGAATCATTGGTAATTCTCTCGTACATAAAACTCCCTTCCTTACGCTCGCTTCGGTATTTTTTATTTCTGAAATCAAATTCAATTATCACATTGTCGCACCCATTATTACAACTTACAGCAATAGATTTATCAACAATGTCCTGAGCAGAAAGTGTTTCCGAATCATTTTTACATGATATTACCAATAAAATAGCGCAAAGAATAGATAAAATTTTCATACGTTTAGTTTGTAACAAAAGTACCCAATAGGTCACATATAAACTCAGAACCTTACTAAATTCTGCTATGAGAAATTTATTCATTATTGCAAGCCTATTATTAACCACCACAATTGTTGGTCAGACAACAACTTATAAAAACGCGCTACACACCTTCAAGGCGCATTATAATAATGGTGATGCGAAATCGGCTTACGAGATGATGGCATCACCCATGCAAAAAAAACTCACGTTAAAAGATACTGAACTAATTTTTGAAACTTTTAAAAAAAACCTCGGAAGTATTGTTTCTTTTAAATTTCTGAAAGCTGAAGACGGAGTTGAAACTTATTTAACCACCTTTAGCAACGGACGCCAGAATATAAACATCTCATTAAACCCTGATGGAGAAGTGGATGGTTTACGATTTCTTCCTGCGGAAGAGAACAGAGAAGCCAAAATTGAACGAAACCTTACAAAAATGCAACTTCCTTTTAAGGGTGAGTGGTTCACGGTTTGGGGTGGAGATAGTAAAGCTCAAAACTACCATGTGATCTCCCCTACTCAAAAACATGCATTCGATATCTTAAAGCTCGGAAAAAACCGTAAAACTTACGAAAGAAGTGGTACCCGTAATGAAGACTATTTCGCCTTCTCACAACCCCTTTTGGCCGTTTGTGATGCTGTCGTACACACTGTAATAGAGGGAATACCCGATAACAAGCCCGGAACCATGAATCCTGCTCAACCCACTGGTAATACCGTTATTCTTAAAACTGAAAATGACGAGTATATAGTTTATGCACATTTCGAGATGGGGACTATTAAGGTTAAAGAAGGAGAAAGTGTTGTAAAGGGTCAGTATCTCGGAAACTGCGGTAACTCTGGAAACTCTTCGGAAGCGCATCTTCATTTACACATTCAAGACAGTCCGAATTTAATGACCGCGATTGGTGTAAAATGCTATTTTGAAGAGGTCATGGTGAATGGGAAACTAGAAGTGGATTACTCGCCTGTAAGATTGGACAAGATCTCTCGTCCTGACGAATAATTATCTTACTTTTGCACCTATGGCACTTCAGAAAAATGTAAAAATAAAAAATCGGAAAGCACGCTTCGAATACGAGATCCTCGATACGTATACGGCAGGAATAGTCCTGGCGGGGACCGAGATCAAGGCCATAAGAGAAGGAAAAGCTTCAATTGCCGAGAGTTTTTGTGAATTTCATAACAGTGAACTCTTTGTTATCAATATGACGGTTCAGGAGTATTCGCACGCAACGCATTTTAATCATAATCCGAAAAGTGAACGAAAATTGCTTCTCAACAGAAGCGAATTGAAAAAACTGGAGAAGGAAGTTAGAAACTCAGGGTTAACTATCATTCCCTTGTTACTTTTCACTAATGACAAAGGGCTGGCTAAGTTGAATATTGCACTTTGTAAGGGTAAAAAGGAATACGATAAACGCGAGTCAATAAAGGATCGCGATAGCAAACGTAACCTCAGTAGAATTAAAAAGGCGTTCAACAATTAAATCCTAAAATTTTACTAAACAAGTAACATTTCTCACACTAATTTCGTCTTTTTATAACATACATTCGTAAATCGCAATGCAAAGACCTTTAGCAATATTCATTTTTTTTATATCTTTTTTTGCGAATGCCCAGATCGTTGGGAAAATAACCGATACTAAAGGGGAAGAACTTCCGTATGTTAATATTTATTTAGATAACTCGTATATAGGAACCACCTCTAACGACGATGGAAACTACGAGCTAAATGTTTTCGAAGCAGGAAACTATACAATTATCTTTCAATTCCTTGGTTTCAAAAAGATCTCCAAAGAGGTGAATATAGAATCATTCCCTTATATCCTCAACGTGAAAATGGAGGAAGAATCTGTAAGCCTAGACGAAGTTATTGTTTCAAATGATGAAGATCCGGCTTATCGAATTATTCGAGAAACTATTGCCCGAAGAAAGGAGAATCTGGAGAAAATTAGTGAATTCACTGCCGATTTCTATTCGCGCGGCCTTTGGAAGGTCTACGATGTACCCGAGAAGATCATGGGACAGGAAGTGGGCGACCTGGACGGTGCATTAGACTCTACGCGTAGCGGTATCATCTATCTTTCCGAAAGTATATCGAAAATCTCCTATCAGCAACCTAACGATTTTAAAGAACGAATCGTTGCGAGCAAAGTAAGTGGAAATGACAATGGTTTCAGTTTTAATAGTGCTCAAGAGGCAAATTTTTCATTCTATGAAAATACGGTAGATCTCAACGCCGAAATTGTTTCTCCAATTGCGAATAACGCACTTGGTTATTATCGATACAGATTAGACGGTATTTTTTATGAAGGGAATAAACTAATCAATAAAATTGAAGTTACTCCAAAGCGCCCTAAAGATAGAGTTTGGAGCGGTTACATTTATATTGTTGAAGACGATTGGCAATTGTATGGCGTAGAAATTACGACTAACGGTGATGCGATTCAGGTTCCATTTATTAAAGAATTGGTATTTAAACAGAATTTTAAATTTGATCCCGATAATAATTTCTGGGTAAAATTATCACAAACAATAGATTTTGGTTTTGGTTTTTTAGGTCTGAATGGCGATGGAAGGTTTATTGCTAATTACAGCAACTACGATTTTAATCCGCAGTTCTCTAAAAAATCATTTACCAACGAAGTACTTTCGTTTGAACCTGAAGCAAATAAAAAAGATAGTCTTTTTTGGAAGGGAATACGTCCTGTACCTCTTACAAATGAAGAGCTCACCGATTATATAAAAAAAGACAGCCTTCAGATATTACGGCGATCCAAACCCTACCTGGATTCACTGGATCGCAAGTCGAATAAATTCGGACTTACAGATCCATTGCTGGGCTATTCTTTCAGAAATAGTTATAAAAAATGGAGTTTAAATTACACCGGACCCGTTCCGGGAATTCGTTTTAGCACTATTCAAGGGTGGAATAGTACCGCTGGCGTTTCGTTTTTTAAATGGTATGATGAAAATCAGACGAGTTGGTTATCCATTGCCACAGATGCAACCTATGGAATTGCCGAAGACCGCCTGAGGTTTACCGGGAGGATCACGAGAAATTTTAACCGGAAAAACAATTTGAGAATAGGACTATCCGGTGGGAGTACAGTGTCTCAATTTAATTCTGCCGAGCCAATTTCTACCTTGATCAATAGTGTTTCTACCATGTTTTTTGAACGCAACTATTTGAAAGCCTACGAACTCAATTCGATTAGAGCCGGATACAGTCAGGAGGTATTTAACGGTTTAGAACTTTATACAACTGTAGGTTATGAGCAGCGTAAGCCTCTGTTTAATAATACCGACTACGTCACGATCCCTAACGATAATGTGAGTTATAGTTCTAATAACCCGTTAGACAAGAATGATTTTACGAATGCAGCAATAGACGAACACGAAATTGTAAAAACTCAAATCACGGCCCGAATTACTTTCGGACAAAAATATTTTTCCAATCCCGATATGAAGTTCAATATAGGAAACGACCTGTATCCGCAGCTTACTTTAACCTTCGAAAATGGTTTAGGGAGTTCTAATTCTGACTATAATTTTTCTCAGATCAGAGCTGTATTGGATCAGGATATCAGCTTAGGAAATAAGGGAGAATTCTATTATCGCTTAAAAGGAGGAACTTTTTTTAATGCTGAAAATATATCATTCGTAGATTTTCAACACTTTAATGGAAATCAGACACGCGTAGGTACCAGTGTAAACTATACCAATGTTTTTAACCTCCTCCCATATTACGATCTCAGTACCAATAAAAGTTATTTTGAAGGACATTTAGAGCATGATTTTCGTGGTTGGATCCTCGGAAAGATTCCGGGAATTAATCAGCTTAACTTCAATCTCGTCGTTGGTGCACATCTTTTGAGTACCGAAGACAGAAAACCATATACCGAATGGTCTGTGGGAATTGATAACCTGGGAATTGGTAAATATCGATTACTTCGTTTAGATTATGTGCGTTCTTATTATAACGGGGTGGGCGATGGTGCTTTTATTTTCGGATTAAAATTTCTTGACTTATTTGGTCTTTAAGATTTCGGTTGTTTCCGAAGTGACAGAAAAATAACGAATCCGCCGGTTAAGAACATCAAAACCGAATATACCGATGGGGCGATGGCAAAGGCAGTATTTCCTAATAAAACGACCGCAATGGTTATTGCTAATGTACCGTTTT
Organism: uncultured Ulvibacter sp.; assembly: GCA_963974915.1. Classification (GTDB taxonomy): domain Bacteria; phylum Bacteroidota; class Bacteroidia; order Flavobacteriales; family Flavobacteriaceae; genus CAXBES01. The sequence continues at coordinate 59,459 of CAXBES010000004.1, read as the reverse complement.
GAATCCCGGATTCAATAGCGATCGAAAAAGCTTGTCTGCGTTCCAGTTTAAATAATTTTGCCGTTCCAAAACCAACCAGCATGGTCGCAATATTTAGTAATAAGGTAGCCAGACCCGCTTGTTGAAAATAACTGGTAAAATTGGCTCTTTCTTTTATTATCAAACCTATTATTATTAGCACTAAAATCACACCGGAAGCTATACGAACCGGTTTCCCCATACGCAGAGCAAACTCCGGAGCACGACCTCTTATAAACATTCCTACCACAATGGGTAAGATAACAATAACAAGCATTTGCCCAATAGTTTGAAGGATATTGAGCTCTATCTCTGCGTTCTCTTCTAAGAAATACGAAAGCGCAAAATTCACAAAAAACGGAATCGTTAAAACGGTAATTAAGCTACTAAAGGCTGTTAAGGAAACCGACAAGGCAAGATCCGCTTTCGCCATAAAACTGATAAGGTTAGATGTAGGCCCTCCGGGACATGCTGCTATGAGTATGATTCCAATTGCGATTTCAGGCTGAAGGGGAAATATTAAAACCAATGCCAAGCTTAATAATGGTAGAAGTATCAATTGATTCATTAAACCAACAAAAATTGCCTTCGGATTTAGCAGTATATTCTTAAAATCGTTAGTAACGAGAGAAAGCCCCATTCCCAACATGATCACAAATAGTGCAATCGCCAGAATAATCGCAGAAATATTGTCCATAGAATAATAAACTTAATGCTTGCAAAATATAATATAAAGTATTTCTTCGGAATAACGCATCCATCAATTTAAATTGATCTTAATGATTGTAGAAGTGTACTAAATATAAAGTGACTAAAATCTAATTTTTGTCTTCGAGCAACGGTACGAATCTAAACTCACCAAACTCTTCTTTTTCAAATTTTGTGGATGAAGCACGCGTAAAAACCGTCATTATTTGCACCTCGTCCCCTACCGGTATCACCAGTTTCCCTCCTACCTTTAGCTGTGCCAGCAAAGGTTTTGGTACGAAAGGTGCGCCCGCAGTTACTATGATCCCGTCAAAAGGTGCTTCAGATTCTAATCCGATGTACCCATCACCAAAAATTAATTTCTTAGGCCGATACCCTAGTTTAGGAAGGAATAATTTGGTCTTTTTAAAAAGTTCATTTTGCCTCTCAATGCTATAAACCTTCGCTCCAATTTCTAATAAAACTGCCGTTTGATATCCGCTACCGGTTCCTATTTCCAATATCTTATCTCCTTTTTCAACCTCCAATAGCTCGGTTTGACGAGCAACCGTGTATGGCTGAGAAATAGTTTGATCTGCACCAATAGGAAATGCTTTATCTACATAGGCGTGATCAATAAAACCTGAATCCATAAAAAGGTGTCTTGGTATCGCATTTATTGCTGTTAGTACGGCAGCATTCTCAATTCCCTTCTTTTTCAAAGTCGCTACCAGACGCTTGCGCATCCCTTGATGAGTAAATGTATCTTTCACTGGTTGGGGTTTAGAACTGCAAATTATAAAAAATGCGGTGAAGATTTGTTATTGACACAAGAACTTTTTTAAGCAGGTTTAAATCGTTTTCATTCTTCGTAAATTCTTCATAAACCCTTACATTTGTAGAAAACCAACGCCGATGTTAAAAGCCGGAGTCTTAGGTGCCGGTCACCTGGGTAAAATTCACTTAAAGCTGCTCAAGCAATCTGAAAAATACGAACTCGTAGGGTTTTATGATGCCAGCAAAGAAGCTTCCGAAGCTATAGAAAAAGAATTTGGATATAAAAGTTTTCCTTCCATGGAAGCTCTTATCGATGCTTGTGATATGGTGGACGTAGTTACACCCACAGTTCATCATTTTGAATGTGCCAAAAAAGTGCTGGAAGCAGGGAAGCATTTATTTATCGAAAAACCCATAACTCATACTGTTGAGGAGGCAAATATAATTCGAGACCTCGCTAAGAAACATAAGTTACGCGGACAAGTAGGTCAGGTAGAACGCTTCAACCCTGCCTTTATGGCGGTGAACCAAATGATCGATAATCCTATGTTTATTGAAGCCCATAGATTGGCCGAATTCAATCCCAGAGGTACCGATGTCTCTGTGGTGCTCGATCTTATGATCCATGATATTGACGCCATATTAAGCGTAGTGAAATCGGAAGTAAAAGACGTACATGCCAGTGGGGTTGCAGTAATTAGTGACACCCCGGACATTGCGAATGCGCGAATAGAGTTTATGAATGGCTGTGTTGCCAATTTAACGGCGAGTAGAATTTCCATGAAAAAGATGAGGAAAGCCCGCTTTTTTCAGAGAGATGCATACATTTCGGTCGATTTTCTGGAAAAGAAATGTGAAGTGGTAAAAATGAAAGATGCTCCACAGGATCCTGATGATTTTGCAATGATCTTAACTAATGCAGAAGGTGTTAAAAAGCAAATCTATTTCGACAATCCGGAAGTAGAGACTAACAATGCTATTTTAGACGAATTAGAAGCGTTTGCCAATTCTATAGAAACAGATACCACGCCGGTTGTGAGTTTAGGTCAGGGCGCTGAAGCATTAAGAGTGGCGATGAAAATTATCGAAAACTTCAAATTATTATAGAAACTAAGTTTAATAAATTATATACTCACGATCGTGAGAAATACTATGAAAAATATAGCAGTAATTGGAGCCGGAACAATGGGCAACGGAATCGCTCATACTTTCGCTCAATTTGATTATAAAGTACAATTAATTGATATTTCACAGGCATCTCTTGACAAAGGAATGGCAACTATCGCCAAAAACTTAGATAGAATGGTTGCAAAGGAAAAAATTTCTGAAGAAGATAAAACCCGAACTCTAAAAAACATTTCTACTTACACCAATATGGAAGAGGGAGTAGAATATGCGGGATTGGTAGTTGAAGCGGCCACCGAAAACTTAGACTTGAAATTGAAGATCTTTAGGGACCTTGAAAAGTTTTGTCCGGACGATACGATCCTGGCGAGTAACACCTCTTCTATTTCAATAACGCAAATCGCTTCGGTTACATCCAGACCGGAAATGGTTATTGGGATGCACTTTATGAACCCTGTTCCCGTCATGAAGTTAGTTGAAATTATCAAGGGATATAGTACCAGTGAAGAAACTTATAACACGATTAAAGAACTTTCAGAAAAACTGAACAAAGTTCCCGTAGAAGTTAATGACTATCCGGGATTTGTCGCTAATCGAATTTTGATGCCTATGATCAATGAGGCGATAGAAACACTGTACAATGGAGTGGCAGGGGTGAAAGAGATCGACACCGTTATGATGTTAGGAATGGCCCACCCAATGGGACCATTGGCTTTAGCAGATTTTATTGGTTTAGATGTTTGTTTATCCATTCTGAATGTAATGTACGACGGATTTAAAAATCCGAAATACGCTCCATGTCCGCTGTTAGTGAATATGGTTATGGCAGGAAAGCTAGGTGCTAAAAGTGGTGAAGGATTCTACGATTATAGCGAAAACAGAAAAGCCGAAACAGTCGCTAAAATGTTTAGATAAGAAGAAGATTTGGCAAAGATAATTCCTTTTAGAGCAGTTCGTCCTACACGTGATAAAGTTAGTCTACTCGCAGCGCGATCGTATGATAGCTATACGCCGGCGCAAAGGGAATCACGCTTACGAGACAATCCATTCTCCTTTTTACATATCGTGAATCCCGGTTATAAATACCAAAAGGAGACTTCGGGAGAAGAACGCTATCAGCTTGTAAAGAACAGGTATCAGGAATTTAAAGAAGATGAGATCTTTATTCAGGATGAGAAGCCAAGTTATTATGTGTATCGTATCGTAAATAGAGATGGTTTAGAATTTAATGGAATGGTTGCTGCCGTTAGTGCACAGGATTACGAAGACGATATTATTAAGAAGCACGAAGATACAATAGAATACAAGGAAGTCTTATTCGAAAATTACTTAAGAACTGTTGGTTTTAATGCAGAACCCGTTTTGTTAACCTATCAGGATAACGACGAGCTGGCTCAGCTTATAGATCAAGTGATGCAGGATAGGGCCGAATATGAATTCACGACCACTTATAGGGACACTCATTATTTATGGAAAGTTGACGACGACATTTTAGTTGGGAAAATTAGTGAATTATACGCCCAAATGGAGACGCTTTATATTGCCGATGGCCATCATAGGTCTTCATCGTCTTATTTGCTTGCAAAGCATTTAAAGGAAGAAAATAAAAATCATACGGGAAACGAACCGTACAACTATTTTATGAGCTACCTTATTCCGGAAAGCGATTTAAAAATATACGAATTTAACCGACTCATCAAAGATCTAAACGGTTTGAGTAAAGATGAATTCTTAATACAGCTCGATGCAATTTTCAGAATTGAAAATAGGGGTCAGGAGTATTATAAGCCTTCAAAAAAGAACCATTTTAGTATGTATTTAGACGGCGCATTTTATTCTTTATATCTTCGGAAAAACAATTATCAGATCAATAACGCACTGGATGCGTTAGATGCACACATTCTATACGCTACAATTCTGAAGCCTATACTTGGCATTGAAGATCTTAGAAATGATCATCGTATTGAGTATTCGCACGGAAAAAATGACCTAGCATTTGTAAAGACAGCGGTAGATAGTGGAAAATTTGCAGTAGGTTTCGGACTACTTCCGGTTACGGTAGAAGAAATGAAACAAATTGCAGACGAAGGTTTAAAGATGCCTCCTAAGAGTACTTACATAGAGCCAAAACTAAGAAGTGGGGTCACTATTTATGAGTTCTAAAGTATTTTTATACATTACTTAAATTATATATTGAAATTTGAAGATGAGTATTGCTGAAAACATTCAAACATTTAAAAAATCCTTACCCGGTGATATTACCTTGGTAGCCGTCTCAAAAACCAAACCTGTAAACGAAATTGTGGAAGCCTATAATGCAGGGCAACGGGTTTTTGGGGAGAATAAAATTCAGGAAATGGAAGCCAAATGGCAGGAGATGCCCAAGGATATTTCTTGGCATATGATAGGTCATGTTCAGCGAAATAAGGTAAAATACATGGCTCCTTTTGTTAGTCTTATTCACGCAGTAGATAGTTTAAAGTTATTAAAAGAAATAAATAAACAAGCTTTAAAGAACGATCGTATTATTAATTGTTTGCTTCAGATAAAGATCGCTGAAGAAGATAGTAAATTTGGTATGTTAGAGTCGGATGCATTGTCGATACTCAATTCTGAAGAAATTCGTAGCTTTCAGAATATAAAAGTAATTGGTTTAATGGGCATGGCTACTTTTACCGACGATGAGGATCAAATCCGAGCAGAGTTTCAGAAACTAAAGACTTTCTATGATAAGGTCTCAGGAAAATTTGACTTTAGCGAACTATCCATGGGCATGAGCAGTGACTACGGCCTTGCTATTGAAAAGGGAAGCACAATGGTTCGTGTGGGAAGTGCTATCTTTGGAGAACGGAATTATTAATAGAATAAACTTTTGAAATCGGACTTGTCATAATTAAAAAGCAACTAGAGATTTCCATTATTGAATATAAAATACTGAATGTACGCAATCTTAGATATAGAAACCACAGGAGGAAAATACAATGAAGAAGGAATAACCGAGATTGCAATTTATCGTTTCGATGGCCATAAAATAGTAGATCAGTTTTGTAGTCTGGTAAATCCTGAACGGCCTATTCAACCATTTGTTGTAAACCTAACCGGGATCAACAATGAAATGCTTAGAAATGCACCCAAATTTTATGAGGTCGCCAAAAGAATTATTGAAATTACTGAAGGTTGCATTCTGGTTGCTCATAACGCAAAATTCGACAATAGAATCTTAACGACCGAATTTGACCGACTGGGATACGAATTTGATCTTAACACGCTGTGTACTGTCGAACTCTCTAAAAAATTAATACCCGACCTTCCCTCCTACAGTCTGGGAAAGTTAGTGAGAAGACTGGGTATCCCTTTAAGCGATAGACACCGCGCACAGGGTGATGCAAAAGCTACGGTAAGCTTATTCAAGTTGCTTTTATCTAAAGATACTTCAAAAGAGATTATACAAAGTCTTGTTAGAAAAGATCCTAAACGTCAGTTAGAGCCTAAACTCATAGATATTATTCAAGAGGCTCCAACTTCAACGGGTGTTTACTATATGCATCGCGAAGACGGGTCGATAATATATATTGGAAAGAGTAAAAACATCAAAAAACGGCTCACGCAGCATTTTACTAACGATAACAGAAAATCGAAAAAAATTCAGCTGGAAGTAGCTGCCGTAACTTATGAGGAAACGGGAAACGACCTTATCGCTCAGTTAAAGGAGTGTGAAGAAATTAAACAGAACAAGCCCATTTACAATAGAGCGCTTCGCAAAACGTTGTTTGCATATCAACTTGGCTCATTTACCGACGAGCATGGGTATATTAATCTTAAAATTGAAAAAACCAACGCAAAAAAGACTGCGATTACCACTTTTTCAAACTATCAGCAGGCAAAATCGTCTTTGTTTAAGATCACCGAACAATACAATTTATGTCAAAAACTCACCGGTTTGCACGAAACAACATCCGGTTGTGTTTCACATAGCATCAAGGAATGTAATGGGGCATGCTTGTTAGAAGAATCTGTTGAAGAATACAATAGTCGGGTTCGCGAATTCTTGGAAAAAAACAGTTACGAGAATCAACATATGCTCATTATCGATAAAGGGCGGGAAATCGATGAACGATCAGTGATCTTAATTGAAAATGGTAAGTACAAAGGTTTCGGATTTTACAATCTCAACTATCAAATAAATAATACCGAAATTCTAAAGTCCATTATAAATCCGATGCAAAACAATCGCGATGCGCAACACATCATACAAAGTTATCTTAGAAAGAACAAAGTATTAAAGATCGTAAACCTTGCCTCAAATACTGTCAATTGAAGAAACTTCTTTACATTTATACATACTAATTTAATTAGCCTTGGGAGAAACTAAGAAAAACAATTGGCGCGTTAAGCTTCATCAAATTATTTATGAAGCCGATACGCCTTTGGGAAAACTTTTCGATGTCATTCTGCTTATTTTAATATTGCTGAGTGTGATCTTCGTAATGCTGGAGAGTGTTCGTCCTATCGATGACAAGTACCATAATTTACTCTATATTGGAGAATGGGTGATTACCATCTTCTTTACTTTTGAATATATTGCCCGGGTAATTACGGTAAAAAAACCTTCGACATATATTTTCAGCTTTTATGGGGTCATCGATTTCCTCTCTACTATTCCACTCTACCTCTCTTTTATTTTAAGCGGAAGTAGTTATTTGCTAACAGTTCGTGCCTTACGGTTGTTACGAATTTTCAGAATCTTAAAAATTACACGCTATGTAGGCGAATCTAACAAATTGAAAAAAGCGCTGGTTGACAGTCGGCCAAAAATATTGGTTTTTCTCTTCGCGGTATTAGTTATTTCAATAATTGCGGGAACTATAATGTATTTAGTGGAAGGTGAAGCAAGTGGTTTTACCAGTATTCCTTCCAGTGTTTATTGGTGTATTGTTACACTTACAACAGTTGGATTTGGTGATATAGCTCCTGTTACGCCCTTAGGACAATTTATTGCTACTATTATTATGATCATGGGTTACGGAATTATCGCTGTACCCACCGGAATAGTAAGTGCGGAATACACAAAGAGTTTAAAGCCTTCTCAGGATGATCCTAACTATGTTCATGTAAATACTCAGGCATGTCGTAACTGTGGAGCATCAAAACATAGAGATGATGCAGATTATTGCCATAAGTGTGGTACCCATTTGCACCCTGAAGAATTCGATGATGAAACTACTACCGGATAATGGCTGCAAAAAGACCATTACTAGTTTGTATTGTTGGAGCAACTGCTATTGGAAAAACATCTTTAGCGATTAAAATCGCGAATGCATTTTCTACTGAAATACTTTCGGCAGACTCGAGACAGTTTTTTAAAGAAATGAAAATTGGTACTGCGGTTCCTTCTTCGGAAGAGCTCGCCGCTGCAAAGCATCATTTTATTCAGAGTAAAAGCATTTTCGAAAATTACAGTGTTGGAGATTTCGAAAGAGAAGCACTTTTGAAACTCGAGCAATTGTTTCAGAAGCACAGCATCGTTGTCATGGTTGGTGGCTCCGGACTTTACGTAGACGCAGTTGTAAAAGGTCTTGACAATTTTCCGAAGATCCCTTCCGAAGTAAGAAAGAACTTAAACAAGGAAATAGAGCTAGAAGGAATTGAATCGCTTCAGAAGGAACTCGAAGCGGTAGATCCTAAATATTTTCAAAAGGTTGACATAGACAATCCGCATAGAATAATAAGGGCACTAGAAGTTTTCCGAAGCACAGGAAAACCCTATTCTTCCTTTCTGAAAAAGAATGACACTACTCGTAATTTCGACACGGTATATATCGCTCTCACTGCAGAACGAGCAACCATTTATGACAGGATCAATAAGCGCGTTGATATAATGTTGGAAGAAGGTTTGCTGGATGAAGCTAAAAAATTATACCCCAACAAGGATCTAAACGCACTGCAAACAGTAGGATATAGAGAACTTTTCCAGTATCTGGAGGGGACAATTTCTTTAGCAGAAGCGATAGAGGAAATTAAAAAGAATACACGACGATTTGCTAAACGTCAAGGAACCTGGTTTAGAAAAAACCCTGAAATTAAATGGTTTGAATACGATACCGATCCAGCGGAGATCATCACTTATATAAACGAAAAAAACGCCTTATAAAAAGGCGTTTTTCACACTTATCTTAATGTATTGATTAGTTATCGACCTCGTCTTTTACAACCAATCTAAAACCTTCACCATGTATGTTGATGATTTCTACTCCATCGTCCTTGCTTAAATATTTACGAAGCTTAGCAATATAAACATCCATACTTCTTGACGTAAAATAATTATCATCTCTCCATATCTTCGTAAGCGCCAATTCTCTTGGCATCAAATCATTTTTATGAAGCGCTAATAATCTCAATAATTCGTTCTCTTTTGGAGAAAGCTTTGTAGGATCTTCTTTTTTATAGGTAAGGAAACGCAGCTTAGAGTTAAGGTGGAAATTCCCAACGTTAAATTCGAATTGTTTGCTATCGGCAATAGAATCTGTCGCTTTACGCTGAATAATCGCTTTAATTTTCATTAAAAGGACTTCACTATCAAAAGGTTTATTGAGATAGTCGTCTGCCCCTACTTTGTATCCTTTAAGCACATCTTCCTTCATCGCCTTTGCGGTTAAGAATATAATAGGTACTTCGGCGTTCTTCTCGCGTATTTCCTTAGCCAGGGTAAAACCATCTTTGTAAGGCATCATAACGTCCAGTATACATAGATCGTAGTCGTCTTTTTTAAACTTCTCAAAGCCTTCCATACCATTTTTCGCATGAGTAACATTGTAATCATTCATGGCTAGGTAGTCTTTTAAAACTGTTCCAAAGTTTGGATCGTCTTCTACGAGTAGAATTTTCTTGTTTTCGGTTTCCATAATTTTAAGATATTAAGTGTAGTTTTATTATAAAGGTACTTCCTTTGTCTTTTTCACTTTCCACATATATTCGTGCGTCGTGATCGTCTAATATACGCTTTACATATGCCAAACCAAGACCATGTCCCTTTACGTTGTGAATGTCTCCTGTATGTTCTCTATAAAATTTTTCAAATATTCTTTTTTGGACTGCTTTTGTCATTCCCATTCCCTGATCTCGAATCTTAAGAATGATACTGTCTTTTACATTCTCTGTATAAACATCGATCTTCGGTTCATCTTCCGAATACTTAACGGCATTTTCCAAAATATTTACCACTACATTGGTTAAATGCGATTCGTTGCCCAGAATTGAAGATTTTAAAGCACCAAAATGTGTATTTATATAACCTCCTTTATCCTCAACGATTAGGTTTACGTGACTAATTGCATCTTCAACGATTTCATGTAACTTGATTCGTTCTTTAGCGAGATCGAGTTCATTCTTCTCTAATTTAGAAATTCTAAGAACATTTTCAACCTGCGCGTGCATTCTTCTGTTTTCTTCACGAATCATTCCTAAATAGCGTGATAAGAACTCCTTATTGTCTTTTACTTTAGGGTTCTTCAAAGCATCTAAAGCGAGGTTGATCGTTGCAATAGGTGTTTTGAATTCGTGGGTCATATTGTTTATAAAATCACTTTTTATTTGTGATATCTGTCTTTGTTTAAAAATCTGCGATAGCGCACTTGCATAGGCCAAAATAATAACCGCGGTGAACACTAACGATAATAACGCCATTCCTAAAATGGTATTGAGAACAACCTTTTCTTTTTCAGAAAAATTAACGAAAAGCTTATAATTGGTATTAAAGTCTTCATTAACGAAAAGCGGCACCGAATAAGTAGACTCCGGATCCATTGTAAATTTCTTTGAGTGTACTTTGGTCGCCAGATTATTACTGTAAATAGCGTATTCAAATTTTGAGTCAAGCCCTCTTTCCTTAAGTTCATTTGAAATAAGATCTTCGATCATTTTTCCCGAAACACGTTTGTGAATAGGTGTTTTGGCCGAAATATTCTTAAATGCATCCTCAAATTGATTTCGCTCGTATTCTTTTAGCCTGTTAAAAGATTCTATGGTCGATTTAACTCCATTTGCACCATCAATTCCGGGGTTTAACTTCGTTGTACTTTTCTTGCTCGTTAATTTTTTAAACTGAAAGCTCTCAATCTCGGTATCCAAGAAACTGGACGTTAATTTATAATCCTCTTCCAGAACCCCATCCGAAAAAATATACGCCTCATTATTGTCATCATTATTGATCTTGTAGATCAATTCGCTCGCCGTTACATTATCCGGCTTATCCACACTATCAATATACTTACTGAAAATATCGAAATAGTAATCTACCTCTCTCTTATTTATTTCCTTAGATGTAGCAATAAGTACATTTCGAACGTTAATGGTAAATTGATCTTCCTTGGTTTGATAAGAAGTTTTTATCCAATAACCCTGAACAAAGATAATACCCAATAATGATAGCGTCATCAAGGCTATAAGTAAGGCGAAAAGCTTTTTGTTCATAACCCAAAAGTAAGATTTTAACATTTAGGCATCTATCCATTTAACCAAATGTTAACAAAATGCTTTCGTCCCCTATTTAACTTGCACGGAGGACAGAGATTTATGAATTTTTCTGACTTCCTTCCGGGTCTTTTCCAAATCAGAATTTTCAATAACAATATCGGCGAGTGCCGCTTTTTTCTTATCGCTCCACTGATTCTCCATACGCCTTTCTACTGCTAACCTCGTACTTTTATCTCTCTTCATAACCCTCTTAATACGCTCTTCCTCATCACTTATTACCAAAATTGAAACATCACATTGTTTGTACGCACCATTTTCGAACAAGATCGCTGCCTCCTTTATAACATAAGGGGCATCCTGTTTTTGCGCCCATTTTTTAAAATGTGAAGCCACTTTAGGATGAATTATAGCATTTACCGACGCTAATAATTCTTTATCGCTAAAAATCTTATCCGCAACAAATTTTCGGTTCAGTCCGCTATCAGTATACGCCTTTTCACCAAGAAGTGCGATAAGCTTTCTACGAATTACTTTGGATCTGTTTGTTAGGCTTTTTGCCTCGTCATCTGCAATATACACCGGTACACCCAATTCAATAAACATTTTAGCGATCGTAGTCTTACCGCTTCCTATCCCTCCTGTAAGTCCAACTATTTTCATTTAAAGGTCAAATAATCGATTTTCTTTGTTTCAAATTCAATATCAACAATTCCTTCAGGAAACTTTGTAAGTTTTGGGATCATAAAGTTTTCTTCTTTATTTCGTTCAGCAAAATCACAAACTAATAAGAAATCAGTTTCTTCAATATTTTTAAACTCGGCCAGAGAAACACTAAAACTTATTTTTATCACATTAGGAATTAGTTTTAAAGTAGTACTTTCGGGCACATTCAGTACTTCTATAGGTAAGATCATTTCTTTTTGAGAGAACTCGTCAACCATGACTTGTAGCTTAACTGTACTTGGAGTAATGGTTACTTTTCTGTCACTAAAAGGTTCAATTTTGAGCTCTACGTCTATAGGCTTTTCTATGTTTTCTTCGGAAAAAGACGCGGTTCTTACTGAGTCTATCTCCTTTATATATTCTGAAGCGCCCGAAACAACCACAGAATCCGGTAAGACTTTAATTCCGCTCACGGGTTTAAATCCGTTCTTAAAAGTGAGATCTACATTAGGTACGACCGCAATTTTCTTTGAGATGAGTGAATCGAGCCTTATATTAAGATTAGTGTTTGAAAGATTCTTCACTGTAACTTTAGCACTTATCTGGGTGTTTATTATTTTTTTTAATTCCGTTTCCGGGACAATAACCTCTTTAGAGTTATTGTTAGTATAAGCACCAACATTGATCGAAATAGTAGGTTTCTTCAATTTGTAAAACAAAAACTCGAACCCGGTCTCTGTTAGATCAAAAGAAATTTCATGAATGTTATCTTCACTTAGTAAGGCGGTTTCCGGTACATTTGTGTAGTCGATTTTTGAAAAAACAGTGGCGGTATATTCTCTTGAGAACTTTGTTAACACCCAAAAAACCATAGCAAGAATAAGAAAGAAAAAGAATGCCTTTAGCTTCGAATTCTTAAAGGGGTTTTTAAAGAGTTTTGACATAATTTCAGCAATTGAATATAAAATTACTTAAAAAATAACATGGGAAATTGCTTCTCGGGATCTTTATTTAAAATACCTATAAAAAATGTCGATCTTAGGAATGCTATACCATAACCGAAAAATTGCACAAAAAGTGCAATAATGGTGAGCAACCCTATATAAACACTTCTATTCTTAAAGGTAGAATCTAAAAAAACTAATCCCACGTAAAACAGTAGAGGCAATATAAGAATCCAATTGTAAAAAATACTTCCAAGTAACGAAACAATTGTAAAAAGCACAAACAATGTAGGAAACCAAAATGTGACCTTAGATGCTTTTGGGTGCCATTTGTTTAGTATAGGTCTTACCATTCCAAATTTTTTGACCTGTGTATAAAACTTCTTCCACGAAATTCGACGTTTATGATAGACGAAAGCATTGGGAATAAAAGTGGTTGTAAAGCCTGCTTTTAAAATTCTTTGAGATAGATCAGGGTCTTCTCCGGGATGAATTTTTGCAAAACCCTTGGTTTTTTTAAACGCTTCCTTCGAAATTCCCATATTAAAACTTCTCGGTTCAAAGTTAGATACACTTTTCACATTTCCCCGTATGCCTCCTGTGGTAAGGAATGAAGTCATTACATAATTTATTGCCTTTTGTAACTGTGTAAACGACGTATGTGCCGCGTCTGCACCACCGTAACAATGATGAAAGTCTGACGATAAATAATCATCTACGGTTCTCAGATAATGTGGTGGCAATAAACAATCGGAATCAAGAATTATAAAGTAATTCCCTTTACTGCGTTCCATTCCGTAATTTCGCGATGCTCCGGGGCCCGAATTAGACTTAAAGTAATAGGATATATTTAATTTGTCCCGGAAGGAATTAACAATGGCTTCGGAAGTTTCCGAAGAACCATCTTCAACTATTACAATTTCATAACTTTCAGAAAATAAAACTTTGGTAAAGCTCTCCAAAAGTTCCAAAGTTTCCTGAGGTCTGTTATAAACAGGAATAATGAATGAATAGTCTAATTTCATTCAACAAAGTTACTTAAAAAAGTCATCTTGGCAGCAGCGAGATACATCTCTAAAATAAAAAATCCCGACACATTAAATGCATCGGGATTCTTAGAATAATCTATTAAAATTATCTCTTGATAACTTTGTAAGTACCTAACTCACCATTCACAGAAACTTTCATAATGTAAGTTCCGGATGCTAAATTATGTACGTCAATTTGTGCAGTAGTTGCATCAATTGTACGACTAACTACTTCCTGACCAAGAATATTGTAAAGTGTTACATTTTCAATAGTATCGATCGAGCTGAAGTTAATAGTATTGTCTGCTGGGTTAGGATAGAATGCGAATCCTTCAATTGTATTCTCATCTGTTCCAAGAACATCACACTCAAACGTGATATCTGTAACCCCTCCTGTATTCAATACAAATGCGTAATACGCTTGTCCAGAAACAACCGGAATTGTTGCCGTAGAACCAGGTACACATTGGTTTTGGAAGTAATCTACAAGTACAAGATCTGTTACGGCAGCATTTTCATTTGGTGCTTCGTAGAAAGTGATCGCGCTGGCTCCTGCTGGAGTAACGATAGTACCTGTAATAAATCCATCTCCTGGCGCAGTGTAGTTATACCAAACACCGTTAGCACCACTAATATCACAACCCATTGGGTTTCCGCTCTCAGTAGTAGCAGCCGGCATAGCAACAGCAGGATCTGTGAAAGGACATCCAATTTCGTCAATATCGATCGAGTTAGAGATCAAATCGTTTGGTGGCGGAATAAGATCACAAGTGATATCTAAGGAGAAGTCTCCTGTTTGTCCACCAAATCCGTGTACTAGCACATAGAAAGTAGTATTACCATCACTAGAGAACGAAACCTCAGATTGTAAACCACAACTATCATCGTTACCAACAACACAAGTTAATGGTGGTGCTCCACAGTCTCCTGTGTAAACAGATAGCTTACTATCGTAAGCGGTTCCTCCACCACAAAGTGTAATTGTTACATCAGACGCCAAACCGGAAGTATCGTCAAATACATACCATACACCCGGAGAAGTTACACCTGTATCACACAATGGCGCAACCGCATCGTCTATCGTAGAGTTGTTTGTAGTTCCCATAATAGAATCTCCACAAGAAATTGCAATTGCATTCTCACAAAGGTCATTCGGTGCAAGTGGCGCACAAGTAACAGCTAAACTAAATGCTCCGGAGTTTGTTCCAAAACCTTCAACTGCTATATAATATGTCGTAGTTCCATCAGATAAGAATGAAGCTTCAGACTGAAGTCCACATGAATCATCGTTAACTACTACCTGAGTACCTCCACAAGAATCGTATACAGAAATTACAGAGTCGTAACCAGTTCCTCCATCACAAAGCGATACAGTTACAATTTCAGGTGATCCTGTTCCTGTAAACTTAAACCACTCATCGGGAGAAGTATTAGCACCCCCCTGATCTGTATTATCAGAAGTATCACCTGTTACCGTGTCTCCACAAGCAACAGCTATAGCATCCATACAAGCATCATTATCTACAGGAGGCATAATTGGAGTACACTCTCCACTAAAGTTATAAATAACTTCTTGAGTTGGATCAATAATAGACCAAGTACCCACTGTTCCGTCAAAACGAGCAAATGCTTCACCTTCTACCGGCGTATCTGGAGTGTATTCCCAGAATACAGTTGCTTGATTAGTCGCCGTTCCCATACTTACTTCAATCCAGTATTTAGTATCCATACCTGCATCACCAGAAAATGTAAATGGTGTTAAAGCAAGAGAAGTTAAATACTGATCGGCAACAGGGTTAGCCCATGGTGACGAACTTATTATTGTTGGCACCACAGTTTCACTACCAATCATTGTTCCCGGTAAACCACCAGCATCTTCGTAATATACTACATTTGCTGTAGTTGGAGGATCACTTGGTGCGAAAGTAAGGAAGTTAGCCTCGATCGTATCGATAGTAAAGTCTTCACCGGTAGCTACTGTAATATCTGCAGCAGTTTTAAAGTCGGAATCAACAGACGATCCCGAACCTCCACCGACTGTAGCCGATACTGGGTGATCTTGTGAACATGTCATTCCTCCTACAATTGGCTCACACTCTCCACTATAGTTGTACAAGACTTCTTGAGCCGGGTCTGGTATTGACCAGGTACCTACAGTCGCATCGAATTGAGCAGCCGCTTCTCCCTCTACCGGAGTATCTAAAGTCGCTTCCCAAAAAACAGTACCTTGGTTAGTAGCCGTTCCCATCGCAATTTCGATCCAATAAGTGGTGTCGTTTGTAGCATCACCTGCGAATGTAAATGGGGTTACCGCCATTGAGGTTACATACTGATCTGCAACAGGATTGATCCATGGTCCAGAGCTAACAATTGTAGGAACAACCGTTTCTGTACCAATCATTGTTCCTGGCAAACCACCAGCATCTTCATAATAAACGATAGTAGCAGACACAGGAGGGTCTGTAGGAGCCAATGTTAAAAAGTTTACTTCAATAGTATCAATAGTAAAATCTTCACCTGCAGAAACCACGATATCAGAAGCTGTTTTAAAGTCTGAATCAAGTGATGATCCAACACCTGCACCTGAAGCGGAACCAGCAATAGGGTGATCTTGAGAACATCCTGTTCCTCCTCCACCACCTGAAGCGGCGATGATTTCAGCATCCCATCCACCATAATCTACAACTGTAGATGAACGAAACTCAAAAGTTAAACTCCCAGATGTACCAACGAAACTTGCTGAACCGTTAGAAGCTATCATATCGGCTAAGGTTATGTCTCCTTGATTAGCTCCGCCAGAAGCGTTATTATATAACTCTGGTCCTGAAGTATCGGCACTATCATAAATAACTAACCAATCAAATGTTGCAAAAACACTGAAAAATAAAAATTCAATCTCTGTAACACCATCTAATGTGGTAGTGGTTATACATCCGCAATTAGGATAGTTACCTGGAGTTCCTCCGGTACTGCTACCTCCCGGTCCTCCCGGATCAAAAAAGTTGTCACCAACTGCTGGTGAAAATGTTTCTGTTGCACCGGCAGTAGGTATAATATCTGCAAGTACCGATCTATTATTGGAATACGTAACCATAGGAACATCAAACGTTCGTCTATTCGCAGCAGCTAAAAGTTCAGCTTCGATCTCCGAAGTACTTTGTGCCACCATCGTAAATGAAGGAGCTCTTTGCTGAGAGTAATACGCAGCGTTCTGCGCTTCTGACGCTGATAGCTGTCTCGCCTCTGGCGAATTGTTTATGCTAACTCTCGTTGCATTTGTACTTGAAAGTGGTGCTAGAAGTTCTTCTGCCGATGGTGTTTGTTGGCCAAAACCAACTACACAAACAAGAAGAAAAAGCATTAATGTAATTTTTCTCATAATTATAAGGTTGTTTAGATAAAGTTAATAGTAATTTAAATGTATCTAAAAAAAACCGAGAAGCAAATGTTTTTCGATGAGTGACTTCATTTCATCGACTAATACTTCCTCTTTTAAGAAATAGCCTGAATGAAAAAGGCTGCTTCTCATTTAAAGAAGCAGCCACTTTCCTAAAATATCATGTAATATTATTCCTTCGTAAAAGTCTCTATTACTTCATTACTTACCCCCATATTCGAAAATCCGCCGTCATTGTAAAGATTCTGAAGTGTCACTCTTTTTGTTAAGTCACTAAACATTGCGATAGTGTAGTTAGCACAATCTATCGCCGTGGCATTACCCAAAGGAGACATTTTTTCGGCATAAGAGATAAATCCGTCAAATCCTTTCACCCCCTGACCCGCAGTAGTTGGAGTTGGCGATTGTGAAATGGTATTAACACGTACATTTTTTTCCTTTCCGAAGAAATAGCCGAAACTTCTCGCTATCGATTCTAAATAGGCTTTATTATCAGCCATATCATTATAATCCGGGAATACACGTTGAGCAGCCATATAGGTAAGAGCCACAATACTTCCCCACTCATTCATGGCATCTTTATTATAAAGTACATTCATTGTTTTGTGAAACGAAACAGCAGACACGTCCCAGCCTTTATGAGTCCAGTCATAATTTTGATCGGTATAGTGTTTACCCTTACGAACATTCACAGACATACCGATAGAATGTAATACGAAATCCAGCTTTCCGCCTAAGATCTCAACGGCTTTATCCACTAAATTTTCTAAATCTTCCATGCTCGTGGCATCGGCAGGGATTATTTCCGAATTGGTTTTGGACGCTAGTTCATTAATTTGCCCCATTCGCATTGCAATTGGTGCATTGGTTAGTACAAAGATACCTCCCTCTTCATGAACGCGTTCCGCGGTTTTCCATGCAATTGAATTTTCGTCTAAAGCTCCAAAAATAATTCCTCGCTTTCCTTTTAGTAAGTTATATGACATATTGATCGATTAATAATTAGTGACAACCTTTAATACTTATTTTTTATAGCCTGTCAACAAAGATACATTTAATTCAATAATTCTTTGGCATTCGCGATAGCAGCATCGGTAACTTTTTCACCGCCTATCATTTGAGCAATTTCTACAATTCGGTCATCACCATACAGAGTTTTTAAACGAGTAACGGTAATATCGTTGACGTCTTCCTTATAGATCTTAATATGGTGTTCGCCCTTCGCAGCAATTTGTGGTAAGTGTGTAATACTTACAACCTGCATGCTTCTACTCATTTCGCTCATTATATTTGCCATTCGGTTAGCTATTTCCCCTGAAACACCCGTATCAATTTCATCAAAGATCAATGTTGGAAGTTTCTTATATTTTGCTAAAACTGCTTTCACTGCCAACATAATTCTACTCTTTTCTCCTCCCGAAGCGACCTTTTTTAAGGGACCAAAGTCTAAGCCTTTGTTTGCCGTAAATAACAATTCTAATGTGTCGGTTCCGTTTTTTCTGAAAACTTCTGAAGGCGACAAGGTGAATTTAAACCTGGCATTTGGCAATCCTAATTCTTTTAGATACGACTCTAACATTTCCTTTAATTTCGGAATTACAACCTCTCTACTTGCATGTAATTTAGTGCCAACAGCCAGAGTATCTTTCCGAAGCAATTCCAGTTCTGCTTCTAATTTTTTAATCCTGTCGTCAAGATCTAAGGTGTTGTTGATTTTCGAACTTAGGTCGTCCTCGATCGCTATTAATTCGGACACCGTACCAACTGCGTGTTTTTGCTGTAATTTATAAAGCATCTGCAGTTTCGTATTTACCTCAAATAACTTCTCGGGATCAGACTCAACACTTGAAGCAGCATTCTCTACCTCTTCATAAATATCTTCAAGTTCAATAATGGCGCTGTTCAGCCTATTCCATAGGTCCTCAAAATTGCTCGAAAACCCACGGAGTTTACCAAGAGTTATTCTCGCTTCTTTTACAGTTTCTAATGTCCCTATTTGCCCTTCAGAAAATAATTTTACAATACTCGTTAGCGACTCCTGTATTTCTTCACTATTATTTAAAGTCTCATAGGTTTCTTCTATGTCCTGCTGATCTATTTTTCTTAAATTGGCTTCTGCCAGCTCTTTATGTAAGAACGAATGATAATCTAATTCTTTTGAAGCCGTTTCTTTACTATTTTTCGCTTCGGAAAGTGAGGCCGTAACTTGTTTGTATGCATTCCATTTTTCCACATAATCCATGAGCAGATCTTGATTGCCCGATATGGCATCGATCACTTCCATTTGAAAGCTTTCTGAAGATAATGACAAAGTCTCATTCTGACTGTGGATATCGACCAGATGCATTCCCAACTCCTGAAGCTGAGATAAGGCCACCGGACTATCATTTACAAAAGCTCTTGACTTTCCGCTAGGGAGAATTTCTCTCCTAATGATAGTGTGAGCGTCGTAATCAAGATCATTTGTTTTAAAAAGTCCCGTTAACCCGTAACCCGACAACTCAAATTCGCCTTCAATAATACATTTTTTTGAAGCATCTTTGACACTGCTAACATCCGCCCGTTTTCCTAACAGAAGCGCTAATGCTCCTAAAAGTATAGATTTCCCGGCACCGGTTTCACCCGTGATTATTGTTAACCCATCGTTCATATTCACCCGAATATCTTCAATGAGCGCATAATTTTTTATAGAGAGATTTGTTATCAAAAAGACAGGTTTTATCTACTCCTAAAATAAAGGAGATTTCTAATACTGACAAGTAAAAAAAGGGACTAAAATTTTATTTTACTCCAATTACTTCTTTTTGTTGGAGCCATCCTATTCAGGTTTTCAATGAGAGTAGCAATATTCACCTGGGGTCCTCCGCTAAAAATTGTTTGGATCTCATCACTTTTGGCATCAAAAAATGTACGAAGCAAATAAGAATTTGGTCTACGGTCGTTGATACTTTTTAAAGTGGCGATAGCAGCCATTATATTTGCTTTGGCCTCCTTTTGATCAAGAATCATGGTATCAAGCCCCATTCTATGGTATTGATACATCCCTTCGTGAAATTCGGCGTACACATTAGACAACAAAGCGTCGTTATAGCGATATCTCGACTGAGTTCCATCTGTAGCTTTCCACCCGGCGAAGTTACTCGAGGCAGCCGTGTTAACAATTTGTTTTGCAATTTCAAAATAAGGTTCTCCCCCGTTCATTTCGAAAGAATCTGCATCTAATCCAATAACCGTAAAAACATGATAAGCAATGACCGAAATTAAATTCGATTCAAAGTTATTCAAATTGAAATCCAACGGCTCGAATTCTTTATAATTAAATGAAACTTGTCTATCGTTGTAGTTGTAAATAGGACTGTCGTACGTAGAGCCATATACCGGTCTTGAAGCCTGTATTTGCAGAGATCCTGAAAATGAAGTTCCGTCGTAATCTGAAATAATTAGGGTAAAATTGCAATCAATACGCTCTTGATTCTTATAAACTTTATCGGTCCAATTCGTATTGTTTATGAATTCGGTAAGTTGTTGTTCTAAAGTTCTAAAAACCTGTAAATTATTCTGTCCGGTTTGCTCGGCATCTAACGTAATAGTAGCGTTAATTTCTTGTGCCTGTGTCGATACACTTAGAATTAAAAATGAAACTATAAATAAAATTTTACGCATGAATCTGTTCTATAATGTGTTCTAAAATATCTTTAGCTACTTCCTTCTTGGTTTTAACTTGAAAAGGAATCACTTTATTGTCCTTAGTAATAAAAGTCACTTTGTTCGTGTCTTTTTTAAACCCGGCATCTTTGTCTTTTAGCGAATTTAAGACAATTAAATCTAAATTCTTTTTTTTGAGTTTGTTTTTAGCATTCTCTAACTCATTTTCCGTTTCCATGGCAAAGCCTACCAAAAATTGATCCTCTTTTATATCCCCCAAAGATGCCAGTATATCTTTCGTTTTCTCCAGCAATAATGACAGTGAACTATCCTTCTTCTTTATTTTTTCTGAAGCCACTTCTTTAGGGCGATAATCTGCGACTGCGGCACTTAAAATGGCAATATCGCAATTTGAAAAATCGTTGTGAACCGCAACATACATTTCTTCTGCGGAAGTTACCGAAACCATTTTAATGTTAGGATCGTTTAGTTGCAAGCTCACGGGACCGGAAACTAAAACAACTTCGGCTCCAAGCGCAGCTGAAGCTTCAGCAATAGCGAAGCCCATCTTTCCACTGGAATGATTTCCAATAAACCGAACCGGATCTATCGCTTCAAAAGTGGGTCCGGCGGTGATCAAAACTTTCTTCCCCTTTAAAGGAAGCCCGTTTAAAATATCTTGCTCAATAAAGGCAACGATCTCCTCGGGTTCTGCCATACGTCCTTGGCCAATTAAGCCACTGGCAAGTTCCCCATGAGTCGCTTCTATTCTTATGTTTCCGAAGCTATCCAACTTCTTAAAAGTTTCAAGCGTACTAGGATGCTGGTACATATCAAGATCCATGGCAGGTGCATAATACACAGGACATTTCGCCGAAAGATAAACCGCCAGCAGTAAATTATCAC
This sequence comes from uncultured Ulvibacter sp., assembly GCA_963974915.1. Classification (GTDB taxonomy): domain Bacteria; phylum Bacteroidota; class Bacteroidia; order Flavobacteriales; family Flavobacteriaceae; genus CAXBES01. The sequence goes on along the minus strand of CAXBES010000004.1, from coordinate 37,797 downwards.
AGGTTCCAGTAGACATTTTGGAAAGTGTGTTTGCCGTGGCAGGAGCAATTATAAATAAATCAGCCCAAAGGCCTAACTCTACATGGTTATTCCATTGGGCATTCTCATCTTCTTCGTTGGTAAAGGAAGAGTATACTTCGTTCTTAGAAAGTGTAGAAAGCGTTAAAGGGGTGACAAAATCTTTAGCAGAAGGCGTCATTACCACCTTAACATTTGCACCACTTTTCACAAATAGACGAACTAAAAAAGCCGATTTATAAGCGGCAATACCGGCAGTTACGCCCAGCACTATATTTTTACCGCTTAGTACAGACATTTTCTAGCTATCTAATTCCTCGTCCTTCGTATTGCGATAGTAGATCTTATTTTCCAGCCATTCTTGTACGGCAAGTGCATGTGGCTTTGGAAGTTTTTCGTAAAACTTAGAAACTTCTATCTGTTCCTTGTTTTCAAAAATTTCTTCTAAACTGTCATTGTAAGTAGCAAACTCATCAAGTTTCTCAAGTAATTCCTTCTTGATATCACCATTGATCTGATTCGCTCGCTTGGCAATGATCGAAATCGCCTCGTAAATATTCTCGGTTGGCGCGTCTACCAAATTCTTATCAATAGTAGTTGTATTGATAGGTGCTTCCGAATTTTTTATATCTGTCATAATCGCTAAGTTAAGGAGTTGTTTCGGTTTCAGTTACTGTTAAACGTGCATTAACATCCTCCATTATTTTTTGAGCCTCCACGTCTAACTCTGTATCTTTATAATATTTTTTAAAACTCTGATAGTATTCCTTGCTTGTAAGCAATCGCTCTTCAACTAAAGTAGGAATACTGTTTATCGCTAATTTATAAGCTGCTTCAAAACGCTTGTAAAAAGCTTCTGCTCTGTACTTCGATCCCGGATGATCTGAAATAAAATTCTCGAACGCGGCAATTGCCGGTTTATAATCGCTAATACGCAACAACTGATTGGCAATTTCAAAATCTTTTCGCTCTAGCTTCTCCCTGAGTTCTTTTACCAGATTATTCGCCTCATCACGATACTCAGTGGATGGATACTCATTGATGTAAGCCTGTAACTTATCCAATGCTTTATACGTATCTGCCTGATCTAAAGAATATCTGGGCGATAATTCATAATAACTCTTAGCCGATCGATACGCCGCCACCTCAACACTGTCACTTTTAGGATACGAGGTTTCAAAACGTTCAAACTGATACCCGGCAAGTACATAATCGCCAAGATTGTAGAATGTATTTGCGTACATAAACATGATCCTTTCAGACTGAGGTTTACCACGATATGAAGGAACGATCTGTTCAAATAACTTCAACGCCTTTCTGTATTTTCCGATCTGGTACAGTGAATCTGCAGCCGCATACTTTCTTCCAATATCATCAGACCTTAACGCCTTTTGATATTCGCTACAAGAGCTAAAAAATAATACTGTACAAATTAGAATTATAAAGGGTCCTTTCATAGTGCTAAAAAACATCGTGCAAAAGTAGTGAATTCTACCTGATTACAAAAACTTAATTATGTGCTAAAATATTGTAACTATTATTAGCAATAGCAACGATTTTGAAAAATTTAACGTGCTGTATAATTATCGTGTCTAAAACTGCTCAACAAATGAGTCTATCTTTGCTCGTAAAGCATCACTTACACCTACCAGCGGTAAGCGAACAGTATCTTCACAAATCCCCATTTTACTGAAAACAGCTTTAATTCCTGCCGGATTCCCTTCGGCAAAAATGTAGTCTATAGACGGTGCGATCTTGTAGTGTAATTTGTACGCATCGGCTACTTTTCCATCCAGTCCTAAACGAACCATTTCAGAAAATTCCTTCGGAAACCCTTGCCCAATTACCGAGATCACCCCGGATCCACCTGCTAAAACAGAAGGTAAAGTGATCACATCATCCCCCGAAATTACCCTGAAATCCTTTCTGCAACCATCAATGAGTCGCATTACCTGCACAATATCTCCTGCAGCCTCTTTAACGGCGACGATATTTTCAAAATCATTTGCCAAACGAATTACTGTCTCTGGAAGTACGTTCGAAGCTGTTCTCCCTGGAACATTGTACAAAATTATTGGCTTTGGAGCCGCTTTTGCAATCGCAGCAAAATGCTGGTAAATCCCTTCCTGGGTAGGTTTGTTGTAAAACGGAGATACCGAAAGAATTGCCGTAAAAGCCGACAGATCCCGGGTCTTCATTTCATCAATAACTTGTTGGGTATTGTTTCCACCTATTCCTAATACGAGTGGCAACCTTCCGCTATTCGTAGCAACTACAGTATCGATCACCAATTGTTTTTCCTCCTTGCTCAGGGTGGCACTTTCGGCAGTGGTACCCAAAACCACCAAATAATCTATTCCATTTTCAATAGAGTAGTTCACTACATTTTTCAATCCGTCAACATCAACCGAAAAATCCTTCTTAAAAGGTGTGATCAACGCAACTCCGGTTCCAATTAATTCTTTCATAACAATAGCCCAAGATCTCGGGAGATTTTAATTTCTATATTTTATTCAATACCTGAAGATACTTCTTCAGTTCATTCTTAAACGCATCGGTTTTTTCTAAATCGATATCGATGATCATATCGTACAAACGGAAATCCGATTCGGATACCCCAATCTTAAATTTCGCCCTGCTTTTGGCGACCATTAGATCTAAAAACTCATTACGACCTTTGTAATAACCTATTAGCGCATCAAAGGGAATAGCTAAAAATTCTTCCGCATTTTGGTTGTGGATCTCTCCCTTCCAGGTAAAATCTTTGTTGTTCACCTGATTTTGCCGTAGCGAGGGAGTTTTCTTCTTCACTTCCAAAAAAGTAAAAACCTTAACATCTTTTCGCTGCAACCCTAATGTTTCCGAAAAATCGTATAAAACCTCAAGATCCTGAAATTGTGCTTCTTCCACTAAAAAACCCAACGTTTTTAGAGGCGCATTGATCTCTGACAAATCCCGGTTCTTTAGGTTTTTATCGGTTAATTTTTGTAAGGATCGTTGCTTTAATTTCTTGAACATAACTTCAATTGCCTGCGCTTTGCAAAAATACGTTTTTAGATAATTTTAGCACGCACTTAAGAAATCATTTCTAAAAAATCATCTTCGTTGATTATTGGAACCCCCAGATCTTCAGCTTTTGTTCGTTTACTGGGCCCCATACTTTCCCCTGCGACCACATAACTGGTTTTGCCCGAGATCGAACCTGAAACCTTTCCGCCATTATCTTCGATCAATTTCTTTAGTTCATTTCGTGATACCTTTTCAAAAACTCCCGAAACCACAAAAGTGTTTCCCCGTAATAAATCTGTTTGATTCGCTAATTTTTCAGCAGAGATCGCCAACTGTACGCCATGCGATTTCAACCTTTCAATGATCCCATTGTTTTCTTCCGAAGAGAAAAAAGAAATAACACTTTCTGCGATCCTATCACCGATCTCATCCACCGATACCAGATCCTCAACCGAAGCAGCTGCAAGCGCATCTATATTCTTATAGTGCTTGGCCAACTTTTTTGCAACGGTTTCCCCAACATATCTAATTCCCAAGGCGAACAATACCCGCTCAAAAGGTATACTCTTTGAAGCAGCAACGCCTGCAACCAGATTCTCGGCACTCTTTTCGGCCATTCGCTCCAACGGAATCACCTGCTCAACCGTTAACTCATAAAGATCTGCATAGTTTTGTATTAGTCCGTTGCTCACCAAAAGCGCCACCGTTTCGCCACCCAAACCTTCAATATCCATCGCTTTCCTGGAAATGAAATGCTGTATTCTTCCAATGATCTGCGGCGGACAACCCGCTGTATTCGGACAATAATGTTGCGCCTCGCCCTCATTTCTGATGAGCGAAGTACCGCACTCCGGACAATCCTCAATATATCGGGTAGGTTGAGAATCTGCATCCCGCTGGGTAAAATCCACTCCAATGATCTTGGGTATGATCTCTCCCCCCTTCTCAACAAAAACAGTATCTCCTTCTCTAATATCCAACTTTGCGATCTGATCGGCATTGTGTAAGGACGCTCTCTTTACAATGGTACCTGCCAATTCTACAGGTTGCAAATTAGCAACCGGCGTAATTGCACCGGTTCTACCTACCTGATACGTAATTTCATTGAGTAATGTAGAAACCTGTTCTGCCTTGAATTTATAAGCCATTGCCCAACGAGGTGCTTTAGCTGTATAACCCAATTCTTCCTGTTGCTGCAGATCGTTAACCTTAATTACTACTCCGTCTGTTTCGTATGGAAGCTTATGTCTATGCGTATCCCAATAATTTACAAACTCTTCGACCTCATCGATACTTTTGGCCAGTTTTGCGACATCGGGTACCTTAAAACCCCATTCGCGAGCCTTTTCTAAGCTTTCAAATTGTGTTTTTATAGGAAGACGCTCTCCTTTTATACTGTATAACAAGCATTCTAAAGGTCGTTTGGCAACTTCGCTGCTATCCTGTAGTTTTAAACTTCCCGAAGCTGTATTTCTCGGATTCCTGTATGGTTCTTCTCCCGCTTCAAATCGCTCCTTATTCATCGCGATAAATCCTTCAAACGGCAATACGATCTCCCCTCTAATTTCAAAAAGTGGTGGATAATCTCCTTTTAGTTTTAACGGTACGGAACGAATGGTTTTTACATTGGTCGTCACATCATCACCCTGAAAACCATCACCCCGGGTTACAGCTCTTAGCAAGCTTCCATTCTTGTAGGTTAAACTCATTGAAGCCCCGTCGTATTTTAGTTCACAGGTAAACTCAACTTTCCCGTCCACTTGCTTCATAATGCGTTTTTCCCAATCTAAAAGATCTTCCTTTGAATACGAATTATCCAAAGAATACATTCTGTAGGTATGAGCCACGGTTTCAAAATTCTTCGTCACTTCACCCCCAACACGTAAAGTTGGAGAATCCGGGTCATAAAACTGAGGGTTCTCGGCTTCCAATCGCTGTAATTCTTTCAATTTTATATCAAAATCAAAATCGGATATCGTGGGATCATCAAGAATATAATAGTTGTAATTATGCTGCCTAAGCTCTTTGCGAAGCTCATTTATTTTTTCTTCCGTAGTCATATCACAAATATAAAAATTGTAAGCGTTCAGCATTCGGGTTTTTACAGATGATATCAACAAATATAATTCTTATCCAGGGCGTTCCCCAGACCTGCCTGCCGCAAGGCAAGCGCTCTCTACCGTTCTGTCTGGGTCAGGCTATTTGCTGCAATCTCTTTGCTTCACAAAGAGGATTTTCGAGACTATCCTTAACGCAAGGCAAAAAAAGGGCTCCCGTTTCCGGGAGCCCTTTTATCTGAAACACTTTCAGAAATAAAAAGAATTTATATTATTCTTTCACAAAGCGCTTTGTAACAGCTTTTCCATTTGAAACAAATCGGATAAAATACATTCCAGCAGCAAAACGTGTCACATCTACAGTTTGTCGATCAACTCCCGGCGTCCCTACGTGAACCATTTGTCCTGTTGAAGAATAAACGATTATCTCATCATACGTACCCTCCAGGATCTCAATATTTAAGATCGTATTTGTAGGATTTGGATACAATTTTATGTTCTCCTTAGAAAACTGAGTAAACGATCTAATCGCCGAACCGGTATCGGTAACTGTTGGTGTAGGAGTTCTAACGTTATCTCCCGAGATGATAACCTGATCAAAATAAATATGATCGTTATTCCCACTTGCGTCACAACGAAATCTAAATCTGTTATTACTGTTAAAGTTATAATTGGACGAATTGAGAATGATCGTATCGGTAAAGAATGAATTATTGTTAAAATCGGTTCCACGAGCATACTGACCAATTACCTGATAACTTGACCCGTTATAGAATTCTACTACAAAATCTTCTCCAAACTCCATACTATACGAATAGGTATGGAATTCTATAGAAACTTGCGAATTTCCTGTTAGATCCAGAATAGGTGATCTCGCATTCGAAGAATTACTGTTATCTCTAATTCGGATAGAGTAATTACCTTCGTACGACCTATTCGAATTATTCACTCTGGCGCAATCGCTTCCGCCATCCAGCCAGCCTTCTAATCCCGACTCAAAATAATACCCTGCGATCACTCCCGGACCACCACCGGTTCCGGTAGTTGTTACGTTTTCAGTATTACTGAATCCTGAATTATTTCCGGCTGCGTCAAATGCTCGCACTGTGAACGAATAGGAAGTATTAGGCGATAACCCGGTTACACTAGCCGTTGTACTTGCTACACTACCAATGCTGATTCCGCTTTCAAAAACCTCGTACCCCGTAACTCCGACATTATCTGTTGAAGCGTTCCAGGAAAGGTCAGCACCGGAATCGGTTACATTCGAAGCTGTTAAATTAGTGGGAGCCGTTGGAGCTTGTGTATCGCCTCCACTACCGGCTTCTAGATTCACCGTATAATCCTCTACTTCACCCCAGGTAAAAGTTTCACACGAAGTAGGAATGCCGTTGTATTTCATCGATACTCTCATTCTTACAGAAGTCCCCGAAGTAGCTGTAGGTACCGTAAATGAGCCGCTGTTTGGCGTGTTGGTGGAAGGTGCTTTAGACCAAACCAGTTCTCCCGAATCTTCAAAATCTTCATCGTTGTTATAATCTATCCAAACTGCGTAGCCTTCAGAATAAACAGTACCTGTCCACGTAGGAGTAACGGTGATCGTATAGCCATCTCCTTCCGTTAAATTAGTAGAAATACCTGTAAAATCTGAATAGAACTGAGCCCCTGAGCTATTATCTATTGTATTTAATTGAACCCTGCTAATGTATTCATCATTCACGTTGGTACTAGCCGAATCGCAATAATTTCCACCCGTACTACCGGCAATAGTAGTAAACGAAGTTGTTGCATTCCCCGAAACATTTCCGGCTGCGTCTTCGGCATTTACAGAAGCGGTATAATTTGTTTCCGGCGACAAACCGCTTACATCAAACGTAGTTGTTGTAGAGCTTCCAACTACACTTCCGTCTATAGAAATATTGTATCTGGCTACACCTACGTTATCGGTAGAAGCGGTCCAATTAAGAGTCGCACCACTTGATGTAATATTACTTGCAATTAAATTGGTTGGATCTGTAGGTGCTTCTGTATCCGGTGGCCCGGCTTGAATAGCGAATTTTCCAACAACACCTTTTCTTCCGCTACTGTAATATTCGGTTATAAACCAAAATGATGAATTATCTGAAGGATCCACATCGATCTTTGCATAATCCCCGTATCGTGTTCCCGAAATGTTTCCATTACCGTTGGCGATAAGCTCTTCCGAAGAAGTCATAACCCCTAAAGGATCTGAACTCAATCTACCTGTAAAGTAAGAACTAACTCTTATCGTTGACGGTGTTGAGGGACCTGACATTGCAGTATACCCCATTCCTATATTTCCTGCCGCATCCATCGCCAAACTAGCATTCCAGGCATGTTTACCATTGGGCGCTGTATAGGTTCCTTCCTGATATAAAGACCATGGTTGATTATCGCCGCTTTGACGAAATTCGAGCCATCTAATTCCGGCCAACTCACCATTACTCGCATCTGTATCAACCACAAAGTTAAATACCGCAGAGTTATGTGTTCCAAATTTTCTAAACTGCGCCTGATTCATAATAGTTGCTTGTAATGCGTCTATCGTGGAACCACCTCCCGGCTGAGTTAAATTGGAAAAACTACCATTATCAAAGACACTTATAAATGAAGTTGTATTTATTTGCTGTGCCGCCGAAATAGAAGAATTATTCGAATTGTTCCAATCTACATCGATAGTCCAGAGTTTAATATGATCCGTAGAAACCCCGCTCCATGCATTATCCTGCATATAAACCACAGTGGCTCCACCGGCTGCAGGTAAATTTGCATCGGTCACATTTAAGACCTGCGGACTAAAAAACCCGCTGGTTACGAGTCCCGGGAGATTAAAACCCTGAACTTGTGCATTAGAATCTCCGGCTAACATAGCACTTCTTTCTAACGCCCATACCTTGTTGGAGCCAGAAGTATTTTCAGTAATGTAATAACCATCACTCCAAACAGAAAGTTTCTGATAATCCTGAACAGCAGAAATAGTATATACATACCAACCGGCAGTTAGGGGATTTGGACCATCAGACACCGCAATTTGTGCGCCGGCGCTTATACTTAAAAAAGTGACTACCCATCTATCTGCAGCATTGTCGTAAGATACCGTTAGGTCACAACATCCTCCGGCAGGAAATATTGCCGGGTTGGGAGCTGTCTGACCCAAAAGCTGGTTTCCGGACTTGTCGTAGATCATAAATCCGGTGTTATAAACCACAAAAACATGATTAGGTCCAATTGCCAGAGAAGGATCTGTAGGTTGCGAATTAGACGAGTATGTATTGAACACTAAACTCGCAGGTGCTCTACTCATACTCTGTTCCATTTCATGCTTATTTAACACAAAATAATCATCTTCGGTCTGAGGATCCTGACCTACTGAGATCTGATTTGCAATAGAACGTTTGTCCTTGGCTTCTCTTGGAGTGTCGTCTGGCGCAACCAGATCCCCGGGTCTCGATAATAAAGAGGTAATATACTCCACCGAAGAGACTTCCCCCGTGTATGTCGCCTTTGCGGCGACATTTTCCTGTGCCTGTACCGTAATAGTAAAAACGGCCAAAAATAATGTAAAAATTAATTGATTTGTTCTCATTGTACTAAAGTTAGATTGTTAATAATCAATGAATTTACAAAATAACCTAAGTCCGAGACACAGGAAAAACCCCCTTTTTTTAAGATTTTTTTAACAAATTAGATGAATTAATCCTCTAAAAAGACTTTTCGCACAAGTGCAGCGCATAATCCTCCGCCAATTGGAGCCACAATGAACAACCAGAGTTGTTCCAGAGCCATTCCCCCAGAAAACAGTGCAGGACCTAAACTCCTCGCAGGATTTACGGATGTTCCTGTTATTGGTATTACGACCATATGTATTAATGCCAAAGAAATACCAATCGCAAGTCCGGCCATAATTGGAGAAGCATTCTTTGCTGTTGTACCAAAGATCACCATTAAGAAAAGAAAAGTAAATACAAACTCTGCAATCAGTGCCGATCTCATATCGTATTCGCCTAAATATCCCGGCCCCCAACCATTACTGCCAAGCCCCCATTCGGGCATGGAAAAACCAGCGCTTCCGGTTGCCAACAAATAGAGCAATGCAGCGGCAGCTATAGCTCCAATACATTGAGAAATGACATATCCAATAGTGTCTTTTCCTGAAAGTTTGCCGGCAGCGAGCATTGCGATAGATATAGCCGGGTTGATATGACAGCCGGAGATAGGGCCAATTGTATAAGCCATAACAACCACCGAAAGTCCGAATGCCAGGGCAATTCCGAGGATCCCTATCCCTTCCGGACCCGATTGAGAAACACTTGCGATTGTTGCGGCACCACAACCAAATAAAACCAAAGCGAAGGTCCCAAGCCCTTCGGCCAAATACTTTTTAGAAGATTTCATACATTTACGTTTAATGTTAGTAAACCTAAATGTATTACTTAAAATGAAATAAGTGCAATTTTGTTAAAAAGACGAAGTATATCGTTAATAACTTGACCTTAAGCCCGTTCTGAGCTTAGCCATTTAGGAATCTGTGGTGTTTTAAAATTGGTCATTTTTTCGAGAAGCCCCTCAACATTACTATCTACCAACAGTAAATTATACGTATCCATAGTGATAAAACCGGTACGTACCATATTCTCTATTAAATTTAACAGATCGTCATAAAAGCCGTTTACATTGAACAATCCTATAGGTTTATCATGCAGTCCCAGTTGTAACCAGGTAATAATCTCGAAGAGCTCTTCCAGTGTTCCAAATCCGCCGGGCATTGCAATAAAACCATCACTTATTTCCTGCATTTTCAATTTGCGCTCATGCATATTGTGCGTGGTAATTAACTGGCTAAGTCCTAAGTGAACGACTTCTTTTTTCTTTAAGAACTGAGGAATTACACCAATCACGCTCCCTTTACTATCTAAAATAGTCTTAGCAATAGTTCCCATTACACCTATCTTAGCCGCGCCGTACACCAAAGTAATATCCCGCTGCGAAAAAATGGTTCCTAATTGTTTCGCCGCTTCAGTAATTTTCAGGTCATTTCCATCACTACTTCCACAGAAAACACAAATATTTTTTAGATCACGCATTTAATTGAGCTTTTATCATTCGTTCTTTTCCGAAGAAATCCTTACGAACTTCAATCTTCGCAAACCCTTCGTTTTTGAGCATCGTTACTACTTCCTTACTAAGATACTCATTAATTTCGAAGTATAAAATTCCGTTGCTATTCAATTGTCTTTTGGCAATTTGTGCAATTTTAATATAAAAAACTAACGGATCATTATCTGAGACGTAAAGTGCAGATGCCGGCTCGTGCTCTAGTACATTAGATTGCATTTGAATCTTTTCAGATTCCCGCACATAAGGTGGGTTAGAAACAATAATATCGTAGGTATCGTGTAAGGTTTGAGCGTGCAAGATGTCTTTCAGAATAAATGTTACTGTAACCTCGTTTAATTGCGAATTCTGTTTCGCGATCGCTAAAGTCTCTTCCTTAAAATCGATTGCAGAGACAGTAGCTTTCGGTAAATTTTTAGCCAATGAAATTGCTATGCACCCCGAACCCGTACCAATATCAAGAATTTTAGTCGAAGAAGAATTTTTTTTTGAATTTAGATCTAACAGAATCCATTGCACCAACTCTTCGGTTTCGGGCCTAGGAATTAGCGTAAACTTATTCACTTTGAACGGGAGGGAAAAAAACTCGGTTTTTCCAATGACATACTGAATGGGCTCGTACTTGTTTAACCGCTTTATTGCATTTTCAAAAATTTCTTTTTTCTCTTCGGAAACCTTTGTGTCAAGGTTTAGGCTAATTTCATGTCTGTTTAGCGAAAGATATTGGTTAGCGAGTAACGTAAAAAACGACCCTATCTCTTCTGAAGGATACGCATCTTCAAGATGTTTAGTAAAATGAGTTCTAAGTTCTCTTAGCTTCAAGATGGTAACGGTTGCTTGGGTAAATTAATTTAAATCTTTTGCTTTGTTGGCGCCTCATTTAATTCATTGATCATATGTACCGAACAAGAATAATGCCCGGTATCTCCTAATGCGCCATCAATATGTTTAAATCCGAAGCGCTCGTAAAGCTTTTGAGCTGCAGCCATATAAGGCATGGTTTCAAGGTAGCATTTTTCATATCCAAAATCAACAGCATGGTTCATACAGAGTTCGAGCATCTCACTTCCAATACCCTTACCCCGTGCTTCAGGCAGATAATACATTTTCTGAAGTTCGCAAACATTCCCATCATAGTTGTCTAATTGCGCAATTCCTGCTCCTCCAATAAGTTTACCATTTTCCTCGACCACAATATAAACAGCTTTAGGTTTGCTATATGTTTCGAACATTTCATCTAAGGCAGCATCTTCATATGCAGTTCCAACTTTGGGTACACCAAGGTCTACCAAAACCGATCTTATTAACTGTGCCAGTTGCGGATTGTCTTTTTTTTCAATTGGACGTATGATAGCTGTGTTCATCTTAGCAATTCATTGTATTTTTACGCTGTGAAGATAGCAGAAAAATTCATGTCGCGATGTATTGAACTCGCTAAAAATGGTTTGGGAACTACCTACCCCAATCCACTGGTTGGGAGTGTAGTTGTAGTTAATGATTCAATTATTGGTGAAGGGTGGCATTATCGCGCGGGACTCCCACATGCCGAAGTTAACGCTATCAACAGTGTGGTGAATAAAGATTTGCTACAACGATCAACTATTTATGTGAGCTTAGAACCCTGTAGCCACTTTGGTAAAACCCCACCATGTGCAGATTTGATCATTGCATCGGGTATTAAGAAGGTCGTGATAGGAAGTTTAGATCCGAACCCGAAAGTCGCAGGGAGAGGAGTAAAAAAGTTGATGGAAGCGGGCTGCGATGTAGTTGTTGGTATTCTAGCGGATGAATGTGATCAATTAAATAAACGTTTTTTTACATTTCACTTAAAGAAGAGACCATATATAATTTTGAAATGGGCTCAGACGCTGAATGGCTTTATTGCTCCCGGGAAATCAACCCGCGGGAATGAAAAAAAACCTGTCTGGATCACCAATGAGTACGCCAGACAATTTGTTCATAAACTCCGGGCTCAAGAACAGGCTATTTTGGTTGGAACAACCACGGTTTTAGATGATGACCCGGGTTTAACCACCAGAAACTGGTATGGAAAATCACCGGTAAGGGTAGTGATCGACAAAGACCTCAAAATACTTAAAAGCGCTTCAGTTTTTAACCTTGATGCAAGTACAATCTTAATTTCTGAAAATAATGCTAATTACGGCGAACATATAAAGTTGGTAACAGCAGATTTTTCAGAAGAACTCGCGCCACAGATCTGTGATATACTTTACAAGAACGGTATACAATCGGTTATCGTTGAAGGAGGGTCAAAAACACTTCAAAGTTTTATAGATAGTAACTTATGGGATGAAGCTTCGGTTTACACAGGAAATGCTACCTTTGAAGACGGAGTTGCAGCACCTAAGCTTTCCGAAGAAAAATACATTGAAGAAAAAATAAAAGACAACACTTTACAATCCTTCATAAATAGCGCCCATTGATTCCACTTAGTCTAAGCATCCTTGCTTCCACTCTTATTTTCGTGATCTTTAAATTGTTTAGTCGGTTTAAGATTAATACCATGCATGCCATAATTGTGAATTACGTGGTGGCATGTATAAGTGGGCTTATTGGTTATAGTGAAACGATCACCTTGTCGCAAATTCCTGAGTTTTCATGGTTTTATTACACCCTAGGCCTGGGAGCTATGTTTATTATCGTATTTAATTTGATGGCGCTTACAACACAGCGCAGCGGACTTTCGGTCGTATCGGTTGCTACGAAGATGAGCGTGGTGATACCTATTGTATTCGGCCTCGTATATTATAAAGAAAGCTTAGGATGGTTTAAGTTAATTGGAATTATTTTAGCATTAGTAGCGGTATATCTCGCCTCCATCAAAACACGTGACGGACTAACCATAAGAAAGAAGAATTTAATTCTTCCCTTATTGGTTTTTCTTGGGAGTGGAATAATTGATACCAGCATTAAGTATTTGGAAGATACTTTTGTCGCAGCAAACGATGTGCCCTTATTTTCGGCAACTATTTTCGCCACGGCTGCTTCTATTGGAGTGCTCATTTTAATCACACAAGCGATTCGTGGTACATTCAAATTTGAGATAAAAAACGTTATAGGTGGGATCGCATTAGGAATTCCCAATTACTTTTCAGTTTACTTCCTTGTGCAGGCATTGCGGAGTGACATTTTTGATAGTTCCGGAATCTTTACTGTTAATAATGTTGCGATAGTCATGTTATCGACCCTAGTAGGGATCTTATTATTTAACGAAAAGCTGTTGATGAAAAACTGGATAGGAATTATTCTTGCCATCGTTAGCATCTTTTTAGTAGCACTTTCGTCATGGTAATGGAAAAGGATACATATAAAACAATTGTTAAGCCAAGCAAGGAAGTACTTTTTAAGGAAAAAGGCAGTAAATTCTTTGGTTTGGCATTTCCGGTAGAAGATGAAGAAGCAGTAAAAGAATGTCTTGAAAATATTAAAAAAGAACACTACAATGCGAGGCATTGGTGTTATGCCTGGCAATTGGGAAAAGATTACTCAAGCTATCGAGTCAATGACGACGGAGAACCATCTAACAGTGCAGGAATGCCTATTTACGGACAATTACAATCCTTTGATGTCACTAATGTTTTAGTAGTCGTAGTACGGTATTTTGGCGGTACCAAACTGGGAGTTGGCGGATTGATACAAGCCTATAAAACCGCTGCACAAATGGCTCTGGAAACTTCTAAAATAGTAGAAAGAACAATTGATGAAAACTTTGTCTTGCGTTTTGACTACCCCGAAATGAATGTGGTTATGCGAATTATTAAGGAGGAAGATCTTTCAATTACCGACCAAAAGATGGAACTCGATTGTGAAATCGTGATCTCGGTTCGAAAAAAAGAAGCAGAAAGAATATTTGAGTTATTTAAAAATACCTACAAAGTCGAGATCAAAAAAATTAAGAAATCATAAAAATTGCTGAATTTTGTTTAACCATTTTTATAATTTTTCCAACAGATAATCGGGTGCTTTTCTAGGCCTATTTGTAGTACTATTTACAAATACCAAAGTGGTCGTAGCCGTAATAAGAAGTTTACCCTCTTGATTGTGAATTTCGTAGTAAAAATCGATACGTGCTGTAGGAATTTTCGTTAAGCTGGTAGTAATGGTTAATATATCGTCATAATAGGCAGGAGCCTTATAATCAATGTTTAAATTTATAACCGGAAGATGTATTCCATTCTCTTCCATCCATTTGTATGAAAAGCCGATATTTCTTAGCCATTCGGTTCTACCCTGTTCTAAATACTGTGCGTAATTTCCGTAATAAACTATTCCCATTTGATCTGTTTCTCCATATCGTACTCTTAGGGATGTCTGCGCTTTTTTCACAAATAAAAAATTTAAAAAGGGGAACTTTTTTCGTAGCTTTGAATTATGTACAGTATGAGAAAAAAAAACTACAAATTCAATAGGCTTTCTATTTTTTTTTTCAATAATTTGTTCACATATTTGCAGTGTTAAGAAAACGTTAGAGAATATTCTTTTCTCCCACTTTTTAACCACGATAAATCAACTTAAAATAACTTCGAAATTTAACTATGAGCAAAACTGCTGAATCGGTTTGGAACAATTGTTTGTCCTTTATTGAAGATAACATTACTTCGCAGGCGTACAAAACTTGGTTCGAACCAATAAAAGCGGTTAAGTTAACCGACAACGCTTTAAGTATTCAGGTTCCTAGTAAATTTTTCTACGAATGGCTTGAAGAACATTATGTAAAGCTGTTAAAAGTCTCATTGACGAAAGAACTAGGCACTTCTGCCAAATTGGTCTACATCATCAAGATGGAAAACACTTATGGCAATAAACAGCCTTTTACCGAAAAAATTCCAAGTTCAAACAGAAGTCAGGTGCAATCGCAAGAAGTAGATGTTCCGTTAAAGAATAAGAGTCCGGAGTTAAAAAATCCATTTGTAATTCCCGGAATTCGCAATGTAAAAATTGAATCTCAGTTAAATCCGAATTACAATTTCGAAAACTTCCTGGAAGGTGAATCGAATAGATTGGCGCGTTCGGCCGGTTTAGCTGTCGCTAATAAGCCGGGAGGTACTTCCTTTAATCCATTATTGATTTTTGGAGGTGTTGGATTGGGTAAAACCCACCTTGGTCACGCCATTGGTGTTGAAATAAAAGATAAATATCCCGAAAAAACGGTGCTGTATATTTCTGCAGAGAAATTTACACAACAATATATCGAGTCGGTTAAAAAGAATAACAGAAACGACTTTATTCATTTTTACCAGATCATTGACGTATTAATTGTTGACGATATTCAACTACTCTCAGGAAAGGCAGGAACACAAGATGTTTTCTTCCATATCTTTAATCACTTACATCAAAACGGGAAGCAAGTCATTTTAACCAGTGATAAAGCGCCTGTAGATATGATCGATATAGAACAACGTCTTCTATCCAGATTTAAATGGGGACTTTCGGCAGAGTTGAATCACCCTGATTATGATACACGGGTTGCAATTATTAAAAATAAACTGTACAGAGACGGTGTTGAAATGCCCGAAGATATTGTAGAGTTCTTGGCAAACAATATTAAGACCAATATTAGAGAATTAGAAGGTGCTATTATCTCTTTGATCGCTCATTCTTCTTTCAACAAGAGAGAGATCACCATCGATTTGGCGAAAAAGATCGTTGATAACTACGTGAAACACACCAAACGTGAGGTTTCTATAGATTATATCCAAAAAGTGGTGAGTGATTACTTCCAAATGGACGTTGACACACTACAGTCGAAGACTAGAAAGCGTCATATAGTTCAAGCCCGTCAGTTAGCGATGTTCTTTGCCAAAAAGTTCACAAAAGCTTCCTTAGCTTCTATTGGATCACAAATAGGTCAAAGAGATCACGCTACAGTTTTGCATGCTTGTAAAACAGTTGATAATCTTTCAAGTACCGATAAACAATTCAGAAAGTACGTAGAAGACCTTAACAAAAAACTGACTTTATAGCGTTTTTTTTCTGAATTTATTCTGAAAAGCTCACTTGATATGAAGACAAAGGTATTAATGGTCTGTTTAGGCAATATCTGTCGTTCACCCCTGGCCGAAGGTTTACTAAGGTCGAAAGTGGATAGCAACAAAGTTTTTGTCGATTCGGCCGGAACCGGACATTGGCACGTGGGTGACCTTCCCGATAAAAGAAGCATCGCTGTTGGTGAGAAATACGGTATTGATATTACGAATCAGCGTGGAAGACAATTTAAAGCTGAAGACTTTTCAGAATTTGATCACATATTCGTGATGGACAACTCCAATAAACAAAATGTTCTGGCATTGGCAAAAACTGAAACCGACAGAAACAAAGTTTCACTTATCCTCGATGAGATCTTTCCTTCAGAAAACGTAGATGTCCCCGATCCGTATTACGGGGGAGAATTGGGATTTGAAAATGTTTATCGCATGCTCGACGAAGCCTGTGAGAAAATTGCGGCGAGAATTTAAGTTTTATTATTCCTTCAATTTCATTACTTTAGTAATCCTTGAAAAAAAAATTATGAAAAGAAGTATCCTCCTATTATTAGGCTTGATATGTTCATGCCTATTATCTGCACAAAATTTTGAACTGGAATTTTTTAAAGATGGTTTCTCAGACCCGGTTGACATTCAAAATGCAGGCGATGACAGATTATTTGTTGTAGAACAAGATGGCTTGATAAAGGTCATACAGTCTAATGGAACAGTTAACCCTACCCCCTTTCTAGATATCTCTGGTTTAGTTTCCGGTGCCAGTGAACAAGGTTTACTGGGACTCGCATTTCATCCCGACTATCAAAACAACGGATTCTTTTACGTTAATTATACTAAAATTGGAGGCACTACCCGCATTGCTCGATTCTCTGTAGACCCTGGAGATCCGGACATCGCACTGCCAGGTTCCGAACTGGAAATACTGGAATACGCGCAACCTTTTCCAAATCACAATGGAGGAGGTATTGCTTTTGGTCCTGACGGATACTTATATATCGCCTCTGGTGACGGTGGCAGCGGAGGGGATCCGGGCAATCGCGCACAAAACACCACTATTTTATTAGGTAAATTACTACGTCTTGATATTGATACTCCGGGTGCCGGCGCATACACCATCCCTCCCACTAATCCATTTGCAGGTCATCCTACTAATGCAGAAGAAATTTGGGCCTACGGACTTAGAAATCCATGGCGATTTTCGTTCGATAGCTTAACGGGAGATCTCTGGATAGGTGATGTAGGGCAAGGTGATGTAGAGGAGATTAATAAAGCCGACGCCAGTGCTGCCGGATTAAATTATGGATGGAGATGCTACGAAGGCTCTCAACCCTTTAACACGACAGGTTGCCCTTCAATGAGCGAACTAACATTCCCTATTGGAGAATACTCATCGAGTACCGGAACACCAAATTGTTCGGTTACCGGAGGAATGGTGTACAGAGGATCTGACCAACCGAGTTTAGATGGGTATTATTTTTTTGGGGATGTTTGTAGCGGACTTATAGGCACGATCGATGAAAACGGAACATTAGTAGAACACGGGACATTTGGTGGCTCATGGGTGGCCTTTGGTCAAGATGTTAATAATGAACTTTACATTGTCTCTATTGGAGGAACGATTTATAAGATCGTAGAAGATCCCATTGCCGGGACATCCAGTTTCGATGCACCATTAATTAGCATCGTTCCCAATCCCGCTTCAGATGAAGTTAGTTTAAACATCGAGAATACTGAAATTACTTCTGTTGAGATCATAGACCTTAAGGGAAGCGTATTAATTTCAGAAGAAAATATAAGCGCTTCAGAAAAAAACATAAAAATTGAAACACTTTCACAGGGAATTTATTTGGTTCGAATTACGACAGCGGATAATAACTCCTTTATAAAAAAACTTATTGTAGAATAACCTACTTATGAAACCCCAAGGCAATCTTTATTTAATCCCATGTACACTTGGCGATACGCCACCATTAGAAGTTTTACCACTTCTCGTGAAGAAAGCGGTTGAACACATTGATCACTACATAGTTGAACATGAAAAAGATGCAAGAAGGTTTATTAAAAGTATTGACTCCAAGAAATCACAACCCGATCTGCAAATACAGCTTATTAATAAGTTCACCAACGAACTTGAGATCCCTGAGATGCTGGATCCCTGTCTTGAAGGTTTTGATATGGGTATAATTAGTGATGCAGGTTGTCCCGGTATAGCCGATCCCGGTGCTGCCGTAGTGCATCAGGCACACCTTAAAGGAATAAAGGTAGTTCCATTAGTTGGCCCCTCCTCTATTTTATTAGCGATGATGGCTAGTGGGTTTAACGGACAAAATTTTGCCTTCAACGGTTATTTGCCAATTGATAAAGGGGAAAGAAAAGCCGCTATCAAAAAATATGAAAAATTATCGGGTGATGAAAATCAGTCGCAATTGTTCATCGAAACACCATATAGAAACAATCAGTTACTAGAGAGTTTCCTGTCCACCCTGCATCCTAAAACTCAGATCTGCGTTGCCTGTGATATTACCTTGGCTAGCGAATATATAAAAACGGCACCGGTGGAAGTATGGAAAAAAACAAAGGTGGACCTTAATAAAAGACCCACCTTGTTTATAATTCAAAAGTAACTTAAGGTTACAATACTTTTGCTTTTCTATTGGGTATAATATGAGAAGTGTCGTAGCCTGAAAACTTTCTAAGGTAATAACGTATTGAAGTACCGTTGGCATCTTCAAAACCTTCAACACCACCACTTCTTAAAAACTTTTTCACATTTCCAGCACCCGCTAAATGCGCAGCTGCAAGAATTCCGGATTCTGTTACTTTAACTCCTCCAACATATCTTCCCGCAAATCTTTTAATGTCTTTACGTAATATCCATTTATTTCTAGAAGTGTATGCCGTAAATGCTTTTTCCTGAAGTCTACTGTCTTCCATAAAAGCCTGAGAATTATACACACCAATCATGCTAAGTGTTGACTTTGCAAATTGGTATTTCCCCATATAACCAAACTGATTCACAATTTGATAGTCCCCTCTGGATTCTTTGAAACCTAAAGCTTCTTTAAATCCGACGTACGTTTTCCCTAAAAATAATTGATATTGAACCGGAGCAGCCTCTTCAAATAAAGAGGTCACCTCATCCTGATTAGGAACATAATAATTGAGCTCTAAACCGTCGGTTTTATAGTGAGACATATCAACCTTCTTAAAAGAAAAGCTCATAGATACCATTATGGTAACTATAAGGATCATTGTTGCTTGTAAGAGATTCTTTTTCATTTTAAAATATTTAAAGTGAGAATTTTCACACTCATAATTTCAGCGCGCAAAGATACGGCTTTTTACACAAATCTGATTTATAGACTGTTAATAATTGTTAATGTTACAGGTATTTCATCGAAAGATGAGTTTTCTTACAAATTTATCGTGCTAAAATAGTGTAGAGATTGACTGATTATGAGAAGATTAACGAATTTTAACCACAAAGTTATAAACATTTTAACGATTTTATCTATCTGATTGACTGATAGTTACATAAAATCGGCTAAATACACTAATTATTAAAAAGAATGTGAATATCTCAAAAATACGTTATCTATTAACTCCGTTAGCATTTACCCAACGAACATATTCTTGTTTATTACGATTATGTTGAGCAAGAGTTTTGGCAAACTTATGATATCCAAAATTTGAAACATTCGCCACAAAATATAGATAATCGTGCTCTTCATAATTTAATACCCCGTCTATAGACGATATATCGGGCATTGCAATAGGTCCCGGAGGCACCCCTGCATATTTATAGGTATTATAAGGAGAATCTAATTCGAGGTCACGATAAAGAACTCGCTTGATTACTTGTTCATAATCGTTTTCTGCCTTTTTCTTGGCAAAAATAACCGTAGGATCAGCTTGTAATAACATCCCGCGCTTTAGTCGGTTAATATATACTCCCGCCACTCGTTTACGCTCCTCTACTTTAGCAGTTTCTTTTTGAACAATGGCCGCTAAAGACATCACCTCTTCTCTTGTTAGACCTAGTGCCTTTGCCTTTTGCAATCGCTCTGCATTCCAGAAACGTTCGTATTCTTTCTGCATTCTGTCTCTGAAATCTTCAGCAGACGTATTCCAATACATTTCATAAGTATTGGGTAAATACAGGGATAGAGCATTGTCTTCATTTAGGTCCATATCCTTTAAAAAATCCTTATCCCGCATTGCGCTTAACAAGTTAAGACTGTCTGCTTCAATCTGACGAGCAATATGACCGGCTAAATCTTCAATTCGTTCCTGATTATTGTATTTAACCATAATGGGAACGTTTCTGCTTCTAATTGTATTAACAATATCGTTATTATTCATTCCCTTTTCAATAATAAAATGTCCGGGCTTGACATTGGAAGGATAACCTTTTCTGTTTGCAACTGCTTCAAAGGAGACAGGGTTTTCTAATAAGGGACGTAATTCGTCTAAAACATCACTAAATCTCGCACCGGTAGGAATATATACATGGGCTTCATCATTATTGAATGCCGTATTTGGGTGAAAAATATTAGAATATACGTAATATGCAAAGCCACCCATTGCGACTAAACCTATTAAGACAACTGCCAGTAGAATTTTTTTTAGATACATTATTAGATTGTATTACCTTTTATTTTTAATTAACTGATACATCAGCTCATTTTTATATTTTCCTTCGGAAAGAGTCCAGTCTTTCTTTATACCCGTTTTTTCGAATCCCGCCTTCTCGAAAAGCTGAATACTCCTTGCATTCGACTCAGTAATATTTGCGTACACCTGATGAACATTCAGGTTTATAAAAGCGTATTTAGTGATCATTTTCAGTGTTTCAAGAGCATAACCTTTCCCTCTGTCGGTTTCAGAAAAAATAACGATTCCAACGCCAACCTTTTGATGTCTGGGATCAAAATCGAATAGATCTATAAATCCAATAGGGCGGCCTTCCGAAGCAATTGTAATTACTAATCGCAATTGTTTAATATCGAAAATATCGCGATGTGAATTATCCAGATACTGTTTTAGAATAAATTTAGAATAAGGAGTCGTGGTGTTACTAACTTCCCAAACCGATTCGTCATTTTCTAAGTTATAAAGCAGTTCTAGATCTGTTGGCTCTAACGCCCGTAGTATAATATGTTCTCCTTTTAAGGTTATCATTTAACAACACCTTTAAATACCTGTTTGGCCGGACCTTCCAGATAAACATCTTTGTAAAAACCTCCTTCTTTAACGAACCGAACGGTTAAGTCCCCTCCCGGGGTTTGCAATTCCACTTTCGTCGAATTCGTATTTCCCGTCTCGAACATCGCTATAGCAACCGCAGTCACTCCCGTACCACAAGACAAGGTTTCATCTTCTACACCCCTTTCGTAAGTGCGCACGGAAAAAGTATTATCGCCAACCTTTTCTACAAAATTTATATTCGCACCTTCTTTTCCGTAGGTATTATAACGAATATTACTTCCGTTTGTTTTAACATCAAATTTTCTTAAGTTCGAAACCCTTTCAACATGGTGCGGTGATCCGGTGTCAAGAAATGCATGAGTCTCCATTACTTCAACTTTATCTACATCACTCATCTTAAGCGAGACGATTCCTTCATTGATCGTGGCTTGGTGCATTCCGTCAACAGCTTCAAATGAAGCTTTGGTATCGATTATACCCAGATCTTTAGCAAACAATGTAATGCATCGTCCTCCATTTCCACACATAGAGCTCAGATTTCCATCAGCATTATAATAAACCATCTTAAAATCTGCCGTAGGATGAGTCTCTAGTAAGATGAGTCCGTCGGCACCAATTCCAAATCGTCTGTCACAAAGTCGGGCAACCAATTCGGTATTATTTTTGTTGAAATTCTCCCGACGGTTGTCGATCATGACAAAGTCATTGCCTGTTCCTTGATATTTAAAAAAAGCTATCTCCATTTTGGCAAAGGTATAAAAAGCCAACTCGAGTTTAGGCTTAATTTAAGTGTTAAATGGGCGTTAAAAGTGAAATTTTGACAGAATATTTTCGTCTTATAATTGTTACTAATATGAATCTAAATCTATTATTTATGAAACAGACAGTCCGATTATTTGCTGTAGCGCTGTTTGCAGGCGCCATAACCTTAGGTGGTTATAAGTATTTTATTGAAAGTGAAAGTATCGTTATTTCTCCTTCACATGAAACCGCCAATTCATTTATACCTACAAATTTTTCTTCGGAAAGTAATATCGCCAGTATTGATCTTACCGAAGCAGCCGAAAAGAGTGTTCATGCCGTGGTGCACGTAAAAAACACTACAGTTACCAAACAACCAACCAACATTATTGAATATTACAGCGGTGGCGGAAAGCCCCGTGCGACAGTGGGTTCAGGAAGTGGGGTAATTATATCACCGGACGGCTATATAATTACGAATAATCACGTAATTGCGAACTCCTCACAATTAGAAGTCACTTTAAACAACAACAAAACCTATAAGGCCGAACTTATTGGGACAGACCCAAAAACAGATATTGCTTTAATAAAAATTGAAAGTGATGATCAATTTCCACACATCCCTTTTGCTGATTCCAATAATCTAAAAATTGGGGAATGGGTAATTGCAGTGGGAAATCCATTTAACTTAACGTCAACGGTTACTGCCGGTATTATTAGTGCAAAGGCAAGAGACCTAAACGAATTTGATGGCAATCCTCAATCCTTCATCCAAACCGATGCCGCTGTAAATCGTGGTAACAGCGGAGGTGCATTAGTAAATACTCGTGGAGAGTTAGTGGGTATTAATACAGCTATAACAAGTGAAACCGGGTCTTATGTAGGCTATTCATTTGCCGTACCATCAAATATCGCCAGAAAAGTGATCGAGGATATCATAGAGTTTGGGGATGTTCAGCAAGGAATACTAGGTATTAGAGCGAGTACTTTAAACTCTCGTATAGCCAAAGAGTACGGAGTTAAAGAAACGCAAGGTGTGTATGTTGCCGGGATTGAAAAAGGTAGCGGAGCCGATCTTGGAGGTATTAGAGAAGGTGACGTAATACAGAAACTAGACGGATATGAAATTGGAAAGTTTTCCGACCTTGCAGGATATTTGGGATCAAAGCGTCCCGATGATGTGGTAGACGTAACGGTCTCAAGAGATGGTAAAATGAAGGTAATTCCCGTTACACTCGTTAAACTGGAAACCTACGAAATTGACTACTTAGGTCTTGAAGTAAAAAATGCCAGTAAAACGGACCTTAGGGAACGTGGTGTAAAGAATGGCGTTGTAGTAACAAAAGCATTAACCCGGGATATTGCACAGTATAATTTAAATGGTATTGTGATAACAGGTATCAACGATCAGAAAGTCTCAGACATCGATGATGTGAAAAGAATAATGTCTCAGCGAAATTACAATGCTCCTATTAAGGTTACTTTTGTAAATCAGCAAGGAGAATTGAACACATTTATATTCAGATAAGTAATCACTTTTCTGAAAGAAATACCCCTTTAATCCTGACCGATTTAGAGGGGTATTTTATTTTATGAAATAAGCTTTACGAAAACGATTGAAATAACTATTTTTGCAAAAATTTTTTAACCCTCATCCCATCGAAAATTTGGGACCTAAACTACACAACTATGAGTTTTGATGACGTTTATGAAAAAGAACTGTCTTTTCAAACCGATCGCCGAAAGGCTACCGTAGAGTTCATTAACATTATTAGCGACCTTTGGTACGACAAATCAATTGAATTGGTGCTCTTCAGAAACCAATTAATTGACCGTAACGTAAGTGAGATTTTAAATCTTCACGAATACGCCGGCGAATTTGTTCAAAAACCAATTTCTATTTTCGATTCAGTTGAAATTGCGCAAGCAATTAAAACTTTAGATCTTCCGCCTGCTAAATTAGACATTGGAAAACTAACCTATGAATATCATTTGGAAGACAACAAATTTTCGGATGCTTTGGCATTTGTTTCAGAAAAACTAAAAGGTGCTAAAGAACAGAAGAACATCACTCCTAAAGATGTAGTTCTATATGGTTTCGGAAGAATTGGGCGTTTATTGGCAAGAGAGCTTATGACTCGCACTGGGCAAGGAAATCAGATGCGATTGAGAGCAATCGTTACTCGTGGTACTATCGATCAAACTGTATTAGAAAAAAGAGCCTCTTTACTACAATACGATTCGGTTCACGGAGATTTCCCTGGTACAGTTCGTGTAGATCTTGAAAACAAGGCATTGGTGATTAATGGAACTACCGTTCACATTATCTCTGCCAATGGTCCAGAAGAAATTGATTATACACAATACGGGATCGAGGATGCATTAGTAATCGATAATACCGGTGCCTTTAGAGATAAGGAAGCCTTAAGCAGACATCTTACTTCAAAAGGAGCATCAAAAGTTTTATTAACGGCTCCCGGTAAAGGAGTTCCTAATATCGTACACGGAGTTAATCATTCAGAATACAACCCGGATGAAGTAGATATTTTCTCTGCCGCTTCTTGTACAACGAATGCAATTACTCCGGTTCTAAAAGCAATTGAAGATTCTCTTGGAGTTGTTCACGGACACCTTGAAACGATTCATGCCTATACAAATGACCAGAATTTGGTGGATAATATGCACAAAAAATATCGTCGCGGACGTGCAGCAGCATTAAACATGGTAATTACAGAAACAGGTGCCGGAAGTGCTGTATCGAAAGCATTGCCATCGTTTGAAGGGAAACTAACTTCGAATGCGATACGTGTTCCCGTACCTAATGGTTCTTTGGCTATTTTAAAATTAGAGTTAGAAGCAAAAACTTCTAAAGATGGAATCAATGCTATTATGAAAAAATACGCATTGGAGGGTGATCTTGTAGAACAGATCAAATATTCTTTGAATAACGAATTGGTATCAAGTGATATCGTTGGTTCATCTGCTCCATCAATTTATGACAGTAACGCTACAATTGTTACTGCTGATGGAAAAGATGTGGTGTTATATGTTTGGTACGATAACGAATATGGTTACAGTCATCAGGTTATTAGACTTGCCAAGTATATTTCTAAAGTACGTCGTTTTACGTACTATTAATAGCTTCGGAAAGGCTTGAAATTTTAAAAATCCCGCAATTGCGGGATTTTTTTTATTTCTTTATTAACTGAGATTCAACTTACTTTCGATAAGACTTGTTAAAAAAGCTAATGTTTCAGAACGAAGAAGTAGTCCGAACGAGCCTATAAAAAGAAACGCTATATCATCTCTATCATTATTCTTATATTGCTCATAGCACAAAGCAACGGTTATTTTTAAGTGACTTTTCGATGGGGCAGAGTAGGAAAACAATAACAACGAGGTTAAAGGTTGACTATCTTCGTAACCTCATTAGTAAAATACTAATCCAATAGCGATCTATGCAAATTATAAGAGCAACTATCGACAATTTAGATATATTAGTTCCATTGTTTGATGGTTATCGGGTTTTCTACAATCAAAAGTCTAACCCGGAGGCAGCTCGAAAATTCTTAAATGAACGATTTCAGAAGGAGGATTCAGTTATTTTTCTCGCAACGGCTTCAGATGGCCTCGGATTAGGCTTTACACAGCTCTACCCTAGTTTCTCTTCAGTTTCTATGCAACGCACCTACATATTAAACGATCTATTTGTTTCTTCCGAAGCAAGAAAAAAAGGAATAGGTGAAGCCTTGATGGAGCGCGCTAAGCTATTCGCCAAAAATAAAGGTAGCAAAGGGTTGACCTTAGAGACAGCTATTGACAATCCTGCACAAAAATTATACGAACGTTTAGGCTGGAAAAAGGATACTCACGTGAATCATTACACCTGGGAGATATAATTAGGTAGAAATGCCTTATTTTTACACTTTAACTTTCGCTTATGGATCATCTTACCAAACTGGAGGAAATGCTGGATCAGGCAAACCTCGAAATAAAGAACGGAAAATACGAAGTTGCTTCAAATATTTTAGAAAAGATCATTGATATCGACTCAAACTTTGGAAAAGCTTACAATCATCTGGGATATCTCTACGAAGTAAAGTTTAAGGAATATGAAAAAGGAGAAACTCTTTATAAACTTTGTATTGAAAAATCTCCTATGTATCCCGCAGTTTATTACAATTATGCGGTGTTACTCTCCACCCTGGGTAAATACGAAGAGCTAACTACTTTGTTAGACAGTGCGATGAACGTGCCGGGAGTTAACAAATCGACTATGTATAATGAGTACGCGATCATGTATGAACAGCAAGGGAAATTAGATGAAGCTATAGATAATTATAGAAAATGTGCGTTGGGAACCTTAGATAAGAATGTATTAAACCGGGCTAAAGAATCTATAGATCGTTGTAAACTTAAAAAAGAATTACTTTAAGCTATGCGAATTGATATAATCACAGTTCTTCCCGAACTACTAAAGAGTCCGTTTGAAGCTTCTATTTTGAAACGAGCGATCGATAAAGGGCTTGTAGAGATACATTTTCACAACCTACGGGATTTTTCCACCAATAATTACAATCAGATAGACGATTATCAATTTGGCGGGGGAGCCGGCATGGTGATGATGATCGAACCAATCGATAAATGTATTTCGAAATTAAAGGGAGAGCGAGAGTATAATGAAGTGATCTATATGACTCCAGACGGTAATACTTTAGATCAGGGAATGGCCAATGAACTTTCCTTAAATGAGAATATTATTATTCTCTGCGGACATTATAAAGGAGTTGATCAACGGGTTCGGGATCATTTTATAACCCGGGAGATTTCCATAGGCGATTTTGTGTTAAGTGGAGGAGAACTTGCTGCGGCAATTGTTTGTGATGCAGTAATTAGACTTATTCCCGGAGTTTTAGGAAATGAAACAAGTGCTTTAACCGATTCCTTTCAAGACAATTTATTGGCGCCACCCATTTACACACGACCCGCAAAATATAAAGACTGGGAGGTTCCCGATGTGCTCTTAAGCGGACACACAGCCAAAATAGAAGAGTGGAGAGAATCTCAAGCGTTTAAACGCACACAGGAGAAACGTCCCGACCTTCTTGAATAATTCAATTTTAATCTAACATGCCTAGCGAAAATCAATTATTAAAAATTGAGGAATATGTCGTTCCCGTAGTGGACAAATCCTTTCGACTTTCAGATTTTCCGGCGGGCACTTTTAAAACGATAACATCGCGCAAAGGTTTTAAAAATGCTGTAAAGGCGGGACTGGTTAAAATAAATCGAGAGATTGGTTATACAAGAGATTATATTAAAGGTGGCGAGATCATCGAGATCTTTCAAAACCCGTTACTATTTAAGAAACCCACTCTAGAACTCAATTTAGATGTTTTATTTGAAGACGACTATCTGGCGGTAGTCTATAAACCAGCAGGAATTGTCGTAAGCGGGAATAAGAAGTTTACACTTGAAAACGCGCTCCCCTTTAACTTAGAGAAAAGTTCTCTTAAAGATGCTTTGGTTAGACCGGAGCCGGTGCACAGATTAGATTATCCCACCAGCGGACTCTTATTAATTGGAAAAACTACGGGAGCTTTGAGTGCGCTCAACAAGATGTTCGAAAACAAAGTGATTATTAAGGTGTATCATGCGGTTACGCTTGGAATTTTAAATGACTACGGAAAAATTGAAGCAAAAATTGATAACAAAGCCAGTAAAACCGAATTTAAGGTGTTGAAAACAAAAGAGTCGCGAAAATATGGTAATTTAAACTTAGTAGAACTTAAGCCCTCTACCGGCAGAAAACATCAATTGCGGATACACCTCGCCACAGTAGGGGCACCTATTCTTGGGGATCAAAAGTATGGTGCCGAAAATTTAGATAAAAAAGGTAATGGATTACTCCTAAATGCAACTGCCTTACGATTTACACATCCCTTTACAGGGAAGACAGTTTCTTTAAGAAGCGACCTTCCGAAGAAATTCTATAATTTTTTTCCCGAGTTCTCAAATGAGCTTGGTTAACGTCCTGTGAATTTTTACTTTTAAACGAGAATAGGAAAAAAAATTGAAAAACCGCTTTATAATTTATATCACAAAATACTTGTGAAACAATGGAATTTGATTATTTTTGCACTCGATTTAATCCAACCTCTGGCGAAATACGTGAATGTTGTTTTAATATAAACTTTATCAAATTAACGAAATGGAAGAGTTAATTAAATATGTCCAAGACGAATTCGTAGAGACAAAAGATTTTCCTCAGTTTGGAGCAGGTGACACTATTACTGTGTACTATGAGATCCGTGAGGGTGAAAAAACCAGAACACAGTTCTTTAGAGGTGTTGTGATTCAGGTAAAAGGTACAGGACTTACACAAACCTTTACTATTAGAAAAATGTCCGGAACAGTAGGTGTTGAACGTATTTTCCCGGTGAATTTACCGGCACTTCAAAAAATTGAAGTAAACAAAAAAGGTAGTGTACGTAGAAAACGTATTTATTACTTTAGAGGCCTTACCGGTAAAAAAGCAAGAATTAAAGAGAAAAGATACTAGTCGTTTCTCATACAAATATCGAAAAGCCCGCAAGTTTTCTTGCGGGCTTTCTTATGAACAATTGTTAATAAACTAAGTGTATAAATAGTTAATATCTAATGCTTTAAATATACCGGTTTTTTAGTAATGATAAATTATATTTACAATATCAAAATGATGTAACAGTCATTACGATAAAAATAAAGTAACGTTCTTTATATACTTTTCTTAATCGTTTGAAATGCTAACGATCTTTATGATGGTTAGGATTGAGATTAAAAAAAGTTTGAGTATTGTTTTTTGAGACATAGGTTGACTTTTAGTTAATGGTTCAATATAAAAACAGTTCTCATTGAAACAGGTCACGGTTGCAGGGGTATAATAAACCTGCTTCAATTCGTCTTCGGCGAATAATCGGTAAAGATGTGTTTCACAAGAAGCCATAACAATGTAGAAATACAGTGTTATGGCTTTTCTTGCTTTATGTAATGTTCGTCACCCTAAACTTAGGCAATTAAGTGTTTAATTCTATCCTTTAATAAATTGCCGGTAAAGTTGTGATTCTATCTTAGAAAAGTTATTTTTATAAAAAAACTTCTAGTTATGAAATCAATTATTACACTATTACTCTTTTTTTGCACGACTGCTCCTATGTTAGCTCAGGCTTATAATAATGAGTTCAATATTGGGACCCGAATTATAGGCATACAGGAAAAAAATGAAGCCTTCGGTTTGACCGAAGATCAATTTAAAAATCTAAAAGGATCTCCTTATACGAATGAAGAATTTTTATTAGGTAGTATATATAATGGCAAAGAGTTGGCCGCAAACAATGTTTATGTTAGGTACAATGCTTTTTCTGATGAAATTGAAATAAAAAAATCCAAGCATAGTAGTAATGACGAATATGGAGCACTGTTAAGAGAACCTGAGGTTTTTGTTAAAATACTGAATCAGATCTACGTATTTATTCCTTTTGATCAATCGAACGAGAAAGGTCACTATTTCGAAATTCTTTCGGAAGGAAAGGTCTATGACCTCTATAAAAAAACCGATGCCGAATACTCGCCGCCCAAAGCGGCTAAAACATCTTACGACAAAGATAAGCCTGCCGAATTTAAGCAAACTAAAAAATACTATCTCGTTGGAAAGAATGGTAGTTTTTACGAATTACCTAATAGTAGAAATAAGATCATAAAATTATTGTCTAAAGATAATAAAGAAGTTAAGAATCATGTTAATAAGAACAGACTAGATCTCGATAATGAAAAAGATCTTATCAAATTGCTTGACTTTTACAATTCTTCAATGGTAGATTAGAGATCCCTCTAATATCTCCTTTCAAAACCTTATTCAAATGTGTATATTTGCACCTTTAAATGTGATGTCATTTTACAGTTGATAAAACATTTAAAGGTGTAATACTTTGCATGTTCTTTTTAAAAATTCAAACCCACACTAAATGACAAAAACGGCTAAAATTATATATACTAAAACCGATGAAGCTCCGGCGTTGGCAACTCATTCACTTTTACCAATTGTTAAGGCATTTACTGGACCTTCAAATATCGATATCGAAACTAGAGATATCTCCCTTGCCGGGCGGATTTTGGCAAACTTCCCGGAGTTTCTTTCTGAAGATCAAAAGGTGAACGATGCTTTAGCCGAGTTGGGAGAACTAGCAAAAAAACCTGAAGCCAATATTATTAAACTACCAAATATTAGTGCTTCTCTTCCTCAATTAAATGCCGCGATAGCCGAATTACAGGCAAAAGGGTTCAACTTACCGAACTATCCCGAAGAACCTCAAAATGATGAGGAAAAGAAAATAAAGGCTAAATACGATAAAATTAAAGGAAGTGCTGTTAATCCGGTATTACGTGAAGGAAATAGCGACAGACGTGCCCCAAAAGCCGTAAAAAATTACGCCAAGAAAAATCCGCACAGTATGGGCGCCTGGAGTCCAAATTCAAAATCTCACGTCTCTACAATGGACCATGGGGATTTTAGACATACCGAAAAATCTGTTACGATCGCACACGATACTGTAATATCGATTGTTCATAAAGACAACAATGGTAACAAAACTTTGTTAAAAGAAAATCTGGCGCTATTGGAAGGTGAGATCATTGATGCCTCTGTAATGAGCAGAAAAGCCCTGTTATCGTTTCTGGATGCACAAATTAAAGACGCTAAAGCACAAAATGTACTGTTCTCTCTTCATATGAAGGCAACGATGATGAAAGTGAGCGACCCTATTATTTTTGGGCACGCCGTCCGTGTGTTTTTTAAAGAGCTATTCGAAAAGTACGCTACAGATTTTGATGCGATCGGGGTCGATGTGAATAATGGTTTTGGGGATCTTGTTTCTAAGATCGATGAACTTTCCGAAGAAAAACGCACCAGTATCCTCAATGATATTCAAAAAATAATGGAGAATAACCCGGAACTCGCTATGGTTAATAGTGACAAGGGGATAACAAATCTCCACGTTCCAAGTGATGTGATCATTGATGCATCTATGCCGGCAATGATCCGTAATTCTGGTCAGATGTGGGGTCCCGATGGTAAAAGTAAAGATACCAAGGCAGTCATTCCCGACAGCAGTTATGCAGGAATATATGACGCTACGATCAAATTCTGTCAAAAACACGGGGCTTTCGATCCCACTACCATGGGTACTGTTCCTAATGTTGGTCTAATGGCACAAAAAGCCGAAGAATATGGGTCTCACGACAAAACTTTCGAAATCGCTTCGAACGGAAAGGTTAGTGTTGTTGATGCAAATGGAAATATTCTAATTGAACATGATGTAGAAAAAGGTGATATTTGGCGAATGTGTCAGGTAAAAGACCTGCCTATTCAGGACTGGGTAAAGCTCGCGGTGAGTAGAGCCAGAGCTACCGGTTGGCCAGCAGTTTTTTGGTTAGATGAAGACCGTGCACACGATGCCGAACTTATAAAAAAAGTAAACAAGTACCTACCAAATCATAACACCGAAGGCCTGGAAATAAAGATTCTTTCTCCCGAGAAAGCAACCGAATACACTTTAGAGCGTGTTAAGGCTGGAAAAGATACCATATCAGTAAGTGGAAACGTACTACGCGACTACTTAACAGACCTATTTCCAATTCTTGAACTTGGAACCAGTGCAAAAATGCTTTCTATTGTACCTCTAATGAACGGTGGAGGATTGTTTGAAACCGGTGCCGGAGGTTCAGCTCCTAAACATGTACAACAGTTTATGGAAGAAGGGCATTTACGATGGGACTCATTAGGCGAATTTTTAGCTTTAGCAGTATCATTAGAACATCTGGGGGAAACATACAACAACCCTAAAGCCTTACTGCTTGCTGAAACACTGGACGATGCTACCGAAAAATTATTGGAAAATAAAAAAGGTCCGTCGAGAAAAGTTAACGAACTCGATAACCGTGGGAGTCATTTTTACCTTGCACTTTATTGGGCAGAAGCCTTGGCAAACCAAAGTAAGGACGAAACCTTAAAAAATAGATTTACGCCTATCGCATCAAAATTAAAAGAGAATGAAACTACAATTCTTCAGGAATTGATAGATGCGCAAGGAAGTGCTGTAGATATTGGAGGTTACTACGAACCCACAGAAGCACTTGTGGATAAGGAAATGAGAGCAAGTGAAACATTTAATTCTATTCTTTCAGAAATAAAATAAATTAAACCCTGTTAAAAAGTCTTCATTAAAACTGAAGACTTTTTTTTATGCTTATTTTTAATAAAAAAATTGAGTTGAATAAAGTAATCCTATCCCTTCTGCTCCTCTTTGGTACCATAGGTTGGAGTCAAGAAAAATTTACACTAAGTGGAACCGTATCGGAAGAAGATTCCGGCGAAACCCTAATTGGTGTGAATGTTATTATTCCTGAAATCCAAGCGGGAGCAATTACCAACGAATACGGCTTTTATTCCATAACTCTCCCTGAAGGAGAATATGAAATTTTTTATAGCAGCTTAGGTTTCAACACAAAAAAGGAAACGATCATCTTAGCACAGAATATCAAAAAGGATATTCTTCTAAATGCCAATACCGAAGAGCTCTCTGAAGTTATTATTAAAGCTGATGTAGAAAAACTGAATATTAGAAAGCCCCAAATGAGTACCAATACGCTGTCTTCAAGTACTATCAAGAAAATTCCGGTAGTATTGGGCGAAGCAGACGTAATTAAAGCAATTACGCTTCTTCCCGGAGTCACCAATGCCGGTGAAGGTGCCAGCGGTTTTAACGTTCGTGGCGGGGCTGCCGATCAAAATTTAATACTCCTAGATGAAGCCACACTCTATAATTCGTCACATTTATTCGGTTTCTTTTCGGTGTTTAATCCCGATGCAATTAAAGATCTTACATTATATAAGGGAGGAATTCCCTCGAGATACGGCGGACGTATCTCATCAGTTTTAGACATCTACCAAAAAGACGGAAGTAAAAAGAAATTTGGTGCCACGGGAGGTATTGGACTGGTTGCCAGCAGATTGCTTTTAGAGGTCCCTATCGTGGAAGATAAAGCGTCGTTTCTTATTGGGGGCAGAAGCAGTTATGCACATTTGTTCCTTCCGTTATTCGACAATGATAATGTAGCATATTTTTACGACCTTAATACTAAACTAAGTTACAATATCAACGACAACAACCGTTTATATTTGTCGGGTTACTTCGGAAGAGATAAATTTAGTATCAGTGATACGTTTGCTAATACCTTTGGAAACGCGACCCTGAATCTGCGGTGGAATCACCTTTTTTCAGACAAGCTTTTTTCTAATCTCTCGTTGATCTACTCAGATTATTACTACGGACTAGAATTAACATTTGTCGATTTTCAGTTTGATAGCGGAATTAGAAATTTCAATTTTAAATACGATCTTACCCATTATCTTTCCGAAGAAATAGAACTACGATACGGTTTAAACAGCATCTATTATAAATTTAACCCGGGAGATATTAACCCAACCGGTGAAGATTCGGGGATAAATCCTTTTAAGCTAACCAACAAATACGCCTTTGAAAATGCAGTCTATTTAGATTCAGAAATTGAGATCACAGAGAGGCTGGCAGTGCAGGCAGGTTTGCGACTTTCTACTTTCAACCGTTTAGGACAGGATGAACTCAACGTTTATGACAACGATAATCCCATAATATATAATGAAGCGCTAAACATTTACCAAAAAGCCACTCCGGTAGATACCCTCTCGTTTGGTAGAAGTGAAACGATCCGCTCCTTTGCCAATCTGGAACCCAGACTCGCAATTGCTTATCAATTAAATAACTCTTCTTCTGTTAAAGCGAGTTATAATAGAATGGCACAATACATACATCTTATTAGTAACACTACATCCCCTACTCCCTTCGATATTTACGCCCCCAGCGGTAAATATATAGAACCTCAATTGGCAGATCAAGTGGCTGCAGGATATTTCAAAACCTTTGAAAACTATTCGTTCGAAGTGGAAGCCTATTACAAAGAAGTGAAGAACAGAATCGATTACGTTGATGATGCAGACCTTATTGCTAATAACGCTGTAGAACAAATAATTCTAAATGGTGAAGCACGAGCTTACGGATTAGAACTTTTGTTAAGAAAAACAGAAGGACAATTACAAGGTTGGATCGCCTATACCCTTTCTAAAAGTGAGCAACGAACACCCGGTCGCACTCCCCTCGAATCGGGAATCGCCAATGGACAATGGTACAATTCTCCCTGGGATAGAACCCATGATATTTCTATTACCGCACAATATGAGTGGTCGCCAAAATGGACGTTTGGTGCTAATCTTATCTATCAAACCGGTCAGCCAACGACGTATCCCGAAGGACAATACGAATACCAAGGGCTCGTTGTTCCGGTCTACGAAACCCGAAATAGTAGTAGATTGACAGATTTTCATCATCTAGACCTTTCGGCAACATGGACCCCGAGACCGGATTCAAAAAAACGTTGGAAAAGTGAATGGGTTTTTAGCATTTATAATGTATATAACCGAAAGAATGCATCATCCATATCATTTAGAGAAAATACAGATATTAACAAGAACGAAGCGGTTAAATTATCTATTTTCGGAATTATCCCATCGGTAACTTATAACTTTAAATTTTAAGCTATGAAGAAGATGTTAGTCCTTTTGTTTTTCTTCGGAATCTTTAGCGCCTGCGAAGAAGTTATAGACGTTGATCTCAACACCAGTGAGCCAAGACTTGTTATTGAAGCAAATATTAATCTCCTGGAAGACGGAAGCTCAAATTCTACCATTAAACTCACCACTACTGCTCCTTTTTTTGATAATGAGATTCCCGTTGTAGATAATGCTATCGTTGCAATAACCGATGAAAACGGTGATACTTTTCCCTTCAATTACTCCGGAAACGGAATTTATGAAAGCAATTTAATTCCACAGGAAAATGTGAATTATACCCTAGCTATCAATTACGAAGGAGAAGTTTACACAGCAACACAGCAATTGCGTTCTGTAGTTCCTCTTGAATATGTAGAACAAAGAAATGACGGCGGATTTACAGGCGAAGATATAGAACTAAAAGTTTATTTTACCGACCCACTTGGTATTGAAAATTACTATTTCTTTGAAGCTCTCTCCGGTCGTGGAGACCATTTAGACATTTATAGCGATGAGTTCTTTGATGGGAATTCAATTTTTGGATTATACCTGGCCGAGGATCTTACCGCCGGTGATGAAGTTATTTTTAATCTCTATGGTGCCGATGAACAATTCTTTAATTTTATGTTTGTGTTGCTGCAGCAAAGTACAGATCAAAGTGATGGCCCATTCCAAACTCAGCCCGCAACGGTAAGAGGTAATATAATTAATGAAACAAATACAGAAAATTTTCCGTTAGGTTACTTTAGAGTTTCCGAAGTTTCAACATTGACATACATAGTTGAGTAGTTACGAAGACAGTCCAACTTCAAGCTTCAGACTCTAATCTATACAATTTCCTTCTAAAATCGTAAATTTGAATATGAACTTTACCAAAACTACCGAGTCTGATTCGAATTACAACCATTTAGAAAAAATGAGTGTTGCCGAATTACTCAAAAGCATTAACACCGAAGATAAAACGGTGCCAATTGCAGTAGAGAGAGCTTTACCCAACATAACAAAACTTGCCGAAATAGTTTCTGAAGCAATTAAAACCGGTGGCCGACTCTTCTATATTGGTGCCGGAACCAGCGGAAGATTAGGTATTGTTGATGCCAGTGAATGTCCGCCAACATTTGGTGTCCCTCACGAATTAGTTGTAGGGTTAATTGCGGGAGGCGATCAAGCCATTCGCAAAGCGGTAGAATTTGCAGAAGATTCGCACAATCAGGGCTGGAATGACCTTCAGGAACACAATATCACTAAAAAGGATGTAGTAATAGGTATAGCCGCTTCCGGAACTACGCCCTATGTGATTGGCGCATTAGAAAAATGCAATAAAAATGGTATTGCCACCGGATGTATCACTTGCAACGAAGGTAGTCCGTTAGCGCTCACTGCAAAATTCCCGGTGACCGTCATCGTAGGACCCGAATTTGTAACCGGAAGTTCACGTATGAAAGCCGGAACTGCACAAAAACTTGTGCTTAATATGATTTCAACAACTGCAATGATCCAATTAGGTCGGGTAAAAGGTAATAAAATGGTAGATATGCAGCTTAGTAATAATAAGCTGGTGGATAGAGGGACCCGTATGATAATGGACGAACTTGACATTGCAGAAGATGAGGCTCAGTTCCTTTTAAATAAATATAAAAGTGTGAGAAAAGCGATAAATGAGTATAGAAATGACAGAAAATAAAAGAGGGCATACCAACAAGCAATTATTAGTAAAAGGATTAAAACGTCTGGCTTTAGGCATACCCCTAATCGTAATTAGCACTTATTTGATTACCTTTGCAGTGCTGAATAAGGAAAATATTCCCATATATATTTTTCTAACATTAGGGATCATTTCAATGGCCGGCACAATTTATCTTCTATTTATGGGCTTTAAAATGATCTTAAGATCAATGTTTCATTCTTAGGACAACTGCCGGGCTATCACTGCTATCTTTTTGCACGATTACACGTACAAAAAGGATATTCATTCTATCCCTGTTGCAAAATGTAACAATGTTAACACAAATCAAAGTCTGCTTGTAAGTATTGTAACGATCCCGACCCTATGAGGCTACCAAAAGTGTACTTTTGTGTAGGTTACGCACAAGACCTGCCATAGCAGCGTCTTAACTCTTCCAAGGCAGCCCTTTCATTAAGTTTAAAAAAATAAGGACATCCATTTCTGGGTATCTTTTATAAGAAGTCGGCTTGTTCGTATTGAAACGATCCCGTTTCTAAAATGTGTAGCGTAAAAAAAACATATTTTAGAAACGG
Organism: uncultured Ulvibacter sp.; assembly: GCA_963974915.1. Lineage (GTDB taxonomy): Bacteria > Bacteroidota > Bacteroidia > Flavobacteriales > Flavobacteriaceae > CAXBES01. The sequence continues at coordinate 685 of CAXBES010000004.1, read as the reverse complement.
GATCACCACGCCAATTGTGTCATTACATAAAGTAATAAAAAAAAAGTCCCGACTCATAAATGAATCGGGACTTAAAGAAGGTTTTTAAATCCCGACCGGAGCGTCGGAACGGCGACCTATCGATGAGGCTACCAAAAGTATACTTTTGTGTAGGTTACGCACAAGACCTGCCATAGCAGCGTCTTGACTCTTCCAAGGCAGCCCTTTCATTAAGTTTAAAAAAATAAGGACATCCATTTCTGGGTATCTTTTATAAGAAGTCGGCTTGTTCGTATTGAAACGATCCCGTTTCTAAAATGTGTAGCGTAAAAAAAACATATTTTAGAAACGGGATCACCACACCACTTGTGTCATTACATAAAGTAAAAAAAAAGTCCCGACTCGATGAGGCTACCAAAAGTGTACTTTTGTGTAGGTTACGATCAAGACCTGCTAGAGCAGCGTCTTGACTCTTTCATGAAAGCCCTTTGTTTACAATAAAAAAAAAGGGACATCCATTTCTGGATATCCTTTATAAGAAGTCGGCTTGTTCGTATTGAAACGATCCCGTTTCTAAAATGTGTAGCGTAAAAAAAACATATTTTAGAAACGGGATCACCACACCACTTGTGTCATTACATAAAGTAATACAAAAAAAAAGTCCCGACTCATAAATGAATCGGGACTTAAAGAAGGCGGCGACCTA